>CAUPQW010000007.1:0-302968 GCA_963513545.1 uncultured Flavobacterium sp.
AATTCTAAAATTAAAGATTATGTCAGACATTGCATCAAGAGTAAAAGCGATTATCGTAGACAAATTAGGTGTTGACGAAAACGAAGTTGTAACAGAAGCAAGCTTCACTAATGATTTAGGAGCTGACTCATTAGACACTGTTGAGCTTATTATGGAATTCGAAAAAGAATTTGATATTCAAATTCCGGACGATCAAGCAGAAAACATTGCTACTGTTGGTCAAGCTATTTCTTATATCGAGGAAGCTAAAAAATAATAAATATACACCCGGTTTATATGGTATAAATCGGGTGTTATTATTTTTTTTAAAATTTAAATTTAGATTGGTACACAATCAAAAGATATATTTATATTGTAATGCCCATGGCTCTTAAGTAAATACTATAGTTAAGAAAGCATGGGTTTTATTTGTTAAAGACACAAAATACATTTTTATGGCATTAAAGCGAGTTGTTGTAACAGGACTAGGTGCTCTTACTCCTATTGGAAATAATATCCAGGAATATTGGGATGCACTTATTAATGGAGTTAGCGGTGCTGCCCCTATTACGTATTATGATACAGAGAAACATAAAACTAAGTTTGCCTGCGAAGTAAAAAACTTCAATATTGAAGATTATATGGACCGCAAGGAATCGCGCAGATTAGATAAATTTGCTCAATATGCAGTTGCGGCCAGTGATGAAGCTATTAAAGATGCTGGATTAACAGACGAAAATATCGACAAACAAAGAGTTGGAGTTATTTGGGGAGCTGGAATTGGAGGTTTGGAGACTTTTCAAGAGGAAGTAATGTATTATGCAAAAGGGGATGGAACTCCAAAATTCAATCCTTTCTTTATTCCTAAAATGATTGCCGATATCGCACCAGCACATATTTCTATGCGTAATGGCTATATGGGACCTAATTATACAACTGTTTCAGCTTGTGCTTCTTCTGCAAATGCTTTAATTGACGCTTTTAACTATATTCGTTTAGGAATGTGCGATGTTATTGTGTCAGGAGGTTCAGAAGCTGCAGTTACTATTGCAGGTATGGGAGGTTTCAGTTCCATGCACGCTTTATCTACAAGAAACGAAAGCCCGGAAACGGCTTCCAGACCTTTTGATGCTACCAGAGATGGTTTTGTTTTAGGGGAAGGAGCAGGAGCATTGGTACTTGAAGAATACGAACATGCTAAAGCCAGAGGTGCAAAAATTTATTGCGAAATAGGCGGCGGTGGAATGTCATCTGATGCTTATCACTTAACAGCACCACATCCTGAAGGAATTGGAGTTATTGCAGTAATGAAAAACACTTTAAGAGATGCAGGAATGAACCCTGAAGATGTTGACCATATCAATACACACGGAACTTCTACTCCTCTTGGAGACGTAGCTGAGTTAAAAGCAATCAGTGCTGTGTTTGGAAGCCATGCAAAAAACATCAATATAAACTCAACAAAATCAATGACCGGACATTTACTTGGTGCAGCTGGTGCTATTGAGGCAATTGCTTCGATTTTAGCGATGCAGCACAGTATTGTTCCTCCAACGATTAATCATACTGTCGTAGATGAAAATATTGATCCTTCATTGAATCTTACCTTAAACAAACCTCAAAAAAGAGAAGTAAATGTTGCAATGAGTAACACTTTTGGTTTTGGTGGACACAATGCTTGTGTATTGTTTAAAAAATTAGTTGACTAGTCTTGTCTATGAATATTATCAAAAAAATATTTTCAAAATCCCGTTCTCAAGAAGACGGGATTTTTTTTGACACTATTCAGAAAATTCTTGGTTTTCAGCCAATTACTATAGAATTTTACAAGAAAGCATTTACACATCGCTCTTCTAATAAATTAGATGAATCAGGTAATCCAATTAATTACGAGAGACTTGAATTTTTAGGTGATGCAATGTTAAGTTCTGTTATTGCTGCACATTTATTTAATAAGGCACCTAACGGTGATGAGGGCTATTTGACTAAAATGCGCTCTAAAATTGTAAGCAGGGAACACTTGAACGAACTAGGAAAAGATTTAAATTTAGTACGGTTTGTTGAAAGTAAAGTGCCTATTCAGCATTTTGGTGAAAATATTCACGGAAATATTTTTGAAGCACTTATAGGTGCTATTTATTTAGATCGGGGGTACTCTTTTTGTGAAAAATTTATTCAAAAAAGAGTCATTATACCTTATGTTGATATAGCAAGACTTGAAGGAAAAGTAATTAGTTATAAAAGTTTGGTTATCGAATGGTGTCAAAAAGAAAAGAGAATCTTTCATTATGATATTTTTGAAGATAACGGAATTGATGGGCAACGTTTGTTTGGCGTTAAATTAAGCATAGACGATAAAATAATTGCAAGAGCAAGAGCAACTTCAAAAAAGAAAGCAGAAGAGAAAGCTTCGCAACGTGCATATTTCGCATTTCAGGAAAAAATGGATAAGAAATAACGCGAAAAGTAGTGTAATATTCTTAACGCTATAACGTTTTCGTTTATAAATTAACAAAAACATGCTGTTCTTAACTATTTATGCTACGATAGAAATAGTATATTTACAGCTTGATATTTTATGAAATGGCTATTCATAGATTAGATTTAGACGAATTTGACGAAATTGATTATTATTTAATGGCGATCCATACTTCTTTAGAAGATTATAGATTAGCGTATTTTATCAATAAAAAACTTCCGATAAACTTAAGTAAGAGTAAAAACGAGATCCATGCTCAAACTAAGGAAGGTGAAACAAATTTTTCCAGATTCTATTATTATGACACCGACAAAGCCCTTTCATGGAATTTGATTCAGAATAAAAATGAAATCATTTCAGTGAGTAGAAATGAATTTCAGAATTTGTTTTCTAATGAAAATAGTGAGGTTTCAACAACAATTCATTTACTTCCTGAATTCAAAAAAGTAGATTTTTTCCTGAAAATAGATAATAGTGGTGAGGCTATAAACTTTTCAGAAATACAGCAAAAGCTAAATACAATTGAGAGTATCGCAGCTATTTATGCTGTAGATATCAATAAAATAAAATCAAAAAACAATTTAATTTTTTAAAAAAAATGCTTACAAACAAAAAAACCAAAATTGTAGCCACACTTGGACCTGCATGTGGAACGAAAGAGATCATTAAAGATATGATCGAAGCAGGTGTAAATGTATTTAGAGTTAATTTTTCGCATGCTGATTATGAAGGTGTAAAAGAGAAAATTAATATTATTAGAGGCTTAAATGAAGAGTTTGGTTATACTACTGCAATATTAGGAGATTTGCAGGGACCTAAACTTAGAGTAGGAGTAATGGAAGAAGGAACTACAGTTAACGATGGTGATTTAATCACTTTTACAACTGCAGAAGATATTGTAGGAAATGCTCAAAGAGTATTTATGAAGTATCAAAATTTTCCAAATGATGTGAATGAAGGAGAACGTATTTTACTTGATGATGGTAAACTTATTTTTGAGATCGTTTCAACGGATAAAAAGACAGAAGTTGTTGCTAAAGTTATTCAGGGTGGAGAATTAAAATCTAAAAAAGGAGTTAATCTTCCAAATACAAAGATTTCTTTACCGGCATTAACAGAAAAAGATATTGCAGATGCTATTTTTGCTATTGAGCAAAAAGTAGACTGGATTGCGCTTTCGTTTGTAAAAACGCCTCGTGATTTACAAGACTTACAGGAATTAATTGCTAAACATTCAGATGTTAAAATTCCTATCGTTGCTAAAATTGAAATGCCGGAAGCTTTAGAGAACATGGATAGAATTGTAGCATATTGTGATGCTTTAATGGTGGCTCGTGGAGATTTAGGAGTTGAACTTCCTGCGCATGAAGTGCCATTGGTTCAAAAAGACTTAATCCGAAGAGCTAAAACTGCCAGAATTCCTGTTATCGTTGCTACTCAAATGATGGAAACAATGATTACAAGCTTAACGCCAACAAGAGCAGAGGTAAATGACGTTGCAAACTCTGTAATGGATGGAGCTGATGCGGTGATGCTGTCAGGAGAAACTGCTACAGGAAACTATCCTGTACAGGTAATTCAAAAAATGACTCAAATTTGTGAAGCTGTTGAAAACTCTCCGCTTATTCATGTTCCACAAAACACACCACAAATAAAAACAAAACGTTTTATTACTAAAACAATTTGCCAACAAGCGGCTTTAATGGCTAATACAATTCAGGCAAAAGCAATTTGTACATTGACAAATAGTGGTTACACTGCTTTTCAAATTTCGGCCTGGAGACCATCATCGGCACATATTTTAGTATTTACTTCAAACAGAAGAATTCTAACACAATTGAATTTGTTATGGGGAGTTAAATCATTTTTCTATGATAATGAAAATAGTACTGATGATACAGTAACTGATGTAAATCAAATTGCTGTAGAAAAAGGTTATGCTGTAAAAGGAGATTATTTGATTAATCTGGCCGCTATGCCAATCAAAGATAAAGGAATGGTAAATACCATGAGAGTTTCTGAAATAGAATAATTTTTTTCAAAATAGATATTTAAAATCCATCCGGTTATCGGGTGGATTTTTTTGTTAGGAAAAAAAATTAGACATGATGAAATAAAAACCCCCAGATAATTTTTAATTATCTGGGGGTCATAGGTAATTTGTGAGATATGAATTATAAGTGCTATCTTTTCCAGGATGGTTTAATAGTTTTATTTTCTTTATGAATTAAAATTAAAAATACTATTGTTGCAACCACACAGAAGGCAATAGCCTGAATTGATCCTTCAGGACCAAATTCCCCACCTGTAATATATTCAGCACCTTGTATTTTGGATTCAAGTAAGCTATTTGTTTTTTCGTTTCCTGATGTAATGGCGCCAAATATTCCCGACTGTGTAAAGTTCCAGGCAAAGTGTAAAGCAATTGGCAGCCATAAACTACGACTGTAAATATAAGCCGCTCCAAATAAAAAACCTGCGGTGGTTATACATATTCCCGAAAGCAAAGTTCCGTGAGGATTTGCCAGATGAAAAACACCAAACAGAACTGACGAAATGGTAAGCGAAATATAGCTTCCCAGTTTTTCTTCTAAAATTCTAAATATAATTCCGCGAACCAATATTTCTTCTATAATAGCCACTGTAAACATAATGGCAAAAGGAATCAGGGTAAATGACACCGGGTTTACAGCCGCAACACTATAACTTCCGTTTAGGTAAATTACTAAAATAGTTAACGATTGCAGGATAAAGCCAACCGAAATCCCAATGATAATATTTTTTGCAATTCCTTTTGAAGCAAATTCTGTTACAGCTCTTTTTTCGTATTTTTTAAAGAAAAGAATATAGCTTAACACACATGATGTCGAAACAAAAAGTCCCTTTAAAAGGTTTCTATAGTCTTTGTCTAGTGGAGTCAGGGCAAGTAATTTTGAAGCAATCTGTTGTCCGATAATAACAACTGTCATAAAAACAAGCAATGCAAGAATCATCTTGGTTACAGGCGATTTAAATATTTTTTGTTTTGTAGTAAGGATTTCCATTTCGATTTGGTTTAAGTATTAATTTGAAGCAAATGTAGATCGATGCTTAACCAAAAAATAGAATGAAATTTGCCTGCCTTATAGTTTTTGGAATTGCTTTGGTAAAAATCCGGTTAGGTTTTTGAAGGTTCTGATGAAATGGCTTTGATCAGCAAACCCACATTCTAAGCTAATTTCAGTTAAATTGCTTTGGTTTAACTGTATAAGTGAAAGCGAACGGTTTATTTTGATTCGTCGCATATATTCACCCAGCGTGCACCCAAAATATTTTGGAAAATGTTTGGATATCGTAATCGGATTTAGTTGTAAAACCTGTGCAAGATCGTGAAGGTTTGGATTCTCATTCCAGCAATCGTTTAATAATTCATTTAGGCTTTTTACCCAATACGGACTTTTTTCATATCGGTCTAAATGCTTATGAGTATTCGATAATTGAGAAAATAACATCGTAATGCTATCGCTGGAAAATGCATCTGCAGTGATTGTTTCCTTAAAAATTTTCAAAATTAAAAATTTCGTAAGTACAGAATTTTGAATTGCTTTTTCGAGAATGTTTTCAGTTAATTGAAGATTTTTAAGAAAATTTTCTTCAATTTCGATATTAATATTTCTGGACGGAAAAAGAGTATTTTGATTTAGATGTAATTCATCACTGTGATAAAATAATAATGAGCCCGAACCTACTGTTTCACTAAAATTTTTTCGTTTTTCGGTTGTTCCACCTTTCAGAAAAAGTGTAATATGTGCATTATTATGTGAATGCCAACCTTCGTAAACTTTATTTTGATACTCAGTTTCGACCACTGAAATACCTTGTGTGGTGTTGAAAATGTTTTTGGTATTACCTAAATATTTCTCCTTTTCGAGTTCGTACATTCGTGGACTGTTGATGGTATTTAAAAACTAAAAATACTATTTATTAAGAAACTAAAATATTAAAAATGCGCTTTTTTGATCAATGGTTGCTTTTTGAAGAATTTGTAAGGTTTGGTTGCTTAATAAAAACATTGTATAAATATTAACTGAAAAACAATAGTTTTTTTACTTAATATTTAATTGTTTTGTAACAAAAATAAAATAAGGGCTACTAATCAGTCAACTATTTAAATCATTTGATTATGTATAAAATTACGATGAAATCAGTTTTTGCTGCGTCTGTTTTTTTGGCAGGTGTCAGTGGCGGTTTTGCACAAGACATTTTAGTAAATTCACTAAAGCTCAATGCAAGTGATAAAAGCAAAGAAAATTTTAAGTTCACTGAAGTGATTAATTTAGGAACGACTTCGGTAAAATTGCAAGGTTCTTCTGGAACTTGCTGGAGTTATTCTACAAATTCTTTTCTGGAATCTGAAATGATTCGTTTAGGGAAGCAGCCGGTTGAATTGTCTCAGATCTTTTCTGCAAGAAATGTGTATGTTGAAAAAGGAAAAAATTATGTACGCATGCATGGAGCTGTTACTTTAGGTGACGGAGGATCTTTGCATGATGTAATTAACATGTATAAAAAATACGGAACAGTTCCAAGAGAAGTTTACACAGGGCTAAACTATGGAACTGATAAAAATAAATTTGGAGAAATGGCAGCTCTTATTGAAGGGGTTCTTACGGCTGTTGTTAAAAATCCAAATGGTCAGTTGACGCCAAGTTGGGAAAAAGCGTATGCTGCTGTTGTTGATTCTTACTTAGGAAAAGTTCCGGATAATTTTGCATATAAAGGAAAAAACTATACCCCCCAAAGTTTTGCAAAAGAAGTGGTAGGAATCAATCCTGATGAATATGTTGAGATGTCATCATTTACTACAGCTCCTTATTATCAAAAAACACTTTTGGCAGTGCCGGACAACTGGTCTTTTGATCAGGTTTACAATATTAAAGTAAATGATATGACTGATGTTATTGACAATGCTTTAAAGAAGGGTTATACAGTAGCCTGGGCAACTGATGTGAGTGAAAAAAGTTTTAGCTGGAAAAATGGTGTTGCTTATGTTTCTACTAAAAAATTTGATGATATGACGGCAGATGAAAAAGCTGATATGTTCAATGGACCAAAAGCAGAACCTGAAATTACACCTGAAATGCGTCAGGAAGCTTTTGATAATTACCAGACTACAGATGATCATGGTATGCATATTATTGGTCTGGCAAAAGATCAAACCGGAAAGGAATACTATATTGTGAAAAATTCATGGGGGGAAACAAACGACTATAGAGGTTTCCTTTTTGTAACTAAAAATTTTGTAAAATATAAAACAACAGCCTTAATGGTAAATAAAGGAGGAATTCCAATAGAAATTGCAAAAAAACTTGGAGTTTAATTTTTTATAAAATTCTAAATTATCCCGGGAACCTAAAACAAATTTATAAGGTTCTCGGGATTTACGTTTATATTAGCAATATAAATTAGATTGACGAGTTAATGTTTAAAGCAGATCATTTTCTATATTTTTGTATTCCGGATTAAATAATTAAAAATGAGAACATTTGTTATTGGCGACGTTCATGGTGGTTTACTTGCCCTTGAACAAGTGATGAAAAAAGCTGAAGTTACTGAAAAAGACACCTTAATATTTCTTGGAGATTATGTTGATGGCTGGAGCCAGTCTCCACAGGTAATTGATTATTTGATTCATCTTCAAAGTAAACAAAACTGTATTTGTATTAGAGGTAATCATGATGAGTTATTATTAGAATGGCTTAAAAATGCTAAAAACAATGAACTATGGTATCAGCATGGAGGGGAAGCCACAGTTTTGGCTTATGCAAAATTAAATGAAAAACAAAAAGAGGTGCATATAAAATTTTTAGAATCACTGCAGGATTATCATCTCGATGAAGAAAATCGATTGTTCGTACATGCAGGTTTTACGAATTTAAATGGTGTTGCTTATGAATATTTCCCTAAATTATTTTATTGGGACAGAACTTTATGGGAAACAGCTCTTTCGTTAGATCCAAATATGAATAAAGAAGATTTATATTATCCCAAAAGATTTACCTTATATAAGGAAATTTTTATAGGTCATACTCCGGTTAGCCGTATTGGAGAAACAGTTCCGGTTAATAAAGCATGCGTTTGGAATATAGATACCGGGGCGGCTTTCAAAGGACCTTTGACAATAATGAATGTGGATACAAAAGAATTTTGGCAAAGTGAGCCTTTAAACGAATTGTATTCTAATGAAAGAGGAAGAAATTAAGTTGTAAAATTCTATTTTTGCTAATAAAAAACATTTAAGGTTTATGAAAAAAGTTATCACATTATTATTTCTGACATTATTCGGAATTACACAAGCACAACAAGCTTTTAAAGGAAAAGGAGATATAAAAGTTAATGTAGGTGCGAATATTCAGGATGGAGGTTCAGGAATTCAGGGCTCAGTTGATTTTGGTTTGGCTGAAAATTTTTCTTATGGTTTTGTTGGTTCTTATTTATTGGGAGTAAACGAATTCTCAGGATTTTATAACGGAGGAACAACTGAATATTCTAACGAAAAACCGGATTTTAAAGATCGTTTCGATGCAAAATTCAGAATAAATGCTAATATTGGAAATGTTTTTAATGTCGATGAAAAATTAGACATTTATCCAGGACTAAGTTTAGGTCTCAAAAATTTTGGAGGGCACGTAGGAGGTCGTTACCTTTTTACTGAAGGATTTGGTGTTTTTACTGAACTTGGGTTTCCAATTGCAAAATACAGTGATGATAATGATATGTTTGATCACTTAAATAATCAGTTTACTTTTAGTTTGGGAGCATCCTTTAATTTATAAGGAATAATATAAAAGCAGCTTTCTTATAAAAAGGCGACAATTTGAAATTTCAAATTGTCGCCTTTTTTAATTCCAAAAACTTAGACAGGTTAGATTTAGAATTAAATAATAAAAACGATGATTTAATTGATTTGCTTTAAGACGAAATTATAAATAGGAATATTCTGTTGTTTGAATTTTTTCATTTTCCAAATTGATTTTTAAAATAAAATTCAGTTTTTATTAGGGATGACTTTATTTACGGGCTTTTCATTTAGTTTTGACTATAACGTTATAGATATGGTATTTGTATTTATTAATTGTATTTTTTTAATTATATGCATTTTTATTCTAAATTTTTTTTGAATTAGAAAATTTTATTTATTTTCGTGTAATCGATTACATTTAATATTGTTTTTTGATCTTTTAAACTACTTAAACTATCTAACTAAACCACAATTATGAAAAGAATTTTACTTTACATGGCTTTACTTTTTATCTCGGTAAAAATTGAGGCGCAAACTATTACAAAATCATCAGGATGGCTGGAGTCTGCTTTTGTTGAATGGTCTGCTGTTGCAGGAGCAGACAGTTATAATGTTTATTACACAGGTGGCGGAGAAACAAATAAAAAGATTGATGGGCCACTTATTCGAAGTTATGGCAGTTATTTTCGTGCAGATATCCCTGGTATTGCAGCTGGTATATACACCTTAACGGTAAAACCTGTTACTGCTAATGTTGAAGGAACGGGTACAACAACATCTTCTTTAACTGTTTTGGCTCATGATCGCAATGGTTTTGCTTTTGATGGGGGTCGTATTCCGGGAGGATATAATTCAGATGGGACGCCTAAAGCTGGAGCTCAGATTCTTTATATTACTCAGAATACAAAAAATACAATTTCGATGAATATTACAGGAGCAAGTACAAATCCTTGTGTTGGCTTACAAAATATTTTATACGGTATTAAAAAAGGAAAAGATACGCGTCCTTTTATTATTCGTTTAATTGGAAATATTACAGATATGACTGTAATGGAAGGTGGTGATATTACAATAGAAAATAACAACAATGCCAGTAGTTTCCTTACATTGGAAGGTGTAGGAAATGATGCAGTAGTAAATGGAATGGGAGTTCGTCTTAAATCAGCTTCTAACATAGAAGTTCGTAATCTTGGCTTTATGAACTGTAATAGCACAGCGGGAGATAATATTGGAATGCAACAGGACAATGATCATATTTGGATTCATAATAATGATTTGTTTTATGGAAATGCCGGTAGTGATGCTGATCAGATTAAAGGTGATGGTGCATTAGATAATAAAAATTCAACTTATATCACATTATCATACAATCATTTTTGGGATAGTGGGAAAGCAAGTCTTTTAGGTTTAAGTGAAGGAATTACAACCGGACTATATATTACTTATCATCACAATTGGTTTGATCATTCTGATTCCCGACATCCTCGTGTTCGTTACTATTCTGCACACATCTATAATAACTATTTTGATGGAAATTCTAAATATGGTTCAGGTTCAACGTTAGGATCTTCTTTGTTTATTGAAGGAAATTATTATCGTAATAGTAAGAATCCTATGATGACATCGCTTCAGGGTACTGATATTTGGGATTCTGCGAATCAGGTAAATAACGCAGGTACAATGGGTACATTTTCAGGAGAAGCAGGAGGTAGTATAAAAGCATTTAATAATACATTTGATGCTGATTTAGGAACTAATAGCATGCGTTTTGTGGCTTATGGAGATCCAAATCCTTTATATAATATTGCAGGTAAAATTAGTTCTACAACTGATTTTGATGCTTATTTGGCAACAACAAGAGGAGAAGTTGTTCCTGCTACGGTTACATCAAAATCAGGCGCTAATACTTATAATAATTTTGATACAAATGCAGCATTATATGTAAAAAACCTGGTAATTGAATCGCCTGCTGATGCAAAAACAAAAGTGATGCAATATGCCGGACGTGTATCTGGTGGTGATTTAAAATGGACATTTGATAATTCAGTTGACGATAAGTCCTCACTTGTAATTACAGCGTTAAAAACTGCTCTTACTAATTATACTTCGGCAATGGTGGCGGTTCAGGGTGAAGTTGCAGCACTTGGTAATCAAACCTTAGTTGCTACCAGTAACAACAACAATCAAACGGTATCAAGTGGTACTGCAATAGCTAATATTGTATTTACCTGGGGTGGTGATGCTACAGATGCCGCTGCAACCGGATTGCCTAATGGAATCACAGTAACAAAAAATACTACTGCAAAAACATTAACTCTTTCAGGGATTCCTACTGAAACTATGGAGTATACGGTTACTACTACCGGAAGTGCCGGAACTTCTGCTTCAGATTCAGGAACAATCACAATGTTGCCTCCAAGCAGCCAAGTGCTTACTTCTACAAGTAACAATAATCAAACAATAACAGTTGGGTCTGCTATAGCTCCTATAGTGTTAACCTGGAGTGGAGATGCTACAGATGCTGATGTTAGCGGATTGTCTGCAGGTCTTACAGCGACAAAAGATGTTGTTGCTAAAACCATTACAATATCTGGAACACCAACAGCTACTGGTTCTGCTACTTTTACTGCAATTACTTCGGGTAGTGCGGGAACTCCTGTTGCGGTATCTGGGACTATTACGGTGAATGCAGTTGTTTCTGGGAATCAAATACATAATTTTACAAAAACAGGAAAAACTAGCTCATTTTATACTTTTGGATCAACAGCTAACATGAATAGTACTGCCGGATCTACGTCTTATGATGGTGAAAATTTAACAGCACGTTTGAAAATTGAATCCGCAACAAGCATCACTTATACAACGACTGCTGTATCTACTTTAATCTTAATATTTGATCCAACCTATAATGGAAATATTAAACTTGACTCAAACAATTACAATATAGTAAATGGAATTGCGACTATACCATCAATTCCTGCAGGTACGCACACAATTGTCAAAGGGTCTACTTCAAATCCAAATTTATATTACATCAAAACATCTTATGCAACATTGGGTTTAGGGGATAGTGTTGAAGCTTCTAAATTATTCTTGTATCCAAATCCTGTTTCAGGGCAATTGTATATTTCTTCAGAGAATCAAAAAGTGAGCAGCGTTGTTATTTATAGCTTATCAGGAACTGTAGTAAAAAGTATTATCAGTGAAGTTGATTCTGTAGATGTAAGTAATTTGGTTACGGGCAATTATTTGGTAAAAGTAGTTACAGATGAAGGAGTTGTTGTTAAAAAAATCATCAAAAAATAATTGAAAATTAAATTTCAGTAAAGGCTTCCAATTGGAAGCCTTTTTTGTTTATAACTTAATATATTTTTAGAATGAGTCTGAGCATAGTTTGAGAATAGATTTTTAGCTTCTGAAATTATAAATAATAATATTTTTCTTATACAAATTTAAATATTTAACAGATTTAAATTTATAAAACAAAAAGCATTATTTGAGTTATTATTTGTTAAAAAGAAAATTTGCACGGTTTGTTAAGTATTGTAAAATAAGGATCTTTTAATGTGTGTAATTTATTACATTTTATGCAACAAATTACATTTAATTTATTTAACTGTAATAATTTTTATTTAATATTCTTTTTTATTACAAAAATATTATGAATAATTAGATTTTATATATTTTTGAGTAATCGATTACATTTTTAAATAATATATCGACAAAGCAAAAAACACTTTATAACTATCAATTAACCAAAAACCACATGAGAAAAAAATTATTTTTATTGACCCTTTTGTTTGTTTCTCTACAAACACGGTCACAGCAAATTAATGAAGCGGTAGGCTGGCTTGAATCGGCTTTTGTAAAATGGCAACCCGTAAGTAATGCACAAACGTATAATGTTTATTATACCGGCAACGGTTTTATAGACCAAAAAATTGATAATCAATTAATTCGTAGCTATGGGTCTTATTATCGCGCCGATATTCCAGGGCTAAAGGCAGGAACTTATACGGTAAAAGTAAAGCCGGTTATTTCCGGAGTTGAAGGAACTGGGACTACAACGGGTTCTTTGACCGTATTAGCCCAGGATCGCAATGGTTTTGCTTTTGATGGTGGCCGCGTTCCCGGAGGATATAAAGCCGATGGTACTCCTAAAGACGGAGCGGTGATTCTATACATTTCACAAAATACAAAGAATACAATTTCAATTGATATTACCGGAGCAAGTGCAAATCCTTGTGTAGGTCTGCAAAATATTTTGTATGCTATTAAAAAAGGAAAAGACACTCGTCCGTTTATCATTCGTCTGTTGGGAAATATTACAGATATGACCGTCATGGAAGGCGGAGATGTTGTTATTGAAAATGATAATAATGCCTCGAGTTATGTAACATTAGAAGGTGTCGGGACAGATGCAGTTGCAAACGGCTGGGGTGTGCGTCTTAAATCTGCTTCAAATATTGAAGTTAGTAATATTGGATTTATGAATTGCAATAGCACGGCTGGTGATAATGTTGGGATGCAGCAGGATAACGATCATATTTGGGTTCATAACTGTGATTTGTTTTATGGTGATGCCGGAAGCGATGCCGATCAGATAAAAGGTGATGGGGCATTAGATAATAAATCATCAACTTATATTACATTGTCTTATAATCACTTTTGGGATAGTGGAAAAGCCAGTCTTTTGGGCTTGAGTGAAGGAACTACAACTGGTTTGTATATTACTTATCACCACAACTGGTTTGATCATTCTGATTCCCGTCATCCAAGAGTTCGTTATTATTCTGCACATATTTATAACAACTACTATGATGGAAATTCAAAATACGGAGCCGGATCAACATTAGGTTCTTCTTTATTCATGGAAGGAAATGTTTTCCGAAATTGTAAATATCCTATGCTTACGTCTAAACAAGGAACAGATATCTTTTATGATACTGCGGGGACTTTTTCTGGCGAAGCCGGTGGCACAATTAAAGCATTCAACAATACTATGACTGGTCAGACACGTTACGTTCCGTATAATGCCACTAATTATCCTGTAGAGTTTGATGCTATAGAAACTGCAACCAGAGGTGAAATTATTAGCAGCAGTATAAAATCAAAACTGGGAGGGAATAGTTACAATAACTTTGATACCAATGCCGCATTATACGTTAAAAATCTGGTAATAGACCAGCCTGCGGTAGCACAAACTAAAGTAACACAGTATTCAGGTCGTGTTTTCGGAGGAGATTTAAAATGGACTTTTGATAATTCGGTTGATGATGTATCTTCTACAGTAATCACAGCATTAAAATCGGCTCTTACAAATTATGCTGGAGCATTAGTTTCAGTACAGGGTGAAACAAGTGTTGTCAGTAATCAAACGCTAACTTCAGCTTCTAATAATAATCAAACTGTGACAAGCGGTACAGCAATTAGTTCGATAGTTTTTACATGGGGAGGAAGTGCAACTGATGCAACAGTAACTGGATTACCTGCATCAGGAATTACTTTTGTAAAAAATAGTACTGCAAAAACAATCACTATTACCGGAACACCAACAGCAACTTTATCATATTCAATTGCTACTACAGGAACAGGTACAGCAGCGACAGGATCAGGAACAATTACGGTTACCCCGGTAAGTGCTCAAACGCTAACTTCAACTTCTAATAATAACCAAACTGTGACAAGCGGTACAGCTATTAGTTCGATAGTTTTTACCTGGGGAGGAAGTGCAACGGATGCAACAGTAACGGGATTACCTGCATAAGGAATTACTTTTGTAAAAAATAGTACAGCAAAAACAATCACCATAACGGGAACACCAACAGCTACAGTTTCTTATTCAATCGCTACTACAGGAACAGGTACAGCAGCGACAGGATCAGGTACAATCACGGTTACCCCGGTAAGCGTCCAAACGCTAACTTCAACTTCTAATAACAGCCAAACTGTGACAAACGGCACAGCAATTAGTTCAATAGTTTTTACCTGGGGAGGAAGTGCAACGGATGCAACAGTAACGGGATTACCTGCATCAGGTATTACTTTTGTAAAAAACAGTACTGCAAAAACAATTACCATTACTGGAACACCAACAGCAACTCTGTCTTATTCAATTGTTACGACAGGGACAGGTACAGCGGCAAACGGATCAGGTACTATTACTGTTACAGGTACTGCTTCAGGAAATCAAATACATAATTTTACAGTTTCCGGAAAAACAAGTTCATTTTACACGATTACCGGAAATATGAATTCTACTGCGGGTTCAGTAAGTTATGCCGGATTAACATTGACAGCTCGTTTAAAAATTGAGTCCAGTACAGCTATAACTTATACAACGACTGCTGCTTCAACATTAACATTGGTATTCGACTCTAACTTTACAGGAACAATAAAAGTTAATAACGTCTCTTATACTGCAACATCAGGAGTGGTTACAGTTTCTCTTCCTGCAGGAACAAATACGATAACAAAGGGTTCTGTAGCAAATCTATATTATATTAGTACAACATATAACACTACGGCACGTATGTCATCCTATAATTCAGTAGAAGAAGTGGCTTCTGCTAAACTAACTTTATATCCAAATCCGGTTTCAAACGAGTTGAATATCGATTCAGATAAAGCGATTCAAAAAGTAGAAGTGTATAATTTGACGGGAGCACTGGTAAATTCACAAGCAGGAAATAATAACACAATTGACATGAGTCATCTTGCCAATGGCAGTTATTTGGTAAAAGTTTATACCGAAAATAGTGTGACTACAAAAATTATAATTAAGAAATAATAACCAACTAACTAACCATTATTTTTTAAAAGTAAAAGGCTTCCAAATTTCGGAAGCCTTTTATGATTTAATTAAATACTACAAATCAAATTTAATGCCTTGTGCCAATGGCAGGCTTGTGGTATAATTAATTGTATTTGTCTGGCGTCTCATATAGATTTTCCAGGCATCAGAACCGGATTCTCTTCCGCCTCCGGTTTCTTTTTCTCCTCCAAAAGCACCTCCAATTTCGGCACCCGAAGTTCCTATGTTTACATTTGCAATTCCGCAATCAGAGCCTGTAACAGATAAAAATCGTTCTGCTTCGCGTAAGTTGTTTGTCATAATTGCAGAGGATAGTCCCTGAGCTACGCCATTTTGTTTTTCGATGGCATTATCAACTTCTCCCGAATATTTTATGAGGTATAAAACTGGAGCAAAGGTTTCATGTTGTACTATTTCAAAGGAGTTTTCTGCTTCGGCAATAGCGGGTTTTACATAACAGCCGCTTTCATAACCCGCGCCGGAAAGCACGCCGCCTTCAACTAAAATTGTTCCGCCTTCTGCAACAACTCTGTTCAGAGCTTTAGCATACATTTCGACAGCATGAATATCAATTAACGGGCCTACATGATTGTTTTCGTCCAGCGGATTTCCGATACGTAATTGTTTATAGGCAGCAATCAGGGCTTCTTTTACTTTGTCATAAATACTTTCGTGAATAATTAATCTTCGGGTTGAGGTACAACGTTGTCCGGCAGTTCCAACAGCGCCAAAAACAGCTCCGATAACTGTCATTTTAATATCCGCATCCGGAGTAACAATGATAGCATTGTTTCCTCCTAATTCTAATAATGATTTACCTAAACGTCCGGCAACAGTTTGAGCTACTATTTTTCCCATTCGGGTTGATCCGGTTGCAGAAATTAACGGAATTCTACTATCAGCTGTCATTAATTCGCCAATAGTATAATCACCGTTTATGAGACATGAAATACCTTCCGGTAAATTATTTTCTTTGATAACCTGGGCAATTATATTTTGGCAGGCAATTCCGCAAAGGGGTGTTTTTTCAGAAGGTTTCCAAACGCAAACATCTCCGGAAATCCATGCCAGGGCAGTATTCCAGGACCAAACGGCTACCGGAAAATTAAATGCTGAAATGATTCCTACAATTCCTAATGAATGATATTGTTCGTACATACGGTGGCCGGGTCTTTCGGAATGCATCGTTAATCCGTGTAATTGGCGTGATAAACCTACTGCAAAATCGCATATATCAATCATTTCCTGTACTTCTCCGTAGCCTTCTTGTAATGATTTGCCCATTTCATACGAAACTAATTTTCCAAGAGCCTCTTTATTTTGGCGTAGCTTTTCTCCAAACTGACGCACAATTTCTCCGCGTTGCGGTGCAGGGATTAAACGAAATGTTTTAAAAGCTTCTGTAGCAGACTGCATTACTCTTTCATAATCTTCAGGAGTTGACATTTTTACGGATGCAATCAATTTTCCGTCCACTGGCGAGTAGCTGTCTAAAATTTCTCCAGATGAAAAACTTTCTATTCCTGTAGATGTTCCTTCATTTATAAATTTGATGCCCAATTTTTCAAGAGCTTCATTGATTCCAAATTGAGATGCTATCGTTGTCATTGTAACTTTTTTGGTTTAAAATGTTATATTTTTACGTAAAGATATTGTTTTAAGATTGAATTTTATCATTTGAGGGCAAAGTAAATTTAGCGTTATTTTACAGGATTTTTGAAAATACAAGCAACTAAATTCATCTTAATTGATGAAATTTGTAATTATAAAAATATGGGTATGAAAATTATAAAAATGCTTTTAGGTTGTTTGATTTTACTATCAATTAATTCATTTTCCCAAAAAGATCAAAAAGCAGTTTTTAAGGTTGTCCCTTTGGGAGTTAAGGGCGGAATTGATGAAAAAAACCTTTCTGCCTATTTAATAGCACCTTCTAATACGAAAGATTACATTTGTCTGGATGCCGGAACTATTAATTCAGGAATAGAAAAAGCTATTGAGAATAAGATATTCAAGGTTTCAGCAAGTGAAGTTTTACGAAAATATATTAAAGGATATTTAATTTCTCATGCTCATTTAGACCATGTTTCGGGTTTGATAATTAACTCCCCGGCAGATTCCTCAAAAACAGTTTATGCTACAAAAAAATGTATGGAGATGATGGAAAACCATTATTTTAATGATAAAACGTGGGCTAATTTTGGAGACGAAGGACCTGGTTTTCATATTAAGCGGTATCATTTCCAGACTTTAAATATAGGAGAAGAAACTACAATTACCAATACGGCGATGACGGTAAAGTCTTTTCCGTTAAGTCATGTAAACCCATACGAAAGCACTGCTTTTTTAATTAGAAACAATAATAATTACGTTTTATATCTTGGTGATACAGGTCCGGATGCAGTAGAAAAAAGCAATAATTTAAAAGAATTATGGACAGCGGTTGCTCCATTAATCCGAAGTAAAGAATTAAAAGGCATTTTTATAGAAGTCTCTTTCCCGAATGAGCAGCCTGATCAGTTTTTATTTGGGCATCTTACACCAAAATATCTGACGGATGAGCTTCATAAATTAGAGGAATTAACTGGGGAAAATTCTTTAAACGGATTTAAAATAATAATTACACATTTAAAACCACCTGAAAAAAATATTATAAAAATTAAGGAACAGTTGAAAACTCAGAATGATTTAGGATTGAAATTTATTTTTCCTGAACAAGGGAAAAGTTTTGAATTGTAAAAATTTAAGGATTTGTTTTGAAGCAATTGGCGTAAAAAAAACCGACAAATTTTAACTTGTCGGTTTTGTGTTTTATAGAATCAGAATTTTTACAAATCAAATCCTAAATTCACGCCTAATTTTGTGGCAATGATTTTAGTGATACGCTGTTTTAATTCCGGTATTTTAATGCTTTCAATAACAGCATTTGAGAATGCGTACATCAATAAAGCTTTAGCTTCTTTTTGTGGGATTCCGCGAGACTGCATGTAAAACATTGCTGTTTCATCCAACTGTCCAACTGTACATCCGTGAGAACATTTTACGTCGTCAGCAAAAATTTCCAATTGAGGTTTTGCATTGATAGTGGCTTTATCACTCAATAAAATGTTATTACTTTTTTGAAAAGCATTTGTTTTTTGAGCTTCTTTCTCTACCAAAACTTTTCCGTTGAAAACTCCTGTTGAACGATCAGAGAAAATTCCTTTATAATCCTGGAAACTTTCGCAGTTTGGCTGTGCGTGGTTTACCAAAGTATAATGATCTACGTGTTGTTTGTCATTAAGGATAGAAATTCCGTTAAGCGTACTCGTTAATCTTTCTCCGAAATGGTAAAAGTTTAAGTTGTTACGAGTTAAGTTTCCTCCAAATGAAAACGTATGAACATAAGCGTGGCTTTCTTGCTGTTGAGAAACATAGGTGTTGTCCACTAAGTTTGCTTCACTATTATCGTTTTGAATTTTGTAATAATCAACAATGGCACGTTTTTGAGCAAAAATCTCCGTAACAGTATTTGTTAAAACCGGATTTTCATTCAGACTTTGGTGACGCTCGATAATCTGAACATGTGAATTTTCACCCACAATAATCAAATTTCTTGGCTGAACCATTAAAGCAGCTTCATTTCCTGTTGAAAAATACATAACCTCGATTGGTTTGTCGGCTACTTTTTTCTTAGGAATATTGATAAACGCACCTTCTATTGCAAAAGCGGTATTCAATGACGTTAAACTGTCATCTTTGCTTGCAATTTGATTAAAATAGGTATCAATAACCATTTTATATTTTGGTTTGGTCAATGCCGAAGACATCAGGCAAACATCTATTCCGTCATGCGTTGTAGAAGACAAATGCGAACTGAAAACACCATCGATAAAAACTAATTTATAAGTGTCAATTTCGTGTAAAAAGTATTTTTTTACCTGATTGAATTCGATTGCATTTTCCTGTTTTGGAAAAACCGTAAAGTCATTTTTTAAGATGGCGTTTAGCGATGTATATTTCCAGGCTTCTTCTTTTTTGGTTGGAAAACCTTTATTTTCGAAGTTTTTTATAGCAGTTGTACGTATTTCATGCAAATCTGAATGCACATCAACACGCTCTTCAAAAGCCATAAAAGACGATACTAATTTTTCTTTTAAATCCATTTTCTTTTTAGTCTTAAAGTCGAAAGTCGAAAGTCGAAAGACTTTAGATTGTCGACTATTTTTGTGAAAAAATCATAAACTAAGTTGAGTCTAACAGACTTTACAACTTTTGACTTTATAACTTTTGACTCAAATATTTAATGAAACCACTTAATAATTTCGATATTTCTGTTATCGATTCTAAAAGCATTTCAAATTCTTCTTTTATAATATATTCTAAATCAAAAGCTAAATATAATTGAGATCTAACTTCTCCTGCAGATGCTTTGGCTACATATAAAAAGTAAATAAACTCTTTGTCTGTATTTCTTTCAAAACCTTCTGCAATATTTGATGATATAGAAAGTGATGCTCGTCTTATTTGTCTAACGAAATCAAAGTCTTTTTTAAAAGTAGAATTTTCAGTAATCAAATATATTTTCTTATTGAAGATTCGAGATTTTTGCCAGGAATTTATTTCTTCAAAAGATCGAAACTTACTCATCTAGTTTTTGGACTTTATGACTTTAGACTTTAAAACTTTCGACTCAGAATTAATTTTCTGCCTTAATCCAGTCGTATCCTTTTTCTTCTAATTCGTAAGCCAATTCTTTTCCTCCGGATTTTACGATTCTTCCGTTGTAAAGTACGTGAACGAAATCCGGAACGATATAATCTAATAAACGTTGGTAGTGTGTAATTACTATAATTGCGTTTTTGTCGCTTTTTAATTTGTTTACACCATTAGCCACAATTCTTAAAGCATCGATATCAAGACCAGAATCGGTTTCGTCAAGGATCGCTAATTTTGGCTCTAACATTGCCATTTGAAAAATCTCGTTTCTTTTTTTCTCTCCTCCGGAAAAACCTTCATTTAAAGAGCGGGATAAAAATTTACGATCGATTTCTAACAATTCAGATTTCTCACGAATAACTTTCAGCATTTCGTTTGCAGGCATTTCTTCCTGACCGTTTGCTTTACGAGTTTCATTGATTGCAGTTTTCATGAAGTTCGTAACACTAACTCCGGGAATTTCTACAGGATATTGAAACGAAAGGAAAACTCCTTTGTGTGCTCTTTCTTCTGGAGCAAGATCAGCAAGATCTTCTCCGTCAAGGAAAACTTGTCCGTCAGTAACTTCGTAGTTTTCGTTTCCTGCGATAACTGCAGAAAGTGTACTTTTTCCGGAACCGTTTGGTCCCATGATAGCGTGTACTTCGCCAGCTTTTACTTCTATATTAATTCCTTTCAGGATTTCTTTATCACCGATTGCAGCGTGAAGGTTTTTTATTGATAACATTGTTTTCTTTATTTATTCGTAATGCCCTTTTAAAGAAAGGATATTTAATATTTCTATATTGTTTTCTTCTGTTATTCTGTAAATGATTCTATGTTCTTTATCAATTCTTCTGGACCATCTTCCTGCCAAATTATGTTTAAGTTGCTCAGGTTTTCCTAATCCTTCGAAGGGATGAAGTTGAATGTCATCAATTAATTGAGTTATTTTCTTAATGATATTTTTACTTCCTGATTTTATCCAAAATTCTAAATCTTTTTTTGCTTTTGGAGTAAAGACTATTTCCATAATTTATTAAGTTCTTCCATTGTCATTTTGATACCTCTGCCTTCTGCGATATCTTTTTCACCGTCTAAAATTTCTTTTACAAATTCAGGATTATATGGTTTTTCAACTTCTTCAATAATTTCAAAACCAAGTGATTTAGCCAGTGATTTTAAAACTGGAAAATCTTTTTTCTTTACATTTTTTAAGATGATGTCCATAATAAATCATTTTTAGAATTAATTATCCCACAGATCCTTCTAAAGAAATCTCTAATAATTTTTGAGCTTCAACTGCAAATTCCATCGGAAGTTTGTTTAGTACATCTTTACTGAAACCATTTACAATTAAGGCAATCGCTTTTTCAGTAGGAATACCTCTTTGGTTACAGTAAAATACCTGATCTTCTCCAATTTTACTTGTAGTTGCTTCGTGTTCTATTTTTGCAGATGGATTTTTACTTTCAATATAAGGGAAAGTATGCGCTCCACAATTGTTACCCATTAATAAGGAATCACATTGCGAAAAGTTTCTTGCATTTTCTGCTCTTGGCGAAATCTGCACTAAGCCACGGTAGCTATTTTGTGATTTCCCGGCCGAAATACCTTTAGAAATAATAGTCGATTTAGTGTTTTTTCCTAAATGGATCATTTTTGTTCCGGTATCTGCCTGTTGGTAGTTATTGGTAACAGCGATAGAATAAAATTCTCCTACTGAATTATCTCCTTTTAATACACAAGAAGGATATTTCCAGGTTACAGCAGAACCGGTTTCAACTTGTGTCCATGAAATTTTAGCGTTTGTTTCGCATAAACCTCTTTTCGTTACGAAGTTGTAAACTCCGCCTTTACCTTCTTTATTTCCAGGGAACCAGTTTTGAACTGTTGAATATTTAATTTCAGCATCATCCAAAGCGATTAATTCAACCACAGCAGCGTGTAATTGGTTTTCATCACGGCTTGGTGCTGTACATCCTTCAAGGTATGAAACATAACTTCCTGCATCTGCAATAACAAGGGTTCTCTCGAATTGTCCGGTTCCTGCCTGATTGATTCTGAAATAAGTTGACAATTCCATTGGGCAACGAACGCCTTTTGGAATATAACAGAAACTTCCGTCAGAGAAAACTGCTGAGTTTAACGCTGCATAGAAGTTGTCTTTTTGAGGGACAACAGTTCCTAAATATTTTTTTACTAATTCAGGATGTTCTTTAATAGCTTCAGAAATCGGACAGAAAATAATACCTTTTTCTCCTAATGTTTTCTTGAAAGTTGTAGCCACAGAAACAGAATCGACGACAATGTCCATTGCGACATTGTTCATCATTTTTTGCTCATCAACAGAAATTCCTAACTTTTTGTACATTTCAAGAAGTTCCGGATCAACATCATCCAAAGTTTTGTTAGGATCTACTTGTTTTGGAGCTGAATAATAAGAAATGGCCTGAAAATCCGGTTTTTCATAACGGACATTGGCCCATTCCGGTTCAATCATTTCTTTCCAGGCACGAAAAGCCTCAATGCGCCATTCGGTCATCCATTCCGGCTCTTCTTTTTTAAGAGAAATTGCCCTTACAATATCTTCATTTAAGCCAATAGGAAAAGTCTCAGACTCTATATTAGTATAAAATCCGTATTCGTATTCTTTAGTTTCGAGTTCGATTTTTAAATCGTCTTCTGTGTATTTGCTCATTTTTGATGTAAAGATTTAAAGATATAATTTTCAAAAAATTACTCTTTATTAGTCTTGTTATATTAATTTATAGTGAGAATGATTCCCCGCATCCGCATGTTCTACTTGCATTTGGATTGTTGAAAACAAAACCTTTTCCGTTTAATCCACCAGAAAATTCAAGAATTGTTCCGGCTAAATACAGAAATGATTTTTTTTCAACAGCAATTTGTATGTCATTGTCTACGAATACTTTGTCGTCATCTCCTTTGGTTTTGTCAAATTTTAAATCATATGACAAACCAGAGCATCCACCGCTTTTCACACCTACACGTACATAGTCATGTGAAGCATCAAAACCATCGTCATTCATCAAATCGATGATTTTCTTTTTGGCTGTATCAGAAACTTTTATCATTGTTTTTATGTTTGTTATCTTTCATTTTTGAATCAGGATTCAAAAAAATCAATCTTTTTAAAATACTGAATTTCAATGTTGAAAATGAAATTATTTGCAAAGATACGACTTAAAAACCTTTTTCCATAACGCTTCACATTATTATAACAAATGTTAAAATAGATATAAATTATTTTGATAAGATGTTAGTGAGATTCATTATGATATAAAGGTGCTTTTTTTAATAGGTTATAATTGTTTATAAACCGTTGGATGAAATTGATTAAAAAAAATGATTTGATTAAAAAAAGTATAAAATCGGGAGTAAAACATCATTTATAACTTAAGGAATTGATGTCATCCTGAGTGGAGTCGAAGGCTTTTGAACAAGAAAGTGCTTCGACTAAGTTTATTCTGAGCGAAGACGAATGGACGCAGCCTGACACTTATTTTTTAATTTCACCCAACGGGTTGTTTATATTAATTATATAAAAAGCGTACTTGTACTTACTTTTAGTAGTAAAATATCGCTATTTTTGCAGAAAATTAAAATAGCTTTATGAATAAATACAATAAGAGTGGGGCAATAAAAGCGATTATTGCAGTATTATTTGTCTTTGGATTTGGAATCACATTTTATATTTTTAGTAACACATCAACGAATAATTTTAGCTTATTTAATTCTGTCGAGAATAAAAATATGACTGAAATGGATCAAAAATCATTTGCTCAAAAAAGCATATTAGATTCCTTAAATACTTTAAAAATAGCTTATGATGAGGCTTTAATAGAAAAAACAGCTCTGTCACAAGAATTAGAAGTTGAAAAGAAAAATGTTGAAAATTTAATGGAAATTATAAAGGCTTCAAAAAACCCTTCTTCTTCACAACTGCAAGTTTACCGAAAACAACTTTCTACTTTGAATATTTCGTTACAGTCAAAAGTTTCTGAAATCAAAAACCTCAAAGCCCAAAATAAAAACCTGTTGACAGAGATTGAAAATCAAAATTCAGCTATGTATCAACAAAGAATCAAAAATGATACATTGGCATTGCAGCGAAAAAAACTTGAATCAACTTTAAAATCAGCTTCAAAATTAGAATTAAATAACTTTAAAGTTATAGCGCTTCACGAAAAAAAATCGGGAGAAGAACTGGAAACTGACAAGGCGAAAAGCACCAGTAAACTTAAGGCTAGTTTCTCCATTTCGGGAAATCCTGTAGCGAAGACAGGTAAAAGAGCTTATTATGTTCAGGTTTTAGATCAGAAAAATGCTGTTTTAGGTGCCGATAAGCTAATTGAATTTAGTAATGGCAAAGCCTTGGTTTATAGTTTTATAGTTGCAATAGATTTTCAGGGACAGCCAGTAAATGTTTATGGGGTATTAAATTCGGATGGGAATGAGTTTGCAAAAGGAACATACTTTGTCAATTTCTTTGATAAAAACGAAATCATTGCCAGTACTTCTATTACATTAAAATAATTATTTGTTTAAGTTTCGAATTGATCTTTAGTAATAAAAATTGGATTTCTTAGCTTTGTCTAAATCTTAGAATTCAAATTCATGAAACTTTATCCAATAGAATCAGGAAATTTTAAATTAGACGGAGGCGCAATGTTTGGCGTTGTACCTAAAACAATCTGGAATAAAACCAACCCTGCCGATACTAATAATTTAATTGATATTGCGGCTCGTTGTCTGCTTATCGAAGATGGGAAACGTCTGATTTTAATCGATACCGGAATGGGGGATAAACAATCAGACAAATTTTTTGGTTATTATTCGCTTTGGGGAACTCACACTCTGGACAGTTCTCTTTTAAAATATGGTTTTCATAGGGACGATATTACCGATGTTTTCATGACACACCTGCATTTTGACCATTGTGGAGGAAGTATACAATGGAATTCTGATAAAAACGGTTACGAACCTGCTTTTAAAAATGCCAAATTCTGGACGAATGAAAATCATTGGGAATGGGCAACAAAACCGAATGCCCGTGAAAAAGCTTCTTTTTTGGCAGAGAATATTTTGCCGATGCAGGAAAGCGGACAATTAAATTTTGTTGAAAGACCTCAAAGTGATTTTGGTTTCTCAAAAGAATTAGGCTTTGATATTTACTACGTTGATGGTCACACCGAAAAACAAATGATTCCATATATTCAATATAAGGATAAAACGATAGTATTTTGCGCCGATTTGTTAGCGACTGCCGGACATATTCCGTTGCCTTACGTTATGGGATATGATACAAGGCCCTTATTGACAATGCCGGAGAAATCAAAATTGCTAAATGCTGCTGCTGATAAAAATTATTATTTGTTTTTAGAACATGATGCACATAATCAAATTATAACGGTAGAACATACTGAAAAAGGAGTGAGATTAAAAGACGTTTTTACCTGCGAGGATGTCTTATAAAACATTAAAACCATATTTTCAAACTACAGAAAATATGGTTTTTGAATTTATAATGATTTTGTGTTTTTTATTCGATTATTATTTTTTTAACAATAGTTGCTCCTTCGTTTTCCAAATAAAGATAATAAAGACCACTTCGGAATCCTGCTAAATTAATAGTGTTATTATTTGAACCATTAGTAAACTTAGTTGTTGTTATTAGTTTTCCCAGTGTATCATATACAGTTGCTTTTTCAAGAGTACTATTGTCAATATGCAACTCTCCTTTGGCAGGATTAGGGTAAACAGTTATTTTGTCAAAAACTGTTTCTGCTATCCCTAACGACGGACAACTTAAGCTATAAGTTGTTGTAGAATTTTTATTTACAGACCAGCTAGTATTTGAATACGATACATCATCTACCTGAATACAACTTAAATTAGGATTTGAGGTGCAATCCATAGAGTTTAAAATAGTGTTGTTGCCGTTTTTTAAATTTAAGCTGATTAATTGATTTTGTTCACATTGTATTTCCTTAATATTAATATTCATAGAAAGATCTAATGTTGTCAATTGGTTAACCGAACAAGATAAAAATTCCAAAGCGGTGTTTTTTGATACATCTAGTGATGTTAATTGGTTAATCGAACAAGCTAAGTGTTTCAAAGCGGTGTTTTTTGATACATCTAATGATGTTAATTGATTACTCCAACAAGATAAATATCCTAAAGCGGTATTTTTAGAAACATTTAATGATGTTAATTGATTGGAAGTACAAGTTAAACTTTCTAAAGCAATATTTTTAGAAACATCTAATGATGTTAATTGATTGGAAATACAAGTTAAACTTTCTAAAGCAATATTTTTAGAGATATCTAATGATGTTAAATTGCTATGGGAGAAAGATAAATATTTCAAAACTGTATTAGCAGCTGTATCTAATGAGGTAAGAGGGTTTGAATTGCACTCAAGATTTTCCAAGGCTACATTCATGGAAATATTCAAAGATGTTAATTGGTTAGAAGAACAGACTAATTTTTGCAAAGCAATGTTTTTAGATACATCTAATACTGTTAATTGATTATTGTAGCAGTTTAAACTTGTTAAAGAGACAAAATTCTGAATACCTGTCAAATCAGTAATTGCGCTATTTGAAATATCAAGATCAGTTAATTTATCAATTTTGTCAGTTAGTACCTGATGATCGGGGCTACCGGAATCAATACCAAGGGCAATTAGTTTATTTTCAAAATTAATATCCGGGATGCTAGTGTATTGTGCTAAGCATGATAAACTTATTAAAAAAAACAAAGAGAGTAATTTTATTTTCATAGGTTAAAATATTATTTTTAATTCGATACAAATGTATTGAATACTGTATATTTTCCTAATAATATTTTTAGCAAAAAAATGATAATCTGTCCTTATTTTGTTATTTGTGCAGGGTAAGACTCTTAATAATTCGTTTATAATGGTAAGGAATTAAGGAATTGGTTCATTAAAAATGGTTTGAAAAACGTAATCGCTTTTAATGATTCGTTCTTTGAATTTTTTATCATAATTATAAACAAATGAGAGTTTGATAAACAACAAAGCAGTGAATGTTATTTATAGAAAAAAAGAGATGCATAAAAAAATCCCGTTGTCAGGTTATGAAACGGGATTTTTAGTTTATGTATTTTATAACTATTCCACTATTACTTTTTTAACAGTAGCAGCATCTTTATTTATTAAATATACAAAGTATATTCCTGATGGTAAACCCGATAAGCTAATTGTATTATTAGTGTTGTCAGGATGTAATGTAAATGATTTTACTAATTGTCCTGATACATTATAAACAGTTGCTTTTTCTAATGCTATATTTGTGATATTGACTTGATCTTTGGTAGGGTTTGGATAAAGTGCTGCTTTATCAAAAGCAGAATCTTCAAGACCTAATGTAGAGCAATTTGTTTTATACGTTGCGACAGCATCTTTGGCAGATCCCCAGTTTGTTGTAGAATAGTTAACATTATCAACCTGTATACAAGTTAAAGCGGAATTGTTTTTGAAAGACAAATCAGATGTGATCAATAAAGTGTTATTACCATTTTTTAGATTTAAATTTGCCAATTTATTCCCCTGACAAGCTAAATGTTTTATTGCAACATTCGTAGAAACATCAAGAGAAGTTAGCAAGCATCCTTTTACATACAATTCTTCTAAGAGTATATTTTTAGATAAATTTAAAGATGTTATATTTACATAATTACAATACAAAGCTCTCAGGCCAATAAAATCTTCAATTCCAGTTAAATTTGTTATACTTGAGTACGATAAATTTAGTGATTCTACAGTTGAAATATTTGAAGTAAGAACCATTCCATCAACTGGTCCAGAATCAGCTCCAATTGATATTAAATATGTTTCAAAATTCGAATCCGGAATAAGTGTGGTTGGCTCCGTTCCTTGAATATATACTTGAACATCATCAATTAAAACGTCAAATCCTTCACTGTCAAATGTAGTTACAGAAACACTCAAATCATAAGATATGTTTTGGTCTGGTGTAAAAGTAGTTTCTTTTTGTGTCCAGTCATTGTTTGAGGCAAAAGAATTACTGGAAAGATACGATGCACTTCCGGCTTTCTCTATTTTTAAACTTATAGGGTGTGTCCCGCCATAGTTGGAACTAAGATATTTGTATTTATATTTTACGGTATACGTTGTACCAGCCAACATAGGGACCTGAGCCAAAATTTTTGGCTTGGTGATACTATTTGCAATAGTTAATTGTGCACTGTTACTTCCTTCTGAGAAATATTGAGTGTTTTGAGAAACATTGTTTTCTGTTGACCAGTTTGACAAAGTCGTGCTGTTGGTCCAGGTTTCAAAACCTCCATTTGATACTAAATTAGTTTGGGCGAATAAATTAAATGTGCATAAAACACATACAAGAAGTAATTTTGTTTTCATATAAAATTTTTAAAATTAAAGAGGTGCAATAGTATAAAATTTATCTCACAATTTTATTGCTTTTATATAAAATATCTTACTTATCCACACCTCACGTTTTTATTGCAATTATTAAAATCATTTAGAAATTTTTTGTGTTCAAATCGAACAATAAAATGAATCGAAATAGTCGAATATTTTATTGAATATTATTCATTTGTAATTTTATTAGTACGTAAAATATATTATCAGGTATAAATTTCATAACACAGTGTTAACGATTTGTTTTTTTGTAACAAAAAAGTATAATTTAGTCCCATCTTTAACTTTACATTAAATTAAATACATGAGTTCTATAAAACCTCTTAATTTATCTGCATGGGCAGTACTTGTTTTAGCAAGTTGCGGGGCCACTTTGCAAGCGCAAGTTTCAACTCAAAAAGAATTTATTACCGCTCCTTTATCTATTGTAAAAAAAGCGCCGGTTACTGAAAATGAATTAAAAAGATGGAGTCATCTTGATTTAATCAAGGATTCTATTCCCGGAATGAGTGTAGACAAGGCATATGCTGAATTACTACAAGGAAAAACAGGTAAAAAAGTAATTGTTGGGGTTGTAGATTCTGGAGTTGATATCGAGCATGAAGATTTACAGGGAATGATTTGGACAAATCCAAAGGAAATTCCGGGCAACGGAATCGATGATGATAAAAATGGGTATATTGATGATATTCACGGATGGAATTTTCTGGGAGATGTAGTCAATGAAAACCTTGAAATGACCCGTATTATTAAAAAAGGCGATGACGGTTCCGAACAATACAAAAATGCTTTGGCACAATATACTGAAAAATACGACAAGGCTTTAAAAGATAAAGAACAAGTTGATTTTTTACTGGATGTACACAAAAACATACAAACAGCTTTAAATAAAAAAGAATATAAAAGTGAAGATCTGAATACGATTACTTCTACTGATCCAAAAGTGGCAAGAAGTAAAATGGTAATGACTCAGATTTTTACTAATGCAGGACCAACATTTAATCCGGAAACTGAATTAGAAGATTACAGAGAGCAAGTTTATAACGAACTGAATTTCAATTTAAACAAAGATTTTGACGGAAGAAAAGTTTTAGGGGATAATGCCGATGATATCAAAAGCACTAAATACGGGAACAATATTGTATTTGGCCCGGACAAAGAAAAAGCACTTCACGGAACCCACGTTGCCGGAATTATTGCACAAATTCGTGGTAATAATTTAGGTGGAGACGGAGTTGCCAACAACGTTGAAATTCTGACTGTAAGAGCAGTTCCGGATGGAGATGAATATGACAAAGATATTGCTTTGGCAATTCGTTATGCTGTAGACAATGGAGCAAAAGTAATTAACGGAAGTTTCGGAAAAAGCTTTTCTCCACACAAAAAATGGGTATATGATGCTATAAAATATGCAAAGAAAAAAGATGTTTTAATTGTTCATGCTGCGGGTAATGACGGTTATAATATCGATGAAAAGCAAAATATTAATTATCCTAATGATTCTGAAGACAATATCAAGGAATTTGCAGATAATCTGATAACAATTGGCGCTATTAATAAGGCTTATGGACAAAATGTAATTGCTGATTTTTCTAACTATGGAAAATTAAATGTTGATGTTTTTGCACCGGGCGAAGAAATTTACGCTACAGTTCCAAACAATAAATATAAGTATTTGCAGGGGACTTCAATGGCATCTCCAAATGCTGCAGGAGTTGCGACTTTAATTCGTTCTTATTATCCTAAATTAAAAGCTTCACAGGTAAAACAAATTTTGATGGATTCCGGAGTTGCTCTTCCTGCTAAGGTTGTATTAGGTGAAAATTCAGATCCAAATCAGGAGCCTGGTGCGGTTTCATCTGCTGAATCATCAAAAACGGCTAAAATGGTCAATGCTTATAATGCTTTACTATTGGCCGAAAAAATGTCTAAAAAATAAAAGCTAAAATTTTTGAAAACTTAAATTACAAGTTTACAGAAAATCTTTTTTTGTAAACTTGTAATTTTTTAAATACCATAGGAATTCAATGAAAAAAATTATTTTACTTTCTTTCTTAAGTTTAAGTTTCCATACTTCTTTTGCTCAAAGTACTTCTTACTGGCAACAACATGCCGATTATAAAATGGAAGTAACGATGGATGTTAAAAACTATCAATACAAAGGAAAACAAGAATTGGTTTACTCAAATAATTCTTCTGATACTTTAAAAAAAGTATACTATCATTTATTTTTTAATGCTTTTCAGCCTGGAAGCGAAATGGATGCCCGTTTGCATTTTATAAAAGATCCGGACGGAAGAATGGTAACTAAGATAAAAGGAGCTGACGGAAAAGAGGTAAAACAAAGCCGTATTGAATCTTTGAAAACAAACGAAATTGGATTCTTAAAAATTACCAACTTCAAACAAGACGGAGCTGTTGCTCAGACAAGAGTTTCAGGAACCATTTTAGAAGTAACTTTGGCTAAGCCAATTTTACCAAATTCTAAATCGACTTTTACATTAGATTTTGACGGACAAGTTCCGGTTCAGGTTCGTCGCTCGGGAAGAAATAATTCTGAAGGAGTTGAACTTTCAATGTCGCAATGGTATCCAAAATTAGCCGAATTTGATTTTGAAGGCTGGCATGCAGATCCTTACATTGCAAGGGAATTTCACGGTGTTTGGGGTAATTTTGATGTAAAAATCACGATTGACAAAGACTACACGATTGGAGGTTCAGGATATTTACAGGAGAAAAACTCAATTGGTCACGGTTACGAAGATGAAGGCGTAAAAGTGGTTTATCCAAAAAAGACTAAGACTCTAACATGGCATTTTATCGCACCAAACGTTCACGATTTTACCTGGGCAGCTGACAAAGAATATACCCATGATATTGTAAAAGGACCAAATGATGTCGATTTGCATTTCTTCTACAAAAACAATCCAAAAACGACAGAAAACTGGAAACAGTTAGAGCCTTTAATGGTAAAAGTGATGGATTATTACAACCACAGAGTTGGTCAATATCCGTATAAACAATATTCATTCATTCAGGGCGGAGATGGCGGAATGGAATATGCCATGTGTACTTTGATGTTAGGAAACGGAACTCTTGAAGGTATTCTTGGAACAGCTACGCACGAGTTGGGTCATTCCTGGTTTCAGCATATCCTGGCTTCAAATGAATCAAAACACCCGTGGATGGACGAAGGTTTTACAACTTACATCGAAGACAGTGCTTTGAATGAATTAGCCGGAGATAAAAAAGTAGAAAATCCGTTTAAAGGAAATTATGCGGCATACTATCAATTGGTGAATTCCGGTAAAGAACAGCCTCAAACTACACACGGTGATCGTTATGATGAAAACCGCCCGTATAGTATTTCGTCTTATGTAAAAGGAAGTATCTTTTTGTCTCAACTGGAATATGTGATTGGAAAAGAAAATGTAGATGCAACTTTAAAAAGATATTTCAACGATTTTAAATTCAAACACCCAACTCCAAATGATATCAAAAGATCGGCTGAAAGAGTTTCCGGGGCAGAATTAGACTGGTATTTGACAGATTGGGCACAAACAACCAATACGATTGATTACGGAATAAAGGAAGTTGCTGATAATTCAGGAAAAACAACGGTTACTTTGGAAAGAATCGGAAGAATGCCAATGCCAATTGATTTAAAAGTGGATTATACAGATGGCACTTCTGAAACGTTCTATATTCCGTTACGAATGATGAATTTCATTAAACCGAATCCAAATCCAAACGAAAAAAGAACCGTTTTGGACGACTGGGCCTGGGCACAATCAAATTACAGTTTTACAATTGATAAAAACAAAACGGCAATCAAAAAAATTACAATAGATCCGAGTGGATTAATGGCTGATGTAAAGCCTGCCAATAATGTTTTTGAAGTGAAATAATCTTCTTTTAAAGAACAAAAAGTCCCGTTTAGAATTTTTAAACGGGACTTTTTATTTTTAAAAAATTAAGATTTAACTCAAATGCTCAATCATATCCTAGTCATTGATTCCGAATCAAAAGAATGTTTCCATTCCCAGTCTTTTCTCGCGTGAGCTTCATCAATACTTGTCAGCCATTTGTGTGCGATTTTCTGATGGTAATTACGATTGTAACCCAGGAAATGGTCTGTTGATCTAATTATTTAACAGCCAGAGTAGCCCAAATTTTTTTATAGATAGTAATGGTGGTGAAATCGAAAAATCAGGTGCATAATAGTATTTTTTATCAATATAATTTAACAATTAAATTACTACCTTCGGGCCGTAAAAAATGGCAAATATCAATAATTTTGTCAATTGACACTCTAGAAACATATTAATAAAAATTACCTATTTACAAATGAAAATTAGAAAAATCGGACCCAACAATGATTTACATGTCGGCAATAATAAAAAAAGAAATCTTTACAAAATTATTTTCGCTTCGATAATCATTCTATCAGCAGCAACTTTTTTTGGTTTTAAATATTTTAAAAAGCCACCTGCTACTGTTTGTTTAGACTCAGATACAAAAATCTACGACGAATACAAAGGAGCAGTGGTGCTGATAAAACACAGTTATGGTTATTTTGCAAAAATTAAAGGAAAAGAAATTCAGCTTACTAATGAGGATGCAAAAGAAGAAACGGTTTTCGGAACAGGTTTTTTTGTAGACAGAGATGGAAAAATATTAACTAACAGCCATGTTTTACAGCCATGGAATTCATCAAATGAAGAGCAGGAAAAAACAAATACTACGATAAGAAATCTAGGATTGAAAATTGCTTCAATTCTTACTACTGATATTTCAGAAGATGAGTATCAAAGTTTTATAGAAACAAACTGGAAAGTTGCATCTGCTTATGACGAAAGTGAAGGCGACTATGAAGGCGAAGGCGAAAGTGAAGAAACAAGTCAAGAGCCAGCGGGTGAAGAATTTGTCAGTTCAAATGATACACAAGAAGATACAACATCGGTAACAACAGATCTTGCAGCTGCTATTCCGGTTAAAGAATATGTATCGAAAGAAGATATTGAGGTATATGTAAAAACGGTAGATATTGCGGTAGCACTTCATGATTCGGATGACAAATGGCTTAGTTGCGAGATCGAAAAAATTTCAGAAGACACCAATATTGATTTAGGGATTGTTCGCCTAACAGATCATAAAACTCCAGATACCGTTGTAAACATCATCAATCTTGACAATGCGGTTGAGGATGATGCCTCTTTAAATCCGGGACAAAAAGCAATAATGGTGGGCTATCCTTTAGGAATGGATTTGGCAAAGACAAATTCAGGGATAAAAGTGCAGCTTTATGATGGCAAAATAAGTAAAGAATCAGACGGGAATAAAATTCAATACAGTATCACTTCTACACATGGTGCCAGCGGTGCACCGGTATTTAATGAATGTGGTCAGCTGATTGCAGTCAATTTCAGCGGAGTAGATGAGGTACAGGGTTTTAATTTTGGAATTGTTGCTAAACATATTCGTACTTTTTAATTAGAACCTCTTAAGAATTTATCAGTTTTTCTCATTTGTAATCAAATAAAAAATCACTTTTTTTAATATGAATAAACTTTTTACTATATGTGCATTAATGGTATTTAGTGCGGTTTTTTCTCAAATCCCAACTCTGGATGTAGAAAATCTAAAAAAACATCCGGTCATTCTGCAGGAAGCAAAAATTGAGACCAAAATTTTAGGAAATCTTGCCACAACAACAGCCATTTACACATTTTACAATCCGGGGGACAGAATTTTAGAAGGAAAACTTACCATTCCGTTACCTGAAGGAGTAAGCATAAGCGGCTACGCTTTAGATATCAACGGAAAATTAAGAGATGCAGTTCCGGTTCCTAAAGAGCGGGCTAAGGAAGTATTTGAAAGTATTGAAAAAAGAAATATAGATCCGGGGATTATTGAAAAAGTAGCCGGAAATAATTTCCGTACAAGAATTTATCCGATTCCTGTGCAAGGCAGCAGAACCATTAAAATTAGCTATCATCAGGAACTAAAAAATTCTGCTTCAGATTATCACTATTTTTTAAGTTTTGCGAATGCCGTTAGAATTCCAAAATTTAATCTGAAAGTGTTGGTTAATGAAAGTCTCATAACTCCCAAAATCACTGAAAATGCAGATGGAAGTTTTGCTTTTCAGAAACAAGGCAATCAATGGGTTGCGGAGATTAGTAAAGAAAACTTTACCCCAAATGAAAGCCTTAAAATAGCAATTCCAAAAGCAAATCAATCTTCCAGTGTTTTGCTGCAAAAAGCTTCTGATGATAAATCTTATTTTGCAGCCAGTGTTTCGATGGATTTCCCTGTAAAAGAAAAACCGAAATCTAATAAAATTGCCATTATTTGGGATAATTCATTCAGCGGATCAAAGAGAGACCATCAAAAAGAACTGGACTTTCTAACAGCCTTTTTTTCCAGTAATAAAGATGTTTCAGTATCATTAGTTCTATTGAATAATATTCTGGAAAAGACAGAAGAATTTACAATTTCCGGAGGAAACTGGAGTACATTAAAAAATAGAATTGTTGACTTAAAATACGATGGTGGAACCGACTTTGGTGCATTAAAAGAAATTCCAGGAGTAGAAGAATACCTTTTATTTTCTGATGGAATTTCAAATTTTGGCGATTTGACTTTAAAATTCAAGAAACCGCTTAACAGTATTGTAAGTACACCTACTTCCGATTTCAATCTGCTTAAACTTTTAGCATCGCAATCAGGAGGAAATTTCATTAATCTTAATGAATTAGACACCCAATCGGCGCTGAAAACCTACAAAAAACTTCCGGTTAAATTTTTAGGATTTAAAGAAAATGCTAATGTTCAGGAACTGTATCCAAATATTGGAACGGCAGTAAATGAGCCGGTAAATATATTTGGAATCTCGTCTTCAAATTTGGGTAAGCTGACCGCTCTTTTTTCAGTAGGGAATAAAAACTTTGAAATACCTGTAGATTTTAATACAGCTGTTCAGGTAGAAAACTGGCCAATTGCACAATTTTGGGCGCAAAGAAAAATTAATGATCTTGAACTTAATTCGACTCAAAACCGTGATGAAATCAGAAATCTGAGCGAACAGTTTGTGGTGGTAAGTAAGAACACTAGTCTTATTGTATTGGATGATGTCAATGATTATGTGCGATACCGAATCACACCCCCTCAGGAATTATTAGCTGAATACAGCAAAATTGTTTCAAGAAATAAAAAAGAGATTTTAGAAAAAAGAAAAAACCTTCTATCCAAATCTTTTGATATAACCCGTGAACTAACAGCCTGGTGGAATACGGAGTTTAAACCTGTCGAAAAAAAGCAGTATCCTAAGATTTCTAAACAAATGGTAAGTGAATCTGCCAACAAAAATCAATCATCAGACTCTGTTACTGCTAGCTATAATGATGAAAGCGCTGCAGAAAGAGTTGCTGCTCCAGCGGAAGCAAAAGCAAAAGGCAAAATAACTTTGGTAGATGTAGAAAGCAAAGAAGAGTATATGAAAGATTTTCAAAATCTGGAGTCCTCTGAGCTGATTTACCAAAAATATCTTGAAAATCGTTCAAAATATGAAAAGCTGGTAACGTATTATTTTGACATCTCTAAATTGCTATTCAAAAAAGGAGATAAAGCACTTTCTTTAAAAGTTTTAAGTACATTGGCAGAACTCGATCTGGAAAATGAAGAATTATACAAGACCATATATTATCTGCTAAAACAGAGAGGTAATTATGAAAAAGAATTGTGGATTACACAGAAAATTCTGGAATGGAGACCGTTTGATTCTCAAAGTCACAGAGATTACGCATTGGCTTTAATCGATAATAAAAAACCTCAGGAAGCTCTTAATGTCTATAAATCCATGCTATATCAGGAATATACTGATGAAATTTCAGTAAGAGACAACGGTATTGAAGAGATTTTGATTATGGAAATTAATAATATCCTGAGCCAGAATAAAAATGTTGATGCCAGCAAAATAGATAATCGTTTAAAAGCAAATCTACCGATAGACATTCGTGTTGTAATCAACTGGAATAAAGACAATACAGATATAGACCTATGGATTACAGATCCGAGAGGGGAAGACTGTTCCTATTCTCATAAATCTACAGAAATTGGAGGCAGATTAAGTAATGATTTCACTCAGGGTTTTGGTCCTGAACAGTTTTTACTAAAAAAAGCTATAAAAGGTAAATATAAAATTAAAACCAATTTTTTCGGAGAGAGACAGAATATTCTTTCCGGTCCGGCAACTGTGATGGCAGAAGTATATTTGTACTATTCTGATGGAAGGCAAGAACGAAAAATTGCTGTTTTCCAGAGTCAGAAAGAAAATAAGCGCGAAAGTGACAGCAAAATTCTGATTGGAGAATTTGAGTTTTAGAAAAAAAACATATAAAAATACCGAAGCGTTCAACTTCGGTATTTTTTTGTTTTAATTTTAAAATTATCCCAAATGTTCCAGCATATCTTTCGTCATCGATTCCAAATCAAAAGTATGTTTCCAGCCCCAGTCTTTTCTGGCATCAGAATCATCGATACTGGCAGGCCAGCTGTCCGCAATTTTTTGACGGAAATCTGGATTGTAAGTAATTTCAAATTCTGGAATGTGTTTTTTGATTTCAGCAGCAATTTCAGTTGGCGTGAAACTCATCGCTGCTAAATTATAAGAAGAGTGTATTTTAATTTCTTCAGCCGGAGCTTTCATGATGTTGATTGTGGCGTCAATTGCATCATCCATATACATCATTGGCATTTTGGTTTCTGATGACAAAAAGCACTCATATTTTTTATCGGCAATTGCTTTGTGAAAAATATCTACGGCATAATCTGTAGTTCCGCCGCCAGGAGGAGTCGACCAGCTGATTAATCCCGGATAACGAATACTTCTAACATCAACTCCGTAAATGTTATGGTAATATTCGCACCATCTTTCGCCGGCTTGCTTACTGATTCCGTAAACTGTCGAAGGTTCCATAATCGTATATTGAGGCGTATTTTCTTTAGGGGTTGTAGGTCCAAAAACAGCAATGCTGGATGGCCAGAATATCTTTTTTATCTTTTTTGCTTTCGCCAGATTTAAAACATGAAATAAAGAGTTCATATTCAAATCCCAGGCAAAAGCAGGGTTTTTTTCAGCTGTAGCAGATAACAGAGCTGCCATTAAATAAATATCAGTAATCTGATGAATCTCTACAAGATGCTCAATCTGGTTAAAATCCAAAGCATTAATTACTTCAAAAGGACCGGAATTAACCACATCTGTATTTAATTTTCGAATATCAGAAGCAATTACATTGTCGGTTCCGTACAACTTACGAAGTTTCTGAGTCAGCTCTGTTCCTATTTGACCACAAGCACCAATAATTAATATTTTTGGATTCATTGAATAGATTTTAAAGAACAAATATAGGTTATTCGTAAATTATAGTGTTTTTTAGAATGTTAAATTATGAATTTAATAACAAATAATATTTATTTTTATATAATTCGTTCTGATGTACTATTCTTAAACTTAACAAAATGCTTGTAATTCAAAATTCATAATTGTAAAATTTACTTGTAACTTTGTAGCTTAATGTTTTATAAAATGAAATACAAAATATCTCTTCTTCTGCTTTTCGCTTTCATATTGAATTCATGTCAGGATGAAAATGAAAGACGTCTTGCAGAAAATAAAAAGGAAGCCAAAAAAAAGGAAATCATTTTTAACAATATAGATAAAGGCTGGTCGTTTATTGACGAACCTATTAACGAAGTTTCAGAAAAAAATGTAAATGATTGGAAAGAATGGGGTGAATTTTTAAAAGAATTAGACGGAAAGCCAAAGAAGACTATTGGAGCATTTCAAAAAAAATCTGCTGCGATTGCTAAAAAAGCAATGGCATTAAACAATAATATTCCTGCACAATTCAATCAGCCTCAAATCAGAAGTCGAATTTCTATTTTGATTACAAAAGTGAAGATGATGGATTTGTTTATTCATTTAGATAAAATTCCGGATGAAAAAGTTACTTTTTTAATTGGCGAAATCAATAAAGAGTTAGTTTCATTAGAAAGACAAATGGATAAAATTGTTGAAAAAAGCAAAATTCCACAAGAAGAAGGCGAGTCAGATTTTTTAAGAATGTTAGATACTACACGAGCAATCCCGAATTCGATGCCATCAATAGATCAAAATTTACCTAAAGTTGAGTAAAAACGCCTTATATACAACCTACGATAATCTGCCAAAAGCTGAGCAGATTGCAGCAAGTTTACTGGAAGGAAATCAAATAAAAATGAACCTTTCAGGATTACTTGGTTCTGCGGTTTCATTTGTAATCCGTTCCATTTTTAAGAAAACCGAACTGCCTTTTTTGATTGTTTTAGACAATAAAGAAGAAGCTGCGTATTACCTGAATGATCTGGAACAAATGATCGGAGAGCAGGATGTTTTGTTTTATCCGGCCTCATTTCGACGCCCGTATCAGGTTGATGAAACAGACAATGCAAATGTCTTGCTTCGCGCTGAGGTTTTAAACCGGATCAATTCCAGAAAAAAACCAGCTGTAATTGTTACCTATCCGGAAGCGCTTTTTGAAAAAGTGGTTACGAGAAGGGAACTTGATAAAAACACTTTAAAAGTAGCCTTGAACGATAAAATTTCGATTGATTTTATCAACGAAGTTTTATTTGAATATGAATTTAAAAGGGTTGATTTCATTACAGAACCCGGAGAATTTTCGGTTCGTGGGGGAATTGTCGATGTATTCTCTTTCTCAAACGATCATCCGTACCGAATTGAGTTTTTTGGCAACGAAGTAGACAGTATCAGAAGTTTTGACGTCGAGACACAGTTATCGGTTGAAACGCATAAAAAAATCACGATTATCCCGAATGTCGAAAACAAACTTTTTCAGGAAAATCGCGAAAGCTTTTTAGATTATATTGCGGAAAATACCGTTATTTTTATTCAAAATACAGAAGGGCTTTTTAGCCAATTAGACAAACAATTTGCAAGGGCTGAAGAAGCTTTTGAGAAATTGTCCAAAGAAATAAAACACGCTGCGCCGGAACAATTGTTTTTAAATCAGGCTTCATTTATAAAGCGTTCTTTGGATTTTTCTGTTGTAGAGTTATCAAAACCGGTTTATAAAACAGCTAAGAAATTCGAATTTCATATTCAGCCACAGCCCTCATTCAATAAGCAGTTTGATTTGCTGCTGAACAATCTGAGCGACAATCATTTTAACGGATACAAAAATTATTTGTTCTGTTCAAATGAAACGCAGGCAAAACGTTTCCATGATATTTTTGAAAGCTTAGACGAAGCCAATTCAGAGAATATTCGAAAACAATATCATACTATTGTACTGCCTTTGTACCAGGGTTTTATTGATGAAGAAAATCAGATTACGGCGTATACCGATCATCAGATTTTTGAGCGTTATCATAAATTCAACATCAAAAACGGTTATTCGAAAAAGCAGAATATCACTTTAAAAGAATTAACGGCACTTTCAGTTGGTGATTATGTAACGCATATCGATCACGGAATTGGGAAGTTTGGCGGATTGCAGAAAATTCAGGTAGAAGGCAAAACGCAGGAAGCTATAAAATTGGTTTATGCCGATAATGATATTGTGTATGTGAGCATTCACTCGCTTCATAAAATTTCGAAATACAACGGAAAAGACGGAACGCCTCCAAAAATTTACAAACTTGGATCAAACGCCTGGAAAGTTTTAAAACAGAAAACCAAAGCACGCGTTAAACATATTGCGTTCAACTTGATTCAGCTCTATGCAAAACGTCGTTTGGAGAAAGGTTTTCAGTTTGCGCCGGACAGTTATCTTCAAAACGAATTAGAAAGTTCGTTTATTTACGAAGACACTCCGGACCAGACCAAATCGACAGCAGAAGTAAAAGCCGACATGGAAAGTGATCGTCCTATGGACCGCTTAGTCTGTGGAGACGTAGGTTTTGGTAAAACAGAGGTTGCGATTCGTGCTGCTTTTAAGGCAGTTGACAACAGCAAGCAGGTAGCCGTTTTGGTTCCGACCACAATTTTGGCCTATCAGCACTACAGAACTTTTTCAGAACGATTAAAAGATATGCCGGTCACAATTGGTTACTTAAACCGATTTAGAACTGCCAAACAAAAATCGCAGACTTTAAAAGATTTAGCCGAAGGGAAACTCGATATCGTCATCGGAACACATCAATTAGTCAACAAAAATGTGGTTTTTAAAGATCTGGGTTTATTAATTGTCGATGAGGAACAAAAGTTTGGTGTAAACGTAAAAGATAAACTCAAAACTATTGCTGCAAATGTCGATACGCTGACGTTAACAGCAACACCAATTCCGAGAACGCTTCAGTTTTCGTTAATGGCAGCACGTGATTTATCAGTAATTACAACGCCTCCTCCAAATCGTTATCCAATTGAAACTAATGTGGTTGGTTTTAATGAAGAAACAATTCGTGATGCAATTTCATATGAAATTCAGCGTAACGGACAGGTTTTCTTTATCAATAACCGAATCGAGAATATTAAAGAAGTGGCAGGAATGATTCAGCGTTTGGTGCCAAATGCAAGAGTTGGAATTGGTCACGGGCAAATGGAGGGAGCGAAACTGGAAGAATTGATGTTAGGTTTCATGAACGGAGATTTTGATGTTTTAGTAGCCACAACCATTATTGAAAGTGGATTGGACGTTCCAAATGCCAACACGATTTTTATCAACAACGCTAATAATTTTGGATTATCAGATTTGCATCAAATGCGTGGCCGGGTAGGGCGAAGCAACAAAAAAGCGTTCTGTTATTTCATCTGTCCGCCGTATTCATCCATGACCGAAGATGCCAGAAAACGTATTCAGGCGTTGGAGCAATTCAGTGAACTCGGAAGCGGTTTCAACATTGCGATGAAAGATCTGGAGATTCGTGGTGCAGGAGATTTGTTGGGTGGAGAACAAAGCGGTTTCATCAACGAAATTGGTTTTGACACCTATCAAAAAATCATGAACGAAGCCATCGAAGAATTGAAGGAAAACGAATTCAAAGATTTATATCCTGAAGAAAATGATATCGATACAAAAGAATATGTAAAAGACATTCAAATTGATGCCGATTTCGAATTATTATTCCCGGATGAATATATCAACAACGTTTCAGAACGTTTGGTTTTATACAATGAATTGGGCGCTATAAAAGACGAAGCCGGATTAAAAGAATACGAAAGAAAGCTAATCGATCGTTTTGGGCCATTGCCAAAACCTGCAGTTGCTTTATTAAACAGTATTCGAATAAAATGGATTGCCACAAAAGTCGGAATCGAGAAATTAGTTCTAAAACAGGGCAAAATGATTGGCTACTTTGTGTCTGATCAGCAATCCGATTATTATCAGTCTTCTAAGTTCAGAAACGTTTTGAACTTTGTACAAAAACAAAGTTCACTCTGTAAAATGAAAGAAAAACAAACCGTAAACGGATTACGTTTGTTATTGACTTTTGATAATGTAAAATCAATAAAACGGGCTTTGGAATTGATGGAGTTGTTTGAAGAGTAAGTGATTATAATCTCTCTGCAATGGTAACAATTATCCAGGCCAATGGGATGTAGAGAAGCTGACCCAATATGGTTCCAAGAATTCTTGCAAGTATAATGTAGGTTAAATGCCTTCTAAAGTATGCTTCTTTAACGGTGCCATCAATTACTTTATCTGTAAGCGTGCCATGATAAGGTTCTATAAAAAGTAACATGCCAACAGATCCTAATCCAACTGCAATTCCACTCAGTGATAATGAAGTTGTTCGAAGATTAGGATTAAGATAGCCAGCATAGAGACAGGATAACACACTAACAGTGATAAAACTATAAACCAATATATTCATAAAAATTAGTTTTAAGTATAAATCTTTATATTGTTTTAATCGGGTAAAATTTTCTTTTTGTGGTAGAGATACACTTTCTTTAAAATGATAAAATGTCTTTTTTCGGAAAGATTTCATTAATACTCCTATAATTGAATTGTTTTCATAAAGTGCCTGAACTCCCTTTGCCATAAATCGATGTGTAGTGGGAATAGCAAATGCGCCTAAAGTACATCCTAAAGTGGCACAAAAAATAATGCTTCTAAACAAAAATTCATTGGGTTCTAAGCCTGATATAATTGTGTTTTCTATAGATTTTGTTAACAAAGGTGCTTGTATACTACCTGAAAATTGGGCTGTAAGGGCAATAATATTAAAAATAGAGGAAGAAGAAGCGACTCTGCGTGTTCTGGTACCTACTATTTTTGATGATAAACTAATAATACTTATAAAATGGATAACAGTAGTGAGAATACAAACGAGTACAAGGTTATTATTCATTTCTTATTTTAAAATATGTAGTATTTTTTTAATGAAGGCATAGCTTTTTGGAAAATCATAATTTAATCGAATTTTCATCACTAATATAAAAGTAATTTTTCTAATGGTTAGATAATTATAATAACTGGCTTTATATTTTCCTCTTTTATTATTATCATATTCTTTAATTACCGTTGAATAGGCGTTTTCTAATTGGGAGACTATTGACATAAAATCAGCTTCTTTTCTGATAAAGTTAGAGACCTTCAATATGTTTTCAGGATTATATTTCCTGATTTCACGAACAATCAAATCGGTTTGTATAGTATTGGTCATAAGTTTCATCCCAAAATTATATTTTCTGTAATGAAACATGTTTTCGGGTGTTACAAACTCTGCCAATCCTCTAAAATCACATACAATTACGGCAGCGCCTGTAGCCATGGCTTCTATTACTGCTTTCGCTTTTCCAAATACAATGTCATATTTTTCAAGGATATTTTCCGGAGTTGTAGTAGCATTTCCATTGCCGCTACCTATAAGGTCAATTTCGATACCTTCAGATAAACAGGCTTCTTTTATAAAAGGAAAAATATGTGTTTGTGACATATAATTAGAAAATGCCAAAGCTTTTTTGGGAGTTTCAGAAATAGTTTTGCGTTGTTTAAAGCGGGCTAAATTTGCCCAGTTATAAATTATTTCAATATCATTATCTTCAAATCCGTTTTCTAGATAACGGTCTTTACAATTATAATCGACTGCTATATATTTTAAAATATTAGGATGTCTAAAAGGATAATCATGAAAATGTGTTCTGTCATGGATAAAATATACAATTGGAGTCTTTTTAAAAAAGGCTGCAGTTTTGAGAGTTGTTATATTATGATGCGCATGAATACAATCGGGCATCTTTTTTATTTTTTTTAAATCTGTAGAAACATGTATTCCATAGTCTATTAGAGATTTTGCTAAATCACCCTTTAATAAAGTAAATATTTCAACATGATGTCCGCGATTGTGTAATTCTATGGCTAATTCGTACACGTAGGTTTCTGTTCCCGATGGTGTATTTAAAATAAAATTTGTGATTAAAATATTCATTTAATTAAATACGGTTGTTGCTAAACAAATTTCAGCAATAGGTTTAATGTGTTTCTCAAATTCAATACAGTTTTTATATGCACCTGAAGCTACCCGTTTTCTTCCAATTTCTTCATAATAAGGAAAAGGATTTTTCCAGTTGCTTATTTGATTCAAATCTGTAATTCTGCTGTATAATTCCCATGAAAAAGAAGAAACTCCAAAACGCTCAATAGCCATTTCAACTTCTGCTTTTAATTCGGGATAATCTAGGGCAGCCTTTATTTTCATTTCTAATTCCGTTGGAGAAAGCTCAAAAGACAAATTGTTTTTTTTTTGTGATGACATATCCGGTATTTTGTCAAGCAGGAAATCATAATTTAGAATCGGTTTTTGGGGATTGTCTTTTTCCATTTCAGCAACAATTCCATTAATAATATATCTGCAAATATCATGAGTGGGATTAAAGCCCTCTAAAGCATCACCATATATTTCACTATAGTTATTTTCTTTTACTGAAATTAAAAGCTGCTTTTTAATTTGTTTAATTTTATCAAGGTCGCCCGAAAGAATAATATTATATATTTCTTTATCGGGAAAAGGAATGAAGGAATATTTGTAAGTGGCACCCAAAGATTCTATTAGTTTTATAGACTGATGCAATCTGGAATCATTGTTTTGCCCTGAACCATCTGTTAGAATATATACGTCAGGTTTTAAGTCTTTTAATATTTTGAAAGCTCGTAATTCATGTCCAGGATGTCCAATAATCAACGCCGAATTAGTTTTCATGTTTCTAAGTTTTTGTAAGAATTTAAGAGCAATATAATGAATTTTAGGATATAAAGCGAGTAATATTTTAATTTATTAAGTACACTTAATTGCTCTAAATGCTTTTTAATTATTTGTTAACGAAGTTTTAATAAATAAAATATTTAATGTTTTTAAGTATAATCAAATTAGGATGTTATGTCGTTTGGATATTTGAAATTCACTTTGGGAGAATAATCCAAATCTAATTTTAGAAAAAAAGCAACAATATATAATCCAATGGCTGAGGTAATTAATTTTTTTTCTGATGCGGAATTTTTTCTGTTAAAAACAATTTTTTCCATTCAGATCAGAAACTGTAATCAAGGCTACCCTCCAGTTTCTAATTCAGATAATAATACATTAAATTCCCCAGTTTCAATATTTTGAATTCTATAAATCACATAAAATAAATTTCTGAAAAAGGCAAAAAAAATCACCCGGGGGAAGGTGATTTAATTTGGTTAATTGGTTTTTTGGTTTAGATAATTTCATCATGAACCTGAAAAAAGATTTGCATTAATTCTAATGGTTACTTATTTGGCTCCTGACAGTATTATAGAGATGCCGAGTTTCTGACTAATTTCTTCACAACTCAAGCCTTTCATGATATTTAAAATTTGTTTATGCTTGTAATTTTTGAAATCACTTACCAATGATTTTCGCTGTTGATGTTTCTAAAATTATTTACTATTAGATTATTCTAATTGTATGACACTATCAAATTGGTTAGTGTAATTCGTTTCTGCACGGCAAATATATAAAAATATTTTTCGCAATTATAGATAAGTAAAAAAACTTATTTTATTTTTTTTATCCTTATTTTTTTTAATAATTAAAATTAATACTTAATTTATTAAGATATTTTAAATGTGCTATTTTGGTTTTTTGATGCTGAACAAACGTTGTTATCAGGAATTAAATAAAAATTTCAATTTCCTAAAAAAGATTTGATCGATTTTGATAGTTCAGATTAGCTGTTCTTCTTTAAATTTGTAGCATGTCTGAAACTCCAATTTATCGAAAAATAATCCACATCGATATGGATGCTTTTTATGCTTCGGTAGAGCAAATGGATGATCCTGCTTTGCGCGGAAAGCCAATTGCTGTAGGAGGCTCAGAGAATAGGGGAGTCGTTTCGGCAGCCAGTTATGAAGCCAGAAAATTTGGTGTCAGAAGTGCTATAAGTGGTGTTTTGGCCAAAAAATATTGTCCCGAAATTATATTTGTCCGGCCTCGTTTTGATCGTTACAAAGAAATCTCGTCTAAGATTCATAAAATCTTTTATGAATACACAGATATGGTTGAGCCGCTTTCGCTTGATGAAGCCTATCTTGATGTGACTCAAAATAAAAAAGGAAATCCAAGCGCATCCTTATTGGCTCAGGAAATCAGATTACGAATTTTGAATGAAGTTGGAATCACAGCTTCTGCAGGAATTTCTGTAAATAAATTCGTAGCTAAAATTGCGAGTGATTACAATAAACCTAATGGTCAAAAAACGGTAAACCCTGATGAAGTAATTCCTTTTTTAGAAGAATTACCCATTCGGAAATTTTATGGTGTCGGGAAAGTGACGACAGAAAAAATGTATCAGTTGGGAATTTTTACAGGATTAGATTTGAAAAGCAAATCACTTGAGTTTTTAGAAAAGCACTTTGGAAAATCAGGAAAATTTTATTTTCACGTTGTTAGGGGAATTCATAACAGCGAAGTAAAGCCTTCACGGAATACCAAATCTGTTGCCTCAGAACATACTTTTGATGTCAATCTTACATCGGAAATTTTTATGCTGGAACAACTCGAAAAAATAGCTGTTTCGTTGGAAAAGAGATTAAAAAGGTACAATGTTTCAGGAAAAACGGTCACACTTAAAATTAAATACAGCGATTTCACACAACAAACCAGAAGCAAAACGCTGCCTTATTTTATTTCTGATAAAAGCTTAATTCTTGAAACGGTTGAAGAGTTATTGTATCAGGAACGAATGAAAGATTCAGTCAGATTATTGGGGATTTCTTTGAGTAATCTAAATACAGAACAAAAAAAATCGGTAGTTGTTCAGTTGAAATTTGCTTTTTAATTAGATTAAAAAATCATTAAGTGAATAAAAAGCTAAGCAGTACAATTTTTTTAGCTAATTTTAGATATAATTTTTTTTTATGAATTCTGTTAATCATTATAGAGCGTTTTTTACTGAATCTGAAGCAAATTTAAATTGCAATTCAGTTCCGATACTTTGTTGGGATTTTCATTATGAATCTTTAAATGAACTGAAAACGTTCTCTTCGGATGTGAAAAAAATCCAACGTATTTCCAGCCAATTTAAATGGAATATAACTGATTTAGGAATAAATGAGCGAATGAAAGATGAGGTTGTTTTAATTACCGATTTAGAACAAAAAATAATTTTTGCTTCAGAGGGAATTTGTAAAATGACAGGTTATACAGAAAAGGAAGTGCTTGGAAAATTACCAAAGATGTTTCAGGGACCGGAAACTTCAAGTGTAACATTAGGAGAAATCAGAACAGCAATAAAAAAACAAATTCCTTTTGAAAAGACAATTTTGAATTATAAAAAAAACGGAAAAACTTATGACTGTACAATTCATGGTTTCCCTGTTTTTAATTTGAAAGGCGAATTGTCACATTTTATAGCATTTGAAAAAGCAGCATAAAAAAAAGGCCTTTTGAATTTCAAAAGGCCCTTTTTTTATTGAGAAAAAAGTTAATCTCTGCTTGCAAATTTTGATAATAATCTAAGGAACTCTATGTATAACCAAACTAATGTAATTACTAATCCCATAGCGCCATACCATTCCATGAATTTTGGCATTCTTTGCTGAACACCTTTTTCAATTTGGTCAAAATCTAAAAACAAATTTAAGGCCGCAACAATGATTACAAAAATACTAATTCCAATACTCATCAATGAATTTCCACGATGAACAGGAGTAAAGTTAAAAATCAACGACGCAATCCATGAGAATAAGTAGTAAGTTGCAATTGCCAATGTAGCAGCAATAACTATTGATCTAAATTGCTCATTTACTTTTACAATTTTAAATTTATATAAACCCAGACAAACTAAAAAGGTGACTAAGGTAGCTCCTACAGCATTTAATACAATTCCTGGAAATTTTGCCTCAAAAATAGCGGAGATTCCTCCAATAAACAACCCTTCAAATAAAGCGTACCCTGGAGCTAAATAAGGAGAGGCCTGAGGTTTGAATGCTGAAATTATCACCAAAATAAGGGCGATAATGGCACCTCCAATAGTTGGTAACATTGCATTCATTCCGTTAAATGCCATCCACCATGTTAAAATTGCTCCGGCACATAAGAGTAAGAATAAAATTGCTGTTTTATTTATAGTACCGGATATAGTCATTTCCTGATTGTAATCGATAATCTGTGCTCCGTGTACTTGCTCAGAAGACTTAGCAACAGCGTTTGATGAAAAACGCTTGTTACTTAAAAATGGATTTTTCGAATTGAAGTTCATATTTTAATACATTTAATTGTATTCAAATATAGGTAGTTTTTTTGAAGTCTGCAGATTTGGATAAAATTTTTAACATCATTTTTTATCTCAAATTATTGATTAAAATAAAAAATCCACCAGAAATTTTTCTGATGGATTTGTAATTATAAGAATTGAAATTTTTAATTCAATAAATCTAAAACTAATGAAGGGAACAAACCTAACGCAATATTCAAACCAATTGAAATGATGGCAACAGTATAAATTAGGAATGGTTTTCCGCTACGCTCTTCATTAGGTTCTTTCGAGTACATAGCTAATATCAATTTAAAATAATAACCAACGCTAATAATAGAATTAATAACGGCTACAATAACTAAAGTAATATGACCAGCCTGAATGGTTTGATTGAATAAAAATAGTTTTGCAAAAAAACCTGAAAAAATTGGAATACCTGCCATTGAGAGCAAAGAAGCAGTAAGGATTGCAGCCAACAACGGATTTGTTTTTCCTAAACCGTGAAAGTTCGTAATGTCCTCGTTGTCCTGATTTTTACATACATATAAAATTACACTAAAAGCGGCGATACCAGCCAAAGCGTAAGCTGTGGTATAATACAATAGAACTCCTGCAGAAGTTGCAACAGTTAAGAAAGTCATTAACATAAAACCTGCATGAGAAATTCCTGAGAAAGCCAACATACGTTTTACATTTACCTGACGTAATGCCATTATATTTCCGACAGTCATAGAAGCGATTGAAATGATAACAATTATAGTTTCAAAAGTTCCTAAAAGTTCCTGATTTTCAAGAGATGAAATTAAATTTAGTCCAGCTATTAATTTATAAAGTGTTGCAATAGCTACTACTTTTGCCAATGTACTCATTAAAGCAGTTGTTAAAGCCGGTGATCCTTCGTACACATCCGGTGCCCAGAAGTGAAAAGGAACTGCGGCAACTTTAAACAACATTCCTACAGTAAGCAAAATCATTCCGATAGGGAACCAGATTGGCAATTCTGCAGATAAAGAATATTCACTGATTTCAACTACATCAAAACTTCCCATTGCTCCGTAAATCAGGCAAATTCCAAAAAGGATAATTCCTGAAGCGAATGAACCCATTAAAAAGTATTTCATTCCTGCTTCGTTGCTTTTTAAATTTAGGCGCTCACTTGCTGCCAGAATGTATAAAGAAATAGAAAGTATTTCGATACCTAAGAAGAACATGGCTAAATTTCCAAAAGAAACCATAGCTACTGCTCCGGCTAATAAAAAAACTTTTATAGCAACAAAATCTGAAATTTTATTTTGATGATTTTCGTAAAAATTATGGCTTAATGCAACAAGAAAAATAGTCAATACAATAAATAATGATGAAAAAGCAGTAGAAAACTTACTCACTGTAATCATATTGTTGTAGTAACTTTCTGTTGATCCAAATTCTGAAAAATTAAGTGCCAGAACAGCCAATAACCCAACAATTGTTATCGGAACAATGGCTTTCCTTAAATTAAGAATTTCAAATAATAGGCAGAAAATACCCAATCCTGTAATTGCTATTAATGTATTCATTTTTGCTTTTTTGATTTAGGAAATCTAAAACTGGCGATGCCCTAATTTATTTTTATTTAAAATATTAATTTTTATTGATAACGTTTAAAATCGTTTCTAAACTTGGTGTTATTAAGTCAGTAATTGGTTTTGGATACAATCCAAAGAACAATAAAATGCCAATAATTACAACCAGTGAAATTCCTTCGTTAAGAGTAACATCAGAAAAAGTTTTAGCATTAGCTTCGCCCAACATTACATTTTGAAACATTTTAAGCATATAATAAGCTCCTAAAATAATCGTGGTTCCACCCAAAACTGCAAACCATACATTAATTTGAGAGAGACTGTATAAAACGGTAAACTCACCCACGAAGTTAAAAGTTCCCGGCAACGCAACTGAAGCCAATACCAGAATTAAAAACATCGAAGTGAATTTAGGGGACTGAATACGTATTCCGCCTAATTCAGTAATATCTCTTGTAGCAAATCTTCTAAAAATGATTTCGGCAGCAAAGAATAATCCAACCACCACAAAACCGTGAGCGATCATTTGTAAAACTGCTCCGCGTAAGCCATCAAGAGTTAAAGTGTAAGATCCTGCCGCAATTAATCCCACGTGAGCAAGAGAGGAGTATGCTAATAATTTCTTTACATCTTTTTGTCTTAAAGCTACAATTGATCCATAGATGACGCCTGCAATTCCCAAACCGATAATAATATTCATTAATTCTTTAGCAGCAAAAGGTGCAATTGGCAATTGCCAGCGGATAACGCTATACAATCCCATTTTAAGCATGATACCTGATAAAAGCATAGTTCCAACAGTTGGTGCTTTTTGGTAAACATTTGCCTGCCAGGTGTGAAAAGGAATAATTGGAATTTTAATAGCATAAGCTAAAAAGAAAGCCAGGAAAATCCAAAGCTGTTCGCAAGCAGATAATTCTACTTTGTATAAATCTTCAATTAAGAAACTTCCGTTTGCTTTTTGAGATAAATAAATAAAAGCCACCAGCATGAATAAGGATCCGGCAAGAGTGTAAATAAAGAATTTCACAACTGCTTTTCTGCGTTCTTCAGCATCACCATTCCCCCAAATGAGAGCAATAAAGTAAATTGGAATTAATGCTAACTCCCAGAAAATATAGTATAAAAGACCATCTGCAGCAAGGAAAGTTCCTGTCATTGCAAAAGCCATAAATAAAATCAAAGCATAAATACCTTTTGCATTTTTATATTCATTTCCAAAAGAGGAGAATATAATAATTGGAGTTAGTGCTACCGTTAATAAAACCATTGCGATTGCTAAACCATCAGCATTTAAAGCAAATGAAATTTTAGGCTTAGTAATCCAGGCGTTGATTAAACTGATGTTTTCTCCTGCCAAAAAATGATTCAACAAGACAACAGAACAGCCCAATGCTGTCAAACTAAAGAACAAAGCTACTTTTGATGCCAGTTTATCACCAGCAAAATAAGTGACAAATGCACCAATTAAAAGAATAATTAATATAAGAGAAACGTTCATAGTTATAAAATTATTGAGCTAAAAATATATAGGAAACAATGGCGCAAAGACCCAAAACAAAAGCAAAAAGATACAATCCGACACTTCCGTTTTGTAATTTTTTACCCTGAAAACCAATCTCATTTGTTACTTTGCCTAATCCAAAAACAAGTGCAGATAAACCTGTTTCAATATAATCCCTAAAGAATTTTGATAAAAAGTTTACCGGAGCAACAAAAAGTGCATCATAAGCTTCATCAACATAATATTTGTTATATAAAACTTTGCTCAAGCCTGTAATATTTTCATCAGATTCAGGAACATTATCTTGTTTGAAATATTTGATGTAAGCAATTAAAATCCCTAGTAGCCCACCTAAAACAGCGACACCCATTAAAGTATATTCAGTTGCACCTAAATGATGTTCTTCGCCGGCTACTTTCGTGAAAAGCGGAGCAAGATATTCATTTAACCAACTGTGTCCGGGTAAACTGATTAATCCTCCAAAAGCTGCTAAAATAGCTAAGATGATAAGCGGAATAGTAATTAAGGAGCCGCTTTCATGTAAATGATGTTTTTGTTCTTCAGTTCCTCTAAATTCTTTAAAGAAAGTTAAGAACATTAATCTGAACATATAGAAAGCTGTCATGATTGAAGCAACTGAGCCAATAACGTATAATGTTTTACTGTGTTCGAAAGCCGTTAGTAAAATTTCATCTTTAGAAAAGAATCCTGAAAAGAATGGAACTCCTGAAATTGCCAATGAAGAAATTAACATGGTCCAGAACGTGATTGGCATTGCTTTACGCAATCCTCCCATTTTACGCATATCCTGTTCTCCGTGCAATCCGTGAATTACTGAACCTGAACCTAAGAATAAACAAGCTTTAAAGAAAGCATGTGTGATCACGTGAAAAACAGCTACTTCATAAGCCCCAAATCCTAATGCCAAAAACATTAAACCTAATTGAGAAACTGTAGAGTAAGCCAATACTTTTTTGATGTCTGTCTGAACTAAACCAATAGTTGCAGCAACTAATGAAGTTACAGCTCCAACTATTGCAATTACAGTCTGGACGTCATGAGCTAAATCAAAAACAAAGTTTAATCTCGTTACCATAAAAATCCCTGCAGTTACCATCGTAGCTGCGTGAATCAATGCAGAAACCGGAGTTGGTCCCGCCATCGCATCCGGTAACCAGGTATATAAAGGAATCTGTGCAGATTTACCACAAGCTCCTATAAATAAACATAATGCTGCAATTGATACATTCCATGCAATTTGCGGCTCATAATGAATCGTTAGAATAGTTTGTTTTAATTCGGTATAATCTAATGTTTTAAAAGTATATCCTAAAATAAACATTCCAATCAAAAGACCTAAATCCCCAATTCTGTTCATGATGAAAGCTTTTTTCGCAGCATCGTTGTAATCTTGGTTTTTATACCAAAATCCAATTAATAAATACGAACAAAGTCCTACACCTTCCCAACCGATAAACAATACTAATAAGTTACTTCCAATTACAAGGGTAATCATAAAGAAAATGAATAAGTTCAGGTACGAAAAGAACTTGTGCATATTTTCATCATCATGCATGTAACTGATAGAATATATATGAATCAAAGAACCAATACCGGTTACAAAAAGCAACCAAAGTAAGGATAACTGATCTAATAAAAATCCGAGATTGATTTTAAGATTACTAATCTGAATCCAGTCAAATAAAGTTATTTGGATGGCTTTTTCAGTTGAAGTAATTTGATTGAAAAAGAAAATTGTAACTAAAAAGGAAACCACTACAGAAACAGTTCCGATAATCCCCGAAACCGTTTTTCCTAAGCTTTTCCCAAAGAAAACATTGATTAAAAATCCTAAAAAAGGAGCTAAAACTAAAACTAAAGCTAAATTGGTATCCATTTCCATTTATCCTTTTAAATTTTTTAAATTATCGATACTAATCGAACCTAAATTTCTAAAGATCGAAACTAAAATAGCCAATCCAACCGCAACTTCGGCCGCAGCAACAGCCATCGAAAAGAATACAAAAACCTGTCCTTGTGCATCCTGATGATAAGTCGAAAAAGCAACAAATAAAAGGTTTACCGCATTTAGCATGATTTCGATAGACATGAAAACAATAATTGCATTTCGTCTGTACAATACACCAAAAATACCAATACAGAAAAGTACAACACTTAAAAAGATGTAGTTTTCAATACCTATTTGATTTAATATATTACCCATTATTTATTTAATTTTTCTTTTTTAGACAATAATACAGTACCAATCATCGCTACCAAAAGAAGTATCGAAGCAAATTCAAACGGAACCATATATTCGTTCAGTAATATTTTACCCAAAACTTTAATAGATTGGAAATCTTCTCCGCTTGAATCATATTCGCCAACAATTGGTTTTGAGTTAATGAAAATTGTAATCAGTACAATAACAATCAAACAAAAAGAAACAATCGCACCCAAACGTGTAATCCTTGGTCTGTGTACCTGATGACGTTCGTTTAGGTTCATCAGCATGATCGTAAACAGGAACAGAATCATAATAGCACCCGAGTACACTATAATATGTACGATAGCCAAAAATTGGGCATTCAGCAATAAATAATGACCTGCAATCGAGAAGAAACAAATCACTAAATAAATAGCGCTATGAATTGGGTTTCGGCTAAAAATGGTCAAAAAAGCAGTAATTACCGTGATAAACGCTAAGAAACAAAATATAACTTGTACAGTAGTTGCATGTGCAAAATCAGGAATATGTATCATTTAGTTAGCATTATTAAGTTGAGCATTTTTGATAGCCACATCAAGAGGCATCACTAATCTGTCTTTTCCAAAAATAAAATCTTCTCTTTCGTAGCTTGAAGGAACCAATACTTTTGAAGTCGTCAGATAGATAGCATCTTTCGGACAAGCTTCTTCACAAAGACCACAGAAAATACATCTTAACATGTTAATTTCATAAATCGAAGCATATTTTTCTTCTCTGTACAAGTGTTTTTCATCTGCTTTACGCTCTGCAGCCTTCATTGTAATCGCTTCTGCAGGGCATGACAAAGCACATAATCCACAGGCGGTACAGTTTTCACGACCCTGCTCATCACGCTTCAATTGGTGCTGACCACGATAAACCGGACTCATTTCACGAACTTGTTCCGGATAATGAATAGTAGCTTTTTTCTTGAAAAAGTGTTTGATAGTAATCAATAAACCTTTTACAATCGCCACAAGATACAATCGCTCCCAAAAAGTCATCTCTTTGTTAGAGACCAACTTTTTTCTACCCGATAATGATATAGTTTCTATTGACATTTAAAGTATAATTTGTGATTCAATTTGATAATTAGACCAAATCCAATCTATTTCGTTTTTTATTTAGTAGCTTCCCGATAGCTATCGGGACTGCTTTATCCGCTGTATCTTTTATGCTGAACTGCACCATAAAAGGATGCCGCTGCTATCAGGGCTAAGGCATTACGGTTTTTAGAATCCTAAAGCGGCTGCGATATCGTGTCTTAAAATAACAGCACCCGTAATCATGATATTAATTATAGAAAGCGGAATCAAAATTCGCCATCCCAAATTCATCAACTGGTCATATCTAAATCTCGGAATCGTCCAGCGTACCCACATATAGAAAAAGATCCAGAAACATATTTTAGCAAATAAAACTGCTATTCCTAATATGTTAGCTGTATTTACTCCAACATTTTCTACCATCCACTGCATTCCCGGATAATTGTATCCTCCAAAAAACAATACCGAGATAATAGTTGCAGAGATAAACATATTGGCATATTCAGCAAATAAATAGAATCCCATTTTCATAGATGAATATTCAGTATGGTAACCACCAATCAACTCCGATTCACATTCTGCCAAATCAAAAGGTGTTCTGTTGGTTTCTGCGAAAGCACAAATAAGGAAAATAAGGAAAGATAAAGGTTGGCTGAAGACGTTCCAAGTAAACCATCCGTCATTCCAAAAACCTGCTTGTTGCTCAGAGATTTCTTTTAAACTTAAAGTTCCGGTCATCATCAACAAAGCAATCATTGATAACCCCATTGCAACTTCATAAGAAACCATTTGCGAAGCGGCACGAACAGCTCCCATCAAAGAGAATTTATTGTTAGAGGCCCATCCACCAATCATGATTCCGTAAACTCCGACTGAAACAACTCCAAAGAAGTATAATAACGCAATGTTAATGTCAGTAGCCTGTAATAAAATATCCCTTCCAAAAAGATGTAATCTGTCTCCCCACGGAATAACAGCACTTGTCATCAAAGCGGTACTCATGGCAATTGCAGGTCCTACAACGAATAAAAATCTATTTGGTGTATTTGGGAAAAATTCTTCTTTCGAAAATAATTTCAAACCATCTGCCAAAGGTTGTAATAAACCACCCCATCCGGCACGGTTTGGCCCCACACGATCCTGAAGAAAAGCAGCTACTTTACGCTCTGCCCAGGTAGAATACATGGCCATGATCATGGTTATGGCAAAAACTACTACAATAACAACACTTTTCTCTATAATAAATGTACTATCTACCATCGTTAAGAATTTTGGTTGTTAGTGTTTAATGGAATTTGAGCCATACTGATTTTTTTACGGTCTACATCTCTTCCTAAAAGAATATTCTTTTCGGTATCGATTTGTACTTTTTCTAATTTTTGAGTGTAGTTGTTTTGGTTGATAACAGAATCTTTTTCAAATTCTCTAGGTCCTTCAATCACCCAGTCATTAACGTTTTTGTGATCAAAACGACAGCTGTTGCAAATGAATTCCTCAACTTCATGGTACTCGTCTTTACGACCTGTTACACGCTGAATTTCACCTCCAAACATCCAAACAGTAGTTTTACCGCAGCATCCCGGAGTTGTACATTCTCTGTGTGCGTTATAAGGCTTGTTGAACCAGACTCTTGATTTAAAACGGAAAGTTTTGTCAGTTAAAGCTCCAACAGGACAAACATCAATCATGTTTCCTGAGAATTCATTGTCGATAGCTTTTGAGATTCCGGTAGAAATATTAGCGTGATCACCACGGTCTAATACTCCGTGAACTCTGTTGTCTGTCAGTTGATCTGCAACTTGTACACATCTTTGACATAAGATACAACGGTTCATATGTAGTTGAATATTCGGACCGATATCTTCCGGCTCGAATGTTCTTTTTTCTTCGATAAAACGTGATTTTGGATTTCCGTGTTCGAAACTCAAATTTTGAAGATCACACTCACCAGCCTGGTCACAAACCGGACAATCCAATGGGTGATTGATCAATAAAAACTCCGTTACAGATTTACGTGCTTCAGTTACGCGGTCAGAAGATTTACTGTTTACTTCCATTCCGTCCATACAGCCTGTTACACAAGATGCCATTAATTTTGGCATTGGTCTTGGGTCAGCTTCACTTCCTTTTGAAACTTCAACTAAACAACAACGGCATTTTCCACCGCTTCCTTTTAGTTTTGAGTAATAACACATGGCTGGCGGAACTAGATCTCCTCCAATCATACGTGCAGCCTGCAGGATGGTAGTTCCTGGTTCTACGTCAATACTTTGACCGTCTATGGTTACTTTCATCTCTCTTAAATGATTTGAATGTCGAAAGTTTAGCTATTCAAAAGATTTGCTGTCCTTTAATACTATATAACTTCGTACTTCTTTTATATTTTTATTATACGATTATCTTACCGCCTACCAAATGTTTTACTTGCGAAAATGGTTCAGCAACAAAATGATCTCTGTGTTTTATTTTTTCAGGGAAACGAACATGGTACTCAAATTCATCTTTAAAATGACGAATAGCTGCTGCTACTGGCCACGAAGCTGCATCACCAAGCGGACAAATAGTGTTTCCTTCGATTTTGCTTTGAATGCTCCATAATAATTCGATATCCTCTTCACGGCCGTGACCGTTTTCAATACGATGTAATATTTTTTCTAACCAGCCGGTTCCTTCACGACATGGTGTACATTGTCCACAGGATTCATGGTGGTAAAAACGAGCAAAATTCCATGTATTTCTCACTATACATGATGTGTCGTTGTACACAATAAACCCTCCTGAACCTAACATGGATCCGGTAGCAAAACCACCATCACTCAAAGATTCGTAAGACATTAATCGGTCTTCACCGTTTGCTGTTTTGAAGATCAATTCAGCTGGTAAAATTGGCACAGAAGATCCTCCCGGTACTAAAGCTTTCAACGGTCTGTTTGAAGACATTCCTCCTAAATACTCATCAGAATTCATGAACTCATCAACAGATAATCCTAATTCAATTTCATAAACCCCAGGATTTTTGATGTGTCCTGAAGCCGAGATTAATTTGGTTCCTGTAGAACGTCCAATTCCAATTTTAGCATATTCATCACCGGAATTATTGATAATCCATGGAACTGCTGCAATAGTTTCCACATTATTTACCACAGTTGGATTTGCCCAAAGTCCTGAAACAGCTGGAAATGGTGGTTTAATACGAGGGTTTCCTCTTTTACCTTCCAGTGATTCTATAAGTGCAGTCTCTTCCCCGCAAATATAAGCTCCGGCTCCACAGTGAACATATAAATCTAAATCGTAACCTGTACCTAATATATTTTTTCCTAACCAACCAGCAGCTCTTGCTTCGTTGATTGCTTTTTCCAAAATTTTGAAAACCCACATATATTCTCCACGAATGTAGATATACGAAAGGTTAGCGCCCAAAGCAAAACTTGAAGTAATCATTCCTTCGATCAACAAGTGAGGAATAAATTCCATCAAATAACGATCTTTAAAAGTACCTGGTTCAGATTCGTCGGCATTACAAACTAAATGTCTTGGTTTTCCTGATTTTTTATCAATAAAACTCCATTTCATTCCAGCCGGGAAACCAGCTCCACCACGGCCTCTGATTCCTGATTTTTTTACTTCTTCAACAACTTCGTCAGGCGTAAGTGTTTTTAAGGCTTTTTCTACAGAAGCATAACCACCGTTTTGGCGATATACTTCGTAGGTCTTAATACCCGGAATATTGATTTTGTCTAATAATATTTTTTTTGACATCTTATTTATCGTGTAATATTATTTTATCCTCTCTGCAATCAGCGATTAACTGATCGATTTTGTCTTCTGTCAATTTTTCTTTGTAGAAATCGCCTAACTGCATCATTGGAGCATATCCACAGGCACCTAAACATTCTACACCGGCAATGGTGAACATTCCATCAGGAGTAGTTTCGCCCATTTTAATGCCTAGTTTTTCAGAAGTATAGTCCATTAAATTTTCAGCACCATTTAAACAACAACAAGAAGTCTGGCAAAATTCAAACATGTATTTTCCAATTGGTTTTTGGTTGTACATGGTATAAAAAGTAACCACTTCGTAAACCTCAATTGGTTTGATGTGCAAAATTTCGGCAACTTTATCCTGCAACTCAATGCTCAGCCAGTTATCATGCGCATCCTGCACTTCGTGCAAAACAGGCAACAGAGCTGATTTTCTTTTGTCTTCAGGATAATGAGTGATTAATTCATTGATGCGGTTCATCAATGCTTCAGTCATATTTATTTCTTGTTTGTACTGTTTTCTTTCCATTTTTCTTCTAAATCTGAAATCTAAAATCGTTAATCAACAATTTGAAATCTTTTTATGCGTCTAATTCTCCTGCAATTACATTTAAACTTGACAAAATAACAATTGCATCCGATAGTAAAGCACCTTTAATCATTTCAGGATATGCCTGATAATAAATAAAACAAGGTCTTCTGAAATGTAATCTGTACGGCGTTCTGCTTCCGTCTGTCACTAAGTAAAATCCGATTTCTCCATTTCCACCTTCAACAGGGTGATAAATTTCTGCAACTGGTACAGGCACTTCTCCCATTACAATTTTAAAGTGATAAATCAAGGATTCCATTGAAGTGTACACATCTTCTTTCGGAGGCAAATAATAATCAGGTACTTCTGCATGATATTCGTTTCCTGGAGGCATTTTGTCCAATGCCTGACGAATAATGCTTAAACTTTCCCAAACCTCGGCATTACGAACACAGAAACGATCATAAGTGTCTCCTGATTTTCCAACAGGAACAATAAAATCAAAATCTTCGTAAGAGGAGTAAGGCTGTGCAACACGAACGTCATAATCAACTCCCGCAGCACGTAAGTTTGGTCCTGTAAATCCGTAGGCCATTGCTTTCTCTGCTGAGATTGCTCCTACGTTTACAGTTCTGTCAATAAAAATTCTGTTTCTTTCGAATAAGTTTTCGAATTCTTTCCATGCTATTGGAAATTCTTCAAGGAAAGCATCTAGTTTTTTGAAAGCTTCCGGAGACCAGTCTCTTTCAAATCCACCTATTCTTCCCATATTGGTTGTCAAACGTGCACCACAAATTTCTTCATAGATTTCGTAGATTTTTTCCCTAAATTGAAAAACGTATAAGAAACCGGTATAAGCACCAGTATCAACACCAAGAATCGAGTTACAGATCAGGTGGTCTGTAATACGCGCAAGCTCCATTACAATGACTCTTAAATATTGAGCTCTTTTTGGAACTTCAATACCTAATAACTTTTCTAATGTCATCCACCATCCCATGTTGTTGATAGGAGATGAGCAATAGTTCATACGGTCTGTAAGAGGTGTAATCTGATAAAAAGGACGGTTTTCGGCAATTTTTTCGAAAGCTCTGTGAATGTAACCAATAGTTGGTTCAGCCTCCAAAATTCTTTCACCATCCATTAATAAGATATTCTGAAAGATACCGTGAGTTGCAGGGTGAGTAGGACCTAAATTAAGTACTGAAAGCTCGCTTCCGTCCTCGTTTAGTTTCTCCTTAATTATTTTAGCATAACGATGCTCTGGTGATAATAATAGTTCTGACATTCTATAATGTTGAATTATTTATTTAGCAATTTGTTGTTGTTCTTCCAAAGAATCTGTCATCTTTATCCGTTCTTCCGCTGTCTTCCATTGGAAATTCTTTTCGCATCGGAAAAGAGATCATTTCATCCATATTCAAAATACGTTTCAATTGTGGGTGACCAATAAAGTTTACACCGAAGAAATCGTATGTTTCTCTTTCCATCCAATTGGAGCTTAAGAAAATATTTGAAATGGTTTTGATTTCCGGTTTTTCGCCATTAAGATACACTTTTATCCTAATTCGCTTGTTGTCATACCAGTTGTGCAGATGATATACAATCGCAAACTGACGTTCTGATTCGTTATCCGGATAGTGAATACCGCATAAATCAGTTAAAAAGTGGAAACGCAAATCAGCGTCATTTTTTAGGAAAAGAATCAGGGCTGTAATTTTATCAGCTGAAGCTTCTAAAGTAAAAATATCTCTTTCTTCGTGAAAGTTGAAAACATCATTATTGAATGTTTGTACAAGTTTATCCTGGATCAGTGTATTTTCTAAAGCCATTTTATGAGATATTATAAGAAGCTAATAATTCCTGGTATTCCGGAGAGCTTCTTCGTCTCACAGATTCGCTTTTTACCAATTCCTGCAGTCTCATTACGCCGTCAACAATTTGTTCCGGTCTTGGCGGGCATCCCGGTACATAAACGTCAACCGGAATTACCTTGTCAATTCCTTGTAAAACCGAATAAGTATCGAAGATTCCGCCCGATGAAGCACAGGCACCAACGGCAATTACCCAGCGAGGCTCAGCCATTTGTTCGTAAACCTGTCTTAAAATAGGTGCCATTTTTTTAGAAATAGTTCCCATTACCATCAACATATCTGCCTGACGAGGAGAAAAACTCACACGTTCAGAACCAAATCTTGCTAAATCGTAATGTGAAGCCATAGTTGCCATAAATTCGATTCCGCAGCATGAAGTTGCGAAAGGTAATGGCCAAAGAGAATTCGCGCGTGCCAAACCTACAACGTCATTTAGCTTTGTGGCAAAAAAACCTTCACCAACAACACCTTCAGGAGGGGCAACCATATTTACATTTGAATCGCTCATTTTGTATGTTATTTTGAATTATAAATTTTGAATGTTCAAAATTTATAATTCAGCATTTATAATTTAAAATAAATATTTTTATTCCCAGTCTAGTGCTTTCTTTTTGATGATATAGAAAAAGCCAACTAAAAGTAAAGCCATAAAAACAATCATTTTCAGCATTCCTTCAATTCCCAGCTCTTTAAAGTTTACAGCCCATGGGTAAAGAAAAATAACCTCTACATCAAACAATACAAACAAAATGGCTACAAGGAAATATTTTACTGAAAACGGAATACGGGCATTTCCAACAGATTCAATACCGCATTCGAAGTTTTTATCTTTTGTTTCAGAAGTTCTTTTTGGACCTAATTTTCCGGAAATAATGATAGTTCCCACCACAAAACCTACAGCCAGAATAAGCTGCATTAAAATAGGAAGATAACTGTATTGGTCAGATTGCATAAACTTAGGGTTTTTACTTAAAAAATAAGCCACAAAGATAGCTTTCAACTCTGTAAATCACAAGCTAAAAAATGATTTAAGTTTAGTGTGTAATATGGATTAAGTGTAATTTTTATTGATTATAAATAAAAGGTCAGACTTTTGTATTTTTTTTAACAAGAAAGCAAAAAAAAACGTTTCGAAATAAATCGAAACGTTTTAAACCATTCAGAGGCAAAAAAAATAAATTGCTATATTTTTCTTAGATTACTGCTACTTTAGCAGCAACTTTCCCTTTTCTTCCTTCTTCTTCTTCGTAGCTTACACGGTCACCTTCGCGTAATTCTTCCGCGTTAATTCCTGAAGCGTGAACGAAGATGTCTTTTCCTGTTTCTTCGTCTGTAATGAATCCATAACCTTTAGACTCATTGAAAAATTTTACTGTACCTGTACGCATTGTAATTGTAATAATAATTTATAATAAAGCAAATGTAATATATAAATTCATACAAAAGACACTAGGGTGTTAATTTTTTGTAAAAATTATTGATTTACAGTGTTTTCTGTGCTTAAATTATATTAAAATTCATATGGATATCTTTAAATTAAGATTCATTTATTAAGGATAAAGCAATTTCTATAGTCGTTTTATTGTAATAAACGGACTACTTATTAAAAATTCTATTTTTTGAAATTCTTACAATAAATTTTCAAATATTCAAAAAAAAGAGTGACAGATTAATTGTCACTCTTTATATATTTATTAAAATTGTAGAACTATTTTAAATCCAGTTTAATTGATAATTCTTTTAGCTGTGAATCGTCAATAGAAGCAGGTGCATCAATCATTACATCACGTCCTGAATTGTTTTTAGGGAAGGCTATAAAATCTCTAATAGTTTCCTGACCTCCTAAAATAGCCACTAATCTATCTAAACCAAATGCTAAACCTCCATGTGGCGGTGCTCCAAACTGGAAAGCATCCATTAAGAATCCAAATTGGGCTTTTGCTTCTTCTTCGGTAAAGCCTAAGTATTTGAACATTAACTGTTGCGTTGCTTTATCGTGAATACGAATAGATCCTCCGCCAATTTCATTTCCGTTCAAAACCATATCATAAGCGTTTGCACGAACTTTTCCAGGCTCTGTTTCTAATAAATCCATGTCTTCCGGTTTTGGAGATGTGAAAGGGTGGTGCATTGCGTGGTAACGACCGCTTTCTTCGTCCAGTTCCAATAATGGGAAATCTACAACCCATAACGGAGCAAATTCTTCAGGATTACGTAATCCTAAACGGGTTGCTAATTCCATACGAAGAGCTGAAAGCTGAGCACGAGTTTTATTTGCAGGTCCAGAAAGTACAAAAATCATATCTCCCGGATTTGCTTCTGTTGCTTTTGCCCATTTTGTTAAATCATCCTGATCGTAGAATTTATCTACAGATGATTTGTATGTTCCATCGTCATTGCATTTTACATAAACCATTCCGGACGCGCCAACTTGTGGACGCTTCACCCAGTCAATTAATCCGTCGATTTCTTTACGGGTATAATTTCCTGCTCCGGGAACAGCGATTCCGACAACTAATTCAGCTGAATTGAAAACCGGAAATTCTTTGTGCTGTGCAAATTCGTTTAACTCACCAAATTTCATTCCGAAACGAATGTCCGGTTTGTCATTTCCGTATGTTTTCATGGCGTAGTCGTAGGTAATTCTTGGGAATTTATCTACTTCAATACCTTTAATTTCTTTTAATAAATGTCTTGTCAATCCTTCAAAAACATTCAAAATATCTTCTTGCTCCACAAACGCCATTTCGCAATCGATTTGTGTAAACTCAGGCTGACGGTCTGCACGTAAATCTTCGTCACGGAAACATTTCACAATCTGAAAATATTTATCCATTCCACCCACCATCAAAAGTTGTTTGAAAGTCTGTGGAGATTGTGGCAATGCATAAAACTGCCCTTCGTTCATACGGCTTGGTACAACAAAATCTCTTGCTCCTTCCGGAGTTGATTTAATTAAATAAGGAGTTTCAACTTCACAGAAATCTAAATCTGATAAATATTTACGAACTTCCATTGCCACTTTGTGACGGAATAACAAACTGTTTTTTACAGGATTTCTTCTGATATCCAAATAACGATATTTCATTCTGATATCTTCACCACCGTCCGTTTCATCTTCAATTGTGAATGGAGGGGTTAAAGCTGCGTTTAAAATCGTTAATTCGGAAACTAAAATTTCGATTTCACCAGTCGGGATATTCTTGTTTTTGGCTTCACGCTCAATAACAGTTCCTTTTACCTGAATTACAAATTCTCTTCCCAGTGTTTTTGCCAATTCAAAAACGTTTTTATCGGTACGGCTTTCATCGAAAATAAGCTGTGTAATTCCGTAACGGTCACGTAAATCAACCCAATTCATAAATCCTTTATCGCGAGATTTCTGAACCCAGCCTGCAAGTGTAACTTCGGTATTAATATTTGAGGCATTTAATTCGCCACAATTATGACTTCTATACATTGATCAAAATTTTAGACTGCAAAAGTAAACACAAAATTCAAATTAATATAGTAAAGTAATAACTTGATGCTTATAAAATTGAAATATTTTGTTAACGGCTAATTTTCTCACATATAATTTCTTTAGATTTGGTCTACTCAAAACAAAATAATATTGATTATGAAAAAAGTTTTTCTTTTAGCTTTATTTGTGCTTAGTGTTTTTAGCATTAATGCCCAAACAAAGAATCAAATAAAATTTACTGCTAAAATTGCGAATAGAAACAGTGATACTTTAGTTATTCGAGGAGCAAATGATTTTAAACAAGTCATTCCAATTAATAAGAAAGGAATTTTTGATGCCACCTTTGAAGCTCCAAAAGGTTTTTATCAATTTTCAGACGGTCATGAAGTTTCAGGGTTGTATTTAAAACCTAATTCTGAAGTTAATCTGACTATGGATGCGAAACAATTTGATGAAACGATTGTTTATAAAGGAAAAGGAGTAGACGAAAGTAATTTTCTGGCTCAATATTCCTTAAGCAATGAAAAATTTCAAAATGATGCTTTTTCTAAAGATGAAGCAGAGTTTGCTACACTTTTAGAAGCAAAGAAAAAGTGGGATAATGAAACGCTGGAAAAAGGAAAATATGATACAGATTTTCAGACTGCGTTAAAAAATTCATTTGCACAATTTAGCCAATATGCAGCCCAAGCTTATGAAAGCAATGCTAAAAACAATAAACTCAAAGGAAAACCTTCACCTGATTTTGATTATGAAAATTATAAAGGAGGAAAAACAAAACTTTCGGATCTAAAAGGAAAATACGTTTACATTGATCTTTGGGCAACATGGTGCGGACCTTGCAGAGCTGAAATTCCTTTTTTGCAAAAAATTGAAGAAAAATATCATGGAAAAAATATTGAATTTGTAAGCATCTCAATTGATACAGCAAAAGATCATGACAAGTGGAAGAAATTTGTTACGGATAAAAATTTAGGCGGAGTTCAGTTATTTGCTGACAAAGACTGGGGATCTGATTTTGTAACAAGTTATGGTGTAAATGGTATCCCAAGATTTATACTAATCGATCCAAACGGTAATATTATAAATCCGGATGCCGAAAGACCATCATCTGCAACATTGCAAACCCAGCTAGATGCTTTATTGAAATAATTCTTGCAAATTTACAACGTTATCGTAACGTGTATATTTTTTTAAAACACCAGTAAAACCAATGCTTCAGCATTGGTTTTTTTATATCCGGTTGATTTCCAATGTTAAGCTTTTATCTAATGTTACCAAATTGTTAAGTAAAAGTTTTTTTAATGTAAACATTTAATTATATTTGATAAAGATTTGATAACATTAATACCTAAAGATATGAAAAAGTGTGTAATTTTAGTTGCAATATTGTTCTCTGGAATTTTAGTTGCACAAGAGACAAAACCTGAATTGGAAGCTGTTGGAAACAAAGTAAGAGCTACTTATTATTATGAAAATGGCAAAGTACAACAGGAAGGTTTTTTTAAAGAAGGTAAATTAGATGGTGTTTGGGTCTCATATGACGAGAACGGAAATAAGAAAGCTATCGCTGAATACACAGAAGGATTAAAAACCGGAAAATGGATTTACTTTAATGACAAAAACATTTGCCAGGTAGATTATTCAAACAGCAAAATTAATTCGGTTAAAAGCTTAGAAGAAAAGATTATAGCAAATAGAAATTAATATAATTTTAGTTAATGAAAAAAGGGAGAAAATTTTACAAAATTTTCTCCCTTTTTTGTTCAATTGATAATATCTCAATTAGTTGCTCTCTTTTGGTTTAATGAAAAAGCAACATATAGTGTAATTGAAGCCAGAACAATCCAAAAAACATCAATAAAGAAAATCTGAATCTTGTTTTGTATAAAAGAACTCCAAAACCAATTTCCTGTAATTATTCCATTTGTTATCGGAATTAACAAACCTAAAATACTTCCTGAGATTAAACACCATTTGTTGGTAAAAGCATCATTCTTTTTGATGATAAAAAAGATTGTAAGCAATAACCATCCAATAAAATAAATGCTGTATAAATTAGACTGAGTTAAAGGATGAAAAAGTTTAGCAACTATAAAAGCCAATGCCGTAATAGGATACATGCTTAAACAAATTGCCAAATAAATTCGAACCACACCTTCATTAAAACGGCGTTTTTTTTCAGGCATATTTTTTTTATCCCTTGCAACTAACCAAATCATTACTCCCGAAATAATAACGAAGCAGGTTATAATGCCTAAAACAAAACTTATTATTTTTAAGGCATATCCACCATAATCACCAAAATGAATGCGGTATAAAACATTTTTGACAACATCTAAATACTGGTTTTGTGTTTCCGGATTTTTCCTTGCAACTTCTTTACCGTCAGCAATACGGTAAACTACTTTTCCGATTCCGGTAAATTTTTTGGTGCTTAATAATTCACCTTCTACCAGAAGATGCATATTAGTATCTCCGTAATTCTGAATCATAACACGGGTAATCTCAAAATCCTTCCAGTTGCTTTTTGCTTTTGTAACTAACTGATTGATACTAAAAGGAGCTGCTAATTTTTTATAGTCAAACTTAAATTCAGGATCTGTGTATTCCAGTTCTTTATATAGTTTATCCTGATCTCCTTTGTAAAGCGTCATTACAGCCGGGGCAACGATTAAAAGTTTAATCATAAAAAAAGCGCCGGTTACTGCATATACAAATTGAAAAGGCAGACCAATCATTCCTAATGCGGTATGTGCATCAGTCCATAATGTTTTAAGCTTTTCCTTCGGACGGAAAACATAAAAATTAGAAACAATTTTTTTCCAGTGCAATAAAACACCTGTGACTATTGCAAATAAGAAAAACAGCGCAATAAATCCGGAAAGATAATAGCCAACAGGGTAAGGAATTTGCGCTAAAAAATGCAGTCGGTATAAAAATTCTCCCAAAGAATAAGATTCTTCGTATGTTGCTGTTTTATAATTTTTCGTGTCTAATTTAAAATAGCTTCCTTCCTTTTGCTCTTTTGGCGCTAAAGTATCCTTAGTTCCTTCCATATAAACACCAAGACTTCTTTCGTTGCTGTGCTTGGAAATGGTAATATTTCGTCCGTGCAAAATATATTCTTTGTCCAGTTTTTTTAAGGCAGCGTCGTAGTTTAAATCAATTTCTCGTGAAATAGGAGCTGATTCATTTCTTTCCCAATTTATTATTTCATCTCTGAAAAAAGAAAAAGATCCTGCAAAGAAAATTATAAAAAGAACCACACTGATAACAATCCCGCTAACTGTATGCGTATGAAAATAGATATTATAATTACGATTACTCATAGGTTATTGTGCAGTTGGGTTATAGGTTTGTCCCACATATATTAAAAGAGAGAAAATTAGTGAAAGTGTTATGTACACCATCCAGATTTTCCATCCGTTTTTTGCTAAAAAAGCAACAACCATAAGGGCTACCCAAAGAATAAAACCACTAAAAGCCATGGTGATAAGAATATTTGCTCTGTTGAACCAGGAAGCTAAAGCCAGGTGAAAAGTAACCGAAACAAAATAACCGCCCAGGATTGCAGCTGTAATTTTGGCAAATCGTTGCCATTTAGATTGTGTTAAGTATTTTGGATTTGCAGGCATGGTTTAGGCGTAATAAAATTCTAATAAAGCTACAATTATGAAAAGACTCAGTAATGTTAAGCGGCTTATTTTTTTGAGCGGAGTTAATATCACAATTAAACTTCCTATCGCCATTAACTGAATAAAAAACAGCAGAGTTCCGCAACCCAGAGATTGTGTAAAAAGCCAAAATATATAGGCAGTTAAAAGCAAAACTAATCCTGTAATTCTAGTTTGTTTTGGATTTTTCTGCATCCACTTTTCAAAACCTAAATCATACGATAAAACAGCTCTTTTTGAAGTGTAATATAAAGTGTAAAAAGCTAAAAAAACGATAAGACTTGCTATTGTTATCATAATCAGAAATTGTATGCAGCAAATTTAGGTTTTGAAGTAACACAAAACAAATTATTTTTATTTGTTCCAAATAAGAAATAGAGTTAAAAAGTAGATTAATGCAAAAAACCTGCTCAAATTAATGAACAGGTTTTTCAATTTAAATCAAATCAACAATTAATTAATGCGTATGTTTAGGATTAAAACCGTCTTCGCTTAATTCGGTATGCTCATAATCAGCCACCATTTCAGCTTCGTAATCGATTTTATCTCCTTTAGAGAATTTTTGAATTAATTTCTCCATAATATTATAAATTACAGGAACTACAATTAAGGTTAAGAATAAAGAAGAAATCAATCCTCCGATAATTACCCATGCCAGTCCGTTTTTCCACTCAGCTCCTGCTCCAGATGCTAATGCAATTGGGAACATACCAAACACCATCGCAATTGTCGTCATCAAAATCGGACGTAAACGTGCGTGGTTAGCCTGAATCAAAGCTGTTCTGATTGACTCTCCGGCAGCTCTTCTTTGGTTCGTATAATCGACAAGCATGATCGCATTCTTACACACCAGACCAATCAACATGATAATACCTAAGATGGTAAAGATATTCAATGAGTTGTTTGTCAGTGCTAATGCAAGCATAGCTCCAATAAATGAAAGCGGAATAGCAAACAATACCACAAACGGGTGTGCGAAACTGTCATATAAACTCACCATTACAAGGTAAACCAAAATAATTGCAGCCAATAATGCGATTCCTAAAGTACCAAAACCTTCAGACTGGTTCTCCATGTCACCTCCCCAGATGTAATTTACTCCGGCCGGTTTTTTAAGTTTATCCAGTTTTTCCTGCCATATACCCACAATAGTTCCTGAAGGTACACCAACGTTTTGTCCTTTTACTGTTACAGACGCAGATTTGTCTCTACGTTCTAACTGACTAGGTCCTGAACCTTCTGTAATATCTGCAAACTGAGATAATTTAATTTGTTGTCCTGCTGTATTGATGAAAATCAAGTTACTTACGTCAGTAATACTTTTTCTGTCGAATGCATTGTATCTGATGTTGATATCGTACTCGTATTCACCGGCTCTGTATTTACCGTCTGTGTTACCACTAAAAGCAGTCTGCATGGTTAAACCAACTGTTTGAAGTGTTAATCCTAAAGCAGCCATTTTATCACGATCTACTTTTACGTTCACCTCAGGGTTTCCGTCTTCAACAGTTAATTTAATCTCTGTTGTTCCAGGAATAGTGCGTAATTCTGCTTCAGCTTGTTTAGCAAAAGCCATCGCTGCTTCAGTTGAAGGACCTGTTACGATTAATCCTAAAGTAGCATCTTCAGCTGTACCTAAAATACCAACAGGAACTGTTTTTACTTTTGCACCAACTAATACTTTTTCAAGCTTACGTTTGATTTTTGCAGCATACACATTCGCATCATCTGTACGATCTTTTTGTTCGATCATTTTTACGTCTATCTCCGCTTTATAAGCCGTAGCCTGAGAAGCTCCAAAACCTTCACTGGTTTGTCCAACAGTTGTAATTTGGCTGTGAACATACTCCTGAGATTTTAAAAACGCCTCCGCTTTTTGAGTCATGAAGTTCGTTTGTTCTAACGAAGCATCTTTTGGCATCTCGATCTGAACTAAGAACTCTCCACTGTCAGAGGAAGCAAAGAATTCTCCTCCGATGAATCCTCCACCCATTAATCCTATTGTAGAAGCAAAGAATAAGATCACTACCACTACAATTGTTTTGATATAATGATCTAAACACCAGGTTAATAAATTAGAAACCCAGTTTGTAAAACGAGTTAAATAATCTTCAAATCCAAGAATGATTCTTCCAAATAAATTTTTTCCTTCAATATGTTCTAATTTCCCGAAACGAGAAGATAGCCATGGAATAATTGTAAATGAGGCCAAAAGTGATAACAGTGTTGAGATAATTACCGTAACACAGAATTGCGTAATAATATTAGAAACCAATCCTGAACTCATGGCAATTGGAAGAAATACCACCACAATCACCAATGTAATAGATGTTACTGTTCCGCCAATTTCAGCTGTCCCATCGTACGAAGCACGAATTCTGCTTTTACCCATTTCCATGTGCCTGTAAATATTCTCCAGTACCACAATCGCATCATCGACCAGAATACCAACTACCAGAGATAACCCTAATAAACTCATTAAGTTAAGTGTGTATCCCATTAAATAAATTCCGATAAATGTTGCAATCAACGATGCCGGAATAGATACCATTACAATCAATGAGTTTCTGATACTGTGCAGAAAGAACAACATTACAAATGCTACCAGAATTACCGCAATCAATAAATCGTGAACAACAGAATCTGCTGCTTCTAATGTAAAGATGGTACTATCTTTTGCTACTTCTAATTTTAAATGACTTTTTTCATAATCTTTTTCAAGAATTGCAATTGTTTTTAGTAATTGCTCACTTACCGCAACGGCATTCGCATCAGATTGTTTTACGATTTGTAAAACGATGGCACTTTTTTGATCTACACGAGAAATTTTCTCGGCAATTTTTTGTGTGTCCTGAACATCGGCAATATCACTTAAACGTACCTGGATTCCGTTTTGAGAAGAAACTACCAGGTTTCTTAATTCTTCGACATTTTTATATTTACCTGCTAAACGAATTAATATCTTTTGATCACGAGTCTGGATATTTCCTGTTGGGAAATCCAAGTTTGAAGTCAGAATGTTTTGTTGTACTTGTGGGATAGATAATCCATAGCCCTGCATTTTAAGAGCATCCAGGTTTACCTGAATTTCACGCTCCGAACCACCAATAATATTTACCTGAGCCACACCTTGCACACGAGACAAAATAGGAGCAATTTTTTTGTCAATTAAGTCATAAAATTCGGCCTCATCCATTTTACCATTGGCACCAAGAGTCATAATTGGTAAGTCACTAAGGGAGAACTTGGTCAATGCCGGAGTTTTAACATCATCAGGCAAATCACTGATGATGGCGTTGATTTTTCGCTGTGCATCATTCAAAGAAAAATCCACTTTTGCATTTGATGTCAGCGTAATGGAAACAATGGATAAACTTTCGTATGATTTCGAATCAATTTTCTTGACATTTTCTAAAGATGCAATCGCATCTTCAATTTTTTTGGTTACGGTATTCTCAACTTCACTCGGAGAAGCTCCGGGATAAATAGTAGAAATTGTAATAACGTTTTGTTCAAATTTTGGGATCAGCTCGTAGCCCAGTTGGCTGTAACTGAATAATCCACCAAGAGTCAGAATTGTAAACAATACAATTACCAACGACGGACGTTTTATGGATATTTCGGCTAATTTCATATATTTTTTCTTTATGCTTTATGCTGTAGGCTATAAGCTTTAAGCTTTTTTTGAATAGCTTAAAGCTTAGGGCTTATTGCTTATAGCCTTCAATTATTTAATAATTTCTACTGTATTTCCGTCTTGTAAGTTAATCTGACCTGTGGTAATCACTTTTTCACCTTCAGATAGTCCGTTGATAATTTCTACTTTGTCACCTAAAATTCTTCCGGCAGTAACTTTTTTCAATTTAGCTTTACCATTTTCAGCAACAAAAATTTCGTTACTGCTCACACTTCCAACAAATGCATTTCTTGGTACTACCATTAAGTTTTGTTTTTGTTGTTTTGAAGCAAAATTTGCCGTTCCGTACATACCGGCTTTTAAATCATTATTTGAGTTGTTTGTAATTTCAATCTCAACAGGAAAATTTAAAGATTCATCCGCTTTTGCAGCGATAAAAGTAATTTTTCCCGAAAATGTTTTGTCAGGATAAACACTTGCTGTTATATTGATGTTATCACCTTTTTTAAGGCTCGCTACCTGGTTTTCATTAACGGTAACTGTTAATTTTAATTTAGATGTATTTACAATATCAAATAATGCAGTTGCCGGCATTCCTGTTAAAATAGATCCCGGTTCAATGTATTTTTTATTGATAAATCCGTTAATTGGAGCTTTTACTTTTGTATCACCTACATTGATGTTAGCTTGTTTTAAATTAGACTCAGCATTTGTCAGAGCTAATTTTGCCTGATCTAATTGCTGTTTGGTAACACCACCGGTTTTAAAAGCATTTTCATATCTGCTGTAATCAGATTTTGCATTTTGATAAACAGCCTGAGCCTGTTGCGCACTTACATTAATTACATCACCTCTCATCGTTAGTAAAGTCTGACCTACTCTTACGTAGTCACCTTCTTTTACCAAAACGCTGATTACTTTTCCTGATTTTTCTGCAGAGAAAGTCAATTCCTGAGTTGGTGCAAAATTTCCATTAGCAACAAAATCTAAAGAAATTTCCTCTGTTTTTACAGGAGTAACCTTTACTGAAACAGCAGCATTTTTTTCAGCTACAATATCTGTTTTTGCTTTGTTCTCCTTTTTATTGTTGCTTAAAACATATCCTATCACACCCAAAGTTGCGATTATGATTACGATCGTTATAATAGTTTTTTTCATTGTAATTAGTTATTTAATAAGAGTTTTTAGTTCGCCTTTTGATTTGATTAGTGCTACTTCAGCTAATTTGTAATCTAATATAGCCGCGGTATAATTGTTTTGTGCTTCTATCGATGCATTTTCAGCATCTAATAAGTCAGTTAATGAAGCAAGTCCCTGTAGATAATTGTTTTTGGTATTACTCAGGATCTCTCCGGCCAAAGTCATATTTTCTCTTTGATTTTCTATTGTAATTAAACTATTCTCTATTTGGGTCTTTGCATTTTTATATTCCAGGTCTAAGGAAAGCTGCGTATCTTTAATATCTTCCTGTAGCGTTCTGATTTTTACATCAGCTTGTCTTACTCTTGAACGGGTTCCGAATCCGGTAAAAATGGGTACTCTCAAATTTAATCCGATTGAAGAGTAATCTGACCAGTAAACACCATCGGCAGGTTTAGCAAACCATGGCATTTCAGGACCCTGTCCTATATAATTATATCCTGCAGATAACGAAAGGGTAGGGTAATATTCAGCTTCAACAGATTTTTTTTGAAACATCAATAATTCTTCCTGTTTTTTCAAAAGCAAATATTCTGTTCTGTTTGCAGTATTAGGGGCCTCACTTAAAGCAGCGGGGGTCACTTCAAATTCAGATTGTGGAATCTCAATTTGCGTTTCCATAGGCATTCCGATATAAAACTTTAAAGCATTTTCCTGTAATTGTACTGCGTTCAAAATTTGCTGGCGCTGTGTACCAATGTTTGATAATTTTACACTTACTCTGTCTAAGTCAATTTTTTTTGCCAGTCCGTTATCAAACTGTCCTTTAATAATGTCTCGAACTTTTGTTGTATTAACATAATTACTGTCCAGTAAAATTAGTTTCTGACGTTGAACATATACCTGATAATAATTGTTGGCTACTCTTTCAATTACCTGCTCTTCTGTTAACTGGTCATTGATCTGATAAAACTGGCGGGTAGATTTTGCAGCTTTTAAACCTGTAAAAACTGACAGGTCAAATAAAGCCTGAGTTAACGAAACTCCTGCAGTAGATGTCCATTTTTGACCAAAAGCGGCCTGTATTGTAGTTCCAGGAGCATTAAATGCCGCACCGTCGATAACAGTTGTCTGAATAATAGGATTGTAGGTCAGATTTCCATTAGCAGAAATTTGTGGTAGTGCACGAGAGCGAACCTCCTGAATCTGGTATTCGCTGTTTTCAACTTCCAACTTTGCTTTTTTTGCGTCGGCTTTATTCTGAAGCGCATAGGTAACAGCATCTTTTAAAGTTAAGGTTGTGACTTGTGCATTGACTGACAGGCCAATTGTACACAATAATAAAAGAATTATTTTTTTCATAGATTGATTAATGATTAAGTAGTAATTTTTTTAAGTTGTTCTTCTAATTCTATTATGCCTTTTGGAGTTGCCATGGCTCTGGTATGATATTCCAAAGCTTCCAATTCCATTTTTTGGGCTTCTTTTTCTGAAACTGTGTTTTCGTTAATATGAAAAATCAAAGTGTAATAAAATTTTACATAGACCTCTTTATTTAAATCTTCGCGATACAGTTTTTCACGAATTCCTTTTTCGATATTTTCTCTAAACCACTGACTGCACAGATCAATTTCTGTAGTCATTATATTATGGTAGATTTCCGGATAATGCTTTTTTAACTGATAAATAGGAGAGGAATCAATATTGTTTTTAAACATGTCACAAAACATTTCTCTGATTTCAAAATTTTCATGGATTGCATTATAATTTTTAGCCACTATCGTATCAATAATTTCATGTACCTGCTTATGAACCATTGAAGTGCTTTCTACAATTAAAACCTCTTTGTTGCAGAAATACTTGTAAATAGTTTTTTTAGAAATACACATTTCTCCTGCAATATCATCCATTGTAACACTTTTAAAACCGAGTTTTAAAAAAAGTTCACTTGCTTTTGATATTATTTTCTCTTTCATTTTGATTATCAAATTGTATTATACAACATATTCAGGAAACTAAAGTTAAGAAAAAAGCACCCAATATATTCGTAATAATTTTACATTAACGTATTCATTAGGTAGGATTTATATGCTAAATTCTAAATTTGCAATAAGTTTGATATCTTTTCCCATTGCCAACCCTCCATTGTGATTATAAGAATTATAATCAAGTCCAAAATCCTGACGTTTAATATCTCCCTTAATTTCAAAAGCTACCTTTTTTTCTCCATTATAAGTATTGACCCCTATAAATTCTGCATCAAGTTCTACAACTCTTGTAACATCTTTTATCGTTAAATCGCCTTTAAAGAAATTGATATTGTTATTTACTTTTTGAAAAGATGTCGATTTGAAACTAATAATCGGATGCTCATTTACATTAAATAAATCATTCAGTTGCAGGTGAGAATCAATTTGCTGAAAACTATCTGCTTTATTATTTATATCTAATGAAAAAGCTACTGATGCATCTTCAATTTCATTATCCTCGATATTTACATAGCCATCAAATTTGTTTGCAGTTCCTCCCAAATAAGCAATTATCGAATGTCTCATTTTTATTAAAACATCTGACTGGCTAGAATCTACGGTCCATGTTGTTCTCATAAATATTTTATTTAATTGAGTTTATTAAGTGCTTAAATTGTGTTGGAAACTTTTTCAGTGTTTTTAGTTTCCGTTTGCAAATATAGAAAGGAAACTCATAACACCAAAAAAGTTTCCATGTTTTTTTAAAATAATTTTAAAAGGATTAAAAATGAGGTAATATTAAATTCTGATGAGCATTTAAATTTTAAAAACAATAAATTCATATTTCAATTGTATCTTTGGGCTTCGTAAATCAGAATTCCATTTTATGCACGATATTAGTCAGTACCAGGATTTTTTTATTAGTTATCTAAAAAGTCAAAACATAACCAAAGAGCCTACTAACCTTTATGAACCTATTACATATATTTTAGGTCTTGGCGGAAAACGTATGCGTCCGGTACTAACCCTAATGGCAGCCGAAGTTTTTGACACTGATTATAAAGTAGCACTTCCGGCAGCAATGGCAGTAGAGGTTTTTCATAATTTTTCGTTAGTTCATGATGATATTATGGATGATGCGCCGTTGCGAAGAGGACAAGTTACGGTACATGAGAAATGGAACCTGAATACCGGAATTCTCTCCGGAGATGCTATGCTTATTCTGGCGTATCAGTATTTTGAACAATACGAACCGGAAGTTTTCAGGGATTTAGCAAAGCTGTTCAGTAAAACGGCCCTTGAAGTTTGCGAAGGTCAGCAATGGGATGTTGATTTTGAAACCCGTACAGATGTTACAATTCCCGAATATCTGAAAATGATAGAATATAAAACGGCTGTTTTGGTTGCTGCAGCCATGAAAATGGGAGCAATTGTAGCACAAACTTCTGAAAAAGAAGCCTGTTTAATTTATGATTTTGGACTTAATTTAGGATTAGCGTTTCAGCTTCAGGATGATTATTTAGATGCTTTTGGAGATCCTGAAACTTTTGGAAAACAAGTAGGAGGAGATATTATCGAAAATAAAAAAACCTATTTGTACTTAAAGGCAGTGGAGTTTTCTGCTCCTGAAAAAGCGGCAGAATTACAAAAATTGTTCAGTTTGCAGTTAGAGGAGAACACTGAAAAAATAGAAAAGGCCAAAGCAATTTTTAACGAATCCGGTGCATCAGAAGCTACTCAAAAAGCTATAGAAATGTATACTTTTAAGGCTTTTGAAACACTTGATAAAATGGATATCAGTGTAGAAAAGAAAAACATTCTGAAAACTTTTGGAGAAAACCTAATGGGCAGAAAGGTTTAAAAATATATCAGAATTTATGAATGCTATTGTAAGCTCTGTTTTTTTTAATGAACAAAATTGCGATGTCAAAAAACAGTTGTTTTTTGCTGTTTGCTTCCCTTTTTTTACCCTTTTCGCTTTAGGTATTGACAGTGTTTTTTTTAATGAGCAATATTTTGACGGCCGTCAAATTACTAACTTGTTAGCAACACTCTATTTCTCCTTTTTCTTCTGGGTTTCCGGTTCTTATTTAAGAAAACTGATGTTTGTGATGGTTTTCTTGTCTTATATAGGAGAAGTGATTTTTTGCACTTTGCTCGGAATGTACCATTACAGAACTACAGTTATTCCTTTATATGTTCCTTTTGGCCATGCAATTGTATACGCTTCAGGTTATGTTTTTGCACATGCAGAATGGGCAGTTAAGAACGACAAACTTCTTAGGAAATATTTTGCAATTGGATTTACATTACTGTTTTTATTAGCTGGAATATTTCTGAAAGATGTTTTTTCATTGATTTTCGGAATCTTTTTCTTTTTGCTTCTAAAGAGAAAAAAATGGCAGAATTTATATTATTTCATCGCCCTTTGTGTTATATTTATTGAGCTTGCCGGAACCTATTTTCAATGCTGGAAATGGGTGCCAAAAACCTTCGGATTAATTCCGGCCGCCAATCCGCCCATGGGAGCTGTATTTTTCTATGCAGGCGGGGATGTTCTTTTGTCTAAGATTGTAGATTATTGGAAATTAAAAACCATAAAAACCAATATCGATTGTAATTGAATTGATTTTAAAGTTCCCATTGAATTTTGAAATTGCCATTGCCATTGAAATTGAATTTTGAAATTGAAAAACCTATGTACGTTTCCCCTTTAAATACCGATTTGTTATTCGAAGAAGCTCAAAAAGATTCTTTGTACCTGAACTTGATTGAGCAGCTCAATAAAGATTTTAATCTGGCAAACGAAGGGATTGATTTTCCGCTGAGCATCACTCCGGAGGAATTAAAAATCCAGCTTCACGAAAAAATCTACAGAATGATTCAGTATAAATTTGCTGAATACCTCAATTTGCTATACATAATTGATGTTCCTGAAAATGAAATCAAACAACTTGACGGGTCAGATCTGGTTGTTCTTGCTGAAGAAGTTTCTTTTTTAATTCTAAAAAGAGAATGGCAGAAAGTTTGGTTCAGAAATTATTACAAGTAACATTAATTGTTTATTAAAATACTATAATTTTCAGGTCTTACGATTTTTTTTAATTTGTCTAATTCGCTCCATAGTCCAAAATACTGAGTATCAATTTTACTTCCAATAATTTGGAAACGACCACATTTAAAACAAATTTTTGCTATTCCAATCGTTTTTTCTTTCTTTCTAAAAATAAAAATATCACGATATTCAGCAATACACGCATACCCATCGGTCTGAATAGAATCTTTTTCACTGAACACGTTTTGAATTTGTTTCTGCTGCTTAATAGACAAATCCGATTTTTTATAATCGTATTTCAGCAAAAGATTTTCAAAACTTTTTTCGACATTTTTGGGATAATACCCATAAAAAAAAGTTGAGAATTCTTTTTTCTTTTCTGTTTGTTTTGCATTATCATTGAACAAATGTTCAAAATCACTTGTAGAACCTAAATAATAATGATTGATTTCATCAGAATCAAAAAAAGGTCGTAATTCTTTCTTTACAACCTTTTCATTATTAGTATTTTCCTTTTTAGAATTATTACAACTAGAAATGATTATAGCTGTAATTATAAAGATATATTTTTTCAAATCTTCAGGTTTAAATAAACTTAGAATCTTAGCATCTCAGAACCTTACAACTTTTTAGAAATAAACCCTCACAAAAGGCATAAAGGCAGATCCGTAAAGGCTTCTTTTGCTGTCGAATAAAATATCATAACGACCTCCTATCGTTACGCTTCCGGTTCTGTAGCCGGCTCCTAAAAACAAAGCAGTATTCCAGTAATTATCAGAAAAAGAAGCATTCATATTAGTTGCCTTATAATCTGTATTTACACGTACCTGTTCCAGTTCGGCAGATAATTGAATTTCAGGAATTGGATTCACTAACCCGAGAACGCTTCCTCCATACACATAGGAACTGTAGTAATTTTAGAAGATAAATAACCAAATTGCAATCCAACTCCAACAGCTACAATTTCGTTTACATTATAAATGGCACTGGGCATCACAGAGATGTCTGTATATCCTGAGCCAAATCCAAGACCCAATCCGCCACCAAATTGCACTTTGTCCCAAAACTCCTTATTGTTATCGATTACATTATTTTCATCCTGTGCAATTGTATGATTTGAAAATAGGCTAATCAAAATCACAAAAAATGATTTGAAAACGATTGAAAGATGAATTTTCTTCATAGTTTAGGCTATTTTTAACAAATTTTTACGTAAAAGTACGTAAAAAAATCATTTAAATAATATCGTTTGTTGTACTTTTGCCATTCTATATAACAAAAAGTATATTCACTCAATATTATGGATAGGTTTTCATTTTTAAATGCAGCGCATACCGAATTTTTTGCACAATTATACGATCAATATTTAGTAAACCCAGACAGCGTTGAGCCAAGCTGGAGAAGTTTTTTTCAGGGTTTCGACTTTGGAATGACTACTTATAATGACGAAAATCCTGTGCAGCAGATTGTTGAGTATGTAACGACTGGCGACAACACAGATTACAGTAAAGTTTCTGAAAAATTACAAAAAGAATTTAACGTATTGAAATTGATTGATGGCTACCGTTCACGTGGTCATTTATTCACTAAAACCAATCCGGTTCGCGACCGTAGAACATCATCTCCAACTTTGGATATTGAAAACTTCGGATTAACAACTGCAGACCTTTCTACCGTTTTTGATGCCGCTCAGGTTATTGGTGTTGCTCCTTGCTCACTTCAGGATATCATTACTCGTCTTAAAGCAATTTACTGCCAGCATATTGGTGTTGAATATATGTACATCAGAAACCCTGGTGTTGTAAAATGGATTCAGGATAAATTGGGTGTTAACAACAATCAGCCTAATTTCTCAACAGAAGAAAAACAAACTATCCTTAATAAATTAAATGAAGCTGTTTCTTTCGAGAACTTTTTACATACTAAATATGTAGGTCAAAAACGATTTTCATTAGAAGGTGGTGAAACCATCATCCCGGCTTTGGATGCCTTAATAGAGAAAGCTGCCGAAAAAGGTGTAGAGCAGTTTGTAATGGGAATGGCACACCGTGGTCGTTTGAACGTTTTGGCAAACATCTTCGGAAAATCAACTCAGGATATCTTTAGCGAATTTGACGGTAAAGATTACGATCAGGAATATTTTGATGGTGACGTAAAATACCACTTAGGTCTTACTGCCGACAAAAAAACAAGATCAGGAAAAAGCATCAATATCAATTTAGCACCAAACCCTTCGCACTTAGAAACGGTTGGAGCTGTTATTGAAGGAATCACAAGAGCAAAACAAGACAAATATTATGCTGATGATTTCTCAAAAGTATTACCAATCGCCGTTCACGGTGATGCTGCAATCGCAGGACAAGGTTTACTTTATGAAATCATTCAGATGGCACAATTAGACGGTTACAAAACCGGAGGTACGATTCATATCGTAATCAACAACCAGGTTGGATTTACAACAAACTATTTAGACGCGCGTTCATCAACTTATTGTACAGACGTTGCCAAAGTAACACTTTCGCCTGTATTACACGTAAATGCCGATGATGCAGAAGCTGTTGTACACGCAGTATCTTTTGCATTAGATTACCGAATGGAGTTTGGACGTGACGTATTTATCGATTTATTAGGATACAGAAAATACGGTCATAACGAAGGCGATGAGCCACGTTTTACGCAGCCGGTTTTATATAAAATCATTGCAAAACATCAAAACCCAAGAGATATTTATGCTGAAAAGCTTTTATCAGAAAGCGTTATTGATGCCAATTACGTAAATACAATTGAAAAAGAATACAAGGCAGATCTTGAGCAAAATTTAGAAGCATCCCGTAAAAAAGCTTTGACAATTATTACACCATTTATGCAAAATGAATGGAAAGGATTCCAACAGGTTTCTGATGATGTGATGTTGAAAAAAGTAGATACTTCTTTCGATAAAAAAGGGTTGGATTCAATTATCAATACAATTTCAACTTTACCTTCGGATAAGAAATTCATCAATAAAATCAATAAAATTGTATCTGACAGAAAAACAGGATACGATAATAATACGTTAGACTGGGGAACTGCTGAAGCTTTAGCGTATGGTTCTCTTTTAACAGAAGGATTTGATGTCAGAATTTCAGGTCAGGACGTAGAGCGGGGTACATTCTCACACCGTCATGCGGTAGTTAAAGTAGAAGATTCTGAAGAAGAAGTAATCTTACTGAACAATATCGAAAACAAAAAAGGAAAATTCGGAGTATTCAATTCACTTTTATCAGAATATGGTGTTTTAGGATTTGATTATGGTTATGCTTTAGCAAATCCAAAAGCTTTAACAATCTGGGAAGCACAATTTGGAGATTTCTCTAACGGTGCACAAATTATGATTGACCAGTATATTTCTTGTGGAGAAGATAAATGGAACAACCAAAACGGTATTGTTTTATTATTACCACACGGATATGAAGGTCAGGGAGCTGAGCACTCTTCTGCAAGAATGGAGCGTTACTTACAGCTTTGCGCAAGACATAACATGTATGTTGCCGATTGTACAACGCCAGCAAACTTTTTCCACTTGTTGAGAAGACAAATGAAAACAGATTTCCGTAAACCTTTGGTAGTTTTCTCTCCAAAAAGTTTATTGCGTGATCCAAGATGCGTGTCTTCAGTTGAAGAATTAGCAACAGGAAGTTTCCAGGAAACTATCGATGACAATACAGTAAACAAAAAAGACGTAAAAACTCTGGTTTTCTGTACCGGTAAATTCTACTATGATATTGCTGCAGAAAGAGAAAACAACGGAAGAAAAGATGTGGCAATTGTTCGTATCGAGCAATTATTCCCTTTCCCTGCAGAACAAATCAAAGAAATCATTGCAAAATATCCAAAAGCTGATGATTATGTTTGGGCACAGGAAGAACCTAAAAACATGGGAGCTTACAGTTTTATGTTGATGAACTTTGACCTTGTAAAATGGAGACTCGCTTCATTAAAAGCTTACGCAGCTCCGGCAGCAGGAAGTTATACACGTGCAAAACGCCGTCATGCAGATGCAATCAGAATGGTATTCGATAAAAATTTATTCAGATAAAAAATGTTTCAAGTTTAAAGTTTCAGGTTTAACATTAACATGAAACTTTAAACAATACAACCTTAAACAAAAAATAAGATGATTTTAGAAATGAAAGTCCCATCACCAGGGGAATCAATAAAAGAAGTTGAAATTGCAACTTGGTTAGTAAAAGACGGAGATTATGTAGAAAAAGATCAGGCAATTGCTGAAGTTGATTCAGATAAAGCTACTCTTGAATTGCCTGCTGAAATGAGCGGTGTAATTACATTAAAAGCTGAAGAAGGTGATACAGTAGCAGTAGGTGCTGTAGTTTGTTTAATTGATACTGATGCAGCAAAACCATCTGGCTCTGCACCAGCAGCAGAGGCTCCTAAAGCTGAAGCTCCAAAAGCAGAAGTAAAAGCTGAGGCTCCAAAAGCAGCTCCGGTTCAGGCTCCGGCAGCAACAAGTTATGCAGCAGGAACTCCATCTCCGGCAGCAAGAAAAATATTAGACGAGAAAAATATCGCTCCGGCAACTGTTTCAGGAACTGGTAAAGGCGGAAGAATCACTAAAGATGATGCCGTAAATGCAGTGCCTTCTATGGGAACTCCAACTGGTGGAAGCCGTGGAACTGAGCGTACAAAATTATCAATGTTACGTCGTAAAGTAGCAGAAAGACTGGTTTCAGCTAAAAATGAAACAGCCATGTTAACTACTTTCAACGAAGTAAACATGACACCAATCAACCAGATTCGTAATGAATACAAAGATGCTTTCAAAGCAAAACATGGTGGTCTTGGTTTAGGATTTATGTCATTCTTTACAAAAGCAGTTACAAGAGCTTTACAATTATATCCTGATGTGAACTCAATGATGGATGGTGATTACAAAATCGCTTACGATTTTGCTGATATCTCAATCGCAGTTTCCGGACCAAAAGGATTAATGGTTCCTGTTGTTCGTAACGCTGAACTTTTAACTTTCCGTGGAATCGAAGCTGAAATCAAAAGATTAGCTTTAAGAGCACGTGATGGTCAAATTACAGTTGACGATATGACTGGAGGAACTTTCACAATCACTAACGGTGGTGTTTTCGGAAGTATGTTATCTACTCCAATCATCAACCCTCCTCAGTCAGGAATCTTAGGAATGCACAACATTATCGAGCGTCCAATCGCTGTAAACGGTAAAGTTGAAATTCACCCAATGATGTATGTTGCTCTTTCTTATGATCACAGAATCATCGACGGACGTGAGTCTGTTGGTTTCCTGGTTGCTGTTAAAGAAGCTTTAGAAAATCCGGTAGAATTATTGATGAACGGTGATGCTAAAAGAGCATTGGAGTTGTAATTAATAGTCCTTTCAATTATAAAAACCCCAAATGATGAAAACGTTTGGGGTTTTCTTTTTATATTCGGAAAATAAATATCTGAATATGAAAATAAGGCTAATACTACTGACCATTCTATTGGGTTTGAATTTTGTTTGTGCAAATCCGCCAGCCAAAAAACGCATATTAGTGTATACGAAAAACGGAAAAGGCTATGTACATAAAAATATTGCAGCCAGTGTGGTGGCTTTAAAGAAAATTGGCGAAGCAAATAATTTAATTGTTGATGTTTCAGATGATCCTTCGGTAATGACTATCGAAAATTTAGCAAAGTACAGCTGTCTCGTTTTTTCGAATACGTGTAATGATATCTTTGACACAGAAGAACAAAAGCAGGCATTTGCAGGTTATATCCAGCGCGGAGGCGCATTTGTAGGGATTCACAGTGCCTCTGATTCTGAACGCTCCTGGCCGTGGTATACTAAAATGATAGGAGGGAAATTTAAAAGACATCCAGCTTTTCAGTCTTTCGAAATAAAAGTGATTGATAAAAATCATCCTGCCACTTCAAAACTTCCTGAAGTATGGAAAAAGGAAGACGAGTGTTACTATATGGATGAACTCAATCCTAGTATTCAGGTTGTATTGGCTGCCGATTTGCGAACGGTGAACGACAGTGAAAAAGGAGTTTACCCAGGACGCATTTTTGGTGATTACTTTCCCTTGGCCTGGTTTCATGAATTTGAAGGTGCCAGAGTGTTTTATACTGCTTTGGGACATGATAGTAAAGATTATTCCGATCCTGTATATATCCAGCATCTTACCGGTGGAATTTTATGGGCTTTGGGTAAAAATCCAAAAGAGAAGCAGTCAAAGAGAAATTAATTTAAATAGCATCAAAAAAGAATTCTTCCACTTTAATTTTTAATTTTTCTTATTACAACAATTAATCAACGAATAATTATCTATGTCCTCCAACAAAAAACAAGCTGCAATAGGCTTTATCTTCATCACCATGTTAATTGATATTACCGGATGGGGAATCATTATTCCGGTTATTCCAAAACTGATTAAAGAATTAATACACGGCGATGTGAGTGAAGCTGCAAAATATGGAGGCTGGCTGACATTTGCTTATGCAATGACACAATTTTTGTTTGCGCCGTTAATTGGTAATTTAAGTGACAAATTTGGACGAAGACCTATAATTTTGATTTCGCTTTTTGCTTTTGCACTGGATTATGTTTTACTGGCATTTGCTCCAACCATTACATGGTTATTTATAGGAAGAATAATTGCCGGATTAACCGGGGCAAGTATTTCAACCGCTTCTGCTTATATTGCCGATGTGAGTACACCGGAAAACAGAGCCAAAAATTTCGGAATGATCGGAGTCGCTTTTGGGCTCGGATTTATAATTGGACCTGTTCTTGGAGGTATTCTTGGGCATTATGGATCGAGAATTCCGTTTTATGCTGCGGCAGTTCTGTGTTTGTTGAATTTCCTCTACGGTTATTTTATTCTGCCCGAATCCTTATCAAAAGAAAACAGGAGATCAGTTAATTTAAAAAGAGCCAATCCGATTGGTGCTTTTTTGAATTTGAAAAAATATCCGGCACTTTATGGATTACTGTTTGCCTTGTTTTTAATTTATGTTGCATCGCATGCAGTTGAAAGCAATTGGAGCTACTTTACGATGTATAAATTTAACTGGAACGAAAAAATGGTCGGAATTTCGCTGGGCGTTGTCGGAGTCTTAGTAAGTCTCGTTCAGGGCGGCTTGATACGATGGACCAGTAAGAAATTAGGAAACAAAAAAAGCATCTATATTGGAATGTCTTTATACACCCTTGCCATGTTTTTGTTTGCTTTTGTTTCAGAAAGCTGGATGATGTTTCTCTTTTTGATTCCGTATTGCCTTGCCGGAATCGCAGGACCGGCATTGCGAGCTATAATTGCCGGGCATGTTTTACCAACAGAGCAAGGAGAAATTCAGGGTACCATTGCGAGTTTGATGAGTGCTGCAACTATTATAGGTCCGCCTGTAATGTCCAGCCTTTTCTATTATTTTACGCATCAGGAAGCACCATTTGAATTTCCGGGAATGCCTTTTATACTTGGAGGAATATTGATGATGAGCAGTGGAATTGTTTCTTATATTTCGTTAAAAAAATATTCGAGTAATAATTAAATCAATTTTTAAAATCCCAAATCCCAGTTAAGGAGTTTGGGATTTTTTATTTTGCAAGAACTAAGTTTTGGAATTTCAGATTTCTAATTCTACCGTTTAAGATACAAATAATGATTAAAATAATCAATAATCGCTTTTCCTTCCAGCAAAACATCAGCGCCGATAATGCCATGAACAGGTTTTGCCTTGTATTGTCTCAACGCTTCATTAACGTGCGAAAGGTCAAAAATAACCAGACTAAAATCAGTATTTTTCCAGGAACCAAGCTGAAGTGTATTGTGTTTTGAAATTTGAGTTTTCATTCCGGTTCCGCCGGCACCTGCAGCTTTCGTTTTAGATTTTTTTGTGGTTAAATCGAATTTTTCAATACTTTCAAAACCCACACAGGAATTTGATGCGCCGGTATCTAAAATGAAATTCCCAGAAACACCATTGATTTTGGCTTTAATTGCAAGATGCTGTGTTTTGGTGACTTTGAATTTTATTTTTTTGTATTTCTCTTTTTTGAGAACCTCGTGAAGATTTTCCATTTTAGATAGTGATTGAAAACCAAAAATAAACCAATTACAGCCAAAAAACTAATGATGTACCAGATATAATAGGCTGATTTTTCTTCTGGCGAAATAGAGCCGTAATAGACAAACGAACTCCAGTAATAAGGTGATTTTTTTGCGTTTGGGATCGATTTATCATTTAAGAAATCAAGTTTTGCATTGGTGTTGGCTTCAAAGTAAGTTTGCTTATTTTTGATATTTTTATAGAAATCAGTCATAAAAACCGATGTTGTATAATCGTTTACTTTCCATAAAGAAAATAACAGATTCTGCGCTCCTGCAAACTGAAAACCTCTTGCTACACTCATCGCTCCCTCAGCTTTGTAGAGTTTTCCAATTCCGGTTTCACAGGCACTCAAAACCACTAAATCAGGATTGATGTTCAGGTTATACAATTCAGAATATAAAATTTCCTGATCATAAAATTTGATGCTGGCGGGAGTTTCAATATCACCTGCAGCCGCATGTGTGCTTAAATGAAGAATAGAATAATTAGAAATGTTACTTTTAAAATTAGAAAAATCCGCATCGGCATTTTCTAAATATTTGCCTTTAAAATTACTCCGGATTGATGCCAGTTCTTTCTTTGAATAACTCAATTCAAAAGCCGTCTTATCGAAAACCGGAAAAACACCCAAAACTGTTTTTTCTGATTTTGAAAAGGGTTTGGAATTCAGATAAATATTCGCCGAAGTATTATAAGCAATTCTGAAATCATTCAGCAAATAATGCATTTTAGCAAAATTTGTTGTACTTGACTTACGTGTAATCAATGCTTCAAAAGGCAGAAAATTCAAAATGCCGTCTGGAACAATTATTAAATTTTGATAAACGGAATTACCGGGTAATTGTAATAAATCATGAACATTATTTCCGGAACGATTATAACCTGAAATGTCATTCGTAATCGCATTTGCATCATTAAAATAGTCCAGAAAAAAAAGAATATCAGCTATTTTTCCGTTTCCAATAGGAACTCTGTTTAATGAAATTCGATTGTGTTGTAAAGTAAAATAATACAATTTTTCAGAACCCATAAAATAGTAAACCATCACCGCTTTGTCATTTTCCAATTTCTTAAACAATGATTTTAAATCACAATTTTCCGGAATATAATCTTCATTTTCAGTCTGGATTTTCTTCAGTGAAAGTGTCAATTCATTTTGCTTTTGGATAAGATTATTGATTTTCGAAATATCTGCAGCATCTCCTTTTTGCTGTTCTTTTAAAATGGCATTATTTAAGTTTTGAAATTTTTGTAAAAGCTGTTTCTCTTCTGCGGAAGCGTTTTTAATATTAGAACGATAACTTTTTAAAATTCCTGATTTAGTTCGTTCAGATAATTGAAAGGCTTCATTCAGATACTCAGTTTTTCCTTCCTTTTCATATAAATTTTTATAAATCGAAATGCATTTTTCAGTTCGGTTTCGTGATCGCAATTGCATCAGGATTTTGGAGTTTTCGTAAACCAAACCGTTCATCAGTAAATCTTCAATGTAAAAGGAAAGTTCAAAAGCTTTTAATGCTTTTTTGGGCTGCTTTTGCTGTAGTATTTCTGCCTGAAGGTCGATTGCATCTGTCAAAACAGTTTCCGGATATAACTGGTTTTGATTTGGCAGAAGGTTTTTAGAATTATAATTTGGAATTAAAAGTTTAAAAACACCCGAAATTTGCATTGTACTTTCGTTATATTTTCTTTCATCAAAAAGTAATAAAGCTTTTTCATAATAAAGTTTAGCCAGTTTTCGAGGCTGATGGTTGGGTATTTTTAAAAACAGTTCTTCAGCTTTTTCTAAATAAGAGTTTGCTGTTTCGAAGTTTCGTCTTTTTCGGTTAAGCGTTGCAAGATTTCGATAAGAATTCGATAAAGTTTCATATTCATCTTTTTCTTTTTGAAGAAATTTTATTGAGGATTCAAATGCCTTTTCAGCTTTTTCTCTTATTCCGGGGAATAATAAATTTCCGCCTGAACTCAGTAAGTAATTATTCCCCAGGTTATTCAATAAAATTCCTCTCAGGACATTTGATAATTTTTCAGTTTTTAAAGTATTTTCCAAAAGTTCAATGGCCATTGAGATCTTGCCCGAACTCTGATAAACATTTGATAAATTGAGGATTGCCGCTATTTTTTGTGATTGGTTTTTCTCTGTTTCAGCAATAAAATAATACTGTTTGATTGTATTTTCAGCACTGTCATAATCGCCCAAAACAGTGTATAAATTGCCCAAAGGTTTCAGGCAATATTCAATAATATCATAATTGCTGAGTTTGCATTTTTGGTATAATTGCCACGCTTTTTCGTAACCTGAAACCGCATTATGTGTCTGTCCAAACTGGTTTTGATAATACGCCTTATTGCAGTTTAAAACCACTATGGCTAATAATTCGTCTTTGGTTTTTGGTTTTGGATTTTTCCAGAAAGAGGCTTCGGTACTGGTTAAGTTTTGCAGCGCTTTCGCGGAAGGATGGGCAACAAATGAATCAATTGCGTTGTAAATTTTGTTTTCGGGGTTTTGTCCAAAAACAGTTAGATTCAGGAAGAAGAAAATTAAACCATATAAGCGATATAAGTTCATATAATTTGCTGCGTGTTTTGTTGTTTCACAGAGATACACAAAGGTTTTTCACAAAGATGCACAAAGATTTATAATAACTTTGCGAATCTCTGTGTGGTCTTTGTGAAACTCTGCTGAATAACTTTTAAAACTTCCAGATTCCATAAACCTGAAAATAATTAAAATCCTTTTCAAAGTTCATCACATACCGCGCTCCTAAACTAGGGCCAATTCTGGCAAATCCTGCAGTTAAATCGAATAAAAGTCCTGTGTTTAAATTTGCCATTGATGCTTTGGCAGAATTTGATTCTGTTCTGGTATTAATTATAAGTTTATCTGAATCTCCCTCGTAAAGGTCTATTTTTTTGCTCTGACGCTGTTCCTGTGCAACATTTATGTTTGCCTGAAAACCGGCACCAATTCCTATGTAATTATTGATGTTGTAGCGAATAAGAACCGGCACTTCCCAATTAACGCTTTTGTTTTCTGTACTTGTTGTAGTGCGTTGTCTTTGCTTTACACCATTGGCATTGGTGATTGTTTCTGTAACCACATTAACCGCGCTATCATAATTATTTAAACTATTAACCCATTCTGCCTGCCAGTAAAAGCGGTAGGATTTAAAAGGAGAAATAGTTGCACCAACAAAATAGCTCGTTGAATTATCTAAATCAGGATAGAAATTATATCCGGCTTTAGCGCCAATGGATATTCCGGGTAAAAATCGGGTAGTGGCGTAATTGGTAATAATAGGTTCATTTTTGTCAAAAATTATTGCTGTTCGGCTTTTGGTTTTTACCTTATGAAAGTCTTCATTAAATTTCATTGAATATCGTACAAAACCTTTAGTACTGTCTTTTTCCTGAACGTTTTTTTGTTCAGTTCCCGGCAGATATATATTCTTGAAAGTAAAAATGATTTGTTTTTGTTTAATGATAGTGTCGAGACAGCTTACTGTTGGTTCTTCGCCTTTTGGGCAAATCGGGCATTCGGGATACATTCCTTCAATCTGGAATGTTTTTTTGTCGAACATATCCGGAATATCGGTTTCTAAGCGAATTTTTCTGGCAGGGCCTTCTCCGTTGTTTTGAAAACGGGTTTTAAATTTCACTCTTTTAAACCGGACGAATCTGTAATTAATCAAACTTCCGTTAGACCCCATTTTATTCGGGTCGTGAGAGGTTACGATTTCCATTTCGAGGTTTTTTACTTTATGGTTTTTAAAACTGCGGTTTGGCACAAAAATCCCGCGCATGGTAACCGTTGCACTGGTATCTTTGATCATTTCGGGAGTTGTTTTGAAAGTGTAAAAAACATTTCGGGTTTCGCTTGGATTGGCTTCGTCAAATTCCAGAATCGAAACATTGTGATAAAGAGTATGGGCCTCTTTTAAACTTGCCTCTAAATCTTCTTCGGTTGTAGTATTTTTATATTTTTTGACTTTAAAAGTGTTTTCGGCAGAAGCCAGATAGGATTTCGTATCATCGAGATCGTCAATTGAAGCTACTGTGTTTTCTTTTACTTCACGTTCGCCTGCATAGGTTCGAAAATCGACCAGTTCGAAATTATTGTTTTTGAATTGCTTCTCATTATAAAAAAGATACAGTTTGCCATTTGAGACATAATTTTCCAGATTTTGATAACTCACTACGACTACCATTTCCTGTTCCGGGATGGGGTCACAGTTTTTTTGGATAGCAAATCCGTTTTGGTCGGCGATGGAAGCGATGTCCTGATAAGGATCATCTGCTATTTCGTTAACAGCGACTTTTTTTGGCCGTGTAGCAGGAGGTTTTCCGTTATCATAATTGTTGGTAACGGCTAATCGGGCGGTATAATTGCCTTTGTTTTTATAAACATGTTTGGGTTCTGCCTGTTTGCTGTAATGTCCGTCTCCCATTTCCCATAAATAAGAATAGCTGGGTTTTGGCGCACCGGCAATTGGAATCAAAGGTGGTGTTTCGGGTTTGAAAGTTACCGAGTTGCCTTTTTGGGTATAGCTTATATTTGCTCTTCGGGTGATGGTGTCTTTTACTTTGGTTTGCGCCAACACCATTGCTGATGATAGAAAAATGAAACAGCATAAAAGTTTTTTCATGGTCGAGGAGGTTTTTAGCCCTGATGGGAGCGGCATCCTTTTTCTGGCTTCTTTAGACAGGAAAAGATACAGCGGACAGCAGGATTAGCTTCTGAAAATCATCAGAGTTAGTTTAAAACAGCATTAAATGTAAAAAAAAGTGATGAGCAAATCATCACTTTTTCCTAAAAAAAGTATTTGAAAGTTACTGAATGGCATTGATCGCTGCTACCAGTTGAGCTTCTGAACCTACTGTTGTTTCGGCCAAAGTAAAGCTGTACGTTTGATTAGCGGCAATTGTAACACCTTTGATAGCGTAACGCCATTGACCGTTATCTTCGGTAGCAAAAATGATGTGACAAGCTAAACCTACAGGAATCTGGCCATAGTGTTCGCTGAATAATCCTGCAGCTGTGTAAGTATCTAACTTAGCCAATGCATTTTGTCCTTCTCCGTCATAAGATAAGTAAATTGCACAATTATTATTGTCATAACCCTCTGGAGCATCTACCAAAATAGTAGTTTTAGGTCTTGGATCGCTGTAGAATTTATCAACATTTGTCCATCCGAAGTTTCCAAAAGTTACATAATAATTGTTTCCTTCGCCCTGAACTCCGCCTTTTCCGCCTGTACCGTCAGCACCGTCTTTGGCTTCTCTCCACACTAAGTTTTCATCTTCATCAATGTTTCCAAACCAAAGTGTCATGGCATTATCCAAACCGCCAGTTAAATTAGTTGGTACAACCAGATTTATAGAGCAAGAAGTTGCCAGATCTACACCACCTTGCGTTGCTTTAATAAAGAATTCACCTCCGGAGATCAATAGGTTTTTCTTTCCGTCTGCCATTAAACCCATAGTTGGTTTATTGGTTACAAGCATATTTCCTTTGTCAAAAAGTTCAACAAAATCAATGTTAATAGCTCCTGTTACAGCGTTTCCTGCTTTAGTAAGACAGTTTCCGTTAATGGTGATTTTCACACCTTTTGCTGATGTAAGCGTAATAGCACCTGCACCTGCTGTTGCTGTAAAATGTTGTGTTTTTCCTGCCAAAGCCTCATCTCTTACAGCTGCAAATTCTGATGCCGATGGTGGTATAATTTTTTCGTCTTCACTGTTGCTGTCATCACAGCTTGCAAATGTTGCTAATGCTAAAAATAATAATCCGATTTTTTTAAAATTTGTGTTCATGATTTCTAATTTTTATAAATCTGAACTGATTGTGATCAGTTGGTTTTCAGATTTCGGTTGTTAATTTTAATTTTTATATCCTTATATCAATTCGGGTTTGATATTGTTACCCTTGTTTTTAAAAATTCTTTTTTATACAGTTATATCAATTGGCTTGTTAATTTGTTACCCCTGTTTTTTATTTTTTCATTTCTATTATACCCTTATATCAAATCGTCTTTACAATTGTTACCCCTTTATTCGAAGTTTTTTTGAAACTATTTAGAAAGACACTTTTCTTCAAAAACATTTCCGTCTTCGTCTAGTGCCACCAGAATTTGTTTTTTGCGAAGACTAATCAGTAAATAAAGCCAGACTATTGACCAGAGCCCTATGGTTGCAAAAACCAAAATCAGTTGTAAAGAAGAATTGAGTTGTTTTTTTTCTTTGGATAAAACCACATAAGGAAGTTTGTCGTTTTTTTCAATCACGATAAATCCATTGCGAATTTTGTTCGACAGTATCTGTTGAAACTTGGCAAAATCTTTCTCGGTTGTAAATTGATAACTTCCCATTTCTATGTGATTTTTAATTCTAAATAACCCTTTATTGCTCTATATCAATTTGCGGTTATTATTGTTACCTCTTTTTCTGTAACTTTTTTCAGATTCTTTTTTTTACTTTAGCTAATAATTTTCGATATGGAAAAAAGTAAAACACATTCTGACCAAATGTATATTGACGGTATTGCAGCAAATGACTCGGCAATAATTCGTTCTATCTATAAAAATTTCGTTCCCAAAGTGGTTTTCTATATAATGAATAATTCCGGAGACAAGGATCAGGCACAGGATGTAGTTCAGGAAATCATGATTTTGCTTTTTAATCAGGCAAAAGCCAATACATTACAGCTGACTTGTCCATTTGATGCTTACTTCTTTTTGTTGTGCAAAAGGAAATGGCTTAACGAATTGAAAAAAACTTCGAATAAAGGGGTAACAATTAATGAAGATTTTGCATCTATCAATGAATCTGCTCTTGAATTGGTTCAGGAAGCCGAACAATTTGATGAAAAACAGCAGCTTTTTGATATGATGTTCCAAAAATTAGGAGATAAATGCCAGGAGGTGCTAAAACTGAGTTTCGCCATTAAATCGATGGAAGAGGTTGCCGAAAAACTAAACGTAACTTACGGATATGTCCGTAAAAAGAAATCGCTATGTATCGGACAGCTGACACAATGGATTCAGGAAGCAAAAAATTTTAAATCTCTTAAAAATAATTAGCCATGAACGAAGAACGCTACATATTATTTGATCAATATCTGCTGGGAGAAATGACTGTTGAGGAAAGAAACAGCTTTGAAAAAGAGATCTCAGAAAATCCGGAATTTGCCGCTGAATTCAGAACTTTCAAAGAGGTTCAGGTACAACTGGAAAATAAATTCGGGCATGAGCAGGAAAGAAAAGCGTTTAAAGAAAACCTGTCCAATATTGCGAATAAACATTTCAATAAAGAAAAGCCAAAAGTGGTATTGATGCGTCCCTGGTATTATGCGGCGGCGGCATCTGTGGCAATTTTATTCGGATTGTTCTTTTTTGACTATAATCAAAATCCGTCTTTTAATGATTATAACCATCCCGGACAAGCTCATTTTACAGAAAGAAGCAATACAAATGTAAACCTGATACAGGCCGAAAAAGCTTTTAATGACAGAAAATTCAAAGAAGCGATTCCGTTTTTTGAGGCTGTTCTTAAAAGTAACAAAACCTCAGAAATTCAATACTACTATGGTGTTTCTTTGGTGCAAACAGGCCAATATAAAAAAGCAGAGGGAGTTTTTAATGAATTGAAATCAGGAAACTCTGTTTACAAAGACAAATCACTTTGGAATCTGGCTTTACTAAAATTAAAACAAAAAGATTATAATGGATGTAAAGAAATCCTGGAGACTATTTCTCAGGACTATGAAGGCTATGATGAGGTTCAGGAGCTTTTGGATGCTTTAGATTAGATATTTCACTGAGGTACACGGAGAATTTTACACAGAGATTCGCAAAGTTTTAAAATACTTTGCGGATTTTTTTGTTTCTAAAAAGGTTAGATAAAAACTAATTTGGATTTTTAATTCTATATTCGATTTTGCTTTTATAAATTTAACCAGAAACCATCTATAATCTTAACCTCCATTAAATGCAGAAAATTACTTTAATTCTTCTTGTTGTATTTTTACAAATTACCTTCAGCTATGCCAAAATTACTGAAACCGAAAAACTGTCTGCCACCTGCAAAGTCTGGGGATTTTTAAAATATTATCATCCGAAAGTTGCCGGTGGAGAATTGAATTGGGACAATCAGCTTTTGGAAAAACTACCTAAAATTGAAAAAGCGCAAACCAAAGAAGAGTTTTCTTTGATCTTAGAAAACTGGATTGATGAACTTGGACAGGTAAAAGAGATTGCTCCGATTGCTACACCCAAAAATGTAGCGTATTTTGATAAAAACTTTGATTTAAGCTGGTTTAATAATAAGCTGTTTTCTAAAAAACTTTCGAAGAAATTGAAATTTATAGAAGAAAACAGATTTCAAACCAATGAGGAATTCGGACCCGACTTTGACAGTTTTAAAAACCTGAAAAATTATCTAAGTCTTGACTATAATAAAAACGATTCCAGAATCTTAATGTTATTTGTTTATTGGAATGTCATAGAATATTTTTTTCCGTACAAATATGTTATGAATCAAAAATGGGACAAGACTTTAGAACAAACTTTGCCACTTATTTTAGATACTAAGAATGATGTAGAATTTTTATCCGTAATGAAAATAATGTCAACTAAGTTAAATGATGGGCATGTCATGTTTCATATCTATCCAAGATTAGGTGCTCCATATAAAGTGCCGGTTTATTTTCCGGCAACGGGTAAAATAATTGATGACAAATTGGTTGTTACCGAGATCTTAGGTGACAGTCTTGCAGAAGCCTATAATATTAAAATTGGAGATGTTATTGCTAAAATAAATGGTAAAACAATTAAGAATTATATTGATGAAAATAGAGATTTAATACATGCTTCAAATGAAGTTTCGTTTTTAAATAAAGTTGTAACTCCAATTCTTACTTCTGATTCTGAAAATGTAAAAGTGGAATTTCTTAAAGATGGAAAGTTGAAAATAAAAGAAATGATCTGGTTTAATTATCATGATTCTCATCGAAACGAATATAAAAAGGGAGCCATGAAAAAACAGGATAAATTCAAAATTCTGGACAATAATATTGGTTACGTTAATATGGGAGTTATCAAACCAAGAAATATTCCGGATATGGTTGAAGCTTTAGAATCAACAAAGGCAATTGTTTTTGATATGAGAAATTATCCGCTAAATACATGGAAAGAAATTTCAGATTTTTTAAATTCCCAGGAAAAAAGTTTTGCAATTTATACTGAACCTTATTTAAAATATCCAGGAAAATATAAATTGACAGAAGGAAGAAAAGCGGGATTTGAAAACAAAGATCATTATAAGGGAAAAGTAATTGTTTTACTTAACGAAGATTCTATAAGTCAGTCAGAATGGACGGCAATGTGTTTTCAAACGGCAGGAAATACAACCATTATTGGTAGTCAGACAGCGGGAGCAGATGGAAATGTATTCGAATTTGAATTTAAACAATTTCATACTGGTTTTTCAGGAATTGGGGTTTATTATCCGGATCGAAGACCGACCCAAAGAATCGGAATTGTTCCTGATATTGAAGTAAAACCAACTATTAAAGGAATTCAGGAAGGAAGAGATGAGGTTTTGGAAAGAGCTTTAGCTTTTATTGAAACTGGGAAATAGTGTTTTTTGTCAATTTCGACGAAGGAGAAATCACACTCGTGAATCAACAAAGATTGTCAAACTTCTTTGCGGAGTTTCTTGTGTGATTTCTCCTTACGTCGAAATTGACAATGTTCGTAAAAATCCGTGTCAATCAGCGTTTTCATGAAGTGAATCCACCAAATCCGCGTTTCAATCGTACGAAATTGCTATTCTTTTAATATTGTCGTAATTTTGTCAGCTTTAAAATGATACCCTTGAATACAACACCTATTATTACCGATACACACACACATTTATATTCTGAAGAATTTGATCAGGACCGTGACGAAATGATGCAAAGAGCGATAAATGCCGGAGTAACACGTTTTTTTATTCCTGCTATTGATGCCGCTGCCACAGAATCTATGTATGATCTGGAGCAGAATTATCCGGATTATGTTTTCCTGATGATGGGGCTGCATCCCACTTACGTGAAAGATAACTATCTCGAGGAGCTGCAGCATGTTGAAACAGAACTTGCAAAACGAAAATTTTATGCTGTTGGCGAAATCGGAATCGATTTGTACTGGGATAAAACACATTTAAAGCAACAGCAAATCGCTTTTAGAAGGCAAATTCAGCTCGCAAAACAATACAAACTGCCTATCGTGATCCATTGCCGTGAAGCTTTTGATGAAATTTTTGAAATTCTGGAGGAAGAAAAATCAGCTGATTTGTTCGGGATTTTTCATTGTTTTACCGGAACGTACGAACAGGCGCTTCAGGCAATTTCGTATAATATGAAGCTGGGAATCGGAGGCGTAGTGACTTTTAAAAACGGAAAAATCGACCAATTCTTACGTCAAATTGATTTAAAACATATTGTTCTGGAAACCGATTCGCCTTACCTGGCACCCATTCCATACAGAGGTAAACGCAACGAAAGCAGTTATTTAACGAATGTGATTGCAAAACTGGCCGAAATTTACGACCTTTCAGATACAGAAATTGCTGAAGTAACAACGCAAAACTCTAAAGACGTTTTCGGGATTTAATACCCCGATTACAATACTTTAATTTTTTTTTTGTTCTTTTGCCCACCTAAATTGATATTTATAATGCAGAAATTTGACGCCATTCGACCATTTTATGATTCTGAAGTAAATGAAGCACTTCATGGAGTTGCCAATCATCCGATGATGAAAACCATGATGAATTTTACTTTCCCTGAATTAAACGATGAAGTCTGGAAAGAACAATTAAAGAAAACGCACTCTATCCGTGATTTTCAATGCAACTTTATTTATCAGACCATTCAAAAAGTACTTGAAAAAAGTTCAGAAGGACTTACGACTTCGGGTTTTGAAAAGTTAGAAAAAAATACTCCTTATTTATTTATTTCGAATCACCGTGATATTTTACTGGATACGACTTTACTGAATGTTTGTCTTTTCGAACACGGTTTAGTGATGACAGCATCGGCAATTGGTGATAATCTCGTAAAAAAGGCATTTTTGAGTATACTGGCAAAACTGAACAGAAACTTTTTGGTTTTAAGAGGTTTAACGCCGCGGGAAATGCTGCAAAGTTCTAAATTGCTGGCCGAATATATGGGGCAGTTACTGCTTCGCGAAAATCGTTCGGTTTGGATCGCACAAAGAGAAGGTCGTACCAAAGACGGAAATGACGAAACCAATCCCGGTGTTTTAAAAATGATCGCAATGGGTTCTGATGAAGCAAACCCGATGGATTATTTCAAAAAATTAAAGATTGTTCCGGTTGCTATTTCCTACGAATACGATCCTACTGATGTGCTGAAAATGCCACAATTAATGGCAGAAGCCAACAACGAGGTTTACGTAAAAGATAAAAATGAGGATTTCATGACCATTTTAAGCGGTATCATGGGAACCAAAAAAAGAATTCATATTTCAGTAGGAGATGTTTTAGATACTGAAATTGATCAGATTGTTGCTGAAAACGATAATTCGAACAAACAGATCCAGGCTTTGGCACAAGTAATAGATGATTCTATTTTGCAGAATTACCAATTATGGCCAACTAATTTTATTGCCTATGATATTCTGAATGAAACAGATAAATATGCGCATTTATATAAAGAAAACGAAAAATTACTCTTTGAACGTCGTTTAGAAATGCGTATTGGAACTGATAATGGAGTTGCCAGACAAGGATTCTTAGCGATGTATGCCAATCCTGTAGTGAGTAAATTAAAATACCAAAATGTCTTCTAAAGCCAAAATACTCTTAATTTATACCGGTGGAACTATCGGAATGAGCAAGGATTTTGAAACAGGAGCGCTTAAAGCTTTTGATTTTGGAAAATTACTCAAAAATATCCCTGAAATAAAACAGCTGGATTGCGAAATCGAAACGGTTTCTTTCGAAAATCCAATTGATTCTTCGAATATGAATCCTCAAATGTGGGCCAAAATTGCCACTATCATTGAGGAAAATTATAATGCTTTTGACGGATTTGTAGTCCTTCACGGTTCAGATACGATGTCGTATTCTGCATCGGCATTGAGTTTTATGCTCGAAAATCTAGCCAAACCTGTTGTGTTTACGGGCTCGCAATTACCCATTGGAGATCTTCGTACCGATGCCAAAGAAAACCTGATTACGGCCATTCAGATTGCGTCGCTTCAGGAAGAAGGAAAGCCTGTTATAACTGAAGTTTGCCTGTATTTTGAATATAAATTATACCGCGGAAACCGTTCTTCAAAAGTAAATGCCGAACATTTTAGGGCTTTTACAGCGCCCAATTATCCAGAATTGGTAGAATCAGGCGTACATCTCAAATTAAACCGACATTTATTTCTTCCCATAAAAACAGATGCAAAACTGATTGTCCATAAAAACCTGAACAATCATGTAGCCATTATAAAAATGTTTCCGGGAATGAGCGAAACCGTTCTGGAATCGATTTTGGCAACTAAAGGCTTAAAAGGAATCGTTCTGGAAACCTACGGCTCCGGAAATGCACCAACCGAAGACTGGTTTTTAAACCTGATTCAGAAAGCCATTCAAAACGGATTGCATATTGTAAACGTAACACAATGTTCCGGCGGAAGTGTCAATATGGGACAATATGAAACCAGTACGGCTTTGAAATCTTTGGGTGTTATTTCAGGAAAAGATATTACAACTGAAGCTGCTATCACTAAATTGATGTACTTGTTGGGACATACCGTTACGATTCCTCAAAATGAATTTAAAACCATTTTCGAAACGGCTTTGCGTGGCGAAATTTCACTTTAGCAAATAAATAAGGCAAGTATTGAAAGGAATTTTTTAAAAATGCTTTTCTAACTCGTTTTTTTTCATGTTATTTGCAAACCAAAATAGAGAGGTGTCCGAGTGGTTGAAGGAGCTAGCCTGGAAAGCTAGTATATGGGTAACTGTATCGAGGGTTCGAATCCCTTCCTCTCTGCTAAAAAGGGATAATCGTAGATTATCCCTTTTTTTTGCAAATAAGCAACTCTTCTTCATTTGAAAAAGTCTGAACCAATACAGAAAAACTGCTGTTAGTTTTCAATGTTATAAGACCTTACTAAAAGGGAATCAACTTCCCTATACTTTATTAGATTAACAAGAATCGTTTATTTTTAAATTTTCCACTGGAAAGAAATCATTATCACAGTTCTCGATTAAACATATACCTTGATATTTTCCATTCTTCTTTTTCTTTATTAAGGATGAAAAACTCGCGCATTTTACTTTTTATATCCTGTTTTTCTTTTATTAAAAAAAGATTTACTTCGGATGTGGTACGAACTATTGCAATATTCTCATAAACAGATATTTCATCATAATCCGTTGTGGCGCTTACAAATTTTATCCCCATGAAAGTTTGATTATATGCAGATACTAATTCGGCTTTTCCTATAGCACTTGGAAGATCGGCGGGCATTAACACAGCATTTTCACTGTAAAGGTCTAAGATCGCATCTGTATTCGAATCATAAAGATGCTTGAAATAATTACGGATTGTTGTTTCAGCAAGATACTTATCATTCATATTGTTTTTATTAAATTTTTATGAGTTATTACTGTGACTTTATAAAGTGAATCACGGTAGATGGTATGTGTGGTATTTCTAATTAACTTGATAATCCACCATCTATATTGATGCTGGTGCCGGTAATAAATTTGCTTGCGGGACTAGCGAGGAACGCAACCAATTCTGAGATATCTGCAGTAGTGCCATAATGCCCTAGTGCCATCGTAGTTTTAAGCATACTTGCAAAGTCAGAGTTTTCAGGATTCATATCTGTAGCAATTGGTCCGGGCTGTATAGTGTTTACTGTTATCCCTCGTGGACCAAGATCACGTGCTACTCCTCTCGTAAGTGCGGCTACAGCAGCTTTACTCATTGCATAAATTGATGTGCCCGGAAAACCATTTTTATCAGCGGCAGTACTGCCAATATTGATAATCCTTCCACCTTCACTCATTAATTCTGCTCCAGTCTGCATTGCCACAAATACACCTTTTACATTAACGGCAATAGTACGGTCAAAATCATCCAACGTAATATTTGGTAGTGTTTCTAAAACCGCTATACCGGCGTTATTAACTAAAATATCTAATCGCCCAAAACTTTCATATGTTTTTTTGATAGCTGAGGCTATTGATTGTGCATCGCCGTTATCTGCTTTTATGGCTATAACTTTTACGTTAGGTGTTGATAATTCTTTTGCTAATATATTAGCAATCTCCTCTGAGTTGTTGTAAGTAAAGGCAACAGCTGCTCCTTCTGAAGCAAGTTTACGAGCTATTTCCTTGCCAATTCCGCGGCTTCCGCCTGTTACGAACGCTACCTTATTATTTAATGATTCCATAAATTTTTTGATTTTTATAATGTTAATTATTGTTTTAATCAAGGCAAACTTAAATACTTTGTGTAGATTTGGCAAGTATGTACTTTTTTGTTACTTACTTACCAAAAAGTAATAATTGTTGATTTTCAGTTGTTTAAAATTTTATAAAAATGAAAAAAAATGCAGAAGGCATTCAGGAATGCTCAAAATGTGGGATAGATTATGCGTTCAAACGTATAGGCGGCAAATATAAGGCACGTATTATTTGGAATCTGGGACTTGTTCCGGCACTACGTTATGGAGAATTGTGTCGTGTTCTTCCAGATGTAAGTACGAAGATGCTTACTCAAGCCTTACGTGAAATGGAGGAGGATAAATTAATCAGCAGGAAAATGTATCATGAAGTTCCTCCGAAGGTTGAATATTCACTTAATGAAACAGGACGGATGCTGATGCCGTTTCTCGAACATTTAGATAATTGGGCTAAGCAGCGAATGAAAAATGAAAGTGTGTAAATTAAGTGTTGTTTTTTATATGGTAATGTAATCCCAAAAGAACTCAAAATATTTATAGATTCATTAGGTCAAAGAAAAGCAGGATTGAAATTTCTTCCAACAAAAAAGTTAGTAGACTTTGGGGATTTAGGATATCTTATACCTCCGCCGCCGCCGCCAAAACCAGTAAACTAAAACTTCTGCTGCCTGAAAATTCAAAAAACAACAATTCCATAATCCCGATTCGTGAATCGAGATATGATTCCGAAAATCCATTTTTACATTATCTTATTAGATAAAATAGTATATATTTGGCACCTGAGTTATATAAATAATTGAATGGATTTACCTCCTTATTCACCGGGACTGCATAAACTGGTTACTTTACATGTCGACAAAACAGAGAAACTTACAGCCAGTACTGATTTTGTTGTTGTAACAAATTCTATTTTAGAGAAGTACGGTTTAGAGAAGGTTGGAGTAGTGGTGCATGATTTTGAAAATAACAGTTTTACCATTTCATTCTGCCTGAAAGAATCTCATATTTGTATCCACACCTGGCCAGAATACAATCAGTTGACTTTGGATGTTTATTTGTGCAATTATCTTCAGGATAACTCGCATAAGGTGCGCAGTGTAGTGGCAGATTATATCTCCTATTTTGAAGCGAAAATTATTAAGGATTTTGAAATTAACCGATAAAACATGAAAATTCCTTGTTACGATTGTAATACTGAAACCGAATTAGAGGTTGGTTTTGAAGTACTTAATTTTGTCTGTCCTAATTGTTTAAGCTTGTATGTAGCCGACGATGAGGGGAAATTTCACAGAAAGTCACAATATAAAGCTGAAGCAGAAGTTATTCCGCTTTCCATTGGCGATACTGGTTTTTTAAAAGGATGCCAATATAAAGTGACTGGTATTTTGAGAAAAAAAGTACATCCTGATTATAGATGGACAGAGTTTATTCTGCAAAATGAAGCAAAAGAGTTTCTTTATTTGTCGCTTTCAAACGGACATTGGATGATGCTTACCGAAATGGAAAAGATTGACGATTTAAAAAAAGGGACTAAAATTCTGAAGTATGAGGGCAACGATTATGATTTATTTGAACATTCGGATGCTGAAATAATCAATGCACAGGGATTTTTTGATTTTGAGATTCCGGTTAACAGATTAACACATCTTACTGAATTTATAAATCCGCCATACATTGTTTCGGTGGAAAGAATGAAGAATGTTCAAACAGCTTTCCATGGAGAATATGTTAGAAAGAGTGAAATAAAGAAAGCTTTTCCGGGAATAACCCTGCCGTATCAGTCAGGAGTCAGTATGATTCAGCCATACCGTTTTGATCTTAGAAATACGGGTATTATTTTCTGCCTTTTTGCTTTACTGATCATAACTGCAAACTGGTATATTTACAAAGATCAATTTCAGCAGAATGTTTTTTCGAAAACAATAAAATTTAGTGAATTTGACAACAAAGAGGTTACAAGTGATGCTTTTGTTTTAAAGGGTGGTTCAGCTCCGTTGACGATCAAGGTTTCAACAAGCGTAGATAATTCATGGGCCAACCTGAATGTTGCATTAGTGAATGAGGATACAAATGATGAAATTTATGCCAATAAAGACATAGAATATTATCATGGATTTTCTGATGGAGAAAGATGGACAGAAGGAAGCAGTTCTGAGGAGTTTAATATTTGCGGGGTAAAAGCCGGAAAATACCATCTTTTGATAACACCAATGAAAGCTCCTGAAGATGTCAATAACAGCGAAATCCGGGTAAATGTAGTCTGGAACGAACCATCGAGCCGAAATTTATGGTTAGTGGTTATCGCAATGATTGTTATTTACTTCATCATACGATTTTTTAGCTATAATTTTGAAAAAGAACGCTGGTCGGATAGCTCATACTCAAAATACGAATAAATTAATATGAAAAGAATTTCGGATTTTTTTACCAATAATTGGGCTCCATTGGCAATTGGATTCTTTTGCTTTGGAGTTTATATCTATTTTGCCCTTGCAGGAAACCGAATTTGCGACTGCGAATCTACTGAAAGTTACAAGTCTACGGGAAGCCGTACATCCTATAACCGTTTTTATCACAAATAAAATTTAACCATATGGAATTTATACACGCACAGCCAATAGTTAATTCAATAATTTATTCTTTTTTAGGAATAGTCATTTTATTAATCGGATACTTTATCATCGAAAAACTCACACCGGAAAGCACATGGAAAGAAGTTGTGGGAAAAAATAATGTTGCTGTAGCGATTGTTCTGGCAGCTTTTATCATTGGAATTTCAATGATTATTAGTGCCGCAATTCATGGGTAAAAAGTTTCTCAGGTTTGAATTTCTTTTACTGTTTGCCGTATTTATAATCGCCACCTGTGGACTAATTTATGAATTGGTCGCAGGAACGCTGGCAAGTTATTTATTGGGTGATTCAGTAAAACAATTTTCATTTATTATTGGAGTTTACCTGTTTTCTATGGGTATCGGCTCCTTTTTTTCAAAGTTTTTCAATAAAAATCTGCTCAACACTTTTGTTGAGATCGAAATATTGGTTGGACTGATTGGCGGATTGAGTTCGGTAGTTTTGTTTTTACTGTTCGAAAGCGTTGCATCATTTCAGTTTATCTTGTATTTATTTGTTTTTGTAACCGGTTTTTTGGTCGGATTGGAGATTCCGCTTTTAATGAATATTTTAAAAGACAGAGTCGAATTCAAAGACCTGGTTTCGAATGTTTTTACGTTTGATTATATCGGAGCTTTGTTGGCTTCGATATTATTTCCGTTGGTTTTGGTGCCGAAATTAGGTATCATGGGAACGTCGCTTTTCTTCGGAATGATCAATGTGAGCATTGCGATTGTTTTATGTTTTCTTTTGAAGAAAGAATTAAAAAAACCGTATTTCTTAAGGGTAAAAGCCATCTTTTCATTTCTGGTTTTGCTGAGCGTTTTTGTTTTTTCAGATTCGATTCTGGCTTATTCTGAAGGCAAATTGTATGGAGAAAATATTATTTATACGAATACAACTCCGTATCAGCGAATTGTTTTAACGCATAACAAAAGTGATTATCGACTTTATTTAAATAACAATCTGCAGTTTAGTTCTGCCGATGAGTACCGTTATCACGAAGCTTTGGTTCATCCCGCCATGTCGATTGCTAAAAAGGTAAAAAACGTTTTGGTTTTGGGTGGTGGAGACGGATTGGCTGTTCGTGAAATATTGAAATACAAAGAGGTTCAAAAAGTGACTTTAGTCGATTTGGACGAAGGAATGACAAAGCTTTTCAAAACGAACATGGTATTGAGTAATTTCAATCAGAATTCATTAAATAATCCGAAGGTTACCGTGATTAATACCGACGCTTATATCTGGGCAAAAAGCTGTAAGGAGAAGTTTGATGTTGTCATTATCGATTTTCCGGATCCTTCCAATTACAGTTTAGGGAAATTGTATTCTTTGAACTTTTATCAAACGATAAAAACCATTTTACAGCCTGATGCTGCGGTTGTCATTCAGACGACTTCGCCTTACTTTGCTCCAAAGTCATTTTGGTGTATCAATAAAACGGTCATGCAGGTTTTTCCGCAGGTTGATGCGTATCATGCCTATGTGCCTTCGTTTGGAGAATGGGGCTATACGATTGCCATAAACGGTTTTGGAACCACTTTTAACGATATAAAAAGACAAGTTTCCGGATTGAAATTTTATAATTATCAGTTCGACCGGTTCAATTATTTTACCAACGATATGATTTCAAACCAAATAGAAATCAACCGTTTGGATAACCAGATTTTAGTGCGCTATTTTGATGAAGAGTGGGGAAAATTGCAATAAGGGAAGACGGAATTTCGTAAAAGGAATTGGGGCTTCTCTGCTTTTAATTCCGTTTTTGCAATTTTGTTCCGATAAAATAGCTATTCTGATGATTCGTTTATCAGGGACCAACCATCTTTTGGGGCATCGGCTATGGATTAAGGATTTTCCGAAGCCGACAGCGCAAATTCAGATTCCGTATTTGATTATTGGAGGCGGTATTTCGGGTTTGAGTGCTGCGCGCAAGTTTCATAAAAAAGGGATTTCAGATTTTTTGCTCCTTGAAATGGCAGATCATCTGGGCGGAAATTCTTCAAACGGTCAAAATAAATATTCAAAATATCCATTGGGAGCGCATTATTTGCCTCTTCCGAATTTTGCGGATAAAGAGCTTCTGAACTTTCTGGAAGAAGAAAAAATAATTCTTGGTTATAACGAAAAAGGTCTTCCGGTTTTCGATGAACTGCAATTGACTTTTGCGCCTGACGAAAGATTGTTTTACAAAAATAACTGGCAGGAAGGTGTGGTTCCAAAAGAAGGAAATTCGGTTGAAGATGATAAAGAATTTATACGATTCTTTAAGGAAATGGATGCATTCAGAATAGCGAAAGGAACAGATCAAAAGTACTTATTCGATATTCCGATTTATCTTTCTTCAACAGATAAAAGCGCAAGGGATTTAGATAAAATTACAATGCGAAAATGGTTTGAAAAGCATAATTTCAAATCAAAACCTTTATTTAATTATATCGATTATTGCTGCAAAGATGACTTTGGTTTGGGAATTGAATTCGTTTCTGCCTGGGCCGGGATTCATTATTTCGCAGGAAGAAAACAGGATTCGGTTACCGATAAAAATGAAAGCGTTTTAACATGGCCGGAAGGTAATGCCAGATTAGCCAGTCATCTTAAAAAATATACTGAAAAGAAAATCCTGAAAAATCATTTGGTTTATGAGGTAAAAGTAGAAAACAATAAAGTTATTGCAAAGGCATTTGATGATGTTAAAAAAGTTTCGGTTGAAATTATCGCAGACAAAGTTATTATGGCGACACCACAATTTGTCAATCAGTATTTGATAAAAAACCGTAAAGAATTTACAAAGGGATTTCATTATACGCCGTGGCTTTTGGCGACCTTAACGGTAAATGATTTGCCGGATAATTTTAGTTTTCCGCTTTCTTGGGATAATGTGATTTATGATGCCAAAGGTTTGGGTTATGTGTATGCACAGCATCAGACGCTGAATCAGGTTCAGGAGAAAAAAGTAATTACCTATTATTATAGTTTTTCATCAGGTGATTTGAAGAAAACCCGGAAAGAGATCTATAAAAAAGACAAAGAATACTGGAAGCAGATTGTCTTTGATGACCTGAAAATTGCGCATCCGGATATCGAAGAATATACTGAAGAAATGGAAGTTTTTATATTAGGGCACGGAATGATTTCGCCAGTACCTGATTTTATTTTTGGCAAGGCCAAAGATAATGCCGCAAAAAACATCGAAAACCGAATTTATTTTGCTCACACCGACCTGTCCGGAATCTCCATTTTTGAAGAAGCTTTTCACCAGGGAATTAATGCTGTAAACCAAATTTTAAATGATGCAACCCTGGATTCATAGAGCCAAAACAGACTTACTGTTTATCATTGGACCGTCATTTTTTGTGCTGGCGATCATTTTTATGTTTCAGGATTATATAACTGAAATTGAAAATGATTATTCTTTTTATACCTGGCTTTTTTTAATTGTTTTTATCGATGTAGCCCACGTTTATGCGACTTTGTTTAAAACGTATTTTGTCGCAGATGAATTTCAGAAAAAGAAGAAATTACTAATTCTCCTGCCGATGGTTTGTTTTGTGATAAGCATGGTTTTATTTGCTTTTGGGAGTCTGGTTTTCTGGTCTTTTTTGGCTTATGTAGCGGTCTTTCATTTCATCAGGCAGCAATATGGTTTTATGCGTTTGTATGCCCGTAATGAAGAAAAAACAAAGGTTTCAGTCATAATCGATAATCTGGCGATTTATGCGGCAACCGTTTATCCAATGCTATTTTGGTTTTTGTCGCCAAACAGAAAATTTAACTGGTTTGTTGAAAATGAGTTTTTTCATTTTGAAAACCAAAATTTACTGAATATTCTGTTTTGGATTTACATTGGCATTTTATTATTGTATGTGGTTCGTACTGGAATCGTTTCAGTGAAAAACAGCTTTTTTAACGTTCCGAAAAACAGTATTATTTTAGGAACAGCTTTGTCGTGGTATTTCGGAATTGTCTATTTTAATGATGATCTTGTTTTTACTTTGCTTAATGTAGTCTCACACGGAATTCCATATATGGCGTTAGTTTATTTTAGAGAAGTAGAAAGCAAAGTTGATAACGGATCAGGAGTTTTTGGCTTTTTGAAAAGTTACAATGCCGTATTTATTTATGGACTGATTTTATTGATAATTGCTTTTTCAGAAGAATTTCTTTGGGAGTTTTTTGTGTGGAACGAAAATATCTCCGTCAGTAATTTAGATTTTTCGGGCTGGCAGTTTGTACTGGTTCCGCTTTTGAGTGTACCTCAGTTTACGCATTATTTGCTTGATGGCTTTATTTGGAAATCAAAGAAAGTGAGTTGAACTATATAGAAAATAAAATATAAAAAATGATTGGAAACTGGAAGGGTTATTATAAGTTTGATAATGAGAGAATTCAAGCGACTATAGGTTTTGAAAAAACAAATTTTACCATAGAAATTGATGCTTACAATGGAGCTGATTTTCAGGGAAAAGTACAGGATGACGTTTCGACCGGTGGAATGGCAGAAATAGGTAATGTTGTTGGGAAAGTTTTCAAAAATAAAGTTCGGTTTAAAAAACTGATGCCAAAGCATAGTTTAATCTATGAAGACGGCGACCGGGAGACTCTGGATGAAAAACATCCAACACTTTATTATGAAGGAATTTTTTCTAATGATAAAACAGAAATCAGCGGGAAATGGTTTTTTAAAAGAAAAATTGTTTTTCTGTATGGAATCTTTCCGATAGTTTTCCGTCCGGGAAAAGGAACATGGAGTATGAAGTTGTCATGAATTTTGTTTTTTCTATTTACGATATTAATTCTTCAAAGGATATCATTTCTATCGGGGCTAAGCGTGTTTTGAAAACGGATTTTCTGCTTCTAAAAAATATTCGCAAGAGATAATTTACATACAAAAAGCGTGTGTTTTTATTTAAATATATTATTTGGCGTTTATTTTTCATATAGGGCGTTTGTTTTTTATAGAAATTAAAATTATCTTTAACTTTTAATAAGCGTGTATTTTTTATAAAAAACAATGAATAGCGTAACAATTTCTCGAAGAGCGTCTGTTTTTGATGGTAAAAAATTGCCAGAAGAAGCCAAATTGGTTGGTTATACAGCGATTATAGATAGTCTGGTTTTGGCTTTGCCCATACCGGAAACTATTTCAATAATCAGCACAAAAAACAAAAAATATTCAGTTGAAAATTTCGATGTCTATCCACCAAGTTATCAGCCTGAGGATACTTTATATAAACATTTAGTATTTGCCCTTAAATATGAGGGAATCAATTTGTTGTTTTTCAAAAAGCTTTTCGAAAAAATTTCAAAAAATGAAATAAAAGAAATCATCAATAGAGAGTCTACAGGGCTATATACTCGAAAAATATGGTTTCTGTATGAATGGCTCATGGCTGAAAATCTTGATATTCCGGATGCAGATGTAAAAATCAAATATTCGGATTTATTAGATACTAATAAACAGTTTGCTGTAATAAACGGAATAAAGTCGGGTCGTCACCGTATCACTAATAATTTACCGGGAACAGTTGATTTTTGTCCGTTACTATTTAAAACGGAAAAGCTTAAAAATTATATCGAAGAGAATCTTTCCCAAAAAAAAGATGCTTATCTAAATACGTTTCATAAGGATGTTTTGCAAAGGGCTTCGGCTTTTTTATTGCTGAAAGATTCAAAGGCCTCTTTTACAATAGAAGGGGAAAATCCTACTACAAATCGTGCTGTTCGTTGGGGAAAAGCGATTGGTCAGGCAGGTTTGAAAGCACTGGATAAAGAAGAGCTGCTTCGGCTTCAGCAAATTGTAATCGAAAACAGCCGTTTTCTTGAAATGGGTTTTAGAAAAGAAGGGGGCTTTGTAGGAGAGCATGAAAGAATTACCGGTGAACCAATTCCTGAACATATTTCGGCAAAACATGAAGATATAGAAAAACTGATTGATGGCTTGATTGCGACTTACAAAAAACTGGAAGAAAATGATTTTGATGCCGTTCTAGCAGCAGCAGGAATTGCATTTGGATTCGTTTTTATTCACCCGTATGTAGATGGAAATGGCAGAATCCATCGCTATTTAATTCATCATATATTATCTAAAATGAAGTTTACACATCAAGGGATTATTTTCCCGGTTTCGGCTTCGATTTTAAATCATATTGACGATTATCGAAAGGTGTTAGAATCCTATTCTCATCCTTTATTAGATTTTATAGAGTGGGAAAAGACAAAATCGAACAATGTTGAAGTTTTAAATGAAACCATTGACTTTTACCGTTATTTTGATGCCACAAAACAAGCAGAGTTCTTGTATGATTGTGTAAACGATACGATTGAAAATGTGATTCCACAGGAAGTAACGTATCTTAAAAAATACGATGAAATGAAAGGTTATTTGGATGATGTTTTTCAAATGCCGGATAAAACGGTAGCCTTATTAATTCGTTTTTTAGAACAGAATAATGGGAGGCTTTCCAAAAGAGCTATCGAAAAAGAATTCTCTGTATTGACAGAAGAAGAAATAAAAAATATAGAGGATAATTATGAAATAAGAATGAAGTGATTTTAAAATTAACTTTTGAATTTTTCCTCTCTACACAAATAAAAACCGCAATTTCTCATAATGAAATTGCGGTTTTTTGCTTTTATATTAAAGCTGGTTGGAATAAGAGGCTTACTTTACAGCCAAAAATGGCACAGGATGTAAAGCACTTTTTATAATTTAATTACCAGACGTAAGTTCCAACTGATCCTGCTGAAAGCATGGTAGAAACTGGTTTTCCACCGGCATTGATATTAAATGATTTTTGTGCTCCGGTATTATTCAAAACGATTACAACAATTTTATTGTCAGGAGTTTTGAAAGCTACATTGGGAAGCTCTACGGATGTATTCGATTCTATTCGGGTAGAGCCGGTTGGTACAAATTTAGAAGCATGCGCAATGATATAATATGCCGAATTTCTAACTACAGTACTTCCGTTGATTGTAATGGCTCCAAGACATTCTGTACAACCGCCAGGCGTATGAGGATTGTTGTTTGGATCTGCTGCTAAATTCCATTCCAAAACAGTTTTACTCCAGTTTCTTGGTGCACCAATTACCAATTCCCTGAAATGCCATTTGATATCATCCGGAAAGTTCCCGGGCGCCTGAACCCATTGTTCTGTAAAATATACATTTTTATCAGGATGCGCATTGTGAACCTGACTCATATTGTCAATCTGTCCGGCATAAAGATGGAACGCAGAACCATCAATAAAGGCTTTTGCCGCAGGATCATTAAGAATAGAAATGGCGTAATTTACATTGTCAAGATTGTGATCAAATAAGATGATTTTCGTAGTGACATTATTAGCCTTAAAAACCGGTCCTAAATTATTTTTTATAAAATCCCTTTGCTCCGGAGCAGTCATAACCATACTTGGATTGTTATGCGGATTTTCCGGCTCGTTCTGAATCGTTATGGCATCAATCGCAATTCCGTTTGCCTTCATTGCCTGAATATATTTTACAAAATAATTCGCATACGATGCATAGTAAGCTGGTGTTAATGATCCTCCAATACTCGCCACGTTCGTTTTCATCCAGGATGGTGCTGTCCATGGTGTTGCCAGTAATATTACATTTGGATTGATTGCTTTAATTTCTTTTAAAACCGGAATTAAATGCGTTAAATCAGGTGCAATTGAAAAATTGGCCTGATTTACATCAGTCTGACCTGCTGGCAGATCATTATAGGTAAACACAGAAGCATCCAGATCTGAAGCACCAATACTAATTCTTAAATAACTTACGCCAATACTGTTTTCACCCTTACCAAATAATTCCTGCAATAAACTATTTTTAGCGGTTTGCGACATATTGTTAATGAGCATGGCACTTCCGCCTGTCAGCGTATAGCCAAATCCATCCATTTTCTGGTAGGTTGTGCCCTCATTAACATTAATAGTGAAATTATTGTTTGTGGTCAAAGGTGTTATTCCGTTAGTCTGCAATTGCAGTAAACTACTTTTTGACGGGGTTGTAAGATAAAATTTTGCCTCTGTAGTCCCAACAACTGGCGGGGCATAATTCGGCATGTCCTTGCTATCGCAGCTATTTTGTAAATAAATGAAGGATGCGAATAATATAATTTTTAAAGATGTCATTACTTTATTTGATATCATGGTTATGTATATTTATTGTGAAATGAATTCGTACGTTCCAGCCTGATAGGTGTTATTCAATGTTATAGTAACTTTATAACTTCCTGTTGTCGTTACACTTTTAAGATTGGAACCGCCAGACCCATTAACAAGATTTCCTGTCATTGTATTAGGAGTTGAAGAACCCAAATCAAAATCCCACGGACTGATGAACTTCATGTCATAATTTGCATTTATAGTTCTTGTTGTCGTGTATTTATTTGGATGCTGGTACGTCATCGTATATTCATCACGGGTATCGTAATTTTGCCAATGGAATAATTTAAAGTTATAATAAGTCCAGTTAACTCTGGCCTGACTGAAATCAATACTCAATTTCAAACCTCTGTCACTTCCTACTTTTATTGCGGTATTAGTGGTGTTTAAAGCAGTTAATCCTGTAACCTTATCGCCATCTGGCGAACTTGCTACTCCAAGCTGTCCATTAACAGAATAACTTGTTCCGGAACCATTTGCCTGTGAGTTCAATGTGTAATTAACAGAAGCTTGCAGCGGAATAAAGTTTGGTGAACTGAATGTATCTCCGGATTTAGTAAATTTTTGAATAGAAACTCCATTTGCCAGCAGGTAAAGTTCATTTGGAGTAGGAATGTTAACAGGAACAGTATTGTCAATTTCTACTGTGTAAGTGTATCCTGTAGCAGAAAGATTTAATGTTACAAAATAATTCCCGACAACTGTAGAATTTAAGTCCTGAACCGATGCACCTTGTGCTGCAGCCTGCGATTCCATAATTACTTTATTGGCAGATCCTACTACTTTTTTAAGTAAATAATCCCAGTTTCCGTTCGCTCTGAAAACAAAATTTCCAGGATTTGCAAGCATAATTGAAGCTTTCCAGATTCCGCCACCCTGATATGTTAATGGCACATCTCCACCCCAGCCGCCACTGATCGGATCTCCTACAACACTCCATTTGTCAATTTTTAATAAAGTGTACGAATTATTGTCAAGGTTTACTGATATTTTGTATTGTCCTGTTTCTTTAACTGTAATCGGATTTCCGGATTTTACTAATTTATTATTATCAGAACCACCATATTGGTGACAAGGAAGCGATTTTTCGCTGTAAAATTTATAAGTGTTTCCGGCAGTCAAACTCGTGTAAATTTCATGAATGTTAGATAATGCACCACCTGAGTTTTTAAGGCGCTGCATTTCAATAGCTTTGCTTAAAACGTTGTTGTTTTCAGTTGCTGTTCCGGAAATGTATAATTTTGCCGGAATCAGTTCTGTCGGGAATCTTTTAAATGAAATTTCGTTTTCGGCGTAAGCCAGTTTATCTAAACTTTTAGCTTTTACAGCCCACGCAACAGTTGATAAGCCGTTTGCAGGATAGCCACTGAAAGATAAAAATTCATTTATCTTTTCGTAAGAAAGAGATACTGACAGATCTTTTCCTCCATTACTGGAAGGTATTTCTATGATTGGCGTGTCAAAATCGGCCGAACCAAGTGTGTCAAAAACTATTGAATAAGTGATGGCATAACCCGCTGTAGATTTTGCAGGAAGCCAGCTGAATGTTACCGTTTCATGTGGTTTTGATTCATCTAAAACAACACTCGCTTCATTTGCCGGCTGTTCGATAACGGCTGGAACCAAATCCCATTTCCCAACAGCGTCAAGATTATCCTTTTCACAGGAGAAAATGGTAAATGCCAGTATTAAAATGGCAACTATATTTTTAATGTTTTTCATAACTATCTTTTATTAAAGTGGATTTGGGACTAAAGCTGGATTTCTGTCTAATTCTTGTTGCGGAATCGGAAGCAGGATTTTTGCAGTCGTCATGTTATAGTTAATTTGATTTCCGTTTCTTAAGTCAGTTTCGATAAGGCTGTTCATGGTGGTAACCAATAGATTAAAACGGGCTAAATCGTCCCAACGGTGTCCTTCCTGAAACAATTCCAATCTTCTTTCTTTTAAGATTGTTTGTCTCATTACTTCTTTAGAACTTGTCTGAGCAGCAGTTAATTTAAGAAGATTGACTCTTTCTCTGATTCGGTTAACTTCAGTGGTAGCGGATGGTATATCATTCAATTCATTATAAGCTTCCGCTTTTAATAAAACCAAATCACCATATCGTAATAAATACTGACGGTTTGTACTTGCAAAACCACTGGCACTTTTCCATTTGTATGCAAAAGGAATTACACTACCCGTAGCATTTCCCCAATATTCATCCACCCACGGAGCTGATTCATATTTTATAGAAGCATTTTTTCTCACGTTATCTGATTGTTCATCAAATGCTGCAATTAAGTTTTTAGAAGGAGTTACAAATTTTCTCCAGCTGTCTCCCGATACTGATGGTGGCAAAAGCAATTGTGGACCGTAATTACCTTCGTTTGCTCCGGTATACTGTACTTCGATTATAGATTCGGCATTGTTGTAATCGCTTCCGCTAAAAAGATTATTATAGTTGATTAAAGTATATTTTGCAGTACTCTTTTCCAATGCTATAATATTATCTAAAACTTTTTGGTAATCCGGATTTGGCTTTTGTGCATAGACTTTTGCCAATAGTGCGTGTGCCGCTCCTGAAGTGGCTCTTGCTTTATTGACAGCGGCGTTATCTCCGTAAGTGTCAGGAAGCAATGTTGCGGTTAATTCTAAATCCTCAATTATTTTAGCATACACTTCATCAACAGTATTTCTCGGAATCTTAACACTCGCAGGATCTGCTGAGGTACTGTATTTGGTAACAAGTGGCACTCCGCCCCAAAGTTTTACCAATGTAAAATAGTGGTACGATCTTAAAAATAAAGCTTCACCTTTTATTTGTTTTCTTCTTTCTTCTGTAAAATTTACATCATTTACGCCATCTACTTTTAGTAAAACTAAATTTGCTTTTGAAATCGCATTGTAAAGATTGCTCCAGTTTTTATATAGTCTTGAACTTGTAGGTGTAATTAGCAATTTATCAACTGCAAAAAGTTCAGGGTTATCTCCTCCGGCATAAGCATTGTCTGCTCTTACATCAGAATAATTAATGTTGTCCCAAACGTAATATTCGGCAGATTGAAATGATTCGTATGAACCCACTAAAGCAGCCTCAATCTGACTTGCTGTATTGTAGCCATTAGCACTTGTTTCTTCTGAAATGGGTTGTAAATCCAGAAAATCATCACAGGATGTCACTGAAAATAGTGAAACAGTTACAAGTAAAATATATATTTTTTTCATGATTGTTTTATTAGAATGATACGTTAAAACCAAAGATTATAGTTCTGGATTGCGGATAAGTACCGTAGTCAATACCTCTTTCTGTATTGCTTCCGCCAAAAGCGTTTACTTCAGGGTCAAATCCGGAATATTTGGTAATGGTTATTAAATTTTCACCCGTTACATAAAATCTTAAGTTTTCTAAATTCAGCTTATCGGTGATATTTTTACTAAAATTGTAGCTTAAAGAAACAGCCTTGAATCTTAAATAGGACGCATCTTCAATAAAACGGGTAGAAATTCTTGAGTTATCCGTATTTCCAAAAGAAGCTCTTGGAATATAAGTGATATCTCCGGGCTGTCTCCAACGGTCTAATACTGCTGTACTTTGGTTTTTTGCATCAATCATACCTTCTGTTTCTATTCGGGTTGCATTTAGCATATCATTTCCATATGAACCTTCAAGAAAGACTTGTAAGCTTAATGATTTATAAGAAAAGGTGTTGTTTACTGAGAAAATGAAATCAGGATTTGCATCACCAATTATTCTTCTGTCATCTTCAGATGGGGTAAAAGTGGATACTCCGTTTTTATCGATATAATAACTGTTTCCGGTAGCGGGATCAACTCCTCCAAAAACATATCCGAAGAAACTTCCCAGCGGTAATCCTTTTTTAACTAAAATCGCTTCTCCTCTTCCTGAAATGGCTCCAAGATATAATTCTTCTCCACGTAAATCTTTAACCTCGTTTTTGTTAAAAGAGATATTAAAACCAGAATCCCACTTAAAGGCAGAATTTAAGTTTACTGTTTTTAAACCAACTTCAAATCCTCGGTTCTGAACTTCTCCAACATTCTGAATTGCTTTATCAAATCCTGATGTTGTAGGAAGCGGCGCATTAAGCAATAAATCGGTTGTGTTTTTTGTATAAGCGTCAGCCGTTAATCGTATTCTTCCGTTGAATAATTCTAAATCCACACCTACGTTTGCCTGCGTTGACTCTTCCCATTTTAAACTTAGATTTTCTATTGTAGAAGGAAATGTACCGGGTTGTGTTGCGCCTCCAATTGGATAGTTGGCACCTAAACCAATTCTGCCCAAATAAGCATAATTGGTAATCTGGTCATTACCTACAATTCCGTAACTCATTCTTAGTTTTAAATCACTGATATATTTGCTTCCGAATAAATCTTTACAAAATAGATGCCTGAAGACAGCGAATGAGTGCTTATCGAATTGGAGTTCTTAACTGATTTTAGAAGTATTCCAATTGGACTATATAATTCTAATCTATCAATAGTTATATAGCCCGGATGGATTGTAAGTACTCCTTTTACCGGATTTATGTATTTATAGGATTGATTTTTTTATTTATGTTACGGTTATAATTTGTTTTGGATTTCAAATAAGTAAAATGTTTTTGTATTTTGTTCTCTTATTAAAGCCTGCGGAGTAAATTTCTGTTTCATTTTATGCATTTTAAATAATTCTTAGCGATGAATAAAATATATAGTTATTATTTTAGACCGGGTTATCAGTCAAAAGATCTTTTGATTGATGTTTTTGAGGGTGCAGAAAATGAAACTTTCAATTCGGATTTTCTAAATGCAATTGCCGAAATCCAGCCAAAAATGATCGATATTCTTGATTTATGGATGAATAACGAAGTTTTAATGACTTTTGATTCTGTTGCCGGGCAGTTTACAATTTCCAAAGATATCTGGGGTTTTGCATTTGTCATGGCCGAAAATAATCAGGAAGGTTTGACTCGGATTAATTCCATTTTAGAACGTTCAGAGCTGTTTGAAAAAGTTGAAGTTGATTTTGAAAATTATAAATAGGAAAACCAGACTTCTAATTTAGCCCCGATAGAAATGATATCCTTTTGTGGTGGAGTTCACTATAAAAGATAAAATGGATAGCGGGACAGAAGGTATTTTGAAAACTAAGGCTTTGCTTCTAAAATTAATAAATATCTAATCCTGTAATATTACCTTGACTTTAGGTAAAAGGTGATCAACAAATAAGGCATAAGCAGATTCTGAAGGATGCAGGCCATCTGAAGCTACCAGATTTGGATTGCTCAGACCTTGTCTTGTGATGTCAGTGATATTTACAAAAACGATTTGGTTTGTTTTACAGTAACTTTCTGCAAAAGCATTGTATTGGTCAATTTCTGTAGTAATTTTTGTTTTTTGGCTATCGCTTAAATTTTTTGCATAAGAGGTATAAGCATAGTCAGGAATCGAAACTACGATTACATTTTTTTTATCGCCTTTTGCGAGTGAAATTGCTTTGGTTACTAACTCGGGAAATTCTTTTTCATAAACAGAGAAATCCCTGCCCTGATACTGATTGTTTACACCAATTAACAGCGTCACCAAATCATAATTGGATTCGGGTTTTTGCTGGTTGATGGCCGAAATTAAATTGGTGGTTGTCCAGCCTGTGGTAGCAATTACGTTTAATGAAAAATTGGTTTGTGTATAAAACATTTTTAAGCTCGTTTTGAGCTGTTCCGGAAATCGGCAGGTTTCACACACACTCTGACCAATAGTATAACTGTCGCCTAAGGCTAAATAGTTTATTGATTTAGCAATTGGTCCGGTTGGAATTTCCGGATTAGGGACTGTTGTTGGAGGTGTAACAGGTTCGGGTGTAACTGCCGTTTCTGAAGGTGTTTCTTCAGTACTGCAGCTCAAAAGAAATATAGAAAGTAAAACAATAACTATTTGTTTAAAATGTGGTTTCATAATTTGAATAAATTAGTTTTTGCATCATTTCTAAACAAATAGTTACGTTAAAAAAGTAATTATGGTTTTAAACCATTTCAGCTTTCATCGAAATTTCTTCTTCAATGGCATTCCAGAGTCCGATTCTTTTTTCCAGGGCAAGAATTGAAATTTCTTCAACATCGGACCATTTTTCAGCATCATTTCCGCATAAATCCGTAATCATTTGCATGGCCATTGGTCCGTGCTCATCGGCATCCAATTCAATATGTCTTTCGAAGTAATACAGTAATTTGCTTAAATCAGTTTCCGGAAGATTTTTTTGAAAGTTCTTTAAGATTTGGGTAAACATAGCCGGAATTAGGTCTTCTCGTCCAAAAGTAAAGGCAGCGGCAATTTCATGCGGTTTTCCCTGTTCAATAACTCTGAAGGTGAAATCTAAAAATGATTTTACATCCGGATGTAGTGAGCTTTGTTTGATGGCCACAAAAATATTATGAAGCGAATTTACTTCGGATAAAAATTTGTTAATTGCAGTAGTATCAGCGCCACAATCTTCCATAGCTTCGAAATACATTTCGTAATGACTTTGTCTTCTTCCGTCAATAGTCAGGTCAGTTTCTTCGGCAAGAACAATTTCGTTGATTAAATATCGGGTTTCTGGATTTTTTGTTGGAAACCACGGCGTAGTTGTGCAGGTAAGTTTAGCCTGTAAAGCCTTTAATAATGACATAAAGTCCCAAACTGCAAAAATATGACTTTCTAAAAAACGGTGTAAGTCATCAATGCTTTGAATTTTATTGTACAAAGAATGCTGTAAAAGCATTTCCTTTTGAGGAAGAATGCGATTGTTGATGGTTTCAATATTCATAGACGTGGTATTTTCGGTAAATATAAAAAAGCTTCCCGATTAGAAGAAGCTTTTGGTATTGATTTTCAATATATTTTAATAAAGTATTATTATTTGAATGCCGAAAGTCCCGTAACATCCATTCCTGTTATCAATAAGTGAATGTCATGAGTGCCTTCGTAGGTAATAACACTTTCGAGATTCATCATGTGACGCATGATCGAATATTCGCCTGTAATTCCCATTCCTCCGAGCATTTGTCTGGCTTCTCTGGCAATATGAATCGCCATGTCAACATTATTTCGTTTTGCCATTGAGATTTGTGCTGTTGTAGCTTTTCCTTCGTTTCTTAAAACTCCTAATCTCCAGGTTAATAATTGCGCTTTTGTGATTTCGGTAATCATTTCGGCCAGTTTTTTCTGCTGCAATTGTGTTCCTCCAATTGGTTTTCCAAACTGAATTCTTTCTTTGGCATAACGCAAAGCCGTATCATAACAGTCCATTGCTGCTCCGATTGCTCCCCAGGCAATGCCATATCTTGCCGAATCTAAACAGCCAAGCGGGGCACCTAATCCCGATTTATTGGGTAATAAATTTTCTTTAGGAACTTTCACGTTGTCAAAAATCAATTCACCTGTAGATGATGCACGAAGCGACCATTTATTATGGGTTTCAGGTGTTGTAAAACCTTCCATACCGCGTTCTACGATTAATCCGTGGATTCTTCCTTCTTCATTTTTCGCCCAAACTACTGCAATATCGGCAAACGGTGCATTCGAAATCCACATTTTGGCACCATTTAAAAGATAATGGTCTCCCATATCCTTGAAATTGGTAATCATACTTCCGGGATCGGAACCGTGGTCAGGTTCGGTTAAACCAAAACAGCCCATGAATTCTCCTGTGGCCAGTCTTGGCAGATATTTTAGGCGCTGTTCTTCGTTTCCGTATTTCCAGATTGGATACATTACTAAAGAAGACTGTACAGATGAGGTAGATCGTACACCCGAATCTCCGCGCTCAATTTCCTGCATGATCAGTCCGTATGAAATTTGGTCTAAGCCGGCTCCTCCATATTCTACCGGAATATAAGGTCCAAATCCGCCAATTTCTCCAAGTCCTTTTATAATTTGCTTAGGGAATTCGGCTTTTTGAGCATATTCTTCGATGATAGGAGAGACTTCACGCTTAACCCATGCACGTGCAGACTCGCGAACCAGTTTGTGTTCGTCTGTTAATAAATCATCCAGGTTGTAATAATCAGGTGCTTGAAATAAATCGGGTTTCATGGTACGATAGTTTTATAATACAAATCTACATAAAGAAATATAACAAAACCAATAGTTATTGTTGTAAAAAATAAAAATTAAACTTATTTAGATGTTGAAAGGTAAGTAAATAGATTTTTAGTGGATTTTGAATCACCTGAAGATTAAAAACGAGAGATTACATTTTAAGGTAAAAATCTTTTGTCAATTCGATATACTCTTGGGTATACACATGTCTGTCAATTTCAATAATCAATTCATCGATTTCAACTTTCTGATTTTCGTTTCGGCTAAAAGCTAATAAACTGCGTTTAATTTCTGAAGTTTGGGTTCCTTTTACGCGTGTAATTTTGGTTGGATATAATTGAGCTTCTTTAGCTAAAGCTATAAAGTTTTCTTCTTCTTTAAATGGAAGAATTACAGCAAAGATTCCGTTTTCAGAAAGTAATAAATCGGCAGCTTCAATAAGTTCTTCAAAAGGCATTGCATCCTGAAAACGGGCTAAATCACGTTGCTCGTTTGATGTTTTATAATCTTCGGAATAAAAGGGCGGATTTGAAACAATCAAATCGTATTCGTCTTCCGGTTCGTCGATAAATTCATCTAATCCTGCATGAAAGCAGAATAAACGATCTCCCCAGGGAGAATTTTCAAAATTTTCTACTGCTTGTTCGTAGGCATCTTCATCAATTTCAAGTGCATCGATTTGCTCTGCATGCGTACGCTGAGCAAGCATTAGAGCAATAATTCCGGTTCCTGCACCTATATCTAAAACACTAAATGGATTATGATTTATTGGAGCCCATGCGCCAAGTAAAACGCCATCGGTACCTACTTTCATAGCGGTTTTATCTTGCTGAACACTAAATTGCTTAAACTGAAACATAATGATTTAAGAATGATGATTAACGATTTTTGATTTTCCTTGAAAGGAACCAATATTGTTAATTTGAATAATCTAAAAGTCCAACAATCTAAGAAGTCTAAAATCTAATTATAAGTACATTTCCACCAATCCTTCAGGCAGATCCATGATAACTTTTTTATTGTCACGATCAATTTTTACAAGGAAATGGTCAATCATCGGAACTAGTATTTCAACTTCACCATTCAGAACTTCAAAAAGTGGCTGGGCAGAAGAATCATTAATAGAAGTTATTTTTCCGAAAACGCCTAAACGCTGGTCTTCGATTTCGAAACCTATAACTTCGTGGAAATAAAATTTGTTGCCTGTAAGTTTTGGCAGCATAGTTAAAGGAAGATAAACAGCATTACCAATAAGGGCATCAGCATCTTCTTCGGTATTTACATCTTCAAAACGAACTCTTAAAAAATCGTTTTTGTGTATAGAACTTGTTTCAATAAAAAAAGGAACCAAGTGTTTGTTGTGCTCAACAAACACTGATTCCAGATTTTCGTATAACTCAGGTTCGTCTGTGTCTAAATAGATCAGAACTTCACCTTTGAAACTAAATTTTTTAGCGATTTTACCTAAATAAAAACATTCTTCTTTACGCATTATCGCCAGATAAAATTATGCTTCAGTTGTTTCGTTATTCTCTTCAGAAGCTTCTTCAGCAGCTTCTACTTCAGCAACTTCTTCTGTCGCTTCAGCAGCAGATGCAGCAGCGATAGCGTCAGCTTCAGCCTGAGCTGCAGCAGCTAAACGTTTAGCATTTACTTCTTGTTCTGCTTTTAAAGCTTTAGCTTTAACATCAGCTTGTGCTTTTGTTAAACCGTCTTTTTTAGCATCAACTTTTCCAGCTTTAGCTTCTAACCAGGCAGCTAATTTTGCGTCAGCTTGTTCCTGAGTTAAAGCTCCTTTACGAATACCTCCATCAAGGTGGTGTTTCAATAAAGCTCCTTTGTAAGAAAGGATAGCTCTTGCAGTATCAGTTGGTTGTGCACCATTGTGTAACCATTTTACAGCGCTATCAAGGTTTAAATCGATAGTTGCAGGGTTAGTGTTTGGATTGTAAGTACCAATTTTTTCTAAGTATTTACCATCTCTTTTTGAGCGTGCATCTGCAGCTACAACCCAGTAAAAAGGTTTTCCTTTTTTACCGTGTCTTTGTAATCTAATTTTTACTGACATAATCGTATGATTAAATTTTGAGGTACTCGACCTCTGTTAATTAAGGGCGCAAAGATATAATTTTTTTCTGAATTGTAGATTCAAAATAATATTAAATATAAGAAGAGTAGAATTTTTAGATTTTTGAATGTTTAGACCCCAAATTTATATTCTAATATAATGTCTTTTGCTTTAAATTATTTTATGAAGTACGTCATAAATTTATAAAACGAAATCTATGGAATTGGTTTGCATATGGATTTTAATAAAATTTCGGTTTCTCATTAATTGATTATTTTTATAGCAATATATTGTGATAAAATCAAAATAAAAACATAAATAAGCTAATATATAGTAGATTACAAAAAAATAAGATTACATTTGTTTTATTATTATAAATAAGTACATATGAACATTTTTGTTGGAAGCCTTCCATTCAGTATTGAGGAAGCAGATTTAAGAGAGTCTTTCGAGGCTTACGGAGCAGTAGATTCAGTTAAGATCATTACTGATAAATTTACTGGAAGAAGCAAAGGATTTGGTTTTGTTGAGATGCCAAACGATAGCGAAGCTCAAAAAGCAATTGATGAATTGAACGGTGCAACTGTTCAGGGACGTGCAATTGTTGTTAATAAATCTGAGCCAAAACCTGAAGGTGAAAGAAGAAGCTTCAATAACAACCGTGGAGGTGATTCTCGCGGAGGTTACGGAAACAACCGTGGTGGAAATGACCGTGGTGGAAACAGAGGAGGATATTAATATTTTTTTCTAAATATATAAAAGGCGTCAATGAAAATTGACGCCTTTTTTGTTTGATAAACTATTTTTGTGAAGCTTTTTTAGAATAGATATTATTTCCAAAAATAAATGCCGAGAAGACAAAAGGCATTATTGGTGAAATTTGATAAAAAAGATTTACACCCGATTTAAAACCATCTGTTAAAATGTTATTTATGCCTAAACCAATAAAAAATAGGCATATAACAAAAAGTAGAAACTGTATTTTTAAGTTTATTTTTATCATAATTGATTTTTAGTATAAATATGGGATAATGAATCTAGTATCTATAATCTCATTATCATTTATTCTTATAAAAGTAATCATAATTGATAAATTATAATTTGTAATTTGAAATAAAAATTCATCACAGCTATAAATAAAAAAGGCGTCAATGAAAATTGACGCCTTTCTATATCTTATATCTTTTTTATTGTAAAGTATTAGATGTTAGCAGCTAACCAGTCACCTACTTCTTTGGTACCGTATGCTTTGCCTCCATCAGCCAGATCTTCGGTAACTATTCCGGCTTCTAAAGCTTTGTTTACAGCATCTCTCATTGCTTTTCCTTCTTCCATCAATCCGAAGTTTTCGAACATCATAGCAGCAGATAAAACAGTAGCCATTGGGTTAGCAATGTTCAATCCTGTAGCTTGTGGGTAAGAACCGTGAATAGGTTCAAATAAAGATACTTCAGCTCCCATAGAGGCAGAAGGCATTAATCCCATTGAACCGGAAATTACAGAAGCTTCATCTGTTAAGATATCTCCAAATAAGTTCTCAGTAATCAATACATCATAAGAGTTTGGCCATTGCACCAAACGCATCGCAACTGCATCAACAAATTCGTAGCTTACTTCAACTTCCGGATAGTCTTTTTCCATAGCCTGAACCGTTTCTCTCCATAAACGTGAAGTTTCCAAAACGTTAGCTTTGTCCACACAACATAATTTTTTAGAACGGGTCATGGCTAATTCGAAACCTTTTTTAGCTAAACGCTGTACTTCAGCTCTTGTGTAAACACAGTTGTCAAAAGCAGTATCACCGTTATCTTTTCTTCCTTTTTCACCAAAGTAAATTCCCCCGGTTAATTCTCTTAAGAAAACTAAGTCAGTTCCTTCGATTCTTTCTCTTTTTAATGGAGATTTATCCAATAAAGACGGGAATGTAAAAGTTGGTCTTACGTTTGCGAACAAACCTAATGCTTTACGCATTTTTAACAAACCTTGTTCTGGTCTTACCGGTGCAGAAGGATCGTTATCGTATTTAGGATGGCCAATTGCTCCAAAAAGAACTGCATCAGCATTTTTACAAATTTCATGTGTAGAATCCGGATAAGGCTCACCTACTGCATCAATTGCAGCAGCACCGGTTAAAGCTGGTTTCCATGTGATTTCATGTCCAAATTTTTGGGCAACAGCATCAGATACTTTTACTGCCTGATCAATTACTTCTGGTCCGATTCCGTCTCCGGCTAAAAGGGCTATGTTAAATTTCATTTTATTGATATTATGGGTTTATTTACTATTTCGATTATTTACTTTTACTGAGTAATTACGTTCAGCATTTTTTGAGTCGCAATAATGGCAGCAACTGTCTGATCCGAATCTAATCCGCGGGTTTTAAATTCTTTTCCGTTATTTACCCAGGTAATAATAGTTTCGCACAAAGCGTCAGAACTACTTCCGGGTGGGATTCTCACAGCATAATCAATCAATTTTGGGAGTGTCAATTTTTTGCTTTTGTAAATTTTGGTTAATGCATTCATGAAGGCATCAAACTGACCATCGCCCTGAGCATTTTCTTCAATTATTTCTCCATTAAGATTTAAGGATAGCGTAGTTGATGGTCGCATTCCTTTAGAATGAACCAGCATATAAGATTCGATTTTGATTTTTTCTTCGTAAGTGTGGCTGTCCAAAACATCAGAAATAATGTATGGAAGATCTTCTTTTGTTACAGTTTCTTTTTTGTCGCCCAATTCTATAATTCTCTGGGTAACCAATTTCAAATCTTCCTGATTTAATTGTAGACCCAGTTCCTGAAGATTTTTTTCGATATTGGCTTTTCCTGAAGTTTTTCCAAGGGCGTACTTTCTTTTTCTTCCAAAACGCTCCGGAAGCAGATCATTAAAATACAGATTATTTTTATTGTCTCCGTCAGCGTGAATTCCGGCAGTTTGCGTAAAAACATTATCCCCTACAATTGGTTTGTTGGCAGGAATTCTGTATCCGGTAAACGTTTCGACTAATTTGCTTACAGAATATAAAGATGTTTCTTTGACATTGATGCTAACTTCTGGTAGATAATCATTGATTACGGCAACAGTACTTTCAAGCGGAGCATTTCCTGCGCGTTCTCCCATTCCGTTTACTGTAACGTGTAGTCCGTGAATCCCCGCTTTTATAGCTTCCATTACATTGGCGACACTTAAATCGTAATCGTTATGTGCGTGAAAATCAAAATGTGTATTTGGATATTTGGTTGTAATTTTCGAAATAAATTCATATGCCTGCGACGGAATCAATACGCCCAATGTATCTGGAAGTAAAATTCTTTTTATAGGTTGCTGTGTTAAAAAATCTAAATATTGAAAAACATATTCAGGAGAATTTCGCATTCCGTTGCTCCAGTCTTCCATGTATACATTGGTTTCAATGTTGTTTTCTTTAGCTAAAGCAATAGCCTGACTGATTTCGGAAAAATGTTGTTCCGGCGTTTTTTTTAATTGATGTGTCAGGTGATTCAGAGAGCCTTTGGTTAATAAATTTTGAACTTTAGCTCCGGATTTTTTCATCCATTCAATTGAAAGACCTCCGTCAACAAAAGTCAAAACTTCAATTCTGTTGGTATATCCCTTTTCTTCAGCCCATGACATAATGCCTTTTACACCTTGAAATTCGCCCTCACTTACACGAGCCGAGGCAATTTCGATTCTATCAATATTTAATTCTTCCAACAATAATTGTGCAATGGTCAGTTTTTCTGCAGCAGAAAAAGATACTCCAGAGGTTTGTTCACCATCACGGAGTGTTGTATCCATTATTTCAATTTTTCTTTTTTCCATATTAAATATGAGATGACTTTTGCGTGATTTGATAATTATCGAATCGAATTTTGTAAAATTGTAAAAAGCAGTTACGAAGTCCAACTTTAGAATTGAAACTTACGTAACTGCATTTGAGTTGGTTGTGTTTAGTAAGGAAGCTTGTCAGCGAAAGCTTTAATATCTTCCTTAATATTTTGTAAATAATCAATATCATCAAAACCATTGATCATATTGTTCTTTTTGTATCCGTTGATCGCAAATGATTCCTGCTCACCTGTTGACAATAAAGTAATAGTCTGTGTCGGAAGATTGATTTCTAATGCTGTATTTGGATCAGCTTCGATAGCTTTGAAAATATTAGCTAAAAATTCCGGGCTGATTTGTACCGGTAAAACACCAATATTCAAACAGTTTCCTTTAAAGATATCAGCAAAGAAACTAGAAACTACCGCGCGGAATCCGTAATCGTAAACGGCCCACGCAGCGTGCTCTCTTGAAGATCCTGAACCGAAGTTTTTTCCTCCAACAAGAATTTTTCCACTGTAAGTTGAATCGTTTAAAACGAAATCTGCTTTTGGAGTATCATCTCCATTATATCTCCAGTCTCTGAAAAGGTTGTCTCCAAAACCTTCACGTTTTGTAGCTTTTAAGAAACGAGCCGGGATGATCTGATCTGTATCTACGTTCTCAATTGGCAGTGGCACTGCACTGCTCGTAAGTATATTAAATTTATCGTATGCCATTTTAATTTTAGATTTTTGGATTTTAGATTTTAGATTTTCTGAAAGCGAGAATCTTTTAATCTAAAAACAATTTTAATTGATTTTTGAAATTGTTATTGCAATTGACTAGAACAATTCTCTCGGGTCAGTCAATTTTCCTGTTACCGCTGCTGCTGCTGCCATAATTGGACTTGCCAAAAGCGTTCTGGAACCAGGACCCTGACGGCCTTCAAAGTTTCTGTTTGAAGTACTTACTGCATATTTACCAGCCGGAACTTTATCATCGTTCATTGCTAAACAAGCAGAGCATCCAGGCTGACGTAATACGAAACCAGCTTCTGTCAAAATATCTAAGATTCCTTCTTCTTTAATCTGAGCTTCAACAACATGAGAACCCGGAACTAACCAAGCCGTAACGTTGTCTGCTTTTTTTCTTCCTTTTACAATTTCAGCGAAAGCTCTAAAATCTTCAATACGTCCGTTTGTACAGCTTCCTAAGAAAACGTAATCGATTTGTTTACCGATCATTACATCGTCTTCTTGGAACCCCATGTAAGCTAAAGATTTTTTGTACGTTTCCTCACCGCCTTCTACTTCTTTTGCATTCGGGATATGTTTTGTGATACCAATTCCCATTCCAGGGTTAGTACCATAAGTAATCATTGGTTCAATATCTTCCGCTTTGATGTTTAATTCAGCATCAAACACAGCATCAGCATCGGTTTTTAAAGTTTTCCAGTATTCAACAGCTTTTGTCCAGGCTTCACCTTTTGGTGTGTATAATCTTCCTTCAAGGAAATCGAAAGTAGTTTGATCAGGAGCAATCATACCTCCACGAGCACCCATTTCGATAGAAAGGTTACACACAGTCATACGGCCTTCCATAGACATTTCTTCAAAAACATTTCCAGCGTATTCAGCAAAGTATCCTGTTCCTCCAGAAGTAGTTAATTTAGCAATAATATAAAGCGCAACGTCTTTTGGACCAACACCTTTGCTTAATTTACCATTTACATTGATACGCATTTTCTTTGGTTTTGGCTGCATAATACATTGAGTAGAAAGCACCATTTCAACCTCAGATGTTCCTATACCAAAAGCTATAGCTCCGAAGGCTCCGTGAGTAGACGTATGTGAATCTCCACATACAATAGTAGCACCTGGCAAAGTAATTCCGTTTTCAGGACCAACTACGTGTACAATTCCATTTTTTTGGTGACCTAATCCCCAGTGCGAAATTCCGTATTCGTTCGCATTGTCTTCAAGAGCTTTCAGCTGGTTTGCTGATAAAGCATCCGCTACCGGTAGATGTTGGTTTATAGTTGGGGTATTGTGGTCTGCAGTTGCAAAAGTACGCTCTGGGTATAAAACGTTAACGCCTCTTGATTTTAATCCTAAAAAAGCAACAGGACTCGTAACTTCATGAATGAAATGACGGTCAATAAAAAACACATCTGGTCCATCTTCAATTTTACGCACAACGTGTGAATCCCATACTTTGTCAAATAATGTCTTACTCATTTTTTATTTTTTTTTAATTGTAATTTCTATAAGCACAGCTATCCTGTTCATTATATTAGCAAAACAAAAGTAAAAAAAGATACAAAGGCATCAATTTCAATATTTCATTATATACGATACCCAAACTAAAATACAATTACGAATGTGCTTTTGCAGAATAAATTTTGACCAAAAATGAACTAGAAATTAATTTTGATTTTCTTTTTTTGCTTAAATTTTTATTGATTGGTTTAATTTTTAATAGTTTGCAAATTTATCTCAAATTTGCTATAAAATATAGTGTTTAATTTGAAAAAATGTAACAAAATGTATAAAAATAGTAACAATTGTTAGTTTTGATTTCTGTAATAAACGATTTGTTTTTTGATTTTTTCAGGCTCTAAAACCTCTTTTTTATGTGTTATTTAGAATTGATAAATGATAAAAATCTACGACATCCAAGAAGTGAAAATTTATGAAATTTCATAAATTTTAAGAGGATATCTGATTTATTAATAAGAATATCTATTTAAAAAATTATCCGTTTTCTTTCTCCAAAAAAAGCGTAAATTTGAATTCCTTCCATTTTTCATTTCGTATTTTGTTATGTTTCATGTTGTCAGTGTTTTGCGATGTGAATGATTTGAAATTTGGACTTTAATATTTGACTTTTTACAACTCTATGTATTTAATATTCGATACCGAAACAACCGGATTACCAAAACGTTGGGATGCACCAATTACCGATTCTGATAACTGGCCTCGATGTATACAAATCGCATGGCAGCTTCATGACGAAATGGGACAGCTAATCGAGCATCAGGATTATTTGGTAAAACCCGAAGGATTTAATATTCCGTACGATGCGGAACGTATTCATGGAATTTCGACTGAATTGGCAGAAGCCGATGGAATCTCACTGGCCGAAGTTTTAGAGAAATTCAATATTGCATTGAGCAAAACGAAATTCATCGTAGGTCAGAATTTAGGTTTCGATGTTAATATCATGGGTGCCGAATTTCATAGAATGGGAGTAGAATCTCAAATGAGTTCAATGCCTGTTTTAGATACCTGTACTGAAGTGACGGCTTCTTTATTAAAGCTTCCCGGAGGTCGTGGAGGAAAATTCAAACTTCCGACCCTGACAGAATTACACGAATATCTTTTTAATAAACCCTTCGCAGAAGCGCACAACGCAACTGCCGACGTTGAGGCAACTACGCGTTGTTTTCTGGAACTGGTTAGAAGAGAAGTTTTTACCAAAGAAGAATTAGATGTTCCAAAGGATTATTTCAAAGAGTTTCAGGAAAGAAACCCACAAGAGTTTCCTTTAATCGGTTTAAAACACATCAATCTAAAAGCAGCTTCTGATAAAATCCGTGAGCAGATCAAGGCTTTACAAGTTGATGATACGCCAACAATAGTTTCAGATTCTGCAAAAGCAGATTTTAAAGCGGCAAAATTTGCACATTTACACAATCATACACAGTTTTCGGTTCTTCAATCGACAATTGGGATTGGGAATATTGTTTCGGCTACAGCCAAAAACGGAATGCCGGCCGTTGCCATGACAGATACCGGAAACATGATGGGAGCTTTTCACTTTGTGAGTGCCGTTATGAATCACAACAAAGCAGCATCCGGAAAAAATAAAGCTTTGGTGGAAGCAGGTTCAGCACCAACAGAAACCGAAATGAAACCGATTGTGGGCTGTGAATTCAACATTTGTGAAAATCATTTAGATAAAAGCAAAAAAGACAACGGTTATCAGGTTGTTTTATTAGCTAAAAATAAAGCCGGTTATCACAATCTGGCCAAAATGGCTTCGATTGCATATACGGAAGGGTTTTATTATGTTCCGAGGATTGACAAAAATATCGTTGAGCAATACAAAGGCGACATTATGGTTTTGTCCGGGAATTTATACGGAGAAATCCCGAGTAAAATTTTGAACATTGGTGAAAATCAGGCTGAAGAAGCTTTGGTATGGTGGAAAGAGCAATTTGGCCAGGATTTTTATCTGGAAATAATGCGCCATAATCAGGAAGATGAAAATCGTGTCAACAAAACTCTGATTGAGTTTTCGCAAAAACATAACGTAAAACTAATTGCAACCAACAATACGTATTATTTAAATAAAGAAGATGCAAACGCACACGACATTTTATTGTGTGTAAAAGACGGTGAAAAACAGGCAACGCCAATTGGTCGTGGTCGTGGTTACCGTTACGGACTTCCAAATCAGGAATACTATTATAAGTCGGAAGAAGAGATGAAAAAACTCTTTGCCGATCTGCCTGAAGCGATTATCAACATTCAGGAAATTGTCGATAAAGTAGAAATTTATTCACTTTATCGTGATGTATTGCTTCCTAAGTTTGATATTCCGGAGGAATTTATGGTTCCGGAGGATGAAGCAGACGGAGGAGTTAGAGGTGAAAATAAATACCTGAGGCATCTTACAATGGAGGGTGCCAAAAGGAGGTATGGAGAAATTACCGAATCGATTCAGGAACGTTTGGATTTTGAATTATTGACGATTTCCAACTCAGGATATCCGGGTTACTTTTTGATTGTACAGGATTTCATCGCCGAAGCCAGAAAAATGGACGTTTCGGTAGGACCCGGGCGTGGTTCTGCAGCCGGATCAGCGGTTGCATACTGTCTCGGAATTACCAATATCGACCCGATTAAATACGACTTACTTTTTGAGCGTTTCTTAAATCCTGACCGTGTATCCATGCCCGATATTGATATCGACTTTGATGATGAGGGCCGTGGACGTGTAATGGATTATGTAATCAATAAATACGGCCAAAAACAGGTTGCGCAGATTATCACGTATGGTAAAATGGCAACCAAATCGGCAATTCGTGATACAGCTCGTGTACTGGATTTACCTTTATTTGAAGCCGACAGAATTGCGAAACTGATTCCGGGAATGATGCCTTCAAAATGGAATCTGGCGCGTTTTATTTCGGAGAGCGAAGAAGAGGTTAAAAAAGCACTTCGTTCTGACGAATTTGATAATGTCAAAGAATTAATCGCGATTGCTAATGAAGGTGATTTGGCCGGTGAAACCATTCAACAGGCAAAAATCCTTGAAGGATCGATGCGTAATACGGGAATTCACGCCTGTGGAGTTATCATTACGCCATCGGATATTACGAATTATGTTCCGGTTACGACCGCAAAAGATTCGGATTTATATGTAACACAGTTTGATAACTCGGTTGCAGAAAGTGCCGGATTGCTGAAAATGGACTTCCTGGGTCTTAAGACCCTTACGCTGATAAAAGACACAGTAAAACTGGTAAAATACAGAACAGGAATTGATCTGGATCCGGATACTTTTCCGATTGATGACGAAGAGACCTATGCGCTTTTCCAAAGAGGTGAAACCGTTGGAATCTTCCAATATGAGTCACCCGGAATGCAGAAATACATGAAAGACCTGAAGCCGACGGTTTTTGGAGATTTAATTGCCATGAATGCACTTTATCGTCCGGGACCATTGGAATATATTCCGTCTTTCGTTAGAAGAAAAAACGGTGACGAAGAAATCAAATATGATTTAGATGCCTGTGCGGAATATTTATCAGAAACTTACGGAATTACCGTTTACCAGGAGCAGGTAATGCTTTTGTCTCAGTCTTTGGCAGGATTTACAAAGGGTGAGGCCGACGTTTTGCGTAAAGCGATGGGTAAGAAACAAAAAGATGTACTGGATAAAATGAAGCCGAAGTTTGTGGAGCAGGCTTCTGCAAAAGGCCACGATGCCAAGATTCTGGAGAAAATCTGGAAAGACTGGGAAGCCTTCGCGAGTTACGCCTTCAACAAATCGCACTCGACTTGTTATGCGTGGATTGCGTACCAAACGGCGTATCTAAAAGCACATTATCCTGCAGAATATATGGCAGCGGTACTTTCAAACAACATGAACGATATCAAGCAGGTTTCGTTCTTTATGGAAGAATGTAAACGTATGGGCTTGCAGGTTTTAGGGCCTTGTGTTAATGAATCCTATTATAAATTTACCGTAAATGATGATTATGCGGTACGTTTCGGAATGGGAGCGATTAAAGGTGTAGGTTCCGGAGCTGTTGCCACAATCGTTGAAAGCAGAAAAGACGGAAGATATAAGTCTATTTTTGATCTGGCAAAACGAATTGATTTGCGTGCCGCTAATAAAAAAGCAATTGAGAATTTAGCATTAGCAGGAGGATTTGATTCGTTTGAAGGAACAACGAGAGCTCAATATTTTCATGATGATGGCGACGGAATTACATTTTACGAAAAGGCAATGCGCTACGGATCAAAGTTTCAGGAAAATGAAAATTCATCACAAGTGAGTTTGTTTGGAGAAGCCAGTGAAGTACAGATTGCCGAACCAGTTGTGCCACCTTGTGAAGACTGGAGCACAATGGAAAAACTGGCAAAAGAAAAAGAAGTTGTCGGGATTTATATTTCAGGGCATCCGCTGGATGATTTTAGGTTCGAAATGAAATATTTCTGCAACGCAAGACTTGAAGCGTTAAAAAGTATGAATGAATATGTGGGTAAAAATCTAACATTTGCAGGAATCATTAATAACGTACAGCATCGTGTGGCTAAGAACGGAAAAGGCTGGGCGGCTTTCAATTTAGAAGGCTATGATGAAAGTTATGAGTTTAAGATTTTTAATGAAGAGTATCTTAAATTCCGTCATTTCCTGATTCAGAATAATTTTGCCCATATAAAGGTATTAATTAAAGATGGCTGGGTGAATCACGATACAGGTAAAAAATCGGAACCGAGACTGCAGTTTGTTGAGGTAAGACAGTTGCAGGATGTTTTGGAAGCATTTGCTAAAAAACTCATTCTTTTATTAAATATTAAAGATTTGCAGACCGATTTTATTCATAGATTAAGCCAGTTGTTCAATGCGTACAAAGGGGATAATTCAGTGACTTTTGAAATTATGGAATTAGAAAAGGTAAAACGTCTCGTTGAGGTTGAAACAGCAAATGAGTTTGAAGAGACAGACGACGCAGTTTTTACAGATGAAAATGACGATGGAGATGTCGCTCTTGAAGATACCAAAATAAAAGAAGTAACAGAAGTAGAAGAAATAAAGGTAGTGACTAAATTATCGATGCCAAGCCGTAGATTAAAAGTCAGAATATCTAATGAATTATTAGAGGAATTAGAAAAAATGCAGATTAACTTTAAACTCAATTAAAATTTAACAGTTAAAATTTAATTGATAATGTATTTTTTAGGTTAAAATTATGCATGCATAGTAATTTATTTTTGCATTGTTATTCAAATTAATAATTATTTTTAATAGAGTGGGAATGCTGTAAAGAAAGAAATTTTAATTGTTATAATTTTGTAATAACTTAATAAAGAAAACTATGAAAAAGCATTTATTTTTAATCGGATTGATGATTTGCTCCATGGCCACAATGGCACAGTCAGAAGGTACAGATAAGCCGGAAAGCTGGTACTTTAAATTAGGAGGATCATACTTCATTCAAACTGCTGCCACTGAGTTTCCAACTGTAAATGGTCGATTACCTAACACGGATGTTTATGCTTCAGATGGAACTACATTACTCTCAAGAGAAACTAATCATGGATCATTCGGAGAAGGATTTCGTACAGGTTTAACCGCAGGATATCGTTTTTCACCGCGCTTAGGTGTTGAATTAGGATTTAATTACTTTAATAGCAGGGAGAAAACTATGGTTCAAACAACCAATATATTAGTCCCAAATCCTGCTAATATTCCAATTTATGCTACTGGGGATGCGGTAGGTAAAATTGAAGCATATGATCTAGCTCCTGCAATAGTTTTATTTTTGGGAGAATCTAATGGTTTTGAACCTTATACAAAAGTAGGTGTAATTGTTCCAGTTCACGGAAATTTGACAATTGAAACTACAAGGGCATATACAACTCCGGCAGGAGTGACAAATACTTACACAAAGGATGTGGTTAAACCAAATCCTACAGTTGGATTTATGGCGACATTAGGTACATCTTATAAGTTGGGAAAACATATTTCAGTTTTTGCAGAAATAGAATACCGTAACTTTACAGTACACGGAAAAACAAAAGAAACAGAGGTTTATACTGAAAATGGAGTCGATAAATTAAATACTACAACAAACTTTAGAACCGCTTCATATTCTGCTAATCATGTTAATTATGTTGATAAAATTGATTCAAATTCTAATAGTATGTTAACGAATCCAGATGGTTTTGATAATACAAAAGCAACTGATGATATTAGTTCATATATCGGAATTTCAGGATTAGGGTTGACATTTGGATTAAGATACAGTCTGTAATTCTACAAAAATTTATAATTTAAAAGAGGATATTTCTACATGAAAATATCCTCTTTTTTGGTTATTATGAAAACTGAAGCCCTAGCCCTGATGGCAGCGACATCCTTTTATGCCGGGGTTCGGCATAAAAGATACAGCGGACAGCAGGATACAGCTCCTGATTTTAATTATGCTTATTTCGAATTTCTAAACTCTTTTAAAACTTCGTCTATAACCCATGTGGTTCTTGCACCTGAAACTCCTTTCGATGGAGAAATTCCTTCGTTTCCTAAAAGCTCTTCAATCACGGTTTCTATAAAAGGCTGTTGAATATGAAGTGGATTTTCGATGGTAATAGTTTCTTTTTCTCCATTTGCATATTGAATATGAATTGGATCATTTCCAAAAGTTGAAAAGGCTATTTTTCCTTTATCACCTACGATTTCAGTAACATCGTAACGTTCAAAACTGGCGAAATTCCATAATCCCGTACCGTGAACTCCGTTTTCGAATAAAAAGGACATTGAAACCGAATCTTCGGCAGGATACGCTTTTAGCTGCGAAGTCGCATGTCCGCGTACGGATTTTATCGGACCTAAAACAAAATCTAAAAAATCTAAAGTATGGCAGGCCAGATCGACAAAGATTCCACCGCCTGAAAGATGTGGTAAAACCGTCCACGGAAGATTGATTTCGTCATCATAACGTTCTTCAAATGGATGGTACAAAACGCAATTTACGTGACGTATGTTTCCTAATTTTCCTTCGTCTATTATTTCTTTTATTTTTAAAAAGCGGGGAAGACTTCTTCTGTAATAAGCTACAAATAACGGAACATTGTGTTTTTTGCAGGCACTGATCATTTCGTTACATTCTTCAAAGGTCAAAGCCATTGGTTTTTCAACATAAACCGGTTTTCCGGCTTTGGCACACAAAATCGTATATTCTTTATGTGAAGACGGAGGCGTGGCGATATAAATGGCATCAACTTCCGGATCGTTGATTAAATCGACAGCGTTGGAGTACCATTTTGGCACATTATGGCGTTTGGCATAATCTTCGGCAAGGGCTGCATCTCTTCGCATAACGGCCACCAAAGCTGAGTTTGGTGCTTTCTGAAATGCCGGACCGCTTTTAACTTCGGTTACGTTTCCACAGCCTATGATTCCCCATTTTATAATTTTCATTGTTTAAGTTTTTTTAAGTTTATTCAAATTTAAAAAAGGTTTGCCACGAATTGCACGGATTTCACTAATTTTTGTTGCGTTAAAAATAGCCACGAATTATTTTTCACGCAGATTTAAAATGATTTAAGCAGATGCACACAGATTTTTTATTTTTAATCTGCTTGATCTGCGGGAGTAAAAATTAGTATGATAAAAAGTCATCAATTATTCTTTCTCGCAGATTTAACAGATTGCACAGATTTTTTTAAACAGAATCTGCTATATCTGCAAAATCTGCGGGAACAATAAAAACAAAGCCACGAATTCACAAAAATAATTTGTGAATTCGTGGCTAAAAGAATCTTAGATTAAAAATTTACTTTTTAGGTAAAGTTTTAAAACCCATATTGTAAAGCGTGAACGCCTGGATGTCTACGTTTTCCTGAATCGTAGCTGCAACAGATTTTCCTGCTCCGTGACCTGCTTTTACGTCAATACGAATCAAAACCGGATTTTCTCCTGTTTGTTTTTCCTGCAATTCAGCAGCAAATTTAAAACTATGTGCCGGAACTACACGATCGTCATGATCTCCTGTAGTTACCATTGTAGCCGGATAATGTGTTCCTTTTTTAACGTTGTGAACCGGAGAATATCCTTTTAAATATTCAAACATTTCTTTGTTGTCCTGAGCTGTTCCGTAATCAAAAGCCCATCCTGCACCTGCAGTAAAGGCATTGTAGCGAAGCATATCCATAACACCAACTGCCGGTAAAGCTACTTTCATTAAATCAGGACGCTGAGTCATTGTTGCGCCAACCAATAAACCTCCGTTAGATCCTCCGCGAATCGCTAAGAAATTGGATGAAGTATATTTTTGCGCAATCAGATATTCGGCAGCGGCAATAAAATCGTCAAATACATTTTGTTTTTGAAGCTTTGTTCCGGCATCATGCCATTTTTTTCCGTATTCACCACCGCCTCTTAAATTGGCAACGGCGTAAACACCTCCGTTTTCCAGCCAGACTGCATTGGCAATACTGAAACTTGGTGTTAAACTAATATTGAATCCGCCGTAACCATAAAGGATTGTTGGGTTTTTACCGTCTAGTTTTGTCCCTTTTTTATAGGTAATAATCATAGGGATTTTGGTTCCGTCTTTTGAGGTATAGAATACTTGTTTTGACTCGTAATCATCACTTTTGAAATCTACTTTTGGGTTTTGATAAATTTCCGATTTGCCTGATTTTGGCTCAAACGAAAAGATGGTTCCCGGGGTAGTGTAATTAGTAAAACTGTAATACAATATTTTTTCATTCTTTTTTCCGCCAAATCCGCCTGCTGTTCCAACTGCAGGAAGTTTGATTTCACGGACCAATTTTCCGCTGTAATCGTATTGCTGTACAAAAGAAACTGCGTCTTTGGTGTAATTAGCAAAAAAGTATCCGCCACCTGTAGACGGAGACAGAATGTTTTGGGTTTCAGTAATAAAATCTTTCCAGTTTTCAGGTTTCGGATTGCTCACATCAACAGTTACTACACGCTTGTTCGGAGCGTTAAAATCGGTATCAATAAACAATTTGCTTCCTTCGTTTTCTATGATACTGTTATCACTATTAAAATTGTCTACAATAGTAACTATGGGGCTTTCAGGTTTTGTTAAGTCTTTAATGTATAATTCATTTCCGTAGGTAGAATTGGCAGCTGTAATCACCAGGTAATGATCGTCTTCGGTTACAGATCCTCCAACATATCTTCTTTTTTGGTCGGCACCAAAAATAACTTTATCGTCTTTTTGAGAAGTGCCTAACTTATGAAAATACAATTTGTGCTGATCTGTTTTGGCCGATAATTCACTTCCTTTTGGCTTTTCATAACTGGAGTAATAAAAACCTTCATTTTTATACCATGAAACACCGCTGAATTTTACATCAACTAATGTGTCTTCCAGAACTTTTTTAGAAACGGCATCAATGATAATAACTTTTCTCCAGTCGCTTCCGCCTTCAGAAATAGTGTAAGCAGCTTTGGAGCCATCTTTAGAAAAATCCAGTCCGCCAAGCGAAGTGGTCCCGTCTTTAGAAAATGTATTTGGATCTAAGAAAACTTCTTCTTTGCCTTTTCCATCTTTTCTATAAACAACCGACTGATTTTGAAGTCCGTTATTTTTGGAATAATACGTAAATTTTCCTTCTGTAAAAGGAGCACCTATTTTTTCATAATTCCACAGTTTTTCCATTCGTGCTTTTAATGCATCTCTAAATGGAATTTGATTTAAATAACCGTATGTAACTTCGTTTTGAGCCTTTACCCACGCACCGGTTTCATTAGATTTATCATCCTCCAGCCAACGGTAAGGATCGCTAACTTTGGTATCAAAATAGACATCAACAGTTTCACCTTTTTTAGTTTCGGGATACTGAATTTTATTTTTTGCCAAAGAAATTCCTGCAGTTGTGATTGCCATTATAAGAAATTTTTTTTCCTAGTTGATTTTGTGTTTGTATCAAAAATAGAAAATTTTGTTGTGAAAATTAAAGCAGAAAAAGTTAAACCATATAAGTCAAAATAATTTCTTTAAGCCCTTGCTTAATTTACTTATATGACCTATATGGTTTAAAAATGTTACAGATTAAAATTAACTCCCAAAACAATATTTCGTCCAATGTTTGGGATTCCGTCTGTTTTTAATCTTGAAAGGTGTGCAATATATTTTTTATCGAACAAATTATTTCCGTTCAGGTTTACGTCAAAAGCAGTTTTTCCCAGTTTTACCGTTCCTCCAAAACCTAAGTTGACCAAAGTATAGCCTTTTGATGCCGTTTCAAAACCACTCACATTATCCTGATCAAAAGTCGAAGAAACATTTAAAGAGGCGTAACCTTCTTTGAACCAGTTTTTGATATTAAATTCGGTTCTAAGTGTATTGTTCCAGTTATTGGCAGGAATTAAAGGCAAATAATCATCGTTGTCTTTTTTACCGGTTACGGTTTCAAAACTGGTTTCAAAATGCAGCCAGTCTAAAGGATGCGGGTGAAAATGCAGGCCAACCTCTCCTCCAAATAATTTTGCATTATCCTGAATGTAGGCAAAAACATTATTGTTATCTCTGATTTCTCCTGTTGGGGAAGTATAAATGTAATTGTTTATGTGGTTATAAAATCCGTTCACAAAGAATTCAAAATGCGAATTTTTGTATTCCAGATTCAAATCGGTCTGAACGTTTTGTTCGGTTTTCAAATCGCTGTTTCCTATTTCATAACGGTTGGTTCCTTCGTGAACACCGTTTGAAGTCAGCTCGGCCAAGTTTGGAGCTCTAAATCCGGTAGCTACATTTAATCGAAGTGTTAACGGTTCTGCTAATTTTGTTTTGTATCCCAAAGAAGCATTAAAACTGTCAAAAGATCGGTCTAAAGCTTCAAAAGAGCCTTCTTCTCCCACAATTCCGTGTGCTTCTGAAGTAACATTTCGGTTATCAAAACGTAAACCGGCTTGCAAAACGCTATTATTCCATTCGTAATTAGCAGTTCCAAAAACGCCAAAATCATTGGTTGTTGCATTCGGAATCAAATATTCTTCTCCGGAATTTGTATTGGTCTGATGCATTCCCTGAATGCCTAAAATGGTTTCAATTTTACCGAATTTCGGGAAATGATATTTTGCATTATAATTAAAAGTGTTCAGTTTCATTCGAAGTGCAGCGTCGTTGCTATCTTCAAATTCGCTTCTGTCATTTGAGATGTAACCTAAATCAACGTCAAGTTTTGAGTTTTCAAAAAAGATCACATTATTTAAACTAAACAAATGATTGAAAATTCCCTGTCTTGGAAATTGGGTGTCTTTGCTTGAAGATTGTTCAGCAATTCCATCCTCCGGCATCCCAATATCCAGTTTGTTGTAGTTGTATCGAAAAACGCTTGAAAATGTGGAGTTGCTGTAACCAATTCCGGTTTTAAAATCAGTTTCATTATAACGCGAATTCGTTACACGGTCACCATCGGCAATTTTATAGTCAGAATGTGTATTGAAACTTCCACGGGCCAAAAATTTCCAGTTGTCTGTAGACGTTTTTAATCCGATAGAAGAGTTGCTTCCCTGTGTATTCGTAAAATATTTTTGACTGAAATTAGCTTTGAATGTACCCGCATCAGCAAATTTTTCAGGATTGAAATACAAAACTCCTCCCAAAGCATCAGAACCATACAATAAAGAAGCTGGTCCTTTGATTACCTCGACACTTTCGATTCCGGCATCGTTTAAACCTAAACCGTGTTCATCTCCAAACTGTTGGTTTTCGACACGAACGCCCTGAGAATATACCAAAACACGATTTCCGCTCAGTCCGCGAATTACAGGTTTTCCAATAGAAGTCCCTGTAGAAATCTGAGAAACTCCCGGAATTGTTGCCAGGCCTTCAATCAATGTAGAAGTTCCTTTTTGTTGTAATGTCTTGATGCTTTCGTGATCAATTTTCATTACGTTTTGTGACTGCAGTTTGTTAAAAGGAGTAGAAACCACGACTTCATCCATTTCCAGAATTGATTCTAAAAGCGTCACATCGAGCGTGTTTTCCTTTGTCAATTTTGCAATGGTTTTATTTTGATTTGAATACCCCACATAAGAAAAGGCAATACGCAAACTTCCGTTTGGAAGATTCTTTAATTCGTATTTTCCGTTTTCGTCAGTCGTAGTTCCTTTGTGTAATTCGGGAGCGTAAACAGAAACACCCGGTAATGGCTGATTTTGATTATCGGTAACAGTTCCTGAAACCGAATTCTGGGCAGAAAGTATACCCGAAAACCCCAAAATTAGGGCTATTATTATTTTTTTCATTTGAAAATGATTGCTATAGTTAATGGATTTTTCTTTTAAAGAGAAGCAAAAGAAACGTGAAGTTTACTGAATTTCCATAGAAATGAAAACCAGGAACCTAACTGAACTTTGAATTCAATTAAAAGTGTTTTGTTTCTTGGGGCGAAACTTTATGAAACTATAGCTGAAGGAGGACCCCGGAGTGTGTAAAGACTTCCTGAAAAGGAAATAATACTTTCTGAAAATCCAAAGAAATAAGGGATTTCCTGATGATTACTAAAAAATTGAAACGTGAAATTTTCAGGAGTAATGTAACTTCCAAAAGAAAAATGACAAATAAAACAAGAGTCATCGTCATGATGCTGATGCGTAATTTCACCATTTACATCATTGTAATTATGATGACATTTTTTTTCTGAAAGCTGTTTTGAAATGTGCTCATAACTATGGATGGACTGAAACAGTATTGATAGCAATACCATCAGACCCAGAGTAAAACCGGTTATGAGCTGTCTTTTTTTCATTACGGTACAAAGGTATAAAAGGCAAATATAAAAATGTTTGATTTTAACGCTTTTTATTGAAAATAGTGCAACAGAATATTTTTATCAAGAGTGAAAACAGAATAATTAGTATTGTAACCAATCATAAACAATCATTATATTATATTTGTGTGTCAAATAAATATTTCTAAAAAACGTTTATTTAAAATCCTCATAAAACTCAAACAAACTATGCGATTATTTTTTAGTTGTTTATTTCTGATATCGTTTTTCAATGTTTTTTCGCAGGAAGAAAAACCTCAAGAAAAGCCGGTAATTAAAATTGATTCATTGTATAGGGAAGATCAGTTTTATTTTACGGTGGGCTATAATCTGTTGACTCAGACTCCGGAAGGGCTTAAACAGGATAAATTTTCTGCTGAGATTTCTGCCGGTTTTTTAAGAGATATGCCAATCAACAAAAAAAGAACTGTTGCCATTGCAGCAGGTTTAGGTTTAACGTATCAAAATTATTTTCAAAACCTGACTATTTCTGAAAGTCAGGACGGAACACTAATTTATGGAGTAAACGATTATAATGAGTTTGTTTCAAATAAATACAGGCAATATTTGGTAGATCTTCCCATTGAGTTTAGATGGAGAAATTCTACTTATGAAAGTCATAAGTTTTGGAGGGTTTATGCCGGATTAAAATTAAGCTATGTTTTAGCCAGCAAATCTGTTGTAGATGATGGCGAAAACACTTATATAGTTCGAAATAATTCCGATATCAACAGATTTCAGTATGGCGCAACTATTTCTGCGGGTTACAACACCTGGAATGCTTATTTGTATTATGGACTGAATCCTTTGTTTAAAGACGTTAAAACTGTTTCAGGAGAAAGCGTAAAAATGAAAACCATGAGTGTGGGGCTTATTTTTTATATTTTATAACCACAAATACAGAAATAAAACCTGCGGCATTATTCCGATTAAAAATCCTATTAACAATTCCTTGTACGTATGGGCATTCATTTCAAGGCGAGATGTAGCTGCTATTCCGGTCAGTAAAATTAAAAGTGCCGGCCAGTACGGATTATGTAGTTGCAAATGCATATTAAGTCCAATTACAAAAACGGCACAACCACTAATTGCCATCATATGCAGGCTGGCTTTTATCTTAAAAAGAGAATAAATCAGAGCCATAATAGTACTGAATAATCCGCCCAGAAAAAAGAAATGCAGCTCAGGGTAACGAGTAATAATAATGCTTCTTTTTACCAGTAATATAAATAAAAAACACTGTAAAATTAAGGGTATTATTCGTTGCGAAGTTTCATGTATCATGACCGATTTTACATTACCAGTGGAGCGAAGCAATAGAAAAAATAATAAAGGGACAATAACGGTAATAATGAGTATTTGAAATAAAACAAAATATTTTTCCTGGATAGTAAAGGCATCATCCTTATAAAAAAGATAAAATAAGGTCGCATACATCGATATAAAAATTGGATGTAATATATAGGAGAATATCGGAAGTATTTTTTTCAAAATGCAGTAATTTGAGGTGTCTAACAAATATAATTGAAATATAAATAGCTTTTTGTAAACCCTTTATTTTTTAAGAAAATCACAACTCTTTTTAGTCTTTAATGTTTAATTTTGAAAAAAAGAAACTTCTAAATGAGTGTAAACTTAAAAAGCCTTGTTTCGGTTCTTCATGCCGAATGGATTGGCTCAGATCTAACTGTTTTTATTGAACAGATTTCGATTGACAGCCGTTCACTGCAAAACGGTTCTCAAACTTTGTTTTTTGCATTGTCCGGAGTAAATAATGATGCGCATTCGTATGTTTCTGAACTTATAAATAAAGGAGTTCAGAATTTTGTAGTTGAATATATTCCTGAAAATTGTGCCGGGAGAGCCAATTTTTTAGTCGTAAAATCTACTTTAGATGCCCTTCAGAAGTTTGCCGCTCATCACCGGCATCTTTTTGACTTTCCTGTTATCGGATTAACGGGAAGTAATGGAAAAACGATCGTAAAAGAATGGCTTAATTTTTTATTAAGTCCTGATTATAATATTATACGAAGTCCTAAAAGTTATAATTCACAGGTTGGAGTGCCACTTTCGGTGATTGCGATTAATGAGAAACATAATTTAGGCATTTTTGAAGCCGGAATTTCGACGGTGAATGAAATGGAAAAATTAGAGCAAATCATAAAACCCACAATAGGACTACTTACCAATATTGGAACTGCACACGACGAAGGATTTTTAAATCTAGTGCAAAAGATTGATGAAAAACTGCTTTTGTTTAAAGACTGTCCGGTTATTATATATCAAAAAAATGAAATTGTAGATTCTTGTTTATCTCAATTTTCGGCCGAATATATGCTGCATCCCCGAAAACTTTTTTCATGGAGCTATACAGATAATACAGCCGATGTTTTTGTTTCGAAAAAAGAAAATAAAAATGAAACGACCCGTATTGAGTATCATTACAAAGGGAGAAGTTATGACTTAAAAATTCCTTTCAGTGATTCGGCTTCTTTAGAAAATGCAATTTCCTGCTTATTGGTATTGCTTAATTTTGAATATGATGCTGAAACGGTTCAAAATCGGATGTACGGATTGTATCCGGTTGAAATGCGCCTGGAAGTCAAAAATGGAATCCATAATTGCAGCATTATTGATGACAGTTATAGTTTTGATTTTCAATCTCTTAAAATAGCACTTGATTTTTTAGAAAGCCAAAAAAAGAATGCATCCAAAACAGTTATTTTATCTGATATTTTTCAAAGCGGATTTTCAAACGAAGAATTATATTCTAAAGTTTCCCAACTAATTGCAGATAATAAAGTCAATCGTATAATTGGAATCGGTACAACCATTTCGTTATTTAAAAACAAATTTTCGAATTGTATCACATATCAAAACACTGCTGAATTTATCAATGATTTTGAAAATCTGAATTTTGCCAATGAAACCATTTTAATAAAAGGAGCAAGGTCGTTTCAGTTTGAAGAAATTGTAACTTTACTGGAAGAGAAAACCCATGAAACCATTCTCGAAATCAATCTGAATTCCATTAGCCATAATTTAAATTTCTTTAAATCTAAATTAGCAAGTGATGTCAAAATCATGGTGATGGTTAAAGCATTTGGTTATGGAAACGGAGGATTGGAAATAGCAAAATTGCTGGAACATCATAAAGTTGATTATTTAGGAGTGGCTTTCGCAGATGAAGGAATTTCACTTAAAAATGGCGGAATCAAATTACCAATCATGGTCTTAAATCCTGAATCGACGAGTTTTGCATCGATTATTCAATATCAGTTAGAGCCTGAAATTTATAGTTTGAAAGGATTAAATGCTTTTTTGAAGATTGCCCGTGAAAAGAATCTAAAAGATTTTCCGATCCATATCAAACTCGATACCGGGATGCATCGTTTGGGTTTTGAAGAAAATACAATAGACGAATTGATTGCTGCTTTAAAAGGAAATTCAACAGTACGCATTCAGAGTATTTTATCGCATATGGCGACTAGCGATGATATGAAGCATTATGAATTTGCAATGTCGCAAATTCGATTGTTCGAAAAACTCTCTTCAAAATTAATGAATGAATTAGGAGTAAACCCAATCCGTCATATCCTGAATACTTCCGGAATAAGTAATTTTCCGGATGCGCAATACAACATGGTACGTTTGGGAATTGGACTTTATGGTGTTTCAAACGATGCTTCAGAACAAAAATATCTGGAAAATGTAGGGACTTTAAAATCGATTATTTCACAGGTTCGTACGATTCCTGCAGGCGACAGCGTAGGGTATGGAAGAAGATTTATGGCCGAAAAAGAAACCAAAATAGCTACAATTCCAATTGGTTATGCTGATGGGATTTCAAGATTATGGGGCAATCAGATAGGTTATATTACGATAAAAAATCAAAAGGCATCTATTGTAGGAAGCGTCTGTATGGATATGCTGATGGTAGATGTTAGCGAAATTGATTGTAAAGAAGGTGATTCGGTTACCATTTTTGGAGAATCTCCAACAGTAATAGAAATTGCAGAAGCTTTAAAAACAATTCCTTATGAAATTCTGACCAGTATTTCACAAAGAGTAAAAAGGGTATTTTTCAGATAGTTTTTAAAGAAACTTTCAATAAAATTACGTATTTTCGATATCTATTAATTACATAAAAATAAAGAATTATGGGATTTGTTTCAGAATTTAAGGAATTTGCAACGAAAGGCAACGTAATTGATTTGGCTGTCGGTGTAATTATTGGAGCTGCTTTTAATAAAATTGTAAGCTCATTAATTGATGATGTAATTACACCATTGATATTAAAACCTGCTTTAGAAGCTGCTCATTTATCAAGTATTGAACAATTAACGGCTTTTGGAGGCATAAAATACGGAATGTTTCTTTCGGCAGTAATTAACTTTATAATTGTTGCTTTTGTTTTGTTTCTAATTATTAAAGGAATAAACAATCTGAAAAAGAAAGAAGCACCTGCTCCTGCACCGCCTGCCGGACCAACGCAGGAAGAATTGCTTACACAAATTAGGGATCTTTTGAAAAATAAACAATAAAATACATACCGCTACACTAAAGTCTAACTTAACCGTTCCATAATTGGGGCGGTTTTTTTGTTTGAAATAGGCTTTCTATTTATTCTAATATTATTTTCTTAACCACCGTAATTCCCTGTCTTTCCAGATAAATATAATAAATGCCGCTTGGAGAACCAGCTAAATTGATAGTATTGCTGTTTGAATCTCCTACAAATTTTGTTGTTTTCACTAATTTCCCTAAGGCATCGTAAACAGTTGCTTTTTCAAGTGTGACATTGTCAATGTAGATTTCTCCTTTTGAAGGATTGGGATAAACGGTTATTGTATTAAAAACCGATTCTGAAATCCCTAATGATGTGCAATTGAGACTGTAACTTGCTGTAGCATCTTTTGCTGCTGACCAATTAGCATTAGAGTAAGCAACATCATCTACTTGTATACAACTTAAATTTGGGTTATAAAAAATCTTTATTTTGCCAGTTCCAATTAGTGAGTTTTTTCCATTTTTTAAATTTAGACTATTTAATAATGGATTATTATAACAATACAAAGTGGTTAGAGCTGTATTTTTAGAAACATCCAAACTAGTAAATTTATTGCTATTGCAACGTAAACTATTTAAAAATAGGTTTTTAGAAACATCCAAACTAGTTAATTCATTAATCGTACAATTCAAAAGGGTCAAAGCCGTATTTTTAGAAATATCCAAACTGCCTAATTTATTAAGACCACAAATTAAAGAAGTTAAAGCAATGTTTTTTGTTACATCTAAAGTTGTTAATAGATTATAATCGCAATCTAAAGTTTTTAAAGCTGTATTTCTAGAAACATTAAGAATGTTTAATAGATTATATCCACATTCTAAGGAAATCAAAGCTGTATTTGTAGCAATATCCAAATTGTTTAATTGGTTATTACTACAATTTAAAGAAGTTAAAGCTTTATTTACAGCAACATCCAGGTTAGTTAATCGATTAGAACTACATTCTAAAGAAGTCAAAGCAATATTTTTAGAAACATCCAAACTAATCAATTCGTTAACACGGCAGTTTAAAGAAGTCAAAGCTGTGTTTGTAGAAACATTTAAACTGGTTAATGTATTTTGGCTACAATCTAAAGTCGTTAAAGCTGTGTTTTTGGAAATATTCAAACTGGTCAATTGATTTATGCCACACGACAAATAAGTCAAAGACGTGTTTTTAGAAACATCCAAACTAGTTAATGTATTTTGTCCGCAAGCTAAGTATGTCAAGGCTGTATTTAGAACAACATTCAAACTGCTCAATTGATTCAAATAGCAATATAAAAGGGTCAAAGCAGTATTTTTAGTAACATCTAAATTGCTCAATTTATTGTAACTGCAATCTAAATAGTTTAAAGCTATATTTTTAGAAAGATCTAAACTGCTTAATTTATTCTCATTGCAATATAAAACAGTTAAAGACGTGTTTTTAGAAACATCTAAACTAAGCAATTGATTTTTATTACAATTTAAATAAGTGAGCGCTGAAAAATTCTGGATACCAGTTAGATCAGAAATGGAACTTGATGAGACATCCAAGAAAGTTAAAGTATTTATTTTTGAAGTTAAAACTTTACCATCTACAACGCCAGAATCAATACCAAGAGTAATTAACTTATTTTCAAAATTCACATCCGGAATAAAAGTGTGTTGACCAAAAGATTGTAAACTAGCTAGGAAAAGTAACAAGAGTAATTTTGTTTTCATAAGTAAATTAGTAGTCATTTTAAGATGGCCAAATGTATTAAATATAGTTTATTTCACTATAATTATCTAAATATTAATTTTTAAATCTGTCAATTTGAGTTTAAGTATCTGAGATAAAAAAATCTCGTTTTCAAACCTATTTAGTTAATATTTCTAAAATCATATTTCGTAATATGTTCTAAGTAATGCTAAGAAATGGTGTTAGGGATAATACAAATTGTGTAATTTATAACAATTTGTTGTTTTTTGTGAATCGAATTGTAATCATTTTTATTATCCTTACTTTTGCATTCTAAATTAGAACATTCATATAAAAAAATATAAAATGAGAATAGCGGTTGTAGGCGCCACCGGTATGGTTGGCGAAATAATGTTGAAAGTTTTAGCAGAAAGAAATTTTCCGGTTACAGAATTAATTCCAGTTGCTTCAGAGAAATCTGTAGGTAAAGAAATAGAATATAAAGGTCAGAAATATAAAGTTGTTGGTTTGCAGACTGCGGTTGATTTAAAAGCTGATATTGCTGTTTTCTCTGCCGGAGGTGATACTTCATTAGAGTGGGCTCCAAAATTTGCTGCTGCCGGAACAACGGTAATTGACAATTCATCTGCGTGGAGAATGGATCCGACAAAAAAACTGATCGTTCCTGAAATCAATGCCGAGTCTTTGACGAAAGAAGATAAAATTATTGCAAACCCAAACTGCTCTACGATTCAGATGGTATTGACACTGGCTCCTTTGCACAGAAAATACAATATCAAAAGAATTATTGTTTCGACTTATCAATCGATTACCGGTACCGGTGTAAAAGCGGTTAGACAATTAGAAAATGAGTATGCAGGTGTGCAGGGTGATATGGCTTACAAATATCCAATTCACAGAAATGCAATTCCACAATGCGATAGTTTTGAAGCTAACGGATACACTAAAGAAGAAATGAAATTAGTTCGTGAAACTCAAAAAATACTTGCAGATAACACCATCAGAGTTACGGCTACTGCAGTTCGTGTACCTGTTGTTGGAGGACACAGTGAGGCTGTAAACGTTGAGTTTACAAATGATTTTGAAGTAAATGAAGTTCGTGAAATTTTACAAAATACTGACGGAGTAGTGGTTCAGGATGACCTGGATGCGTTTTCTTATCCAATGCCTTTATTTGCAGAAGGTAAAAATGAAGTTTTTGTTGGAAGAATTCGTCGTGACGAAAGCCAGCCAAATACATTAAACATGTGGATCGTTGCTGATAACTTAAGAAAAGGAGCAGCTACAAACACAATCCAGATTGCAGAATATTTAATTCAGGCAGGTTTGGTATAAACAAGAGGTTACACAAAATTGTTATAAAGAAAAAACCGTAATTACCAAAAGCGATTACGGTTTTTTTGCGTCTTTTTGTGACTATATTTGATTTCTGAAAATAAGAATTAAAATGAAAGAAATAAACATAAAATATATAGAAGAGAACTACCTCGAATTTGAAGAAGTTTTAAAATTGACTAATTTTTCTCCTGATAAACTAAATCAGCTCATCGCAGACAAGATAATTCCGGGACCTTCTTATGTTATTGATTCAGAAGTGAGAATTAGTTCTTCTTTAAATGATAGTCATAAAATTATTTCTTCTAAAAAATATTTTGCTAAAAACATTCTTGAGCTTATAAAAGATAGCAGTGAAAAGAGTTATGAGAACCTGAAAGAAGATTTTAAACAAAATCTTTTATCAATTTTAAAAAAGCATAATCATAGAAAATTTGCATACGGAAATGTTTTTGATGAGAATGATGAAATAAACCTTGAAAAAACAAATGAATTGTTAGAGGAAGAATGGGAATATTTCTGCAAAGGTGTTTACGGAATTTGTACATTGCGTAATAATGAAAATGCTATTATAGAAAAAGAAATTATTATTAAACGAATTCTGGATTTTATTGCAAATAAAGATTTATTGGCGATAACAGAACATGAAAATTATTTAAAAGAGCTGAATGTCGAATTGAATAAATCAACGAGTTTATTTGCACCCTATCAGCGTGAAACGAGCAGCAGAGGAAAGTATCTTGACAAGTTATTGGAAGAATATACTTTAACGGATTTAATAAAAAGATACGATTAATTAAAAAAGGCGAAAATCAGTGATTTTCGCCTTTTTTAATATTAATATTCCGGAGCCAGTTCAAGTTCCAGTCCTTCTAATTCTGTAGTGATTGGAATCTGACAACCTAAGCGGCTGTTAGATTTAACATAAAATGCTTCAGAAAGCATGGCTTCTTCTTCATCTCCCATTTCTGGTAAAGCAACATCATTTAGAACATAACACTGGCAGGAAGCGCACATAGCCATTCCGCCGCAGGTTCCTTCAACAGGAAGTTCGTATGCTTTGCATAACTCCATTATATTCATTGCCATGTCAGTTGGAGCCTGTAATTCGTGTATAACTCCTTCTCGATCTTTAATCTTTATTAATACATCCATTTTCAATTATTGGAATTTTACTTACTTAGAATTTGATAACGTGAACAAACTCTAAAATTATTTATTAACTATTTGGTTTTAAGCTAAATGCAAATTCTTTTCTGCTGCTTTCTTTAAGGTGCATTTTAGCCCCTAATATATTTCCGCCTTTTTCTAATAATGTAACAATGGCAATTACTGAATAATAATCCTTTTCCAATTGAAAAATCAAAGTACCTTCATAAGTATTATTTACTACTCCTTGTTTATCTGTTGAAGATGATATTTTTCTTGGATGTGAAAATTCTGCTGAATTGTAAGCCGCCTTATTTGAAAATTTTGGCTTCCCTTCGCAAAAATCATATAAAAAATCATAATTACCTAATCTAAGGCTGCCTTCTTCATTGTTGTTGATAGAAAATACAATCTTTCCAGAATAAGTATAATCAGACCATTCTTCTGAATCATTAAGCCATGCTTTGTCTACAATTAATGTCTCTGAACTTTGTTGTGCATAATTTATGCTAATAGAAAAAAATAATATAAATAGAATGTAATATTTTTTCATGATTTAAGATTTAAGGGGGTTATGTTGCAAATTTAAGTTAAAAATGCAACAATTTATCAATAGAATACCTTAAATCTTTATGTTGTTTTTTATCAAAATCATAAAAAAACATGTGTTTTAACAGATTTGTATAAAAAAATATTACAAAAGAGGCCAAATGGCTATTATTCTTATTAATTATTTCAAACTTAAAAACAAGAATAAATTACCCGTTTATTACATTATATTGACCACTGTTTCTATTTGTGGAGCATATTTTTTTATAGTGGTTTCTACACCCGCTTTTAAAGTCATCTGATTTACGCTGCAACTTATGCATGCTCCTTCAAGACGAACTTTTACATGTTTATCGTCTTCAATTGAAATCAGCGTAATGTCACCACCATCAGAATTCAAAAAAGGTCTGATTTCATCAAGAGCTAATAATACGTTGCTTGTTAATTCTTCTGTTGTCATAATATTAATGTATCAATTAGAGAATTTTGCTAATTAGAGAATGTGTCAATTAGAGAATGTGTCAATTAGGTAATTCTTAAAACGATCCCAATTATTTCATTATCTTATTTTCAAATTATCTAATTAACTCATTGTCTCAATTATCTAATTTTTTTTAACTGCTGAACATCCTGCCATTGTTGTAATTTTTATGGCTTCTGTTGCTGGTAAGCTTTCGTTTCTGTTTACTGTTTCCTGAACTACATTTCTGGTAATTTCTTCAAATACAGTTTCAATTGCTGAAGCAGTTTGCAAAGCTGCTGGGCGGCCATAATCTCCTGCTTCACGAATAGACTGAACAATTGGTACTTCTCCTAAAAACGGAACATTCAAATCTTCTGCAAGATTTTTTGCTCCTTCCTGTCCAAAGATATAATATTTATTGTCAGGTAATTCTTCCGGTGTAAAGTATGCCATATTTTCAATGATTCCCAAAACCGGCACATTAATATTATCCTGCATAAACATAGAAACACCTTTTTTTGCATCTGCAAGTGCCACTGCCTGAGGGGTACTTACTACAACTGCTCCGGTGATTGGCAATGACTGCATAATAGAAAGGTGAATATCTCCGGTTCCAGGAGGCAGGTCAATAAGCATGAAGTCTAATTCGCCCCAATCAGCATCAAAAATCATTTGATTCAGAGCTTTTGCTGCCATTGGCCCTCTCCATATTACAGCCTGACTAGGTGCTGTAAAAAATCCTATAGAAAGTATTTTGATTTCATAACTTTCAACGGGTTTCATTTTAGATTTTCCGTCAACAGTAATCGAAATTGGTTTTTCATTTTCGACATCAAACATAATTGGCATTGATGGTCCATAAATATCGGCATCAAGAACACCAACTGCAAATCCCATCTTTGCCAGTGTTACAGCTAAATTGGCTGTAACTGTAGATTTTCCAACTCCCCCTTTTCCGGAAGCAACAGCAATAATATTTTTTATTCCCGGAATGGCACGGCCTTTAATTTCGTTTTTCTCAGGAGTTTCTACCTTAATGTTTACTTTAACTTTTGCTTCTGGAGATACCAATTCAAGGATTGTCTTTTTGATATCATCTTCAGCTCTTTTTTTGATATGCATCGCTGGTGTATGAAGTAGCAGGTCTACTACAACTTCGTCTCCAAATGTAATGACATTCGCAACAGCGCCACTTTCTACCATATTTTTTCCTTCTCCTGCTATAGTTATCGTTTCTAAAGCTTTAAGAATTTCTTTTCTATCTAATTTCATTTTGATATTGTATTTTTCTAATGATTGAAACTAATTTAAAAATGGAATTTATTCAAACTAATTTCAGATTGCAAAGATAACGGATTATGTTCGGATTTTTGCTGTTTTGAATTGTATTTGTTGATGGTCTGATTGAGTAAATAAATCAAAACAGAAACCGAAAAAATAGTTTTAGGGGTTTTAAAAAGTGATTAGGGCTAATTATTGGTTTTTAAATACCAACTTTTTGAACCTGATATCTGTTTAAAAAAATAGAAAGTCAAAAGCATAAAAGAAACTATACTAAATATTGTTTACATAATTGTTCGTAATAAAGATACATTTTTGGCAATAACGTTCTCCTAATAGTTATCAGAAACCGTATGATTCTTATAACGTATAAACTCAAATTGAAACAGATTTAATCAAACCAGAATCTATCGTATTCCAGCTGTAATAAAAATTCTGTATTCCTGCAATTTAATGGACATCAGGTACTTAATGTGAATTTTAATAAATGTATGTTTTATTCTGTAAAACAATTTTTATCGTATTGAAGTAAATTTGAAGAACCCTAAATTTTTGATTTACAATATTTTAAAGATATGGTGAAGATTCATTTTGAAGGTTTCTGATTATGTTTTTCGCTGTATTTTTTAAATAAACTTAATATTAAAATTTAAAAAATAAACATCATGCGACATCTAAATAAATTCCTCCTAATTATAACTATCGTTTTTTTGTTTTCTTCATTTGGTTTTAAGAATGAAACAGGAAAATCAATGAATGACAAATTATTTTTAAAAGAAAATAATTCTAAAAAGTTTATTGACAGCGCTTCAGTCTTGTCATCGACTTTTAATTTTCAAAACAGAAACCGGGATTCCATCGCAAATACAACCAAAACTTCAGGTCAGGTTTATCTATTATCCAGACAGTATGACAGACTTGAAAAAGCTTTGGAAAAATACCGAAAAATTGAAAGAAAAAAACTTTGGAAAAAAATTGATATTGACAGTGCAACATTTAAAGATTTAAAACCTTTTGATAGTGGCGTTGCCGTAAAACAAATTCGTGAGCGTTTATTTATAGATGGTGATTTAAAAAGAGATTCGAAAAGCACTATTTATGATGAAGAACTTATGGCTGGGGTTTTAAATTATAAAAAAAGATATGGTCTTGCTTTAAATTATAAATTGACGTTCGATCATATCAAACAAATGAACGAGCCAATATCTGAAAGAATTAAAACGATACAGCTAAATATGGAACGTTGTCGTTTAATTCCCGAAAATCTGGTAAATGCAAGTGATTATATTATGGTAAACATTCCGTCTTACCGATTGCTTTATGTTAAAAACGGACATAATGAATTTACATCTGATGTTTTTGTTGGGACTAAATGGTCTGAAACGGAAATTTTCAGCAGTACAATGGACAAAGTGGTATTTAGCCCATATTGGAATGTTCCGCAAAGTATCATTGATAACGAATTAAAGCTTAACATGGCTTCGAATAAAAATTATCTGGAAGAGCATAATATGGAATGGAATGGAGGGAAGGTAAGACAAAAACCGGGTCCTAAAAATTCTTTGGGACTGGTGAAATTTTTGTTTCCAAATCCATTTGATATTTATATGCATGATACTCCGGCCAAAAGCTTGTTTCAGTTTGAACAGCGTACATTTAGTCATGGATGCATCAATATTAAAGAAGCTAAGAAATTGGCGCATGTAATTTTAAAAGATGATCCGGACTGGCCATCAGAAAAAATAGATCTTGCGATGAATGGTGAAATTGAAACAACCTGTATCTTGAAAAATAAAATTCCGATTTATATAGGTTATTTTACAGCATGGGTAAGTGAGGATACAGGCGAAGTTAATTTTTTTCCGGATGTGTATGAAAAAGACAAAGAAGTTGATGGATCCCAAAATGTGGTAATGGAGTAATTATTTGGAATTAGTCATAACGTCATTTCGGGTTGCCAAAAATGTTTTTCAAAATTTATAATTTGATTATTGACTACTTCAATGCCTTCGCTCTCTAAAAGCTGCTGCATTAAGTTGGTTCCGTCAAAATGATGTTTTCCTGTTAAGAGTCCTTTTCTGTTAACGACACGATGTGCGGGTATATCTTCCATGTTATGGCATGCATTCATTGCCCAGCCCACCATTCGGGCTGATCGTGCAGTTCCTAATGCTTTTGCAATAGCTCCATAGGAAGTTACTTTTCCGTACGGAATTTGTCGGGCGATTGCATAGACTTTTTCAAAAAAATTATCTTCAGCCATAGAGTTTGAATTTTGCCACAGATTAGAAGATTAAAGAGATTAATTAATAATTTTATCTGTTACTATGCAGAAACTGCGTAAATCACTTTTTTTGCCCCATTTCTCAAAATCAGTTTAATCTTCTAATCTGAGGTTTATAATTTTTAACTAAAGTAATAGTTCAAAATATTAAAAAGTGTCACAAGAGCAATTAAACCGGTGATACTTCCAATAATCGTATTCATATTGCGCATCATATAATCTGTCTTCTTTTCTATTCTTCCAAAGAAAGCGATATAACTGTATAAAACGGCAAAAGAGCCTAAAACAGAACCTAATACAAAAGTAAAAATAATGTTGCTTTCGAACACAAAAAGATGGTAAGAAGCTAAAGTAACGCTTACCAGTACATAATACGGAATTGGGAAAAAATTCAATCCCGAAAGCAGCATTCCTAAAAAGAAGCGGCTTTCTTTACTCTTCTTTTGGATTTTGGATTTTTTGGTTTTGGGTCCTTTAGCTATAAATAAAAAATAAATGGTTAAAACCGAAAAGATACCAAAACCAACTTCTCTCAGTAATGCCACGACATCTGGTCTGCTATTAATAACCTGCGCAAATAAAACCGCTACATAAACCTGAAAAAAAATGACCAAAACAGCACCAATAACAAACCATAGGGCATTTTTTTTTCCTTCTTTCAAATTTATTTTAGCTGCAGTCATGTTGATTAGTCCCGGAGGAATAATCCCAATAATTGCGGCAATAAAACCTGAAATTAATGGAGTGAGTAATGCCATTCAGTTATTTAATGGTTGAAAAATGATTTTAAAACTAAATTAGTCTTTAATTTTAAAACGAATATACGTAATTGCCTTATTAATTTCTAAATATTGTTTTTCGTAAAAGGTTTGAAAAGCAGTAACCTCTTCCGGGCTTCCTTCATTTTTATATACATTATGGTTGGCATATAAAACTTCGTGCCCTTCTCCATGAAGCAGTCCAAGGGTGTAGCCATGCATGAATTCACTGTCGGTCTTAAGATTTACGACACCGTCTTTTTTAAGGATTCTTTTATACAATTTCAAAAATTCAGAATTAGTCATTCTGTGTTTTGTTCTCTTGTATTTGATTTGCGGATCCGGAAAAGTAATCCAGATTTCATCTACTTCATTTTCAGCAAAAATATGGTTGATTAACTCGATCTGAGTTCGTACAAAAGCAACATTATGAAGACCATTGTCAACAGCCGTTTTGGCACCTCTCCAGAAACGGGCACCTTTGATGTCAATTCCGATAAAATTTTTGTCAGGGTATTTTTCCGCCAGTCCAACAGAATATTCGCCTTTTCCGCATCCTAATTCTAAAACTAATGGATTGTCATTTTTAAAGAAATCGGTATTCCATTTTCCTCTTAACGGAAATGAATCGCTTACAACTTCTTCTCTGGTTGGTTGAAAAACGTTTTCAAATGTTTCGTTTTCCCTGAATCTTTTTAGTTTATTTTTACTTCCCACTTTTTACAAAAATTTTCCGCAAAATTAAGGAATATAAACGAATAGGCGAGGTGTAATTGAAGTTTAAATTTTAGCCGCAGTATTTTCAGGTTTTAATCTGAGAAAGCTGCGGCTTATTTTGGTTAATAATGTGGTTCGGTTATATGTGATGATTTTGGATCCAGTGTTTCATCATGTTGCGATAAATCCAGACCAATGTGCTCCGACTCTTCTGAAACTCGTAACGGAATAATGAAATTTGTTACTTTGAACAAGAAATAAGCTCCGAAGAATGTGAAAATTGAAACCAATACTAATGCCATCATGTGATGTCCGAAAACGCTCCATCCGCCGTGAAGCAAACTTGCATCTTCACCATGAGCAAAAATAGCCGTCAGGATCATTCCCATAATTCCGCCAACACCGTGGCAGGCAAAAACATCCAGAGTATCGTCGAATCTTTTCGAAAAACTGCAGTTTACAGCTGTGTTTGAAACCAATGCTGTTATGAATCCGAAAAACATACTTTCGGGAACCGAGACAAAACCTGCGGCAGGAGTAATGGCTACTAAACCTACAACAGCTCCAATACAAGCCCCAAGAGCAGAAACTTTTCTTCCGTTCATTCGGTCAAAGAAAATCCACGTTAACATGGCTGCTGCCGATGAAGTTGTGGTAGTGGCAAAAGCCATTGCGGCTGTTCCGTTTGCAGCAAGTGCAGATCCGGCATTGAATCCGAACCAGCCAAACCATAACATTCCGGTTCCTAATAATACAAACGGAATATTGGTTGGAATATGCTGACTGTTTTTTCTTTTTCCTAAAACGATAACTCCGGCCAAAGCAGCAAATCCTGAACTCATGTGTACTACGGTTCCTCCGGCGAAATCTTTTACGCCAAAATAGCTTCCTAAAATACCCGTTGGATACCAAACCGCGTGACATAAAGGAGCGTATATAAAAATGGTAAATAAGCTGATGAAAATTAAATAGGAGATAAAACGAACACGCTCTGCAAAAGACCCTGTGATAATTGCAGGGCAGATAATCGCAAATTTCATCTGGAACAAAGCAAAAAGCATAAACGGAATCGTATTCGCCAATTGTTTGTGAGGCAAAACACCCACATAATCCATAAAGGCAAAAGTAGTCGGATTACCAAAGAAACTGTAAAAATGATCTCCGGAACCAAAACCAACGGGTTCTCCAAATGCCAGACTAAAAGCAACTACAGCCCATAAAAGAGTAACGACTCCAAGGCAAATAAAACTTTGAAGCATGGTCGAAATCACGTTTTTCTTGCCTACCATTCCTCCGTAAAAAAAAGACAATCCCGGTGTCATGATTAACACAAGACAAGAAGATGTAAGCATCCAGGCAACGTCTGCCGGAACAATATGCTCAGTAGTACCAAACTCAGACAATACATAATCATTTTCTGTAACAGTGGGCCAAAAAGCACCCGTGATACAAACAATACTTATCATAATAAAGGAGATGATCCAGCGTTTTTCTATTTTCATTTTTCAAATACTTTATTTAACCCTATTTTTTTTGGGGGCAAAGTTAAAAAAAAATAAATATTTTAAATTTAAGGTCTGACAAAATAGAGGCTTGGTTTTTATTTTAGTAAATTTTATAAAATTCAGCTTCTTTTTTTGAGAGTATCTTATTTTGTGCTTCTAAATTTACGCTATTATTGTCAAATATATTATAATAGAATTGATATCCTGAGTTCTAAAGTGCCCGAAATCTAATGATTGCAAACAGAATGAAAGATATTGCTTATTTTTTTTGAAGTTTGGCAATCAGAAGATCTTCAATAGGCGCTTTTACTTTTACAACAGCATCCACTTCATCATTCGGAATGGTCATGGATAAAACATAGTGCTGAATCTTCCATTCTTTTCCCACTTTTGCCAAAACGCCCGATCCACGGCAAATTTTCATTTGTGTATTTAACAGCTCATCGAACCAGGCTATTTTTCCACTTTTGTCAAAAAAGATATGACGTTCCAAAGCCGTAAAATTCCAGGTTGTTCCTTTATCGAAATAGGGTTTCGCCCAGGTTTTAAAATCGGGTTTGATCCAGTTTTCGGTAGCATCGGTTCCAATGTAAATTGCGTCTTCGGTCATTGCATTAAAGTAGGCTTCAAATTTTACATCGGCGGCGGCTTTGTGCCAGGCATCAAGCGTTTGGTTGATTTTGTCTTTTTCGGCATTTTGGGCGTTTGCAAAAACAGTTGCGAATAAAAGTAATAGGATGGTCTTTTTCATGTGTAAGGGTATTTGAAGTTTAAATATAAAGAATGATTTTCAAGGAGAGAAAGTTTCCCGCAGATTTAGCAGATTCAGCATATAAAATTTAGACAGCTAAAAAATCTGTATGATCTGCAAAATCTGCGAGCAAAAAAATATAAGCTTGTTGTTGTTTCTCATAAAGACGTAGGTTTTTGAATTCTCTTATTACCTTTCTAATACTATTGATAAAGTAACTCAAAACTTAAATTATCTTATATCACTTATATGGTGGAAAAAAATTATATTTGAGTGCTCTTAAAATACCTCAATCATGAATTCAAAAATCTACATAAGTTCGATCATTATTGCCTCTTTAGTTTTTATTTCCTGTAAAAAAGAATTAGAAGTTCAGGAAAACACTTCAACATCTGAACTGATCCGATTAGGACTTGCAAAAGATACTTCTAAAACAGCAGCTCCGGTTGTACAGGCTCCGGCCACAAACCCAAATACGGTTTTGGGAGAAACAAAAGGACTGAACCCTGCACACGGACAACCCGGACACCGATGTGATATTGCAGTTGGCGCACCATTAAATTCGGCACCAACACAAGGACAAACTACTACTGCGCAGCCTGCGCAAACGGTTCAGGTAAATGCGAATCAGCCAAATATGGTTACGACAAAAACGGTAACAGCAGCTCCGGTAAAAGTAGGTAAAGGAATGAATCCGTCTCACGGGCAGCCGGGTCACCGATGTGATATTCCCGTTGGAGCGCCTTTAAATTCGCCGGTTGCAAAACCCGTTGCAGCAGCTCCTCCTGCGCAAGGCGGAACTATAGAAAAGTCGTTTACTGTAACACCTCCGGCAAACAATGCCGTTCCTGCTTTATTAAGTACTGAAAATACCAATGCAAAACCCGTAAAAACTGCCGACGGAACGAATCCCGTACACGGTCAGCCAGGACATCGCTGTGATATTGCAGTGGGAGCACCGTTGCCAAAATCTTAAATTAGTCGAAAGTCGAAGGTCAAAAGACGAAAGTAAAAACCATATAAGTGATGTGAGTTCAGATAAGCATTTAAAGCTTAAACTAAAATGAACTTATATCACTTATATGGTTTAAAAAAAGGTAGGAATTCTATATTTTAATGTGCTTTCATTTTTTCGAAAGTAGTAGTCAGTGATTTTTTGGCTTTTGCCAAAGCACCGTTAAAAGCTTTTTCAAGAGTATCTGCGTGTTCTGTAACAGTAAGCGGCTGTAAATTTGCGATACGGACTTCAAGAACGCATTTTTTATCGTTTAAACCGAATTTTTCTCCATTTTCATCTCCAAAATGTACTTCTATGCGGGTAATTTTATCTTCAAAACGGGCTAAACCTTTTTCTAATTCTTCAGAAAAATAGTTTTCTAATCTTGCGTGTCCATCGATGTTTTTGTCGGTATTGATTTGAATTTTCATAACGGTTTGTATTTAATGATTGTTTCTCAAAGCTATTTTTTTTTAGATGAAAAGGCAAGTGAGTTAAGGAAAGATTAAGAAAATTTTTGGGGATTTTGAAGATGAAAGTTTAAATACGATTGTAATTAAAATGTATAAGGATTTTTTAAAATTTTGATTAATAAGAGTAAAAAAGTAATTTAGCAATTAATTGAAACTAGATATTATGGAAAATAAATATTTGAATTTTATATCTGATGAACATTTCTTATACTGCATTGCCAATTTACACAAATCATATTTGAAAGCAAAAAATAATATTACTAAGAAGAAATTTTATAGCAATAAAGTAGATACAATAAAACTAACTTTAGATTCAAAATTCAATGATATAGATGAAGAAAGCCTTATTCAGTCAGAAATACTAAGACAAATTGATAAATCAATAAACAATTCGATTGGAACTTTTCACGAGCAAATTTTAGGCGGGATAAGTGGTTATGAAATTGGAAATTTAAGTGGATTTGACATAAAATCAACTAAGGATACATTGTTTGCAGATATCAAAAATAAGCATAATACAATGAATAGCAGTTCAGCAGAAGCTCTATTTCAAAAACTTGCTAGATATGCAGATACTTATAAAAAGGCAAATTGTTATTGGGTTCAAATTTTAGCTAAAAATAGTTTTAATACTCCATGGCATGGTGATATAAATGGAAAAGAATACAGTCACTCAAGGGTCTTTAGAATTTCTGGTGACAAATTTTATGCATTACTTACTGGCGAAGATGACGCACTTTTTCAATTATATAAAAAATTACCAATAGCAATTGATGATTACTTAAATTCGATTACTAAAGATCAAACCTTAAATGAAAATTCAGCAATTGACGAAATAAAAGTCAAAACTGATTCTTCAAAAAGAAGTATTTTAGACCAAATTACTTTCGAGAATTACAGTTATTATTTAGGTTTTGATAAATTATAATATTTATTTAAAAAGTTTATAATAGAATACCCAACTTCCTTTCCTAAGTTAACAGGGACAGCATTTCCAATTTGTTTATATTGTTGAGCAACAGAACCTGAAAATTGCCACTCATCTGGAAAAGTTTGAATTCTTGCATATTCTCGAACTGTGAATGGTCTTGTTTCTTCAGGATGACATCTCTCTGTTTGTTTTTGCGCAGGACTACAAGTTAATGTTAAGCAAGGTTCGTCCCAACCAATCCTTCTCGCAATTCCCGTTTTTCCTCCACCAAGATAAAAGCTTCCTCCCATAAATTCTTTTTGAACATCGATAGGTAAATCTCTCCAATATCCTTTTTGTGGAACCAATTTTAAAACATCAATTTTACTTTTTGGATATTTTGAGCCTCCTGAATGTGGAACATCACATTCAAATAAATCTCCTTTCTTTAAAGCATCTTTTAAATTGTAAATTTTTTTATAAGGCTTTGGATATTCATATTTCAAATTAATATCTTTTCTAATACCAACTAAAATTAACCTTTCTCTTTTCTGAGGCACATTAAAATTAATTGCTTTTAGGACTTGAACAGGAACAACGTTATATCCAATTTCATCTAAAATTGAAATCATACCTTGAAGGGTTTTACCATTGTCATGATTTAATAATCCTCGAACATTTTCACCTATACAAATTGGAGGGTTTACTTCTTTTACTGCTCTTGCAAATTCATAAAATAATGTCCCTCTGGCATCAGCTAAACCTAGTTTTTTTCCAGCATAACTAAATGCTTGGCACGGGAAACCACCAGTAACAACATCTACTTTATTATGATACTCTGAAAAATTGAATTGTTTTATGTCTCCTTCAAGAACATTCCAATTTGGTCTATTAGTTCTTAAAGTTTCGCATGCCCACTTATCTATTTCGTTTAAAGCAATACATTTTAATCCAGCTTTTTCCATTCCAATGGCTAATCCGCCAGCTCCGGCGAAAAGTTCAAGAACTGTATAATTATTTTCTGGAATTACATAATTGGAAATGGTTTCTTGAATATCATTATCTATAAAACTTGAAAATAAATTATTAATTTCAGATCTTTTGTACATTCTATAATTGCTCATGGGTTCACGTACAGCATTCAATCTTCCTTCATTATCCCAACGTCTTAAAGTTTCTTTGCTCTTTCCTAACAATTCTGATGCTTCAGACAATGAAATATAATCACTCATAACCAAGTTGTTTAACATTATACAATGGTTACAAAATTAAATGAAAAAACCCCATAATTAAAAGTCTTTTTTGTTATAAATTAGAACAAAAAATAGTTGTTTTTTTAATTTACTAAAGATCATTTAGATAAGAGAGGATTGACGGAATATATTTTGATTTTTTTTACTTCATGTTGTCTTTTGAATGAAGGAGGATTATGCTTGATCAGTAATTAGCTTCAAATCTTTTTAATTTTAAATTTAATAATGTGATCACATACTTCACATTTAACAAAGCGATTATTTTCAACAAGCATATCTATTTCAATTTCATAATCACAAATAGGACAGTTGTAAATAATATCGGCAAGTTTAAAAGGTGGATTCAGTATAGTTGGTATTTCTAATATGGAATATTCTTTCATGCTTAAGTTTTGAATTAAAAATGTTTTCAATTATCCGAATTGTACATAATCGTATATGAAATCATTTATATGTTCTGCTTCATAATCAAACTTTAAAACAATTCTTGAACAAAGGTTATCAACCCAATTTTCTACATGAACAAACGAATCAAGTTTATTAAGAAAAAGTAATAGTTTGTTTTTATTTGTAAAGTCATCTAAAAACATAATGATATCCTCTTTAAAAGTATCAGCATAGTTTTTAGTAGGCATGGACAAATATTTTTCTAAATATTGAATTTTATCATTTAATGTTAACATAATGAATTGTTTAATGATAATATTGTTTTCTCTTTTATAAAATTTTAAAAGGCGCTGTATAGCATCTTGAAATAAATTCATGCAAAGAGTACATTACTTTTACTACTTACACCAGTATAATTTAAGATTTCTCTTCAATTTTTTCTCAATAAAATAAATCAAAAGAAACTCAAAAATATTTATTTAAATTTTTACTTTAAATCGAGTAATGTTATTGCAATCATTACTTTGAGGAAAATATTTATTGTTTGTTTAAACATTTTCAGGAAATGTCTGAGATTAAATGATATTCTCTAGTCTCTTTAGAATTTATAATTCTTTCTTCAAATTTTAAATTACCAATAGGGTTCTCAATTGTTAAAAAAGTTGGTGCATCATTCAAATTTAAAACTAAAGCAATAATGTAATCATTTTTATATTCTGAAGCCATTAAAAATTCTTTTTCAGTTAATCTAAATCTTCCTTTTTTTTCTCTAATTCCTTTTACTTCTGTTAAAAAGAAACTTTCATTAACATTAATTTGAAAATCATAACCATCTCCATATAATCGTGCATCTTCTAAAATCCCGTTATTAAAAGTGGAAATTTCATTATAATTATTCATAAAGTATAGTTCAGCTTCTAAACCTGTTTCTTGAAGTTTTTTAAATCTTGATTTTACAATTGGCTTGACCTCAACAAAAAGTTCGTGTATTTTACAATTTTCTTTCAAATATAATTTTACAATATTTGAATAACCTTTTACATTTTCGGTACCAAATAAGCTATCAATTAAATGTTTTCTATGAATGTATGTATTGCCTTTTTGCCACCATCCTTTTCTATCGTTATTAGAGAAAAAAGGGTCAAATAAATCCATTCGGTTTTTTACCACACTCGCAGTTTCTGCTATTCCAATTTCTACAAAATACTTGTAGAAATTATTTTTTGTAGTAAAGCCAAACTCTTCTATGAATAAATTGTCAAATTTTGATAATCCATAACCAAGCAAATTTAGAATTTCATAATTTTCATGTTTATTGTTTTTTTGTTCCATATAGTGTGACTTATTTTATGAATTATTATCTAATCACACCAAAAATAACAATAAAAATCTGTATCTTAATTTATGGATATTTACGTGTATCCCTTCTTAGCAATGTTCGCTATATTACTAAATGAGATTTCGCTAGAATAATTAAACAGATCATAAGTTTTTGTTCTAGAAGTACTTTGACTTTAAATCTAAATTTTTCTTTTATATTCATAGTTTGTAAAAGTAGTTTAATGATTAGAATTGACCCGCGTACAATTGACCTCCTAAGTCTTAAAGTTTTCAACGTTATTATTAACCGTGTCTTTGTATTTTTCTCAATAAAAAAATGCCAATCATTTCCTGACTGGCGTTTAAAATATTTCCATAAATTTCTAATGAAACCCAAAACCCCTAGCCCTGATCGAAACGGCATCCTTTTGTGCAGGGGTTCGGCACAAAAGATATAGTGGAGAGCAGGAACAGCTTCTAAACTCAATTTTAAAATTCAAAACTTAAAAAGATTCTGCCTGATGGAGGATTTGTGTTAAGAGTACGTTAATATAATTATTGGCAATACATTTATAATCAAAACTAATTTGCGAATGACGTTTGATTGATTTAAAATTTCTAAATTTGTACTCAAGTTTAAAACTTATTAAAAAATTGTTTCCCTAAGCAAGCAGTAGGGATAATCTTAAAATAACTTATTATGGCATTAGCAATCACAGATGCTACTTTTGATGAAGTAGTTTTGAAATCAGATAAACCGGTAATGGTAGATTTTTGGGCAGCATGGTGCGGTCCTTGTAGAATGGTTGGTCCAATCATTGACGAATTAAGCAGCGAATACGAAGGTAAAGTAGTTGTTGGAAAAGTTGATGTTGACGCTAATCAGGAATTCGCTGCAAAATATGGTGTGCGTAACATACCAACCGTTTTGGTTTTTCATAACGGTGAAGTAGTAGGTAAACAAGTAGGAGTTGCTCCGAAACAAACCTACGCAGATAGCTTAGACGCTTTGTTGTAATCGTACGATTATGATTTATATAAAAACGGTCTGACGAAAGTCGGGCCTTTTTTATTGGAATAAAGCTGTTGAGCATAATTGTTTTAACACATAGAAACATAGCTCTTCTTTGAGAATAAAAGGCGTTTCACTTTTGCATCAAAACACATAGCTATGTGTTTTCAAACAAATGAAATGCTTTTTTTTGAGTTTGCAAAAGCTATGTTCCTATGTGTTTAAAAATATTTTTATTAATTATGTCTAAGACTTAAACAGTATCAAAATAATTAGTGATAATTAGTGAAATTCGTGGCAAACATTTTTTATTTTTACGAATCTTATATTCCTTAAAAAATGAAAATTTTCTACGGCTTTCTCTGCCTTTTTACAATTCTTACATCTGGTTTTTGCCAATCAAAACACAAGGAAAGCGCTTTTTTAGAAAATGGCGTTTCTGAGCAGCTGGCTATTTTTCGAAAACAGCAGATTTCGAATGTTTCTTACGGTTTGTCTTTTGAAATTCCGCATCAGAAAAGTGAAAATATCAATTCTCAATTGAGTTTAAATTTGAATTTGGCAGATCTAAGTCAGCCTTTGTATTTAGATTTTAAGGAGAAAACCCAAAACATAAAATCAGTTACAGCAAACGGAAAAAGCATCGCCATTGTTCATGAAAAAGGTCATATTGTAATTCCGATTGAAAGTTTGACTTTAGGAAAAAATACAATTAATGTTTCATTCATCGCCGGAAATTTATCTTTAAACCGAAACGATGATTTTCTGTACACTTTGTTAGTTCCGGATCGGGCGAGTACATTGTTTCCGTGTTTTGATCAGCCGGACATCAAAGCGACTTACAAATTGAGTTTGAGAGTTCCAAATGACTGGAAGGTTTTGGCTGGAGCCGATATAAAAGAGACTGTTGAAAAAGGCGATTTTACTTCGTACACTTTTGCGGAATCAGACAAAATGAGTACGTATTTGTTTTCGTTTGTTGCTGGGAAATTCAATAGCGTGACGCAGAAGCCAGGTTTAGAAATGACTTTTTTATACCGTGAAAATGATAAAGGTAAACTAGAGAGCAGTAGGGATACGATTTTCAATCTGCATCAGCAGTCGTTGGATTTTTTAGAAAAGTATACGAATTATAAATTTCCGTTTCAGAAACTGGATTTTGCTGCTATTCCGGTTTTTCAATATGGCGGAATGGAACACGTTGGTGCGATTCAGTACCGCGAATCGACTTTGTTTCTGGATAACAGTGCCACCGACAGCGAAAAATTAAACCGGGCAAAATTGATCGCACACGAAACCTCGCACATGTGGTTTGGCGATTTGGTAACAATGAAATGGTTTGATGATGTCTGGATGAAAGAGGTTTTTGCCAACTTTATGGCAGACAAAATTATGAATCCGATTTTTCCGAAAGTCAATCATAATCTGCAGTTTTTTACAGCGCATTATGGCAGCGCTTACGCAGAAGACCGATCGTTGGGAACGCATCCGATAAAGCAGCATCTGGAGAATTTAAAAAATGCCGGGTCTCTTTATGGTGCCATAATTTACAACAAAGCACCAATTATGATGCGTCAGTTAGAGGCTTCAATGGGGGCAGCCGCTTTTCAAAAAGGAATCCAAAAATACATTCAGAAATACGCCAACGACAATGCCGACTGGAATAATCTCGTAGAAATCCTTGATGACGAAACGCCACTGGATATCAAGAAATGGAGCGAAGTCTGGGTGAACAAATCCGGAAGAGCCATTTTTACAGACCAAATTGAATACGACGATCAAAACCGAATCAGGAAGTTTGAAATTACACAGCAAGCAGAAGATAAATCCAGCAATATCTGGCCACAGGTTTTTCAGATTGGTTTGGTTTATGCGAATGATGTAAAAGTGGTAACCGCAAATATTACAGCTAAAAGTCTGATCGTAAAAGAAGCTGTCGGACTTGAAAAACCACTTGCCATTATTTACAACTATAATGGTTTTGGATACGGTGTTTTTCCGCTTGACGGGACTCATTTAAATTATATCGCCAGTTTAAAAGATGAGGTTGCCAGAGCTTCAGCATACAGTAATCTTTATGAAAATACTTTGGTGGGGAACATTTCTCCAGACAAAGCTTTTGATTGTTTTGTAAAAGGAATTCAGTCCGAAGAAAATGAATTGGTGTTGCGAATTGCATCAGGGAATTTAAACACGATTTACTGGAGGTTTTTTACCGGAAAACAGCAAAAGAAAGTTCAGAAACAGCTGGTGGGTATTTTAGATGAACGTTTACAGGCTAATTTATCTTCGAACATTAAAAAAACGCTGTTCGGATTGTTTAGTTCGATTGCTTATTCAGATTCGGCGAAAGCCAGATTATATAAGATTTGGAATAAAGAAGTTGTAATTTCGGGATTGAAATTAAACGAAGATGATTATAGCAATATGGCAATGAATCTGGCTATTTTCAAACATAAAAAAGCCAATGAAATTTTAGAGAAAACGAGAACTTCAATTACAAATCCGGATAAAAAGAAACGCTTTGAATTTCTGCTTCCGTCCTTGTCAAAAGACGAATCGGTTCGAAATGCTTTTATGGAATCCTTAAAAGACGATGCAAATCGCGAGAAAGAATCCTGGGTTTCTGTTGGTTTGGCCAATGTAAATCATCCGCTTCGTCAGGAAAGTGCGCAGAAATATATCAGATTTTCACTAGATTTGACGGAAGAAATCCAGCGCACGGGAGATATTTTCTTTCCGAAAGACTGGCTGGATAATACGGTTGGAAGGTATTCATCGAAATATGCTTTTGATGAAGTACAGCGATTCCTGAAGGAAAACCCTAATTTTAGTCCAATCCTGAAGCGTAAATTGTTCATGGCGACAGATTTGCTTTTTAAAGCACAAAATATTAAAAAAGAAACCGAATGAAAATTGAATCGGAAATAGAGAAAGTCTCCAGTTTTCAGCATCTCGAAATGCTGGCGAATCAGGTTGTGGAAGGTTTTATATCCGGAATGCACAAAAGTCCGTTTCATGGGTTTTCGGCTGAATTTGCCGAACATAAAGTCTATAACGCCGGCGAAAGCACCAAACACATTGACTGGAAATTATTTGCCAAAACAGATCGTTTATACACGAAGCGTTTTGAAGAAGAAACCAATTTGCGCTGTCATCTTATTGTAGATAACTCATCATCGATGCATTATCCTGAACTGAAATCGAATCAGCCATTTTATGAAAAGAAGATTGGTTTTGCGGTTTTGGCTTCGGCAGTTTTAATGAACATTTTGAAGAAACAGCGTGATGCCGTTGGTTTAAGCGTTTTCTCGGATAGTTACGAATATTACGCCCCTGAAAAAGGAAGCGATCGTCACCACAGAATGTTATTAAACAAACTGGAACAATTATTAGAACAGCCAAAAGTAAAAAAAAGCACAGATACGATTACGTATCTGCATCAAATAGCGGAGAAGATGCACCGCCGTTCGATGATTATTCTTTTTACGGATATGTTTCAGTCTGAAGATGATGAAAAGCTCTTTAATGCCTTACAGCACTTAAAACACAACAAACATAAAGTCGTTTTGTTTCACGTAGTCGATCACGAAACCGAGCTGAAATTTGACTTCGATAACACACCAAGAAAGTTTATCGACTTAGAATCAGGCGAAGAAGTTTCGATTTTTGCCGATAATGTAAAGCTGGAATATGAAAAAAGGGCAGCAGCTTACTTCAAAAAACTGGAGTTAACCTGTGCCAAGAACCAAATTAAGTACGTTCCGGTCAATGTAGGCGATAATTTCGAAAAAATTCTGACTACATATTTAGTTGAAAAACAAAACTTTGGATAATATTTTTAAATTAAATTCAAATTTTTTTATCAAAACGCTTGCAGAAACGAAATTCTGTACTATCTTTGCAACCGCAATAACGCAGAGGTTTGGTAGTTCAGTTGGTTAGAATACATGCCTGTCACGCATGGGGTCGCGGGTTCGAGTCCCGTCCAGACCGCAATATTGGGAGAAGCCTTTCTTAACGGAAAGGCTTTTTTGCCCAAATACGGTATCTAAGATTAGTTGTGTTGTTTTGCTGAGAATTTGTAACTCTCAGCTCGGTTTAGTAGTTAGACCAATGAAAAGCTTTCCACTTTGTGGATAGCTTTTTTGATTTAAGGCATTTTGAAGTTTCTATTTTGATAGAAATCAGTGCATTAAAAAATTAACGTTTTTATTTGTTTAAAAAACGCAAAAAACCTTGCAGAATCAAAGTTCTATTGTATTTTTGCAGTCACAATAAAGCAGTGGGTTTGGTAGTTCAGTTGGTTAGAATACATGCCTGTCACGCATGGGGTCGCGGGTTCGAGTCCCGTCCAGACCGCAATATTGGAAGAAGCCTTTCTTAACGGAAAGGCTTTTTTGTTTTTAGTTTGATTCCGGGATGTCGTTTTTTCTAAATCCTGTAAGTAGATAAAAATATTTTCACGCAGATTCTGCAGATTTTAGCAGATTCGCTTTTTAAAATTTTAGAAATAAATAATCTGTTTTGATCTATTTAAATCTTTTTTAAATCTGCGAGAAAAAACTTTGCGCCTCAGTGCCTTTGTTAGATTTAAAAAAGCCTTTTCTAAACCTATAAGTAGATAAAAATATTTTCACGCAGATTTTGCAGATTCTGCAGATTTTATTTTTAAGATTTTAGAAATAAGTAATCTCTTTGATCTTCCTAAATCTTTTTAAATCTGCGAGAAAAAAACTTTGCGCCTCAGTGCCTTTGTTAGATTTAAAAAAGCCTTTTCTAAACCTATAAGTAGATAAAAATATTTTCACGCAGATTTTGCAAATTCTGCAGATTTTATTTTTAAGATTTTAGAAATAAGTAATCTCTTTGATCTGCTTAAATCTTTTTAAATCTGCGAGAAAAAACTTTGCAACTCTGTATGATTCAAAAAAAACTTTGCGAATCTCTGTGAAAAACCTCCGTGAATCTCCGTGGAAAAACCACTATATTGCAACTGTTAAAAAACATAATAAATATATGAGCCAGCAATGTGTAATTTTTGATATGGACGGGGTAATTTGTCACACCAATCCGCATCATGTCGTCGCTTTTGAAACCTTTTTCAATAAATATAAAATTCCGTATACCAATGAAGAATTTGAAGAACATATGTACGGGAAACATAACGGATATATCATGACACATTTCTTCAAACGTCCAATTACGGGAGAAGAATTGGCCAAACTGGAATATGAAAAAGAAGCGATGTTTCGTGAGATTTATAAAGACAAAGTAGAAACGATTCCGCATTATTTAGAATTTTTAAGCAAACTAAAATCCCGCGGATTTAAAACAGCTGTTGCAACCTCAGCACCGCGTGCGAATCTGGATTTGATCATAAGTGCTTTGCAAATAAAAGACAAAATGGATTCGATGATGTCAAGCGAAGACGTTACGTTTCATAAACCAAATCCGGAAGTTTATCTGAAATCAGCAGAGCGTGTAGGCGTTTTTCCGTCTGACTGTGTGGTTTTCGAAGATTCTTTTTCGGGCGTTACAGCTGGATTAAATGCCGGAATGAAAGTTGTGGGCGTTTTGAGTACACATACAAAAGAACAGCTTCCTGTATGTGATTTTTATATTAATGATTATAGTGAAGTGAATGTTGATAAGATATTAGAATTATTAGGGAGGTAAACTTCATTCAATACTATCAAAATCAAATACTAATTAGCTACAAAGTGTGTCATTCTGAGGAATAAAGATTCTTCGTAACAATATGTGGTCAGCCCATGAAGAATCTTCGTCCCTTAGAATGACAATTCACTGTTTCTCCCAGAATATTTTTTTGTTATGTTCAACTAAATAAAGACAGGTATTTCCTTTTTCATCTAAAGCTTTTTTGATGTCAAAACTATAAGAACCTCTTGATTTTATGTTTCTTCCGGTGCCACACCAGCTCCAAGGCAATTGATTCAATTTTTTGTTATTTGAAATAGCTCTGATTTCTTCATATGGTATATCGCCATCAAATTCAAATCCCTTAAAATCAATATTTTTTGTTGATTCCTCGTTTTTTAAATTACCAATTAACGTTCCTCTAACCATCAAAGAATCAATATTTTCTCCGGTTTTGTTATAGAATTTTGCATGAAAACCTCTGAAATTTAGAAAGATGATTAAGATAATTATGATTAAAGATGTGATTAGAAACAGTTCTATTTTTCGCTCTTTTGATATTTTCATTAAGTTTTTTTTAGTTTGACAGTGAAATTTTGTGTAAGTATTATTTGTATTAATGGGATCTAAGATTGCTGGTGTTTAGCATTATAATTATATATAGAAAAACTGATGAGTTTAATAAAAACCATAGGATTTTTGGGATTGGTTTCATTTTTAAATTCAAAAGAATCGAAATAGAATTAACTAAAGAAAAAATTACAAGCAATACGCTCAGAAATAAAGCAGCAACACCTACATACTCATATATCCATCGATATTCAGGTGAAAATCTAAATCCTGACACAAATCGACTCGTTGCGCAGCTTAGCAAAAATAAAACAGGGATTGCTATAGCTAACTTTTGTGTCTGATGCAGCTGGATGTACTTTTTCATATTTCTAAATTTGATTTAAAAATAAGTATTCTTTTCAGAACTGCCTATTTCTTGTAAAACGTGTAATTAAACAATGTCAACAAATAAGTGCTTTTTGTTAAAAAACTATTGACCGAATAAGAAAATATCTTTTATATTCGTAAAAAAATATTTTAATTATTTGTTTATTATCAATTACATTATTTGCAGTTTATGAGTAATACATCTACAAAAGGCATTTGGAAAGTCATTTCGGCCTCTTCTATGGGAACTATGATTGAATGGTATGATTTCTATATTTTTGGAAGTTTAGCCGTTGTAATTTCAACCAAATTCTTTCCAAGCGACAATCCTACAGCAGCATTTTTATCGACATTGGCGACTTTTGCCGCAGGATTTGTAGTTCGCCCTTTTGGTGCTTTATTTTTTGGAAGACTTGGGGACATTATTGGTCGTAAATACACTTTTATGGCTACCTTATTATTAATGGGTGGTTCTACTTTTTTAATAGGCTGTATTCCGAGTTATGAAACTATTGGTTTTTTTGCACCCTTATTGGTTTTAATATTACGCTTATTACAAGGACTTGCATTAGGCGGAGAATATGGAGGAGCAGCCACATACGTTGCAGAACATGCCCCGAAAGGACAGCGAGGCTATTGGACTTCCTGGATTCAGACCACCGCAACAGTTGGTTTGTTTATTTCACTGATGGTAATTCTGGCGACAAAAACAGTTCTTTCTGCTGAAGATTTTGACACCTGGGGATGGCGTGTTCCGTTTTGGGTTTCGATAGTAATGGTGGGCGTTTCGTATTTAATTCGAAAAAATATGGACGAATCTCCTGAATTTGCAAAAGCAAAAAAAGAAGGAACTACAAGTGCGAGTCCGTTAAAGGAAAGTTTTGGAAACCGTTACAATTTAAAATTTGTATTGCTTGCTTTGTTTGGTGCTACAATGGGACAGGGGGTAGTTTGGTATACCGGACAATTTTACGCCATGAGTTTCATGAAAACAGTAATGAACATAGACTCTTCGCAGGTTGATACTTTATTGGGAATTGCGCTTTTATTAGGCACTCCGTTTTTTATTGTATTTGGATGGCTGAGTGATAAAATAGGAAGAAAATATATTATGATGGGCGGAATGTTACTTGCTATTTTGCTTTACAGACCAATTTACAAGGCAATGTACACTACAACAGATACTGCCCTTAAAACAGAAATTACAGAAAAAACAAAAACGACAGTTGAATTAACTGCTGCTAAAGATTCGGTTTATACGACTCATAAAGAATTTACAGATGGAACCGTTTCAATTGAAAAAAAGACGCATTTCGCTGCTAAAAAAGACGCTCAGGTTACTACCTCTGTCACTATTAACTCGAGTGATGAATGGAGTCTGATTTTCTTAGTATTTATACAGGTATTATTCGTTACGATGGTTTATGGTCCAATTGCGGCCTTTTTGGTCGAAATGTTTCCGGTAAAAATTCGTTACACCTCTATGTCATTGCCGTATCATGTTGGAAACGGAATTTTTGGAGGTTTGCTTCCTGCGATTTCTACTTATTTTGTGACTCATTCAAAAGCAGCAGGAAAACAGGACTTTTACCTCGACGGACTTTGGTATCCGATCGTGATTGCCTCGATTTGCTTTGTAATTGGAATGATTTATATCGATAATAAAAATAAAAACTCTCACCTTTAATCTACTGAAAAATGAATTTTATAAAAAGAGCCTTGGGAATTCTGTGGATCGTATTAGCAATTGCTGCTGCCTATTTTTGTGTTTTTGAATTTGGTCTGCCAAAATTTTTATCTGACCAGCAAGAAGATTTAGTATTTGGGATTATCATTCTGTTTATCCTGACTCCTTTAATTGTTTTGGGACTGGGAGTTTTTGGCTACTTTTCTTTAACAGGAGAATATGATAAAGAGAATTAAAATTACCGATTAGGTGTAATTATTAAAAACGGTTCTCGATACATTTTTTGTTCCGTTTCTCTGCACAAAAAACACTCTAACTGACGTTTTTAATACATACGTCTTAAAATTATACAATAAAAAAGGGCTTTCTTAATTTAAAGAAAGCCCTTTAGCCATTACTAAACTAACCAAAAATTTATTTTTTAATAAATTTTATTACTTGTGCTTCATTATTATCATTAAGCGCTTTTACAATATATAAGCCCGGTTTTAAATCGCTTACGCTGTATTGAAAATCCAAACTTGCATTAGTTACAAAATGTTTTACAAGTTGACCTGTAATGGCATAAATTTCAACTTTTACAGCAGTAAAATTCAATGTAAAATAATTTGAAACCGGATTTGGATATAAACTCACTGAATTTCCTTTTTCAAAATCCTCAATAGCCAGATTGGCTTGTTTGTTTCCGTAAATTCTGAATTCACCTGCCGGAATACTTATTACAGCATTTACATCGGTAACATTTATTGTAGAGTTGTCCATTAAATTATACCATGTTCCCAGATATGAAAAACCAGTGGCAACGTTTTGTGTTGTTACATTAAAATTGGCTATAATCAATACATCTTTAAGCTGAGTAGAATTTAAAGCTGCATTGGTAATTTTAATGTTTGGATACAAAGAACTTGTATTTGCCATAGTAGCTGTTCCTGAAAATACCGGTTCTTTGGTTTTTAGGGTAATCATTTTTGCCCAGTCATTGTAAATTTTACTCCTGCCTGAATTTGCCAGCCAGTTTCCTGTCCATTGTGGCTGTGGTTTTGTATCTAATTTACAATCTCCTGAAATCGTAGCCGAAGCATCGTTTACGGTTCCGTTATTACAAGTGAAAATAGACGAATCCCAGCCTAAATCTCCAAAATGCCAGATCATTTTTGGCCCCGGAACTAATAATGAAACCGCACCGATAGCCGACATTCTTGATAAAGCCGTGCTTAAGGTTTTTACATTATGTGCAGAATTTGTACTATTTCCGTATTGGATATTTTTATACATCAGGCGTTCTTCGTCATGACTTTCTGCATAACCTATTAATCGATTTGTAGTAAAACCGCGGCTTGAACTTGTCATTCTTGAGATATTACTGGTATATCCCATAGACAATTCATTATAAGCATTATTCAGATTACCCCACATCATGATTCCTTTGCTTGGCGATTCTGCAATTTTATAATTTGCCCATTGCTGTTCTTCCAAATCAGTTCCTAAATGTTCGAAAATAGTATAATGTGTAGGATCAAGACTCCATGAATAATCTGCATATGATTTCAAAACATCAACCCTGTCTTGTTGGAAATTTCCTGTGCATGGTTCTTGTCCGCCTGCAACATTTGAAGGACAATTTTGAGTAAATCCTTTGGTTAAATCCCAACGCAGACCATCAATTTTATATTCTTCAACCCATTGTTTTACAACACGCTTCACATAATTTTGAGTTCTGATGGACTGATGATTAAAATCTTCACCAACATTATAACTATGCATTGCCACTGTATTGAAATAAGGATTTTCGGTAGTTGGTGATCCAAATCCGTCGCCGTCAGGATCGTTCATCCACATTCTTACCATCGGATTTCTGCCGAAAGCGTGATTTAAAGCCACATCCAGAATAACTGCAATTCCGTTTTGGTGACATAAATCGATTAATTCTTTTAACTTATCTGAAGTTCCGTAGAATTTATCCAAAGCCATGTGAAAAGAAGTATTATAACCCCAGCTTTCATTACCTTCAAATTCCATTACCGGCATTAATTGAATAGCGTTTATTTTCAGATTTTTAAAATAATCAATTCGGTCAATCAGACTTTGATAATTTCTGTTGGCATCAAAATCACGAACCAAAACTTCGTACACTACCAATTTATCTTTTTCAGGTTTTGCAAAATTGGTCACCTGCCAGTTGTATGGTGTTTGTCCGGTTTTTAAAACCGTTACTTCAAATTGCTGCCCTGATGGATAAGCCGGCATATTAGGATAATTTATTGCAGGAATCGATCCGTCATCATAAGGAGACAGAACCAAGGTAGAATAGGGATCTGCCACTTTAACCAATGAAGGCGAATTGGCCAATGGCGTAGCATCTCCTACCCAATATTGAAACGTATTATTCGCTCCCGAAACCAGTCCTGACAATTCAAGCCAAAATTTCCCTGAAGTCGGATCTTTTTTCATAGCATATGCCGATGAAGGCTGCCAGTTATTAAAACTTCCGGCAACGTAAACAAAATCTTTTAAAGGAGCATCCAGAACTAAAGTCGCTTTTGTAGCATCGCCTGTGTTGTAATTGATTCCATCAACTAAACCAGCAGGAATAGCTTCTGAAACGGTATTAGGATTAACAATAACCGAAAACTTTTTAGAAATAGTTACAGCTCCTTGCGTTACCAACAATTCATAACTCTGATTTGTAGTGATGTTGGTATGACTAAAGGAATAACTGACTGTACTTGCATTTGTATTAATCGTATTTCCGTTTGATTTTAGTACATAACTCGCAACACCATTGGTATTTGTAGCAGTAATATTAAAATTAGCTCCTGATGCTAAAATGGCTGAACTGTTTTCTACTGGTGCAGTAAGTGTAACCTGAAAAGTACCTACTTCGACCAAAATGTCCTGCGATTTTTTATCGCCGGTTCCGTCTTTGGCTTTGACCAAAAAACCAATTCTGCCAATTCCGGTTGCATTGTAATACGTAGCCGGAGTAATGGTTTTGGTATAAGTATCTGTTCCGGCATTATACGTAAACATACTCGCTGCGCTTGAAGCGGTCCATGAACCGTTATTTGGCGTTCCTTTTGCGGTAGTGTCATTGGTGTCAAAAGCCCATGCCCACATGTATAATTCGTGAGTTCCGGCTATTCCCCAGGTAGTCTCATTGATACTGCTTCCGTTTATAGTAATGGTAATGGCGTTTGTTTCTTCAAAAGGATTAGGACTTATTGAAGAGGTTACGTTTTGTACCTGGGCAAAAACAGCAGCCGACATCAAAAAGAATAATGTTAGTAAAGTTTTTTTCATAAGGATTGTGGTTAGATAATTCGATTAAAAAAGGCTATCCGCAGATAGCCTTTTTACATTTTTACATCAAAAAATTAATCTAATGTGATTGTTTTTGCAACGTTGTCAATTTTTAAAACTCTTGGTCCAGTTGGTCCGGTATATCTAAAGTTACTATCTCCGTCACCAGCATTTTCTAATTCTGAATCGATAGTATATCCTAATGATGAATAATGAGCATAGTTATTGCTTGTACCCCAGTTATCATTACTTGTAAAGTTATTTGCTAAAAATTCTCTGAAAGCTTCCCCGTTTTTAAGCACGATTGTTACCTGATAAACATTGGTCTGGCCAACAACTAAAGGGAACTCAGTTTCAGCGTCACCATCCCAAGTCCATCCTCCCGGAGTAGCCGCTCCTACTAACCAATGAGAAGTTGCTAATGGCGTGTGATAAGGAGTTGCTTTAAAAGTATAAGAATTAGAATACTGTGCTTCTGCTCCAATACCTACAGTCGCTTTGATACGAATATCAACACTATTCTCTTCTTTTTCTATAAAACCACCATTTACCAAAGCAGAATTCAATTCTGATACTGTCAAAGCTCTATAACGAGATGTTGTAGTTGTTACTGTAACAGGAGCTGCGAAATTAGTTCCTGCTTTTGCAACCTCAATCGTATAATTTACTACAGTTGCTGTACCACTATATTTGGCATCATCCCAAATTACAGTTGTAGCAATTTCGTTTTCTGCTGCTTTAGTAAGAACAATATTAAAGTCAGATTGTGGAGTCAATAATACCGGTTCAGTAACTGCCTCAATAACAGGTCTGTTTTCTACATCATCTGCATTACATGAAACTGCTAAAACACCAACGAATGCGATTAAAATTTTATATATATTTTTCATTTTATTATTATTTATAAGATTAGTTATATCCTGGATTTTGTTTTAAAGTAGGGTTTGCCTGAATAGCTGTTGAAGGAATTGGCATTAAGTCTCTGTATGAATCTGTAGCACTACCATTTTTTACGCCACCTTTCCATTGCCAGATTTTAGATCCTCCTGTGAATTTACCAAAACGAATCAAATCGGTTCTTCTGTGACATTCCCAAAACAATTCTCTTGCTCTTTCATCTAAAATAAAATCCAGAGTTAAACTTGAAGCAGAAATAACACTGTTACCAGCTCTCTCTCTAATTTTATTTACATAACCTAAAGCAGCTGTAATATTTCCGGTAGAAGCTCCCCTAAGAGTTGCTTCTGCATACATTAAATAGACATCAGACAATCTGTACATTGGAAAATCAGTATCAGGAACATCATTTCTTTGTGCGGCAGTCCCATCAGAGTTAACATTGGTATATTTTGTAACTGCATATCCATTAGCAAATATTCCAAAATCAGCAATATCTAAAGTTTGATCAGTCGTAAAAAAGGTTCCTCTTTTATCACCGGTAGCAGTTTCATCAGGAAATAACTGAACGAATTCTTTTCTTGTTCTAATACCTGCCCAGCCACCATTCATTCCTTGTGCAGCTGCATCCATTTTACCACCAATAGAAGCATGAAGGATAAAACTCATACCACCACCAACGGCTCTAATTGCATTTCCGTCACCTATTACCGGAAAGATGACCTCATTTTGAGCTCCGTTTCTGTCATTATCAGCAGAAAACAGATAACGATAAGGAACATCAGCAAAAGTATATCCTGAACTTGTTATGATTTCATTACATAAAGTAGCAGCTTCATCATTTCTTTCTGTACCTGTATATACTTTAGAGTTTAAATAAATTTGAGCTAATAAAAATTTAGCAGCAGTTTTATCCACTCTGCCATATTCGTTTGTTTTTGAAGCAGCCATACTGTTATCCAAATCTTTTAATTCCGATTCAATGAAAGCAAAAACTTCTGCTCTTGTTTTCTGTTGAGGATAAAAGAACCCAACAGGATCAGCTTCAGTAGTAATTGGCACATTTCCAAACAAATCCATCAAATTGTAGTATGAAAAAGCTCTTAAAAAACGCACTTCAGCTCTAAAAGTTGCAATTTCAGCTTTCAGACTTGCATCAACTCCTCTTGCAGTCAGTTTATCATCAGTGGTTTGTCTTAGAAACTCATTTGCAACACTGATTTCGTAAAAAGCTCTCGAAAAAACTCCATATAAAAACTGATTACTCGGACTCCATCTTTGACCATTTATGGCAGGTAGTCCGTCATCATTCCATGCTACAATAGCTTCGTCTGTTGGGAATTCCTGTGTAACAAACAATAATCGCAAATAGCTGCTAAAATCTCCTCCAAGACCAGAAATATCAGGGCGTCCATCACCATCATTACCTCCTACATATAAACCTGCATACAATTTTGCCAAGACCTGTTTATACGATGTTGGATCTTTAAAGAAATCCTCAGACAAAAACTCATCATCATCATCAGGGGTTACATCTAAGTCGCTCGTACATGAAGTAAGTGCCATATTTAATCCTAAAATCAATAGGAGAAAATAAGATATATATTTAAATGATATTTTCATTTTATTTATTTTTTTAAATTTTATTTTCAATGTACTATTAGAAATTTGCATTTACTCCAAACAAGAATGTTCTGGCTCTCGGATACACATTGTTGTCTATACCGTTAAATTTCTCAGGATCCAAACCATTATATTTTGTAAGGACAAAAACATTCTGAATACCCGCTGTAACTCTTAATGAAGCGGCTTTTATTAATGTTTTATCGAAAGTATATCCAAGCATAATGTTGTCTAATTTTATAAAAGAGGCATCTTTTACAAAATAATCAGAAAAAACACGTTGCGTTCCGTTTGAATTACTTTCAGTTGTAAATCCTGTGTTATAATAATCAGTAGTAATATTAGACAAGTCAGTTTGTCTTCTTAATCCTGCTTCAACATATCCTTTGTCAGAACTTACGTTATCGTAGATATAATTTCCTAAACTGGCTCTCCAGTTCATTGTAAAATCGAATTTTTTATAATTTAAAGTAGAAAATAAGCCAAACGTATAATCAGGTGCCGGTTTATGGAATTTATAACGATCGGCATCATTTATAGCTCCGTCACCGTTTCTGTCAGCATAGGCACCCTGAATTGGTCTTTTATTTGCATCGTATAATTGCTCAAACACAAAAAATGAATTTGGTGCATATCCTTCAGAATTTATTAACACTTGGTTACCTGTACCTCCTGCAATAATATCTCCTGTTATATAACCCTGAAATCCTGGTACAGTAGCCCCTAAATCAGATATTTTTTGATCTATGTAAGTAGCGTTAAAAGCAAGATTCCAGTTTAGCTTGTCATTTTTAATGATATCTGACTGAATATTAAATTCAACTCCTTTTGTTCTTACACTACCGATGTTATTAAATCCTCTGTTTCTGATGTTTGCTCCATCAGGAACGGCAATTTCAGCTAAAAGATCACTTGATTTTTTATCAAAATAATTTACTGTACCAGTTATTCTGTCATTAAGAAACCCAAAATCAGCACCTACATTCATCTCAGCCAAATCTTCCCATTTGATATCTTCGTTATATCCTTCTGGTCTTGCAACAGAATAAATAACTCCATTAAAAACATATTGTGAATTGATTGTTCCTAATGTTACTCTTCGTAAATAATCATATGAAGCAGAAATATCCTGTTGTCCTGTAGTTCCGTATCCAACTCTTAATTTTAAACTAGACAAGGTAGAATTGTCTTTTAAGAATGCTTCTTCAGCTACGTTCCATGCAAACGCACCTCCTGCAAAATTACCCCATCTGTTAGCTTCAGAAAAACGCGAAGTACCATCTCTTCTATAGTTAACAGTCACTAAATACCTGCTGTCGTATCCTAAATTCAAACGTCCAAAATAAGACTGTAAATTTATATCAGCATCAGTAGTTACATCTTCTAATGGATCCGGCTGTCTGGTTTGACCTGAATCATACCCTTCTCTTTCAAACATTTGGTAGTTATATCCGGCAGTTGCATCAATTTTAAATTTCCCTAAATCTTTTGTGTAATTGAAATAAGTATTTAAGTTTTTATTCTGACGATTATCTGTATAATGAATATATCCTCCTTCATTTACCCAGTTACCACTGCTAAATACATTTGGCTGATATCCTAAGGCACTTTCTCTGCTAACTTCTGTATATCCGTTACTGTCAAATTTATCGATACCTGCCTCAACAACAGCTCTTAAATCTTCAAAGAAATGTAATTTATAATCTAATCTGATATTTCCCCATTTTCTGGTAGATGTAGCTTTGCGCTCATCCTGATTTAATCTTGCAACCGGGTTTCTTGCCGGTAATAAAGGCAAATTACCTGTTGGTTCTAACCATTCGAAATACCCTCCGTAACGAGAACCCGCTTGATGAACAGGCTGTGTAGGATCAAAAGTAATGGCGCCGCTAATAACCGGACCTTCATCCTGAAACTGATTTTTTCCAAATGCTATGTTACCACTAATGTCAATTTTTAAATGATTGTCAAATAAAACGGGATTTAATGATATCGATGTAGTTGTTCTCTCAAAAGATGTGTTTCTTAAGATTCCAGGATTGTCAACATTTCCAACAGATAAACGAACCGGTAATTTGTTAAATAAAGTACCGCTTGCAGATATGTTGTTGTTTGTTGTTAAAGCTGTATGAAAAATTTCATCCTGCCAATTTGTATTTGCCGTACCCAACAAAGCTTTTTGAGCTGCAGTTCCTTTTTCATTTACTAAAGCACGAAATTGATCAGCTGTTAAAACATCTACTGTATTGGCAACTGTATTAATACCAACCTGAGAGTTAAAGTTTACCTTAACACCGCCTTTAGTTCCTTTTTTAGTTGTAATAACAATTACACCATTTGCTGCTCTGGATCCGTAGATGGCTGCTGCAGATGCATCTTTTAAAACGGTAAAAGACTCAATGTCATTTGGATCAATTGTAGACAAAATACTTGTTGAACCATTCGGAACAGCATTACTCATAGGAAGTCCGTCTATTACAATTAATGGTTCGTTAGAAGCACTTAATGACGAACCACCACGAATTCTAATATCTGCTTTTGCTCCCGGTGCTCCTCCGCCAACAACATTCACACCCGAAATGCGACCGCTGATCAAACTTTCCGGAGTCACATTTATACCTTTATTAAATTCTTTTGCTGAAATTTGGGAAACAGATCCCGTTGCATCTTTTCTCTTAACGGTACCGTAACCTACCTGCACAACTACCTCTTTAAGTTGATTAGTATCTTCTTCTAGTGAAATGTTTAGTGTTTTTTGTCCGCTATAGTCAACGGTTGCTGTTTTGTATCCAATAAAGGAAACAATAATTTTATTGCCATTCTTTACATTAGATAATTCAAAATTACCGTCAAAACCGGTTGATGTTCCTCCAGGAGCACCTTGTACATTTACATTTACCCCCGGGATTGGTTGTCCTGTCGCCTTGTCGACAACTGTACCTTTTAAAGTGCTTTGAGCGAGCATAGTAAACGGTAACAGCAGGAATAAAAATAACAACTTTTTCGAAATTGTTTTCATACTTTTTGTTTAAATTAGTTTGAGTTAGTGATTGTTAGTTAAGCTTTTAATTTTACTTCGAATTTCAAAATTAGGAATTAATTAACATGCTCAACATCAGGCGTTTTTTATTGGCTTACGCAAACGTGGTAGTGTTGAAAACTTTATACTTTACGCCGTTTTTTTAAGAATAAAATTATGATTTATGAAAATTAAACATACCTTTATTGTCAATAACATTTTTTTCAAATTAGCACCATGAAGCGAAAAGTGACCCTAAAACAGATAGCAAAAGAGTTGGATGTATCGATTTCAACGGTCTCAAAATCATTGCGAAACAGCTCTGAAATTGGTGAAGAAACCCGATTGAAAGTTCAGGCTTTTGCAAAATTTTACAACTATAAACCCAACAACATTGCCCTTAGTTTAAAAAACCGAAAAACCAAAAGTATTGGCATTATCATTCCGGAAATTGTACATTATTTTTTCTCTACCGTGATTGATGGAATCGAGCAGGTTGCCAATGAAAATGGTTACAGTGTAGTAATCTGTTTATCGGATGATTCTTTTGATAAAGAAGTATTAAACATGGAGATGTTAGCCAACGGAAGTATTGACGGATTTATCATGTCGCTTTCTAAAGAAACGCAATTCAAAGGCGATTTTCATCATATTACGGAAGTTATCAATCAGGGAATGCCGGTTGTAATGTTTGACCGTGTAACGAATGATATCTTATGCGATAAAGTAATTATTGACGATAAAGCTGCAGCTTACGAAGCAGTCCAGAGTTTGATTGATAAAGGAAGAAAAAAAATAGCCCTTGTAACAACGGTTGATTATGTAAGTGTCGGAAAACTGAGAACCGATGGTTATGAAAAAGCATTATTAGACAACGGACTCCCGTTCAACGAAGATTTAATCATAAAAATTGAAGACGTAGATACCTGCGAAATTACAATCAGCCAGCTTTTACACGACAGAGCTTTTGATGCAGTTTTTGCCGTAAATGAGCTTTTTGCCGTAACCATTATTAAAACAGCAAGCAAAATGGGTCTAAAAGTTCCGGAAGATCTTGCCGTAATCGCTTTTACTGACGGAATTATTTCTAAATACTCAACTCCAAGCATTACAACAGTAAGTCAAAGCGGAAAAAAAATGGGTAATAAAGCCGCTAAAATGCTTATTGAAAGACTCGAAGCAGAAAACGAAGATGATGATGAGGAGGAAAATGAAAATTACACTACAGAGGTAATCGAAACGCATCTTATAAAAAGAGAATCTACAGATTAATTCGTAATCGTGAAATAAAAGTGATATAAGCTTTCTAAACCTGAATTTTGTTTTACTCTTTATCACTTTTCATTTTAGTAGTCCTTTTTTCTTATTTAATTCATTACTACAACCTTGTAGTGAAAAATGTTTGTTCTTATTTGCCATTATAAAACAAAAAACTGAAATATATTTTTATATTTACAGCCTGGTTCAAAGCTTTTACTTTTACTTCGAAATAAATAGTAAGTTTTGATAAGCAAAGCGCTTATCGTATAATTTTTACAAATTACGATAATGGAAAAGCGTAAATTAAGTTTCTGGGAAATCTGGAACATGAGTTTCGGATTCTTAGGAATACAAATGGGGTTTGCACTTCAGAGTGCAAATGCCAGCAGAATTCTTCAAATTTTTGGTGCCGACGTACATGAACTTTCATGGTTTTGGATTATTGCTCCTCTTATGGGATTAATAGTGCAGCCTGTTATTGGTCATTACAGTGACAGAACATGGGGGAAATTTGGGAGGCGAAAACCCTTTTTTCTTGTAGGTGCCATACTGGCTTCAGTTGGTTTAATTTTAATGCCTCAGGCTAATATTTTCATTTCAATCTTGCCAGCCTTATGGGTTGGAGCCGGAATGTTAATGATCATGGATGCTTCTTTCAATATTGCCATGGAGCCTTTTCGGGCTTTAGTTGGGGATAATTTAAGAACAGATCAGCGTACTGCAGGATTCAGTATCCAGACTTCTTTAATTGGTTTTGGCGCTGTAATTGGTTCAGCACTACCTTATGTTTTAACAAAATGGTTTCACGTTTCAAACAGTACTGTTCCGGGAAGCGTACCCTTAAATCTAACTTTGTCATTTATAATTGGTGCTGCGATTTTAATTGGTTCCATTTTAGTAACACTATTTACAACAAAAGAATACTCTCCGGAAGAACTGGCTAATTTTGAAGATTCTCAAAGTGAAGTCGATTTTCTCTCTGAAGAGAAATCAAAACTTACAGATATTTTTTCTGATTTTGCAAAAATGCCAACCACAATGCGTCAGCTAAGCTGGGTGCAATTTTTTTCATGGTTTGGATTATTTGGTATGTGGGTTTTTACTACTCCTGCCGTTGCACACCACATTTACAAATTGCCGCTTAGCGATACCTCGAGCCAGCAGTATCAGAACGCTGGTGACTGGGTCGGAATTTTATTCGGTGTTTACAACTTTGTTTCTGCCATTGTAGCTTTGTTTTTCTTACCGTACATCGCTAAAAAAATCGGAAGAAAAGCGACACATTCCTTTTCGTTAATTATAGGAGGAATTGGTTTAATATCCATTTATTTCATGCCAAATGAAGACTGGGTAGTTTTGCCAATGATTTTAATTGGGGTGGCCTGGGCAAGTATTCTGGCTATGCCTTATACTATTCTTGCAGGTTCGATTACGCCTAAAAAAATGGGTGTTTACATGGGAATCTTCAATTTTTTTATTGTTATTCCACAAATTGTAAATGCTTTAATTGGAGGGCCTATCGTTAAATATCTTTATCATGGTGAAGCCATTTATGCTTTACTCACAAGCGGTGTAAGTTTCTTAATTGCAGCCGCATTAGTCTACAAAGTAAAAGACGTAGACGATACTATCCTAAAATCATAAAGTAGATTTCCTTTACAATGAGCAAAAAAGCATTCATCTTCGACCTTGACGGAGTCATTGTCGATACAGCCAAATATCACTTTTTGGCCTGGCAAAAAATTGCACAGGCATTACATATAAATTTTACACACGAACATAACGAATTACTTAAAGGCGTAAGCCGTGTTCGCTCTTTAGATATCATTTTAGAATTAGGAAATGTTCAGGTTTCGCAGGCCGATAAGGACAAAATGCTAATTCAGAAAAATGAGGATTACTTATCTTATTTAGTTGACATGGACGAAAGCGAAATTCTTCCGGGAGTTTTTAAAATTCTGCAATTATTAAAAGATAAAAACCAGGGAATTGCATTAGGCTCTGCCAGTAAAAATGCAAGACCCATTCTGGAAAAAACAGGGATTCTGTCTTACTTCGATGCTATTGTTGACGGAAATGACGTTACCAATGCAAAACCAGACCCCGAAGTTTTCTTAAAAGCGGCTCAATTGCTAAATATTGATCCAAAAAATGCAATCGTGTTTGAAGATTCTGTTGCAGGAATTCAGGCAGCAAATATTGCAGAAATGGCAAGTGTTGGAATTGGTGAGGAAACAATTTTGCATGAGGCGGATTTCATTTTCAAGGACTTTACTCTTATCGAGGAAAGTTTTATCCAAAAGTTAATCAATTAGAAAATGTGTCAATTTGATAATTAGAAAATGGATAATTATCGAATTAAATAATAGTAAAACAATCAGCAAAACAGATAAAATCAATTAGAAAACGCCAGTCAAATAATTATCAAATTGACACATTTTCTAATTATCTAATTAAGAAAACAAATGAATCAGGATTATATAAAACCAGACAACTGGTCCATCATAGAAGAAGGGTTTGATGCCGAAAGTGTCAAATCTTCCGAAAGTCTTTTCAGCCTTGGTAACGGGGCTATGGGACAGCGGGCCAATTTTGAAGAAACGTACTCCGGCGAGACTTTCCAGGGAAGCTACATTGCCGGAATTTATTACCCCGATAAAACCAAAGTAGGCTGGTGGAAAAACGGTTACCCGAAATATTTTGCCAAAGTATTAAACGCGCCTAACTGGATTGGAATTAACATCGAAATCAATGAAGAAAACCTCGATTTAAATACATGTGATGAGGTTCGAAACTTTCGCAGGGAACTGAATATGAAAGAAGGATGGTATAATCGTTCTTTTGAAGCGGTTTTAAAAAACGGAACCGAAATCGCCGTTAATGTCCGTCGTTTACTTTCTTTGGACTTAGATGAAGCGGGAATCATCAAATATGATATTACCCCTCTAAACAAAGATGCCAAAATTGTATACAAACCATATATTGATGCAGGTGTAACCAATGAAGATGCCAATTGGGATGAAAAATTCTGGAAGCCGTTAGAAGTAAAAAAATCGAATAGTGAAGCCTTTGTAACAGCAAAAACGTTTAAAACGCATTTTAAAGTAACTACTTTTATGCACAATACGATTTTGGCCAATGGCGAAAATGTGAATATTTCTCCTTCTGCAATTGATTCCACAATTGATAAAGTACAATTTACTTACGGAACAATTATAGCAAAAGGACAAACTTCATCCATTCAGAAAATAGGTGGTTATACCGTTTCTTTAAATCACGAAAATACTTTGGCTGCAGCCGAAAAATGTATCAAAACAGCCGTTTCTTTAGGATATGATATTTTGCTTCAAAATCAAATTGATGCCTGGGCAAAAATCTGGGAAATGTCAGATATTACGATTGAAGGCGATGTAAAAGCACAGCAGGGAATCCGTTTTAATATTTTCCAGTTGAACCAAACCTATTCCGGAAAAGACAGCCGATTAAATATTGGACCAAAAGGATTTACCGGAGAAAAATACGGCGGATCAACATATTGGGATACTGAAGCCTATTGTATTCCGTTTTACATGGCTACAAAAGATCAGGAAGTTGCCCGAAATTTATTGACCTATCGTTACAATCAACTGGATAAAGCGATTGAAAACGCCAAGGATAATTTAGGTTTCAAAAACGGTGCAGCTTTGTACCCGATGGTTACCATGAATGGTGAAGAATGTCATAACGAATGGGAAATCACACACGAAGAAATCCACAGAAATGGAGCAATTGCTTTTGCGATCTACAACTATTATCGTTACACCGGAGATTATTCCTATATTCCTGAAAAAGGATTGGAAGTATTAATCGGAATTGCCCGTTTCTGGTACCAGAGAGCTTCTTTTTCCAAAGAAAAAAACCAGTACGTTATTTTAGGAGTTACTGGGCCAAATGAGTACGAAAACAACATTAACAATAATTTCTACACCAATTATATTGCAAAATGGTGTATTGATTATGCTGAAGAACAAATTAAAAAAGTAGCTTTAGAATATCCGCAAGATCATAAAAGAATAGTAGAAAAAGTAAACCTTTCTCCTGCTGAAATTCAGGAATGGAAAAAAGTAGCAGATGATATGTATTTTCCAACTTCTGAGGAATTAGGAATTTATCTGCAGCAGGATGGTTTCTTAGACAAAGAATTAATTCGGGTAAAAGATTTAGACCGTTCGCAGCGCCCTATTAACCAAAAATGGTCCTGGGACCGTGTGTTACGTTCGCCTTATATCAAACAAGCCGATGTTTTGCAGTGTTTTTATTTCTTCGAAGACCATTTTTCAAGAGAAGAATTAAAACGAAATTTCGAATTTTATGAATCATTTACTGTTCATGAAAGTTCACTTTCGCCTTGTGTACACTCAATTCAGGCTGCTGTTTTAGATAAAATGGACATGGCGTATACTTTTTACCTGAGAACTTCACGTCTGGATTTGGATGATTATAACAAAGAAGTAGAAGAAGGCTGTCATATCACATCAATGGCGGGAACATGGATGAGTATTGTTGAAGGTTTTGGCGGAATGCGTGTTAAAAATGACCAGCTTCATTTCTCACCAAAAATTCCGAAAGAATGGAAAGGATATTCATTTAAAATCAATTTCAGGCATCAGATTTTAAAAGTTACAGTAAGTCATACTGAAACAACTTTTATGGTAGATGGTGATCAGGATTTAACGATCATAGTAAATGGAAAACCAATAACAGCCACAAAATTGGCAACAGCTTAAAATGATAACACGAATTACACAAATTTGCACGAATTATTAGCTAATTAATTGATTTGCAAAGTAAAAATAAACAATAGATTTATTATCGTAAATTTATTTTTAGTGCTAATTAGTGAAATTGGTGTTTAACTTTTAAGCTTAAATAATTTGAATAATCACTTTTAAATAAAAAATATGAAAAACTTATTTTTCGCAAGTTTAATCTTGTTTGCATTCAGCTCAATAGCAAATGCACAGCAATTAAAATCACCGGAAGGGAAGTTCGTAATGGAATTTTTGCTTCAAAATGACGGAACTCCAGCTTACAATTTGAAATACAAAAACAAAGAAGTTGTAAAAACCAGTAAATTAGGTCTTGAGCTTAAAAATGATACCAAATCTTTACTAAATGATTTTACGGTTGTTGATACTAAAACCACCACTTTTGACGAAACATGGAAACCGGTTTGGGGAGAAGTTGACAACATCCGAAATCATTACAACGAACTGGCGGTTACTTTAAATCAAAAAAGCACTGACAGACAAATCATAATTCGTTTTCGTTTGTTCAATGACGGACTTGGTTTCAGATATGAATTCCCGGCTCAAAAGAACCTTACTTATTTTGTAATTAAAGAAGAGAGAACTCAATTTGCAATGGCGGGCGACCACACAGCTTTTTGGATTCCGGGAGATTATGATACTCAGGAATACGATTACACCAAATCAAAATTATCAGAAATCAGAGGTTTGTCTGAAAAAGCATATACTGCAAATGTTTCGCAAAAAAACTTTTCACCAACAGGAGTTCAGACTTCTTTGATGTTAAAAACAAATGACGGAATCTATATCAACCTGCACGAAGCAGCTTTGATCAACTATTCTTGTATGCACCTGAATTTAGACGATAAAAACATGATTTTTACCTCTTGGTTAACGCCTGATGCCAAAGGAGATAAAGGGTATATGCAGGCGCCAAGCCATTCTCCTTGGAGAACAATCATGGTGAGCGATGATGCGAGAGAAATCTTAGCTTCAAAAATGACTTTAAACTTAAATGACCCATCAAAAATTGATGATACTTCCTGGATTAAACCGGTAAAATATGTGGGTGTATGGTGGGAAATGATTACAGGAAAAAGTTCCTGGTCGTACACAAACGATTTCCCAACGGTTCAATTGGGAGTTTCTGATTTTTCAAAAGCAAAACCAAACGGAACACACGGAGCAACTAATGCTAACGTAAAAAAATACATTGATTTTGCTGCACAGCACGGTTTTGACGCTGTTTTGGTCGAAGGCTGGAACGAAGGCTGGGAAGACTGGTTTGGACATTCTAAAGATTATGTTTTTGATTTCCTGACGCCTTACCCTGATTTTGATGTAAAAGGTCTGCATGAATATGCAAAATCTAAAGGTGTAAAAATCATCATGCACCACGAAACTTCAGGATCTGTTCGTAACTACGAACGCCACATGGACGCAGCTTACAAATTCATGAACGATAACGGATACAATGCTGTAAAAAGCGGTTACGTAGGTGATATTTTACCTCGCGGCGAAAACCATTACAGCCAATGGATTGTAAACCACTACCAATATGCAGTCGAAAAAGCGGCTGATTATAAAATTATGGTCAATGCGCATGAAGCAATCCGTCCAACGGGAATCTGCAGAACTTATCCAAATTTAATCGGAAACGAAGCAGCAAGAGGAACCGAATATCAGGCTTTTGGAGGTTCTAAACCAAATCACGTTACCGTTTTACCATTTACACGTTTAATTGGAGGTCCAATGGATTACACGCCTGGAATCTTTGAAATGGATATCAGCAAAATAAATCCCGGAAACACCTCTCACGTAAACAGCACATTGGCAAACCAATTGGCTTTGTACGTTACAATGTACAGCCCGTTACAAATGGCTGCTGATACGCCTGAGAATTACAACCGTTTTCCGGATGCATTCCAATTCATTAAAGATGTGGCTGTAGACTGGTCAGAAAGTAAATACATTGAGGCAGAGCCGGGAGATTTCGTTACTGTTGCCCGTAAAGCCAAAGGAACAAACAACTGGTTCGTTGGAAACGTAAACGGAGAAACGCCACGTACGTCAAACATCGATTTCAGTTTCCTTGAAAAAGGTAAAAAGTACACCGCAACCATTTATGCTGATGCAAAAGAGGCGCATTACAAAACAAATCCGCAGGCTTACACTATCAAAAAAATTGCTGTAACCAATAAATCAAAATTATCGCAGCTTTCTGCCCCGGGTGGAGGATATGCGATTAGCATAATTGAAACTAAATAATTTTAATTACAAGACAAGTAATTTTCCCCGAGATTGCTTGTCTTTTTTTATGACTTCATTTATTTTCGATTGTTATTTAAAATTCTGCAATATGAAATACCCATCCATAATAATTTTTACAAGCTTATTACTTTTAGGTTGTGCCCAAAGACAAAAAGGATTTGATTCTTTAGATTTTACTATTGGAGGAGCATTTAGTGAAATTTATTCTCTCAGATTATCACAAAGTGATACAATTTATGTTCATCAACGCTGGGTTGGAAGAAATGTTAACGATAGTATTTCTATACCTAAAGAAAAAACAGATTATTACGGAATTTTAGATTCAAATGAAAGATTAGCTTTATACAATTACATAGAAAAAGTAAATTTATTTAAATATAAATCAGAATATTATGAAGACTATGTTGATGGCAGCGCTTATGCAATTTCTATAAATAAAGGTCCTAAAAACAAAATAATATTTGTTCATAGTCACAAGACACCGAAAGAAATTGATTCGATTGCTATGTGGATAAACAATATAAAACACAAACTGAAATTAAACGAAACAAAAAAACAGATCGAATATGCCGCTTCAGGTTTAATTTTTCCACCACCACCGCCACCACCGCCTCTCAAAAAACAATAATACATTCATTAATTAAAATAAAAAATTATGAATACCCAAAAAACATATTTTAATACAAATCATATATTCTACAAATTAATCTTATTGCTTTTGTTGGTTTCCGCTTCCGCGAAAGCGCAAATCCAGAAAGTAGAACCGCCATTTTGGTACGCCGGGATGAAAAATCCGGAGCTGCAGATCATGTTCTACGGAAAAAATATTGTACAATATGAAGCTTCGGTTTCAAATAATGTAGCGATTAAAAATGTAGAAAAGACTGAAAATCCAAATTACCTTTTTGTTACAATTGATACGCAAAACCTAAAAGCTTCTGAATTGGTTTTCTCTTTCAAAACCAAAAATAAAGTCGCTTTTACACAAAAATATGTCCTTAAAGAAAGAAGAGCCAATTCGGCTGACCGAAAAAGTTATGACTCGTCAGACCTGATTTACCTGATTATGCCGGATCGTTTTGCTAACGGAAATCCGAAAAACGACAGCAATGCTTATCTAGCTGAAAAAGGGAATCGTGCTTTGCCGGGTGGACGTCATGGGGGTGATATCGAAGGAATAATCAAGAATCTGGATTATATTTCTTCTCTTGGAGCAACCACTATTTGGAGCACCCCTTTATGCGAAGACAACGACAAGGAATATTCATACCATACTTACGCACAGTCTGATGTTTACAAAATAGATCCACGTTACGGAACCAATGACGATTACGTTCGTTTGTCTGCAGAAATGCATAAAAAAGATATGAAACTGGTAATGGATTATGTTACGAATCACTGGGGAATCACACATTGGATGATGAAAGATATCCCAACCAAAACCTGGTTCAATCAATTCGAAAACTTTACACAGACACACCACAGACGTGAAGTAATTCCGGATACGCACGCTTCAAAAACAGATCAGGAAATTTGTATCGATGGCTGGTTCGTACCTTCAATGCCGGATTTGAATTTAAGAAATCCATTAGTTGCAAAATATTTAACTCAAAACGCTATTTGGTGGATTGAATTCGCCAATCTTGACGGATTTAGAGTAGATACTTATAATTATTCAGATGCAAACGCAATGGCCAATTGGGCAAAAGCAGTTACTGCAGAATATCCAAACTTTAATATCGTGGGAGAAATCTGGATGCACAATCAGGCGAGTCTGGCGTATTGGCAAAAAGACAGTAAAATAGGCGAAATTCAAAACTACAATTCGAATTTACCAAGTGTAATGGATTTTACTTTGCAAGATCAAATTGGTTCTGTTTTTAATGAAGATACCCCGAATTGGGATGGCGGACTGATTAAATTCTATAATAATTTTGCAATGGATTATTTGTATCCTAATGTCAACAATCTTTTGGTTTTTGCTGAAAATCACGATACCAACAGAATCAATGATGTTTACAAATATGATTTTGCAAAATATAAACTGGTGATGACTTTGATGGCAACCGTTCGCGGAATTCCACAAGTATATTACGGTTCAGAAATTGGAATGGGCGGTGATAAAAGCAAAGGCGGTGACGCCGATATTCGTCAGGATTTTCCGGGCGGTTGGGTAGGCGACAAAAACAACGCTTTTACAAAACAAGGAAGAACGGTCGAGCAGGCTGCTTATTTTGATTTTAGTTCAAAATTATTCAACTGGAGAAAATCAAATGAAGCGGTTCATTTCGGGAAAATGACACATTATATTCCCGAAAATAACACCTATGTGTATTTCAGATATACAGATACTCAAACGGTAATGGTAGTTTTTAATAACAATGCAAAATCGCAGACTATAAAAACCAATCGTTTTAAAGAAAACATCCAAAACTATACATCAGGAAAAGATGTTCTTACCGGCAAAACATTTGATTTAGCTTCTGAAATTACGCTGGAACCAAAATCAGCCGTAGTTTTAGAATTGGAATAAAAAATTATTTTAAACACATAGAAACATAGTTTTCTAATTCGATAAAGGCGTTTAACTTGTTTTAAAAAACATAGTTTTAGTGCTTAAAACTATGTGTAAATGATGAATCATTTATTTGGATCTTTTTAGACAAAAAAATCTATGATTCTATGTGTTTAAAAATTATATAGCCATGGACTCACAAATTTATTATGTCAAAAATAATTCGTGAATTCGTGGCTATTATTTTTCCTCTGCAACTTTGTACCTTTGCAACTCTGAAACTATAAAAATGAATATTCTAAAAATAGCTCACAGAGGTGCAAAAGCATACGAACCCGAAAATACACTTCAGGCTTTCCAAAAAGCTTTAGACCTAAATTCAGACGGAATCGAACTAGACGTTCATCTAAGTTCAGACGGACATATAATCGTAATGCACGATGAAACCATCGATAAAATGACCAACGGAAAAGGAGATATCAACACCTACACTTTAGCCGAATTAAAATCATTTTTAATCGCTGATGAATTTCAAATCCCAACTCTAAATGAGGTTTTTGATTTAGTCAATAAAAATTGTTTCATCAACGTCGAATTAAAAAATGCTGATACTTCAAAGAATGTAGTTTCTTTAATCGAAGAATATATTACCGAAAAAGGCTGGAATTATGACCATTTTATCATTTCAAGTTTTGACTGGAATGCTTTAAAAGAAGTTCATAACCTAAATTCAAACATCCCGATTGGCGTTTTAACAGAAGAAGATTTGGATACTGCTCTGGCTTTCGCCGAATCGATACAGGCAAAAGCTATTCATCCTGACTTTCACTTATTAAATGCTGATAATGTTCGCAAAATGCAGGAAAAAGGTTTTTGGGTTCTACCGTGGACTGTAAATGTTGAAGAAGATATTCAAAAAGTTAAAAGCTATAATGTAAACGGAATAATCTCTGATTTTCCAGATAAAATATGATCAAAAATTTCGACATTATCATCGTTGGCGGAGGCGCAGCAGGTTTTTTTACCGCAATTAATATTGCAGAAAAAAATCCGAAACTTAAAATTGCCATTTTAGAAAGAGGAAAAGAAGTTTTATCTAAAGTCCGCGTTTCCGGAGGCGGAAGATGCAATGTGACACACGCCTGCTTTGAACCGAATGAACTGGTCAAATTTTATCCTCGGGGCGAAAAAGAACTTCGCGGTCCATTTCATCAATTTTGCTCAGGCGATACAATTGAATGGTTCGAAAAACACCGTGTTGAATTAAAAATCGAAGAAGACGGCAGAATGTTTCCGGTTTCTAATTCCTCGCAAACTATTATTGATTGTTTTTTAAAAGCAACAGAAAAGTTAGGTATCAAAGTATTGACAGGACAGAGCGTACAATCGATTTTTAAAAAAGAAAATCACTGGAAAATTGACACACAAACCGAAAATTACGCTACCGAAAAATTAGTTATGGCAACGGGAAGCAATCCAAAAATTTGGGAAATGCTTCAAGAACAAGGTCATGCAATTGTAAGCCCCGTTCCTTCCCTATTTACATTCAATATTAAAGATTCCAGGATTAAAGAATTACCCGGAGTTGCAGCCCAAGTTACCGTAAACGTAAAAGATACCAAACTAGAATCAACGGGTCCTTTGTTAATCACACATTGGGGAATGAGTGGCCCTGCCATCCTAAAACTTTCGGCCTGGGGAGCACGAATCCTTCACGATAAAAATTACCAGTTTACGATTTTCGTTAATTGGCTTAATGATGTTGATACCGAAGATGCTGAAAAAATTCTGAAAGAATTAAAACAGGAACATGCCAAAAAAGCCGTTTCAAAAAAATCACCTTTTGAATTCCCGAATCGTTTGTGGGAAAGTTTAGTTTTAGCTTCGGAAATTGAAGAAGAAACAAAATGGGCAGATTTATCTAAAATTCAATTGCAGAATTTAGCTTTACAATTGACTCAGGCAAAATTTCAGGTAAACGGAAAAAGCACTTTTAAAGAAGAATTTGTAACTGCAGGAGGAATCGATTTAAAGGAAATCAACTTTAAAACAATGGAAAGCAAGATTCACGAAAACCTTTATTTTGCAGGCGAAATTGTCAATATTGACGCCATTACCGGAGGATTTAATTTCCAAAATGCCTGGACAAGCGGGTTTATTTTAGCCAATAATATTTAAAAATAAAATGAAATTTAAAGGAATTATTTTTGATTTAGACGGAACATTAGTTAATTCATTAGAAGATATTTCAGATGCAATGAATTCAGTACTTACAAGTATAAATTATCCAACTCATAGTTATGATGCTTATCAATATTTTATCGGCAGCGGTTTACGGAATTTAGTAAGCAAAGCATTGCCGGAATCAAACAATTCTCAGGAGCAGATTGAAACCTGCTTCGAGAGCATGGTGAAAGGTTACCGTGAAACCTGCACGCTAAAAACAAAACCATACGAGGGAATTGTCGAATTACTGGATAATTTGGCTTCACAAAATATTAAAATGGCTGTTTTCTCCAACAAGGCAGATGAGTTGACCAAGAAGATAGCTAATGAAATATTTCCAAATCATTTTGATGCTGCTGTTGGTTTAAGTACAGAAGCACTTAAAAAACCAAATCCGTTTGAAGCAGTCGAAATCAGCAAAAAATGGAATTTAAAACCGGAAGAAATCCTTTTTGTGGGTGATTCTGATATCGATATGCAGACAGCAGTAAACGCAAATATGTTTCCTGTTGGCGTTACCTGGGGTTACAGAACTCAGGAAGAATTGAAAAACAGCGGTGCAAAATTGGTTATAAATTCGGCTTCAGAATTGATTGATATTTTATAAAACATTTGATTTAATATTTACTCCATTTCAATATCCTAAGGCAAGTATTAACAAGAATTTACACAATCCATAAGTTTTCATTAAGACGATTCTAATAATTTTACTCTCAGCTAATTAATTCTGTATGAGAGTAAAATTACTTACCACAATTTCTTTATTTACCTATCAGTTATCTGTTTCACAAACTGAAAAATTGCTTCATGGCAAAGTAGTTGCTCAGGATCTTCCGCTTAAAAATGTAGAAGTAATCAACAAAACTGCTAAAATCAGCACCAGAACAAATGAATCGGGCGAATTTTCAATTAGTGTAAATATAAAAGACAGTCTGCTTTTCTTCTCAAAAGATTTTTTATTTACAAGATTAAAAGTTACAGCAGAAAACATTCAGTCCAATCGTTTTACAGTCAATATGATTGCCAAACCGGAAGAGCTGAAAGAAGTTGTCATTTTGAATAAGGAATCAAAAACAGTCTGGCTGACTAAAGAAGAAATAGAACAAATTAAACTAAATGCTCACAAATCAAAAGAAGGATTAAAAATTGCTGGTTATAAAGAAGCAGTTATGCCCCTCGGAACAGATTTTATTTACCTTGGAAAACAAATTCGGAATTTATTCAAAAAAGAAGAAACTCCTAAAAAGGAAAGTCCCAAAATTGATTTTAACCAACTTATAAAAAGTACTTTAAACCCTGATTTTTTGACAAAAGATCTGAAATTAAAGCCCGAAGAAACAGCGCTATTTATTGAATTCTGCGAAGCTGATCCTAAATCTAAAACCCTTTTAGAAAATCCAAATATTCTGGCTACGATGGATTTTTTGTATACTAAAAATGAAGAGTTTAAGAAGTTGAAATAGATTTTTTAAGGTTTTTCCATTTTAAGAGAAATACAAACAGACAAACCATTAACAGAATAGAAAAAATACAGACACAGATTAAAGCTAAAGTTAAGTTCTCATTCTTTTTCGATAATCGCCAATTTAAAATATTGTTCTTACGTGTTAGTTCAACTGCGACCTCATCGATTTGCTTTCCCTGTTTAGAACAATAGTCAGAAATCTGTTTTAAACACAAAATAAGTCTTTCATTAAGCAATTCATTTTCAAATCCATATTGTTTTGAAAGCAAATATATTTCTGAAGCATCTTTATAATTATACTCGCTCATTACATTTATAATATTTCCTAATTCAAACAATAAAACTGAAATAATTTGATCTTTCGGTTTTATAAATGAAACCCTTTCGTTTAACTGAAAGTACAAAGCATCTTTCAATTTATCCAATTCTTCGAAGGAAAGCTTGGTTTTTGGAGCAACTTCCGAACCAAAACTTGTATTGATAAAAAAATGTCCTGAGGGATTTTGCAGTTTCTGAATTTTAGCTTCTAAAATTTTAAGGTGAAGCCATTCCGATCCTTCGTGAGATTCCGGATTTAATTGAATTGATTTTTTAATCCACTCATAAGCCTTTTGATTTTCTCCCATCAACTCATAAAGAGTTCCAAGATTAGAAGCTGTTGAATATCTGTTTGGTTTTATTTTTTCAATTTCTAAATATAACTTTAAGGCTTCCTGATGTTTTCCCTGAATAATTAAAACATAGCCCTTATCAGACAAATAATCTATGTCTTTTGTGTTTTCATATCCTTTTTCAAGATCTAAAATTAAAGCCGGAAAATCTTTAATTTTGAATTGATGGCCGAGAGGGACATATTGATGCGTACGGTCACGGTAAATTTCAACTTTATTCTTTAATATTTTTAGTTCCCAATTCAAACAGGCAAAGGTTTTAAAAGACATTAAAACCAAGACAATAACAAAAAACTTAAATCTATTCATAAAGTGCAAACGTGTTAATTAAACCTAAAACAAAAAACGTGAATTATCTATTCAACCACCAGATACTCGCATTCAAAATTGCTGCAAATCCAACCCAGGCCAAATACGGGATTAATAAATATCCAGCCGTTTTATTGATTTTGGTAAACTTTAAATAAGTTTCATAAATCATCAGCCATAAAAGAGAGATTTCGATTAAGGCGAGCATCGGGTTTTTTAGTCCGAAGAATAAGTAAGACCAAACCGCATTTAATGTCAGTTGAATTATAAAGAACCCTAAAGCTTTTTTTACTTCTTCTTTTTGCCCTTTTATTTTATCCCAGACTAATCCGGCAGCAACGGCCATTAGAACATAAAGCAATGTCCAGACCGGCATGAAGATCCAGTTGGGTGGATTAAAAAAAGGTTTTTCAATTGTAGGATACCACTCTGCTACACTGGGTCTTGTTACCAGACTTGCAGAATATCCTACTGCTAAACAAACTACTAACGCTATTGCTATTTTTACGAACTTATTCATGATAATCAAATTTTGAATCAAAAATAGTCAAAAAGAAAAATTTCAAACCATATAAGTTATATAACTTCATTTTAGTAAAAGCTGCTTATATTTCTTATATAACTTATATGGTGAAAAAGTTATCTTTGTCAAAATTTTATAATTCATGTTTACAGCAGCTGATTTTATTCCTAAAACATATTCTTCTACAATCGAAAACGGAACTTTTGAATGGAGTGCTCCAAGCAATATTGCATTGGTGAAATACTGGGGAAAAAAAGACAACCAGATTCCGGCGAATCCATCGGTAAGTTTTACTTTGAATAATTGCAAAACGATTACGAAACTTGCTTTTGAAAAGAAAGAGAGTCAGGATACTTTTTCATTTGATTTATTATTTGAAGGAAAACCAAAAGAAGATTTTAAGCCAAAAATTAGAAAGTTTTTAGAAAGAATCGAAGTATATCTGCCTTTTTTGAAAGACTATTATTTTACGATTGATACACATAATACCTTTCCGCACAGCTCGGGAATTGCTTCTTCTGCATCCGGAATGGCGGCTTTGGCGATGAATTTTATGAGTTTGGAAAAATTACTAAACCCGGAAATGACTGAGGATTATTTTTACCAGAAAGCATCATTTTTAGCCCGTTTAGGTTCAGGAAGTGCCTGCCGTAGCGTAAAAGGAAATGTTGTTGTGTGGGGCGATCAAGCAAATATCGAAGGAAGTTCGGATTTATTTGGAGTTGAATTTCCGCATACAATTCACGAAAATTTCCATAATTATCAGGACACAATTTTATTGGTTGACAAAGGAGAAAAACAGGTTTCGAGTACGGTTGGACATGATTTAATGCACAATCACCCGTATGCCTACAGCCGTTTTGCTCAGGCACACGAGAATCTTGATAAATTAATTTCCATTTTCGAAAGTGGAAATGTAGAAGAATTCATAAAAGTTGTTGAAAGCGAGGCTCTGACCCTGCACGCCATGATGATGACTTCGATGCCATATTATATTTTAATGAAACCAAATACATTGCAGATTATCAATGCCATCTGGAAATTCAGAGCCGAAACAAAAACTCCGGTTTGTTTTACCCTTGATGCGGGTGCAAATGTCCATGTTTTATATCCTGAAAACGTTAATCAAAAAGTATTACAATTTATTAAGAACGAATTAGTTGGCTTTTGTCAAAATGGTCAGTACATTTGCGACGAAATTGGTGATGGCGCAATTGCATTATAATTTTGCGTATCTTTAGTTAAATTTTTGATTATGGACATTCAATTAGAAAAACTTGAACTGATAAAGTTGTTAGCAGATACAGAAGATCCGACTATATTAAAATCTATTCGAAAAATTTTCAAAAAAGAACAGAAAGATTGGTGGGATGACTTGACTGATGAGCAAAAAGAGGATCTTGAACTAAGTATGCAGGAATTTGAAAGAGGAGAAGTTGTGAGTTACGAATCAATTTTAAAAAGACACGGTTTAGGTTGAGAAATATCGAATTTACTCTAAGAGCCGAAAGATCTTTCGAAAAAATTTTGAGCTACATCGAAACAAAATGGTCAACAAAAAGAAAAATTGATTTTCTGAAAAAATTTGATAAATCAATTTCAGCAATTCTTTTACATCCGGAAAGTTTTCCTTACAGTGAAAAAAACAAAATGATTAGAAAATGTGTTCTAACAAGACAGACTACTTTTTATTATGTTTTTAGTTCAAAAGAAATAACTATTATCAACTTTTTCGACACCAGACAAGACCCAAATCAAATAAAGAAAGACATTAAATAAATAATATGAAAGGACCATTATTTTACTCAAAAATATTACTCTTTGGAGAATACGGAATCATTCGCGACTCTAAAGGACTTTCTATCCCTTATAATTTTTACAATGGCGCACTAAAGAAAGATGAAAATCCTTCTGCAGAAGCCATTGCCTCAAATGCAAGTTTAAAACGTTACACCACTTATCTGGAAAACTTACAAACAGAACAGCCTGATTTGGTTGCTTTTGATTTGGCAGCCTTAAAAAGTGATGTTGAAACCGGAATGTATTTTGATTCCAGTATTCCGCAAGGATATGGAGTGGGTAGCAGCGGTGCTTTGGTTGCAGCTATTTATGATAAATATGCTACACATAAGATTACGGTTCTGGAGAATCTTACCCGTGAAAAATTACTACAATTAAAAAATATATTCGCCCAAATGGAGAGTTTTTTCCACGGAAAAAGTTCTGGTCTGGACCCATTAAACAGCTATTTGAGTATTCCGATTTTAATTAATTCTAAGGATAATATTGAAGCAACCGGCATTCCGACTCAAAGTTTTGACGGCAAAGGAGCTGTGTTTTTATTAGATTCAGGAATTGTGGGAGAAACTGCTCCAATGGTTAACATTTTTATGGAAAACCTGAAAGACAAAGGTTTCCGTACGATGCTAAAAAACCAATTCGTAAAATATACTGATGCCTGTGTAGAGAACTTTTTGCACGGTGATATGAAATCGTTGTTTACCAATACTAAAAAGCTTTCAAAAGTCGTTTTAAATAACTTTAAGCCTATGATTCCGGAGCAGTTTCACGGAATCTGGCAACACGGGATTGATACCAATGATTATTATTTAAAACTTTGTGGTTCTGGCGGTGGCGGTTACATTTTAGGTTTTACCGAAGATTTAGAGCGCGCTAAAGTTTCATTAAAAGATTATAAGTTAGAAGTTGTTTATCAATTCTAAATTTATACTTTCCCAAACTTTAAATCCGTATGATGTTAAGCAGACAGCACAAACTTTTAGTAATGAAAATTGTCAGTCTGTTCTCTGTAGTAAGAGGTTACAATATTCCTATTATCATTTTAGCACAATATTTATCAGCTATTTTTATACTCGCACCTGAAAAAAGAGCACTTGATATTTTATTGGATTCTTATTTGTTTCTCATTGTATTTGCTTCGGCAGTTACAATTGCTTCGGGGTATATTATCAATAATTTTTACGACAGTCAGAAAGACTTAATCAACAGACCCAACAAATCGATGCTGGATCGTCTGGTAAGTCAAAAAACAAAACTTTCGGTATATTTCTCTCTGAATTTTATGGCTGTACTGATGGCTTTGATTGTTTCATGGCGTGCTTCTTTATTTTTTTCGGCCTATATTTTCCTGATTTGGTTTTATTCTCATAAAATAAAAAAATATGCTATTATCGGAAACCTAACAGCTGCCTTTCTGGCTGTTTTACCATTTTTTGCCATTTTGTTATATTTTTATAACCAAATTTCATTTGAAGAAATAGAAAACCACAGGAGTCATTTTACCATTATTTCATCTCACGCCATATTTCTTTTTTTATTATTGCTGATTAGGGAAATGATAAAAGATCTTGAAAATTTAAAAGGTGATCTGGCCAATAATTACCTAACGATTCCAATACTTTATAATGAAGCTGTTTCGAAAAAAGTTATTACCGTTTTAACCTTTCTAACGATACTTCCGGTTTACGTATTAATCAATGTTTATGACGTAGGTTATATGGATATTTATTTCTATGTATGTTTTATAACATTACTTTTTTTTCTGCTTTATTTATGGAAATCAAACTCAAAAGAGCAGTACTTACTGCTTCACAATGTGCTTAAGTTTTTGATTGTTTCGGGCGTTTTTTGCATTGTTTTGATTAACCCGAGTGTTTTGTGGCACGGGAAGCAGCTGATTTCTAATTATTAGGTTTTATTCCGCAGAGATTCGCAAAGATTCGTAGAGAATTATAAAATTTTGTGAAGCTCTGTGCCAACTCTGTGCAGCTTTGTGTAATAATTAATCTTTAAAAAAAGCCAATTGTGATGCTCCTGATTAATGAAAACCGTAATGCTATTAATCTAACAATATTGAACTTAAGATTTATTAGCAGGAAAAAACTATCTTTGCACAAATTACAGAATTTATGAACAACAAGGAAGGGAATAATAAAAGAGGCGGATCGAGACCAAACAGCTCAAAATCAAACTCCGGCAAGCCAAAACCTCCTATGGCAAAGCGTGCTCAAGGGCCGAAGAAAGTGAAACCTGCTGTGAAGGCAGCCGAAGAAGAAAAAGCACAAAAACTTAAAAAACAAAATCAGGCTCCGAAGAGACAAAAAGCTTCTGACGAAATACGTTTGAATAAATATATTTCTAATTCAGGTGTTTGTTCTCGTCGTGATGCAGATATATACATTCAGTCAGGAAACGTTAAAGTAAATGGCGTTCCGGTTACTGAAATGGGGTATTTAGTAAAATTGAATGATGTAGTAAACTTTGACGGAGTGGTTTTAACTCCAGAAAAGAAAGAATATATCTTGTTGAACAAACCTAAAAACTTTACGACTGCTCTTGACGAAGGTCAGGAATACCGCAATGTTTTAGAATTGGTTCGTGGTTCTACAACGGCTAAAATTGCTCCGATTGGCAGAATGGACAAAAATACTACGGGATTGTTATTGTTTACGAATGATACAGACATGATTCGTAAATTTACTTTACCAAGTCAGAAATCGTCTAAAATTTATCAGGTTTCATTAGATAAAAACCTAAAATTTGAGGATTTAGAGAAAATCAGCAAAGGTCTGGTCCTTGACGGACATCGTGTATTTGTTGAAGAAATCAGTTATATTGATAACGAGCCAAAAAGTGAAGTCGGTCTTAAACTGCGTTCATCGAATGTAAAAGTGGTTCGTGCTATTTTTGAAAACTTTGAGTATGATGTGTTACGTATTGACCGTGTATCTTTTGCAGGTTTGACGAAAAAGAATCTGCCAAGAGGAAATTGGCGTTTTCTAACAGATCAGGAAATTATCAATTTGAAAAACGTTTAAAAAGACGAATTTCAATATATTTAAAAAACCTATTTTACAAAAGTGAAATAGGTTTTTCTTTTCTTTTTGTTTCTATAAAGTTGCCTTTTGTTTCTCTACAAAATTATGCGATTGGAGTTCTAACAATTCAGTTGTATTTTTTCGCTGCAGATTGTATAGATTTCTATCTTCGGCAATATCAGCATATACTTTGTCGTGCATTTCGGCACTTGTTTTTATCAGTAACTCACGTTGGTATTTATTTTGTTCCAAAGTTGCTTTCATGGCAGTCTCTGCCTCTTCCTGTTTAATATCGAATTCTCCTTTTGGAGCAAGCAATTTGGCAATAATCGGAGATGTTTCAATTGCAAGAAATAATAACATGATGAAAAATGACGGTAGCCACGGTAATTTGTTCAATGCATTGATTCTCGCCATTAATCCGTCAAAACCTTCGATGATTGGCTGTGTCTGTGAAATTTTTTTGTCTAAATCGGTCTGAAGCTGTGTTCCTGCTTTTTCTTTTTCGGCAATTTTTGCTTCGTTAGCGCTTTTTATAGTTTCGTATTCTTTTAAGGCAGCATCGTGCTTTTCTCTCTTTTCTTTGTAAACCGGGCCTTTTCCTAACCTTTTAGTTCCGGTAGTTCCTTCGGCTTCTGTAATATAAGTGGAGTATAAATCATTTACTTCCTTCTCTTTTTTTACAATATCTGCTTTTAAAGCAGCAATTTCAGCCTTATTTTTATCTAAATCCGATTTAAAATAATTGCCGACCTGTTTTTTATTCGCCAGTTCCATTTCGTTTTTTTCCTTTAATAGAACGGTATTGATTTCTTTTTCGAAAATTTTGATTTCGAGTGGTTTCGAAATTACAATTGCAATAATAATTGCCAGTATAATTCTGGGGGTCGCCTGTAGAAATTCATCCATTAGGCGATCTCTTTTTTTAATAGTAGAAACGATAAAACGATCCAGGTTGAAAATAAGTAAACTCCATACAAGCCCAAAAATCAGAGCCGGATAAATAGAGTCAAAAACAGTAAAAAGCGCATAAGCACTGGCCAGAAAAGCCATAACTGCGGTAAAAAAAACGGTGGCGCCAATACCAACATATTTGGTTTGCTCACCTTCTGAACAGCTTTCTAGAAGCTTTCTGTCGGCTCCTGAACACAGGATAAAAAATTGTTTTAACATGATTGATGATTTTTGATTGATTGATAAGGCAAATTTAACGCCAAAAATTCAATTGCGATGCAAATAGTTAATTTGTTTTTTCCTGTGAATCAATTATTTGGTGTATTAATGTTACATAAACATTACTATTTTATGCTTTGAAAGACCGAATCATAACAGTATGTTAATTTTTTTTAAGAGCTTTAATAACATTCAGGTTTTAGTTTCGCAACCGAAAGTTAAACCAAACACACAATGAAAAATTTTTATGCAGTAGCAATACTCTTTTTACTAACGATATCAGGCTACGCTCAAAAAGCAATAATATCAGGAAAGGTATTAGATGCTGATGACAAACTTCCCTTGCCGGGAGCCATGATTCAAATTGTTGGGGAGAACAAATACACTGTCTCTGACTATAATGGCCGTTTTGAATTGCTTAATATTAATGTTGGAACGTATCAGGTAACTGTAAAATATATTGGATATACCGCCATTACTCAGGAAATCACAGTAGAGCAGGGCAAAAACAACGTAATCGACTTTGCACTTAAAACTTCAGGAACAGAATTGAATGAAGTTGTAGTGGGAGACATCTTAAAAGGTCAGGCAAAAGCACTGAACCAGCAAAAAAACAATAAAAATATCGGAAACGTAATTTCATCTGATCAGGTAGGCCGTTTTCCGGATGCCAATGTAGGTGATGCTTTAAAACGTGTTCCGGGTATCACGATGCAAAATGATCAGGGTGAAGCACGTAACATTATTATTAGAGGTTTAGCTCCATCTTTGAACTCTGTAACCTTAAATGGTGACCGAATTCCATCTGCTGAAGGAGACAACAGAAACGTTCAGATGGATTTGATTCCTTCTGATATGATTTCGACTATCGAAGTAAATAAAACACTTACATCAGACATGGATGCTGATGCGATTGGAGGTTCTGTAAATTTAGTTACCAGAGCAACTCCAAATGGCGAGAGAATCTCAGCAACGCTTGCCGGAGGTTATCTTCCAATTCGTGAAAATGCTTCTTACACAGCCGGATTAGTTTATGGTAACCGATTTGTCAACAATAAATTAGGAGTAGTTGTTAGTGGATCGTACAATAATGTTGATTACGGTTCTGATAACATCGAAAACGAATGGGTAAAAGACGATTTCGGAAACCAGTATTTACAAGCTTCAGAAATTAGAAAATACGATGTACAGCGTATTCGCCGAAGCGGATCTATCGCTTTAGATTACAAATTTGATGAAAACAACAGTATTTTCGCCAATGCGATTTACAACTGGAGAGATGACCGAGAAAACCGTTTCAGAACTACTTATGATGATATCGAACCCCTTTATAATGGTGAAGAAATTATTGGTTTTGAAGGTCGTGTAAAACGCCAGACAAAAGGTGGAGCAGATAATAATCGCAATAAAAACAGAAGATTAGAAGATCAGCGAGTTCAGAATTATGCGATTCGAGGAGAACATTTAATCAGTTCGAAATTAGATTTAGACTGGTCTGCCAACTATGCAAAAGCAAGAGAATATCGTCCTGAAGAGCGTTACATCGAATACCGTCAGAAAGGTTTAGAGATGTTCCAGGATCTATCAGATCCGAGATTTCCTTTATTGACAACTGTGGGTGAAGCAAACGATCAATTTGAATTTGACTCTGTAACCGAAAACACAGACGAAACAAGCGAAAGCGAATTTGGTGCAAAAGTGAATATCCGTTTTCCTTTCTCTGTAATTGCAGGTGAAAAAGGAAGATTGAGAACAGGTCTTAGACTTCGTTTGAAAGAAAAAGAAAGAAACAACACTTTCTATGCTTACGAGCCAATCAATGACGGAATGGAATTATTATCTGAAGTTGCAACCAGCTATTTTGATGGAAAAAACTTTAATCCGGGAAGCAAATATGTACCGGGAAATTTTGCTTCGGCTAATTTCTTAGGAAGTTTAAACCTTAACAACGCCAGCTTATTTGATAAAGAAGCAGATCCGGCTGAGTATTTAGCTGTAAACTATAATGCTAAAGAAAGAATTACTGCTGCTTATGTTAGATGGGATCAGGATTTTAACGATAAACTTTCTATGGTTTTAGGTTTCCGTGTTGAAAATACACACATCGATTATACAGGAAACCGGGTTTTAGATGAAGAAGAACTAGAAAGTCAGATCAATACGACAAACTCATACACTAATTTATTGCCAAGCATTTCTTTTCAATATAATGCTACAAAAGATTTAGTTTTAAGAGCTGCCGCAACTACAGCACTAGCAAGACCAAATTATTATGCATTAGCACCTTATGTAAACAATATTGCTGCTGATAAAGAAATTACAGCCGGAAATCCGGATCTTGATGTAACCTATTCATACAATTATGATTTCATGGTTGAGAATTATTTCAAATCGGTTGGATTAATTTCAGGTGGCGTTTTCTACAAAAAATTAAATGATTTCATTTACAATTACAGTGATAATCAATATACAGATGCAAAATTTGCTGCAGATTTCCCAAATCAGGTGAATCCAATTCCGGCAGGAGAAAACTGGTCATTTGTACAATCAAGAAACGGAGATCAGGTTGATGTTTATGGTTTTGAGGTAGCGCTTCAGCGTCAGTTAGATTTCCTGCCGGGTAAATTCTTAAAAGGTTTTGGTATTTATCTAAACTATACGTATACTAAATCTAAAGCAAAAGGAATTGCTGACGAAGACGGAAATGAAAGAAAAAACATTAGTCTTCCCGGAACGGCTCCGCACATGTTCAACGGGTCATTATCATGGGAAAACAAACGTTTCTCTGCCAGAATTTCTACCAACTTCACTTCAGATTATTTAGATGAATTGGGGTCAGAATCCTACAATGATAGTTTCTATGACAAACAGTTTTTCTTAGATGCGAATGCTTCTTATAAAATTACGCCTAAACTTCGCTTTTTTGCTGAAGCCAACAACTTAACAAATCAGCCGTTGCGTTACTATCAGGGAGTTGAATCGAATACAAAACAAGCTGAATACTACCAGGCCCGTTACAATTTCGGATTGAAATTAGACTTGTAAAACCTGTTTTTTAAAATTCTTAAATTAGACAGAGTTTAACGGCTCTGTTTAATTGTATACAAATACATAATAAAATGAAGAATAAATCGATACTTGTCTTTTTACTTTTAGCCCTTTCTTTTACGGCTTGTAAGGACGATAAATTGGCTCCGGTTGCATCAAACGCGGTAAAACCAACAGTTGTTACAGAAGTTTTGCCTCACGATACTGACGATCCTTCGATCTGGATTCACCCAACCGATGCTACAAAAAGCATTATAGTAGGGACAGATAAAGATACAGACGGTGGTTTGTATGCTTTTGATTTAAACGGAAAAATCCTGAAGAAATCAATCCCTTTAAAACGCCCAAACAATGTTGATATAGCTTACGGATTGGTTATTGACGGAAAAAAAGTCGATATCGCCGTTACAACAGAACGCGAAAGTAACAAAATCAGAATCTTCAGCCTGCCGGATTTAGAGCCAATCGATAATGGAGGAATTTCAGTTTTTGAAGGTGAGGATTTGCGTGATCCAATGGGAGTTGCCTTATACACACGCCCAACAGACGGTAAAATATTTGTTATTGTAGGAAGAAAAACTGGTCCTTCAGGAAGTTATTTATGGCAATACGAACTTTTTGGAAATGGAAGGTTTGCTGATGGAAAAATAGTCCGCAAATTTGGAATTTACAGTGGAAAGAAAGAAATCGAAGCAATTGCTGTTGATAATGAATTAGGAACTATTTTATATTGTGACGAGCAATTCGGAATCAGAAAATACAAGGCTGATCCTGCTTTAAATGATAATAAAGAATTGGCGCTTTTTGGACAAAAAGATTTCAAAGCCGATCATGAAGGAATTGCGATCTACAAAAAAACAGATTCTACGGGATATATTTTAGTCTCAAACCAACAAGCAAACACGTTTATGGTATATCCAAGAGAAGGTGTGAACGGAAATCCAAACAGTTATAAATTACTCGCAGAAGTTCCAACTTCAACAATCGAATGTGATGGTGCCGATGTAACCAGTGTAAATTTAGGAGCAAAATACAAAAACGGACTTTTCGTAGCTATGAGTAACGGAATGACATTTCATTATTACGCCTGGGATTTGATCCAGAAGCGTATTGACGAAGCAAAAAAATAAATTTTTTTCAGTGTTGTTTTCAGTCGCAGTATAGTGTTTAGTGTTTATTTTTTTTTAACTGCGATTGGAAACCAAACAAAAAAGCTGTTCGTTATGAACAGCTTTTTTTAGTTTGAATTAAATAATCTTCCTTATTCTGTTTTTGGTGCGCCAGCTAAAATTTCAGCGTTGGCAAACTCTTCAAATTTGGCAAAATTAGCTTTGAATTTCTGAGCCAGTTCGATTGCCTTTTTATCATATAACGCAGGATCTTCCCAAGTATTTCTCGGATTCAATATTTCGCTTGGAACATTTGGGCAGGATTGTGGTTTTGCGATTCCAAATACTTTGTGGTCAACGTACTCAACATTATCCAGTTCTCCGTTTAATGCAGCCGTAATCATCGCACGGGTGTATTTTAATTTCATACGGTTTCCGGTTCCGTAAGCTCCGCCAGTCCATCCAGTATTGATTAACCATACTTTTACATCAGCATCTTTCATTTTTTTGCTTAGCATTTCAGCATATTTTGTTGGATGCAAAGGCATAAACGGTGCTCCAAAACAAGCAGAAAAATTAGGCTGAGGTTCTGTTACACCTGCTTCGGTTCCAGCTACTTTTGCTGTATAGCCCGAAATAAAATGATAAGCTGCCTGACCTGGAGTTAGTTTTGAGATAGGAGGCAGGATTCCGAAAGAATCTGCCGTTAAGAAAAATATATTTTTAGGATTATGTCCAATAGACCCTGGCTGAATATTATCGATATGTGTTATCGGGTAACTCACACGTGTATTTTGCGTAATGGAAACATCTTCATAATCTACTTCGTTTGTGCCGGGTTTGAAAACCACATTCTCTAAAAGTGCTCCTTTTTTGATCGCTCTGAAAATATCCGGTTCATTTTCTTCAGATAAGTTGATTACTTTGGCGTAACAGCCGCCTTCAAAATTAAAAACGGTATTTTCGCTGGTCCATCCATGTTCGTCGTCACCGATTAATTTACGTTCCGGATCTGCAGATAAGGTTGTTTTTCCTGTTCCGGATAAACCGAAGAAAATAGCAGTATCTCCAGCTTCACCTACATTAGCGCTGCAGTGCATTGGTAATGTATTTTCGAAAACCGGTAAAATGAAATTCAAAGCAGAGAAAATTCCTTTTTTCATTTCTCCTGTGTAACCTGTTCCGCCAATTAAGGCTACTTTTTTGGTAAAATCCAAAATAGCAAAATTAGACTGTCGTGTGCCGTCTACAGCAGGATCTGCCGTGAACCCTGGCGCACAGATTACGGTCCAGTCAGGAGTAAAGTTAGCCAACTCGCTTTCTTCCGGTCTTAAAAACATATTGTAGCAAAACAAGTTCGACCAGGCTGTTTCTGTTACTACGCGAACATTTAGTCTGTAATTTGAATCAGAGCAAACGTATGAATCGCGTACAAAAACTTCTTTGTCTGATAAAAACCGGGTTACTTTATCATATAGTTTTTCGAAAGCTTCTGGTGAAAACGGAATATTTACATTTCCCCACCATACTTTATCTTCCGTAATTTTATCTTTCACAATAAAACGATCCTGTGGAGAACGTCCTGTAAATTCGCCTGTATTAATAGCCAAAGCACCTGTAGAAGCTTCAACACCCTGCTCTGTTTGTAGCGTAATCGCATGCAATTCATCTGCAGATAATTGATAGTGAACTTTAGCATTTGTAATTCCTAAATCCATAAGCGAAATCGATTGCGAGGAAAGTGTATTCGTTTCCATAAATTTTTGTTGTGTTATAATTTACTTTAAAATGTCAATTTTAAAAAATCCAATTAACCAGGAATTTGTGTTATATTATTTATTTATACTAATGAATAATATAAAAAACTCACAGTAATTAGGTTGCGTGTTATATATACAACAAAATTAGGTATTAAATTTTAGATAGAATTTTTTTAAACCAATTTTATGATTTTTTCTTAAAAAAAGTAGCTAAAAGTACAAACCAGGCGAAGATTAATAAGAAACCACCAATTGGAGTTACGAATCCTATAATTTTAAAGTCAACTGAAGTTACATTTTTTGTAGTCAGTAAATAGATCGAACCGGAAAATAATAAAACACCTCCCAGCACTAAATTATAAATTACTTTTAACGTCTTCAAAGACAACTCTTTTCTGGAAGCGACGAAGAACAAAAAGAAAGCGTGATACATTTGATAGCGAACTCCGGTTTCAAAACTGGTTAATTGTTCCGGAGATAATATGGCTTTTAAAGCATGTGCGCCGAAAGCACCCAAGATAATCGCTATCATTCCAAAAAGAGCTGCTGTAATAATTATTTTTCTTTCCATGTTTATGTATTTAATGACGTTGTTGAAATTAAAATCAGGTATCAGGCTGAGTCCATTCGACTTCGCTCAGGATAAACTTAGTCGAAGCTCTTTCCGATTATTCTTTTGATCTGATTATTGTATCAAATTAAATTTCTAATCAATTTCACTCAACGAAGTATATTTTTAATATCACAAAAATACTCTTAATTCAACCAAACAAAAAACAATTCAAATACACTTTTCAAAAAAATCTGATTTACTTTGTTTCCTTTATTTTAAAAAGTTTACCATTTTCGAATTGTTATTTTTGTAACAATTTACTATGTTTGTGTTATATATGTAAATTTATGAGAACTATTCTAATCATTGGAGCGGGAAGATCCGCATCTTCCCTGATACGATATTTGCTTTTAAAATCTGAAAGTGAAAATTTACATATTGTAGTTGCCGATTTATCTTTGGCTTTGGCCGAAAAGAAAATCAATAAACAGCCTAATGCTACTCCGATTGCCCTGAACATTTTTGATGTTGAAGAAAGAAAAGCTGCCATAGAAAAAGCCTCTATTGTAATTTCGATGCTTCCGGCCTATTTACATATTGAAATTGCAAAAGACTGTCTGCAATTCAAAAAACATCTCGTTACCGCTTCCTACATAAGCGATGCCATGATGGAACTTGACGAAGAAGCCCGAAAAAACAATTTGATTTTCATGAATGAAATTGGTCTCGATCCCGGAATAGACCACATGAGCGCCATGAAAGTTATTGACGAAATTAGATCGAAAGGTGGTAAAATGCTGCTTTTTGAATCTTTCTGCGGCGGTTTGGTTGCTCCGGAATCAGATAACAATTTGTGGAATTATAAATTTACCTGGGCACCACGAAATGTAGTTTTAGCAGGGCAAGGTGGTGCAGCAAAATTTATTCAGGAAGGTACTTATAAATACATTCCTTATGGAAGTTTATTTCGCAGAACCGAATTTCTTGAAGTCGAAGGTTACGGAAAATTTGAAGCCTATTCTAATCGTGATTCACTTAAATACCGCTCTATTTATGGTTTAGATGATATTCTGACTTTATACAGAGGAACGATTAGAAGAGTTGGTTTTTCAAAAGCCTGGAATATGTTTGTACAACTGGGCATGACAGACGACAGTTATATCATGGAAGATTCTGAAAACATGAGTTACCGTCAGTTTACCAATTCGTTTTTGCCTTATCACCCAACGGATTCTGTCGAAATAAAAATGCGTTTGATTTTAAAAATCGATCAGGACGATATTATGTGGGATAAACTTTTAGAACTGGATTTATTTAACCCAAACAAAAAAGTAAATCTTCCCAATGCAACTCCGGCACAGATTCTGGAAAAAATACTGACTGACAGCTGGACGCTTGAACAGGATGATAAAGATATGATTGTGATGTACCATAAATTTGGTTACGAACTGAATGGAGAGAAGAAACAAATCGACTCAAAAATGGTTTGCATAGGTGATGATCAGACGTATACTGCAATGGCAAAAACCGTTGGATTACCTGTTGCCATAGCCACATTATTGATTTTGAATGGAAAAATTACAACTCCGGGCGTACAGCTTCCAATCAATAAAGAAGTGTATTTGCCTATTTTAGATGAACTGGAAAGTTACGGCGTTATTTTTAACGAGCAAAACATGCCGTATTTTGGATATAATCCGGACTTATTTTAACGGATTTATTTTTAGTTTTTGAATTTTTAAAATCCGCTTCTTGTATAAAGGAGCGGATTTTTTTAACTAATTTGCTGATTGAATTGTAACAGGCAGACTGTAAGCAGTGCTAACGGCTGTTCCGTCTTTGAGTTTGCCCGGAATCCATTTTTTATTCAATTTTAAACATCGTATAGCTTCCTCTCCTGTACCATAACCAATATCTTTTAAAATTGTAGTTTGTCCAATTGAACCGTCTTTTTCAATTACAAAACCAATAACAAGTTTTCCTTTTAATCCCACTTTTTCAGGAGTTTTAAACTGTTTTGAAAGATCTTTATAAAAATTTTGCAAACCTCCCGGGTAAGTTGGTTTTTCAAAGACTTCTGCTACTGAATATATTTTTTCTTCAATCTTTTCAGTTGCTTCAATATTAATAGGTAAAGAATATAAAACCCGAACCGGTTCTCCTTTGTATTTTCCCGGAATCCACTTTGGACAGTTTTGAAGCACACGAATGGCTTCTCTTCCTGTACCATAACCAAGATCTCTTAAAACTCTTATATCTACTAAAGAACCGTCTTTTTCAATGATAAATGTAACGTAGATTTTTCCTGCTAATCCCTGAATTTTTGGTGTTTGATAATTAGCTCCTATAAAGTCATAAAATTTCTGAATACCACCCGGAAAGGCTGGAGTTTCATCTAACTCTGACATGTTTTTATAGTCATTAGTAGCTGAGTTAATTTCTTTCTGAGCTTTTATTTCAAAGGAAATAAGGGCAATAAGTAACGAAAGTACAGGTAAAAGTTTTTTTGTCATTCCCACAGTTTGGATGGTTTTTATTAGATTAAAACAGCTGCAATTTTAATAAATAAAATAACACAAATGTTTTTTATTTTTTTTCTGCCTGAATTTGGATTGGCAGACTATACAAAACTCGGACCGGTTTCCCTTTTACAGAACCCGCAGTCCATTGTGGAGAAAGTTTCAATACCCGAATCGCTTCTCTTCCCAGTCCATAGCCTAAATCTTTTAAAACTTTTATCTCAGACAAAGAGCCTTCTTTCTCAACTACAAATTGCAGGTAAAGTTTTCCTGAAACGTTGTCTTTAGCCGCTTTTGACGGCATTTTAAAATTTTCGCCTATAAACTTATAAAACGCTTCCATTCCGCCAGGAAATTCAGGCTGTTTTTCAATTGAGTTAACAGCCACTGCCTGATTATCATCTTTGAATTTTTCACTCTTTTCCTGAGCAGCGCTTTTATGACTAAATACAAATAATAGTAAACCTGAAAATGCAATTATAGTAAATGCTTTTAGGGCAGATTTGATTTTGGATTCTTTTTTGGTCATCATAACAAAACGTTTTTTGGTTATTAAATAATTGATAGTACTCGCCAAATTAATACTGGTTTTATCTGAAGCTATTTCAAGTAATAAATTCTGATACTCTGATATTGAATTGTATCGAATATTAACTGCTTCGTCAGCCAGAAATTCATGATTAAGTTTAATCGCTTTTTTGTACAAAATAAGGACTGGATTAAACCAAAACACAATTTGTAAAATTTCTATAAAAAGAATATCCAAAGTATGTTTTTGCTGCAAGTGCGCTTTTTCATGCGCTATTAATTCTACTGGGATTTTGTTGTTTTCGAATGCTGCTTTATTAATGAAAATTGTATTCCAAAACGAATGTGGCAGTGTACTTTCTTCGATTAGAATGATTTTTTCTTCGTTTATGAATTGTGTTTCATTTACCTGAATTTTTCTATAGAATGCATACAGATTCAATATGAAACGAATAATTAAAACCGAAACCACAAGAAAATAGATTCCAAAAATAACATTAGTCAGATTTAGATAATCAACTACTGTTTTTAAATTTTCATTGCTTTTCTGAATCACTAATTCATCTAAACTGAAAGACCCTATTTTATTGGAAGCAGCAGATTGAAATGAAATGATTTGTAATGGAATTAAAACGCTAAAAACCAAACTCAAAAGCAGATAAGCCCGATTAAAACGAAATATTTTTTCGCTTGCCAGCCCTACTTTATATCCTGCATAAAAAAGCAAAAACAGTAATCCTGATTTTAATAGATATTCAATCATTTTTTCTTCTTTTGAATTTCTGAATCGATTATTTTTTTGAGTTCTTCCAGTTCCAAAGTAGACAAATTGGTCTCAGTTGTAAAGAAAGAAGCAAATTGCGAAGCCGAATTATTAAAGAAATTACTAATCAGCCCTTTTACATGTTTAGAGAAATAATCTGTTTTTTTGACCAACGGATAATATTCCCTTGAATTCCCGAATTCGTTGTAAGCCACAAACTTTTTGTCAATCATACGTTTTAAAAGTGTTGCAACGGTGGTTGTGGCAGGTTTTGGTTCCGGATACGCTTCTAGCAGATCTTTCATGAAGGCTTTTTCAAGCTTCCAGAGATGCTCCATTAATTGTTCTTCTGAATTTGATAATTGCATTTTTTAAGTTTTAAGTTTTTTTATTCTCTGCTTTGTTCGGATACCAATTCACCTTTATTATATTTTCTGATATCGGTTAATTTTCCTTTATCCGAATAGAATTTCCATTTTCCAAAATAAAACCAGTGTGTTTCGACCGAATCGATTTCGACACTGGTTTTTCCTTTTGATTGCAGTTTTCCGTTTTGATGATAATATTTTACGGTGCAGATTCCGTTTTTGTATTTTTCGGTTTTATAGATTTTTCCGTTAATGTAGGATTTCCACTTTTTTACGGGCTGGTCGTCTTTGTAATATTCGTACGATTTATAATGAGTACTGTCTTCAGAATATTCCTCAATCCATACTCCCTGCTTTTTCTTTTCAATCTTTTGATTAATTAAATGAGGCTTACAGCCAAGAAGAAATGCACCACACAAGAATATTACAAAAAGGTTTTTCATAGCTTTTGTTCTACATTTATAGATTTGTTTCTACAAATGTAGAATAAAATTTTAAATATGAAAGAAAAAAGTTTCAATATTTAAATAAAATTATAATTTTCAATCCTTTGGTATTGCGTTAGGGATAGCAGCGGCATCCTTTTTATTTTTCCTTTAAAAATAAAAAGATATAGCGGATATCCCGGCCGTAGGTAACGCCCGAATCAATAGCAATAGAAAATTTCAATGGCAATATCAATTTCAAAACTCAAAAAAAAATCCGCTCATTGCTGAACGGATTTTAAATTTTTATAAAAAGAATTATTTCGAAAGCTCTACAAAATACTTATAAAACAACGGAATAGTTTCAATTCCTTTCAGGTAATTAAAGATTCCGAAATGCTCGTTTGGCGAGTGAATTGCATCACTGTCGAGACCGAATCCCATTAAAATAGTTTTGCTTTTTAGTTCTTTTTCGAACAATGACACAATTGGAATACTGCCGCCGGAACGAACCGGAATGGCCGGAACTCCAAAAGTTTCCGTATAGGCTTTGTTTGCTGCCTGATATCCAATGCTGTCAATTGGTGTAACGTAGCCCTGACCTCCGTGGTGCGGAGTAACTTTTACGGTAACTCCCGCCGGAGCAATATTGGTGAAATGTTTTGTAAACAGTTCTGTAATCTCATGCCAGTCCTGATTCGGAACCAGACGCATCGAGATTTTAGCAAAAGCTTTGCTGGCAATAACCGTTTTGGCGCCTTCACCCTGATAACCGCCCCAGATTCCGTTTACGTCTAAGGTTGGACGGATTGAGTTGCGTTCGTTGGTTACATACCCTTTTTCGCCATAAACATCAGCAATGTTTAAAGCATTTTTATATTTTTCTAAACTGAAAGGCGCTTTTGCCATTTCGGCTCTTTCTTCTGCAGATAATTCCTGTACTTTGTCGTAGAATCCCGGAATCGTGATATGATTGTCTTCGTCGTGAAGTGAAGCAATCATTTTTGCCAGAATATTAATTGGGTTCGCTACAGCTCCACCGTATAAACCGGAGTGCAGGTCGCGATTTGGTCCTGTAACTTCAACTTCTACATAACTCAAACCTCTTAAACCAGTTGTAATAGAGGGCTGTTGGTTCGAAATCATTCCGGTATCTGAAATTAAGATTACATCGTTTTTCAGTTTTTCCTGATTGCGTTCTACGAACCAGGCTAAACTTGCCGAACCTACTTCTTCTTCGCCTTCGATCATGAATTTTACGTTACAAGGCAAAGTATTGCTTTGTACCATATATTCAAGCGCTTTTACGTGCATGTACATTTGGCCTTTGTCGTCGCAGGCACCACGGGCGAAAATAGCACCTTCGGGATGAATATCTGTAGTTTTGATAACGGGTTCGAAAGGGGGAGAGGTCCATAATTCCATTGGGTCCGGCGGCTGAACATCATAATGCCCGTAAACTAAAACGGTAGGTAAATTAGGGTCGATTGTTTTCTCTCCATAAATAATTGGATAACCCGGAGTATCACAAATTTCGACAAAATCGCAGCCTGCATTTGATAAACTTACTTTTACAGCCTCTGCAGTATCAATAACATCTTGAGAGTATGCGGTGTCGGCACTTACCGACGGAATTTTTAATAATTCGATCAATTCATTGATAAACCGATCTTTATGTTGTTGAACGTAGGACTTAATGTTTTCCATTTAAATTATTTTTATAGAAAACCAAATATACAAAAAAGAGAATTAATATTTTTTTTCAAATTTTTCTTTGAATATTCGAAAGTATGCTTATCTTTGCACCCACAATTACGCGGATATGGTGAAATTGGTAGACATGCCAGACTTAGGATCTGGTGCCGCAAGGCGTGTAGGTTCGAGTCCTATTATCCGCACTAAAAAAGCTTCTGAAGATATTCAGGAGCTTTTTTGTTTTGATATGTTAAAACAATTAAATATTTGAACAAAGAATTATTTCATTAAATCATCCAATTCTTTTAAAAATACTTCGTCTTTTTCCATATCACTTCCAAAAGGCAAATCGTCTTCTATTGTTCTGTTAATTAATACATCATCTTCCTCCATCTTAGAATAATACTTTTCAATCATTCTAACCTCGTTTAAAAAACCTCGTTCAGATAAAAGTTTTATTAATTCGGTGCGATCAATTACAGTATTTAATTTTGAGGACTTAAAAGAGCTATTGTTCATTTGCGAAATAAACTCAGAAGTATCTTTCCAAAAACCAGCAGATGTTATAAAAATTGCTTTAATATTAATACTATCAGCTTGATCCTTATAAATTTCTTTAGCCAAGCCCATAGATTTTTTAAAAAACCACTTCAAAGTAGCTTTCTTTTTTTCATCACCTAAATTTATAAATGTTCCATCACGTAGTCCTTTCAATTCTACAAAAATAATTTCATCAGGATGACTCGCAGTTATTATGTAGTCAAACTCATGCTTTCTATCACCTTTTTTCAATATTTTATTTTGTTCAATTTTTGCATCTGAATATAAATTTTTCAAAAATGGATACATTAAATATTCAAATAATGTTCCTCGTAAATCTTTTAACGCAGAATCTTGACCCGAATTTTTAATGGTATTTAAAATTGATTCAACCGAGCTATCTAAATTATCATGATTCAAAAGAATTGGAAGTTGACTAGTTTTTCTAATAACATCGTATATCGTTGTTCCGAAAATAGCACTTATACTAAATGATATTATTCCATTTTTTCTCATTTTAAAAAAAACTTCCTTAGAGCAATCTCGATAAATAATAATTGGCAAAGTTTTTCTTTTTTTGATTTTAACTGAATTAATATTTATCTGAATTCTATCTAAAAAAGCATCCAAATGAATTTGAGAATAGTCTGTAGCTAAAACAATATCCAAAACAACTAAGGTCTGTTTTTCTACAGAATCTGCTTTTGCACCTAAGACTTCATTAATTCCAGTACTTTTAGTGTAAGCATATGCATCCCAATACAAATTATTATGAATTATCCCTAAATTTGGGGTTCTCTTATCTCTATAAATAAAAGTGTTATTATCTATAATATTTGAATTAAGAAGCCATCTCATTATATCTGGAACCAGATTACAATCTGTGATCATTTTTTGAAAATGCATCTTCATTAAAAAATCCTCATGATTAATTTGAAGTTCTTGCTTATACTCTTTTAAGAGAATGTAGACATTATGATTATCATCTCTTTTCTCATATGCTAAATCCAATCTATATAATATTTTAACAATATCTTCCAAAGTGCTAATCTTTGAAGAACTTTCTGTATGAGGCGCAGCAGTTATTTTTAGAGCCTCAAAATATGAGATTATACCATCATTCAATTGTAATAGTTCAAGCAATCTGTAAATTGGCGGTCTTGATATGGAGACAATACTTTTGATATCTTCAATATCCAAGGTGTAATTATTGGAGTAATAAATAAATTGACCATTCCCAAATGTTGATGGTTTTGAGGATTTTATAATTTCTTTTTGTAAAGTTCTGGCAACTATCTTTCGCGAATTCTCCCCAGTAATTTTAAATTCATCCATTAATTTTTCATTTACTTCTTTAGCTGTAAGAAATAAATATTTCTCCATTAACTTATAAAGAAATGAATTGTATTGATCTTGTAATGTTAATTTTTTATTTTTCATATTTGTCACACTGCCCTTATAAATTTTATTTTTTAAAACAACAACAACGCAAAAAAAATTGATTAATTGATAATGTAAAAACTTAAACTACTGTTTATCAGTATTTTATTTTTTTTATGTTATCTAAATTTAAGTAAAAAATATAATTTACTTGTCCGAAAGTAAAATAAATATATAATAAAATTTCTTTTTACATATTATTTGAATCTTCTTCTTTTGTTATGCAAAGTAGCAACAAAGTTGTTTCTCAGAATTTGGAATCAGCTAAACAGATATACTGTACGAAAACAAACTCACTTCACTCAACATCCAAATAAGGATCTAAAACTTCTGCTAATCTATTCATACAATAAAAACTTTTTTCAAGATTGCTAATTTCAGTTTGTATGGTTTCGCATTCTCTTAATGCACTTAAAGCTAGTATATAATTTACTTGCCGTATTGCCTTAGCCATATCTTTAGGATTAATACTGTTCATAAAAAAATCAATTAACCTAGTTTCTGTTTCTTTTGAAAGGCTTCCTGTAATCATTGTCTTATTTTTTATTCAAATATAAAAATTTTAGACACAAATTTGTGTCTTATTAAAAAATAATTGTTATGACTTTTGAAATATGAATATTTCAGAAGATACTTTTATTACAAATCTTGGGATTCACATTAGACAACTGCGTGAAAAAAAAGGTTTATCACAGCAAGCTTTAGCTGATGATTGCGATATTCCAAGAAATCAAATTGGCAGAATTGAAAGAGCTGAAATAAATACAGGTATAAAAACTCTTATACGAATAGCAAATGCTTTAGATATTGATCTTAAAGAATTGCTTGGTTTTACTTTGAAATAAAAACCTATACTAAAGAAATGCTGCTATCTAAAGAAAGGAAAATAGAAATGTTCGTTTTTACATTACTAAGCATAATTCTCTTAAGCAGTTTTATAAACTTCAGAAATCTGCATGTGAAGTTTTACAACAAAACCGGAGAAAACATAGATTCATTGGTAGTAGCAGGAACTTTAATCGGTCACTTGAAAAATAATAGTTCAACAGAATATATTGATTTTAAAGATTTTCTTTTTGATGGAAGTGAACCATACGAACAAATTAGTGGCTACATGAATAACAAAAAAACACATCAACTAAATTGGAGCTGGTGTGGCACAGAGAGAAATAGAATATCTAAAGGATCATATGTTTTTGATTTAAGGAAAAAAATCGATGAGAAAGGAAATACTTGTCTATACTTGGTAAAACATAATAAAAAAATCTTCTTGGAAGAAAACTAAAACAAAAACCATAAGAACACTTCCAACTAAAAGCAGTCGCAGCATCTTTAATTTTTAAGAGGATTTAAAAAGATTCAGGCAGATTATTGTTTCTAAAAGTTTTGGGAGGCTGCTTTGTGCTCAAATTTATCACTCAGCAGGTTTGAGATTAATCCAGAATCAATAGAAAATTAATAAAAACAAAAAACCCGAATATTGCTATTCGGGTTTTGTGGTACCTCCAGGGATCGAACCAGGGACACATGGATTTTCAGTCCATTGCTCTACCATCTGAGCTAAGGTACCTGCTTATTAATTCACTTTGTTTCAGTTTCCGTATGTTTCTGTGAACGTGTTTGCGGGTGCAAAGATAGAATCATTTTTCGTTTATCCAAAACATTTTTTTAAAAAAATCAATTCGTACCTTCGTCGTGGTAAATAAATAAATATGGTTTTAACAGTTGATATTGGCAATACCCGAATTAAAGCTGCTGTCTTTGAGGGGAGTACTGTTTTGGAAAAATTTGTTTTTGAGAAAAATGAACTCGAAAAAAAAATTAAAAAAATTTTAAAAAAATTTCAAAACTGCTCTGATTTAGTCGTTGCATCAGTCGGAAATATCGAAAGACAATCTTTTTTGGCTTTAGAAAAAGAACTTAATATTCATTTTTTGACCCATGAAGATGTTTTTCCTTTTGTAAATAAATATGCAACCCCCAAAACGTTAGGAATAGACAGGATGGTTTTGGCTGCAGGAGCAACTTTACAATTCCCCAAACAAAACAGATTAGTTATTGATGCCGGAACATGTATTACCTACGATTTTATCGACGAATTTGATACTTATTTAGGCGGAGCAATTTCTCCGGGCCTGCGATTGCGTTACGAAACGTTACATAATTACACAGCTAAGCTGCCTTTGCTGAGTTTGGAAGCACCGGATTCCTATATAGGAAACAGTACTTTTCAGGCAATACATTCGGGGATTGTCAATGGTTTCGTCTATGAGATTGACGGTTTTATCGATGAATATCGCGCAAATTATTCAAATTTTATAATAATTTTAACGGGAGGTGATGCAGAATTTTTGGCTAAACGATTAAAAAATACCATATTTGCCAATTCAAATTTCTTACTTGAGAGTTTGAACCAAACATTTCAATATAAAATCAACAATGATTAAAAAAATTATACTAAGCGCTTGTTTGCTTATTTCGTTCGTTTCATTTGCTCAGCAAGGTACTGCTTCACCTTATTCATTCTACGGAATTGGGGACATCAAATTTAAAGGAACTTTAGAAAACAGGTCAATGGGAGGTGTTTCGGTTGAGCAGGATAGTATTCACTTAAATGTTGAGAATCCTGCAAGTTATGCCAGTCTTATGCAAACTACTTTTACGGTTGGAGGTACTTACGGAACTTCAAAAGTAAAATCACAAACGGAGAACGCCAGTTCTACAAGGTCAACCTTTGATTATTTACTTTTAGGAATACCAATGGGTAAATTTGGTGCAGGATTTGGATTGATTCCGGTTTCATCAGTTGGTTATAAAATTAGAAATGATAATTCAGGTACAGCGGGTCTTACAAGTTCTCAACACGAAGGAAAAGGAGGTTTGAATAAAGTCTTTTTGGCATTAGGCTACAAAATAAAACCAAATTGGAGTGTAGGTGCTGATATGCAGTACAACTTTGGAAAAATTGAGACTACCAGTATAGAAGCAATTACAGGAGTTTCAAATGCTACAAGAGAAATTAATACTTCAACGTTATCCGGGGTTAATTTTAATATTGGTACTATGTATCAAACTAAGATTTATAAAAAGACAGAATTGTTTACCAGCTTATCATATACTTTTGGAAGCAATCTGAAATCAGACAGTGAAAGAACTATTGAGGTTGATGGTGATGCAACTTCAATAGATGACCTGAATAGTTCTACTTTAAAATTACCAAACAAATTAACCATTGGTGCAGGTATTGGAGAGGCAAGAAAATGGTTAGTAGGTACTACGGTAGCTTTTCAGGGTAATGGTAAGTTCCAAAATTATTATAACACAAGTGACGATGTGCGTTATGAGAAATATGCAAAATATGCAATTGGGGGGTATTACCTTCCCAACTACGGTTCATTTACAAGTTATTTAAGCCGAGTTACCTATAGAGCAGGATTAAAATATGAAAAAATTGGTCTTATTGTAAATAATGAATCAATAAAAGATGTTGGTGTGACATTAGGAGCTGGTTTTCCTATTACAGGAACTTTTTCTAATGTAAATTTTGGAATTGAATATGGTAAAAAAGGAACGGTTTCTTCAAATTTGATTCAGGAAAATTACCTAAACTTTAGTCTAAGTTTCTCTTTTAATGACAAATGGTTCGTAAAAAGTAAATTCAACTAATGCTTAAATTTATGTTTTTATAAGCTCAATACAATTTACTACATTTGGCGAATGAATTTACCAAAAAGACATACTATTATAACCGTTGTCACAGTTTTTGCTGTGACACTGTTTTTTGGTTGCGAAAGTAATTTTAAAGAAGTTCAGAAAATTAACTTTTCAGAATTTTTTCCTGCAACAGATGCTGATACAATCAATATAAAATATACAGATTCCGGCCGTATAACCGGCGTTTTGAAAAGTCGTAAAATGTTGGATTATGCCAGTGTTGATTTTCCTTTTACAGAATTTCCTAAAGGAATTGATGTTACATTATATGATAAAAAACAAAAACGTACTTTTATATTGGCAAATTATGCAGTTTCTTACAAGCAAACCGGCATAATTGATTTGCAGGGAAAAGTAAAGATTAGGTCTGAGGCCGGGCAGGTGCTTGAAACAGAACAACTATACTTTGATCAGAAAAACGAATGGTTTTACACCGAAAGAAAATTTAAGCTTACGGATGCAAAAGGAGTTTCTAATGGTCAGGGAATAGATTTTAGCAAAGATTTTAAAGTGATAAATTCACAAAGAGTAAGCGGAGAAATTGAAGCCGACGAAGAATAAAATATAAATTATGAATTACTTAAAATATACACAATACGTTTACTTATTAATTGCAGGTGCTTTTATTTATGATGGAATTACAAAGTTAAGTGATGCCGATGGAACTCCCTGGCTTAGTTTTTTGATTGCAGGTGTAAGTATTTTTATGTTTTTCTTCAGAAGAAAGTTTTCTAAGAAATTTGACGATCATTATAAAAAATAGTAAAAAATGGAAATTAGTATTATAATACTATGTTTAATACTATCAGCCTTTTTTTCAGGAATGGAAATAGCTTTTGTTTCCTCTAATAAAATTTATCTTGAAATCGAAAAAAAACAAGATAATTTTGTTTCCCGAATATTAACAAAACTTACAGAAAAACCATCCAAATTTATTGCCGCAATGCTTATTGGCAACAATGTAGCATTAGTCGTTTATGGTTTTTTTACCGCAGATTTGATTCTGAAATGCATTACAAATTTAGGTTATCAATTTTCAGATTATACGAATTTGTTTCTCCTCACTTTAATCTCCACTTTTATTATTTTAATAACAGCAGAGTTTTTTCCAAAAGTTTTGTTTCAGATTTATGCCAATTCTCTAATTCGCATTTTTGCTGTTCCGGCTTATATTTTTTACCGGTTGTTCTACTATATATCAACTTTCTTTATTTGGATTTCTGATTTTATTCTGAGAAAATTTTTTAAAACAAAAGGTGATCAGGTACAGTTGTTTTTTAGTAAAATTGAACTTGGGAATTATATTTCTGAGCAGTTGAATGCTGCTGAAGACAATGAAGAAGTGGATTCTGAAATTCAAATTTTTCAGAACGCATTAGAGTTTTCAGGAGTAAAAGCACGAGATATAATGTCTCCACGGACAGAAATTGTAGATATAGATTTATTTGACAGTGTTTCTGACCTTAAATCTTTATTTATAGAAACAGGCTATTCTAAAATTATTGTGAGTCAAAATTCTTTGGATGATATTGTGGGATATGTACATTCTTTTGATTTGTTTAAAAAACCAAAAACAATAAAGTCTGTTTTGATGGCAGTTGAATTTGTGCCTGAAACAATTTTGATAAAAGATGCTTTGAACTTACTGATCAAAAAAAGGCGAAATGTTGCTGTTGTTCTGGATGAATATGGCGGGACTTCAGGAATTATTACGATAGAGGATATTGTAGAAGAACTTTTTGGCGAAATTGAAGATGAACATGATCTGGATGAAGAATTAATCGAACAGGAAATAAAGGAGGGTGTATATCTTTTTTCGGCAAGGTTAGAGGTTGAATATTTAAATGAAACCTATAAATTAGGAATCCCGGAAAGTGATTCTTATGGAACATTAGGAGGATTTATTGTTGACTATACGAAAGATATTCCTTATAAAAGCGAGAAAATCAGTATTGGAAATTATCGTTTTGTGATAGAAGAATGTTCCAACAAGAAAATCGAATTAGTAAAAATGACCATAAAAGAATAATTTTTTTAATAATTTTAAAAAAAAGTCGAAAATAAAACTCTAGTTGTATTGTTATTAACCAGATAATTGTATTTTCGCAAACTGAATATAAAATTAACGATAATAAAAATGGCAGTTTTAGCAAAAATTAGACAGCGTTCCGCATTATTGATAGGAGTTATTGCACTTGCATTATTTGCATTTATAATACAAGATCTTTTCAATAGCGGTACTTTTGGTCAAAGTTCAAAAGATGTAGGAAGCATCGATGGAAAGGATATTTCATTTGAAGACTTTAGAGTTAAAGTTAGTAATGTTGAAAAAAGTGGGCAAGGAATTACTTCCACTGAAGCTGCAAACAGAGTATGGGATCAGGAAGTTTCAATCGCTTTATTATCAACTCAGTTTGATAAATTAGGATTGAGAGTTGGAGAAAAACACCTTCTGGAAGTTTTAAAAGCGGATCCTAATATTGGTAAAAATCCAATGTTCTTAAATGCTGCAGGTATGTTTGATATTACTAAATTCAAAGAATACTTTAAAGCAAATCCTGAAGCAGCTCAGTTTATTACTGAAAAAGAAAAAGATGCTACTTTAAATGCAAAATTCCAAATCTACAACACTCTTGTAAAATCAGGTCTTTATACTACTGCCAGCGAAGGAAAGCTGAAATATGAAATGGAAGCAAACAAAGTAAATTTTGCATATGCTGCCGCTTTATACTCTTCTATTAAGGATAGTGAAGTAAAAATTTCTGACTCAGAGATTGTGGATTACATGAAGAAAAACGAGAAAAAATTCAAAGCTGATGCAACTCGTGAAATTCAATATGTATTAGTTGAAGACAAACCTTCAAAAGAAGATGAAGCTGAAATTAAAGCTAAAATTACTGCGCTTTTAAACGATAAAGCAGAGTACAATGACAAAACTAAAACAACTGAGAATAAACCAGGGTTTAAAAATGCAACCAACATTGCTGAATTCGTAAACGCAAATTCAGATGTTCCTTATGATTCAACCTATATTCCTAAAAATTCTTTACCTGCAATTGATGCGGATAAATTATTCAGTTTAGCTCCGGGTGAAATTTACGGACCATACGTATTTGGAAAATATTATGCTATTTCTAAATCTTTAGGTTTTAAATCTGGTGTGAATGCTAAAGCTAGTCATATTTTAATTGGTTATGAAGGATCTCAAACTCCAAACCAAAAAGAAAAAAGAACAAAAGAAGAGGCTAAAGCTAAAGCCGAAGATATTTTAAAACAAGTTCAGGCAAACCCTGAGAGTTTCATGATGCTGGCTTTTACAAGTTCTGATGATTCATCTGCTCAGCAAGGTGGTGATTTAGGATATTTTGGTCCAAACCAAATGGTAAAACCTTTCAATGATTTTGTGTTTAGTAACGGAATTGGAAAAGTTGGTTTAGTTGAAACTCCATTCGGATTTCATATTATTAAAATTACCGATAAACAAGACGGAATTCGTTTAGCTACCATTGCTCAAAAAATTGAGCCTTCTGAAGCTACTTCTGATAAAATATTTACATTAGCAACTAAATTTGAAATGGATGCTGCTGATAAAGATTTTAATGCTACAGCTAAACAATTAGGGTTAAAGGTTGAAGCTCCTATATCAGCTAAAGCTATGGATGAGTCTTTTGGACCATTAGGAAACCAACGTGCTATTGTAAGATGGGCATTTGATAAAGAAACAAAAGAAGGAGATGTAAAACGTTTTGAAATCGCAAATATTGGTCACGTAATTGCACAATACAAAAGCGAAAACAAATCAGGTTTAGTATCTGTTACGTTAGCAAGACCTTACGTAGAGCCAATCTTAAAAAACAAGAAAAAAGCAGAGATATTAAAAGCTAAAATGACAGGTTCAAGTATCGAAGCTATAGCTAAAACTGCTGGAGTTAAAGTTCAACAAGCAACAAATGTTACTATGGAAAACCCTACTTTGCCAGGTGGAGTTGGTCAGGAGCCTAAAGTTGTAGGTAATGCATTTGCATTGTCAGCTAATAAAATTTCGGCTCCAATCGAGGGCAATACGGGAGTTTATGTTGTAAAAAACATCAGTACTATTAAAGCACCAGCTATTGCTAATCATGCTGAATATGTATCGAAATTAAAAGCTCAAAGTGCATCTGATGCAAGCAGAATTTTGCCGGCTTTGAAGAACAATGCTAAAATTGAAGATAACAGATTACAGTTTAATTACTAATCTTAGTAATAAAGTAAGACACAAACCCGAAACGTTTTAAATGTTTCGGGTTTTTCTTTGCTCTAAAATAAATTGTTTTGTAAGATATTTTTGTAATAAACTGAATTTCATAGTCTTAATCATATAGGGATAATAGAAATATGATTTAAAAAATTTGGGATATTCAATTTATTACAGTTAATTTGTCAGAATTTTTGTTTTAACAAAATAAATTTAATTAGGAAATATCAAAAAAATTACGAAAAAGATGATAGGTAAATGCTTTAATAATCAGGTATTTAATTTGTTTTATGTTTAAGTTTTTTAGAAAAAAACCTAAGGTGTATTCCAAAATTGAGAATCATATTTTTGGAATAATAACGGAACTTTTAAAAGTAAGTAACACAGACATTAATGTCGATGAATTAGGTGGTAAGTACTATTTAAGTAATGAAGAGCAGCATTTTAAAGTTACCATATTAAGTTACGACTATGTCATCAGGCTTACAAATACACGTGATTCTGTTGCTGAAAAGTATGATAAGGTTTTTGTTGAAGATGTTTTAAGAGCTGTAAAAGAAGAAAAACATCGCAGAATGGAACTGGTATATGATTCTATTACGAACAGTATAGAAAAAATGGCAGAACGTCTACACAACACACTTATTGAATCCAATGAACAGGAAACCCAAAAGGTACGCCAACTTGAAACTAAGATTACAAAAGGTAAGAAAGTAAATTACTAGTTTATTATAATTTCAATATTTTTATAATAAGACAATTATTTACTTCTTCATTTTCTACTACAATATACCCCCATCAGAAACCATTTCCTGTTTGATATTCCGAATTGCATATTTTGTAATTAGTGCGTTTGATTTTTGATTTTCCATAATTAGGCTTAAGCAAAAATTATATGTTATGAATAAAGAGTAACTACATCTTTTTATTCGGCTAACCGTAAATCATTTCAAAAATATAGTCAGTCGTATTTTTTAACTGCAATACATTCTATTTCTATGTTAGCATTTTTTGGCAGTGAAGCTACTTCAATAGTGCTTCGGGCAGGAAAGTGATTGTTGAAGTAACTTCCGTATATTTTATTGATACTTTCAAATTGTTTCATGTCGATAATGAAAATAGTTGTTTTAATAATATGGTTCAAATCGGAATTGCTATTGTTGAGAATGATTTTTAAGTTTTCAAAAATCTGAGCGGTTTGGTCATCTATTCCCTGTTTTAAAGTATTTGTTGCGGGGTCGATACCAATTTGTCCCGAAACAAAGATTAAATCCCCATAACTTACAGAAGGACTATAAGGGCCAATTGGTGGTGTTAAATCAGTATGATTCAAAACTGTTATTTCTTTTGTATTGGAACAGGATGATAAAATTATTGAAACCAAAAACACGATTACTTTCTTCATAATAAATTAGTTTTTAGAAAATGAAAGAATAAAAAAATGAGGTTAACCTTTTTAAGACTAACCCCATTTCAAAGCTTATTATTTTTTGATGAAATTATATAGTTCTGAATTGAATTTTTCTAATTCTTCAATGAATAAGGCATGACCACTTTTTTCTAAAGGAACTAATGTAGAGTTTGATATCAGTTTGTTCATTTGCTCAGCTAATTCATAAGAACAAATTTTGTCTAATTTGCCGTGAAGTATAAGAGTTGGAATTTTAATTTTTTTCAAGTCATCACGCAAATCAGTATCTCTTAAAGTTTTTAAGCCTTCGGCCATTGCGTAAGGAGATGCTTGTGCCTGAATAGTTCCTAACCATGCACCCTGTCCGGCAGATACGCTTGTTGGGTTAGCAGGGAATATTTGTCCAAAATTCTCTAATAATTGAGGTCTGTTGGTATTATTTAGTTCTATTAATCCGTTGACATCAGCTTTAGTCCAGTTGCCATAGTTGAAATCAGCTCTTTTTGTCCAAATTGGTGCAGCTGCTCCAAATAACGCTAATTTAGAAATGTGTGCTGCGTTGTATTTTGCTGCATAATGAATTACAGTAGCGCCACCCATTGAAAAACCTCCCAAAGTTGCGTTTTCAATTTTTAACTTATCTAAAATTACTTTAATATCATCTGCAAAAACATCGTAGTTGTATTTTCCTCCAGGTTTATCAGATAGTCCAAAACCTCTTAAAGTAATACCTATTACACGATATCCTTTTTCAACAAAGTAAGCATATTGGTATTCGTACATTGCATCGCTCAATGGCCATCCGTGAATTAAAACTATTGGCCGCCCCTCTCCAAGGTCGGTTACATGTAGTTTTACATTTTTTTCTACTTCAATATATTCTTCTCTTCCATAAGAAGCCGGGGTTCTTTTTGTTTGTGCAAAAGATTGTGCGTTAATTAATAGAACAACAAATAGTCCGATTGATAAGATTAAATTTTTCATTTTGTAAATTTTTAAAGTTTTTAATTGGGTTTAAATTGTATTGTTAATTTGATATTGCAAAGTTGCACCAATTACGAACCCACAACAATGGATGCTTTTCTCTTTGAATTGCACTTTTTTCCTTTTTACAAAAAAGCCCGGTTTTGATTGATTGTTTTTGAAGAATTATTTTGTTAAAATAAATTTATAAGCAAAAAAAATATGGCTGTTAAACCATATTTATATAAAACATTATCATTATTTCTAAAATTGCTTTCTAAATGATAAAGGTGAAATGCCTGTGTTTTTAGTAAAAAAGCGGATGAAATAAGCATCGTCTTCATAATTTAAAGTGTGTGCTATCTCTTTTACAGAAAGTGAAGTATGGGCTAAAAGTCGCTTACTTTCAAGGATAATTCTGTTTTTTATGATTTCATTTGGGGTGTGCTTACTTAATAAACCTATTTTTTTACTTAGGTTTTTAGGGGTTAAAAAAAGCATTTCGGCATAATCAGAGACCGTGTGGTGTGTTTTGTAATGCTGTTCAACCAGCTTGCTGAATTTTCTCAGGAAGTGAACATCTGATTGCTGATCATTATTGGATAACAGATGTTGCTGTTTCCAAATTCTTGTCGATTTGAGGATGATAAGTTTCAATAATATTCGTAACATTTCCTCGGTATTTGAATCCTCATCTGTCATTTCAGATTGTATTTCCCGAATTATTTTCTGAATATCTGCTGATTGACTTTCGTTTAATTGAATAAACGGCACTTCAAAAACATTATTATAAAGTATTCCATCACAAGCTACTTCCTGATCGTGAATTTCGATGCAATAAAAATCTCTGTTGAAATGTAATAATTGCTCGCCTCTAAATTCAGTTTCACTTGGCTTTATAATCACTTTAGGATTAATAAAAAGTAAAGAATCTGTTTCTATTTGAAATTCCTGAAAATCTACCTGGATTTTGGATTGCTTTGGTAAAAACAAAATTTTAATATGATCATCAATTTTGAGCAATGTTTTTTCACCAGGTTCTTCTTCGGTAAAGTTAAGATTGCCAAACTGCTTATAGGAGAATTCTTTGAGCATAGTAGATTGTAATAAATGAATATAGATAATTTATAAAATCATATCATTATACTTTACAACTGTTTCGTAACCTTTTTCAAAAAAGTAAGAAGAAGGATCTTCTTTAGAAACTACCATTACAAAATCCCCGCCCCATGCACCAAGGCTTTTAACAACGCCTTGAAAATCCGGAAATGCAATTTCTTTAATAGTTTGCAGTTCGAGTATATCACTAATATGTATCTCGTGATTTTGTAAAGATTGAGCAAATTCTTTCAATGTTTTTGCTTTGATGACCGCATCAGTAATTTTATTATTGTCAAGTATGTTTTTGCTTAAATGATTGTTTTTGTTGTTATAGTAAGCACTAATGGCTTGTTTGCTGCTTTGTTTTTTATTGAGATATACAAAATAAATGTTTTGAGAAAAATCCGGATTAAAATTTATGGATTCTACAATAGGGGAATTGTTTTCTAAGCGATAAATAATCGGACTATCGTTTTGTGCACAGGCGATATCGTAGCCACTACCTCCAAAACTGTTTTTAAGTAGCGTGAAAGCATCAATTTGTGTCCACTGTGCAATGTTGTTGAGTAAAGTTGAAGATGTTCCTAATCCCCAGTTTTTAGGAAACGTGAGCTGTGTTGTTGCTTTATATCCGTTAGCATTATCAATGAAAGCAGGATTTAAAAGATAGGCTTCATGTAATATAGTAGTCAGCGTTGTTTTTACGGTTTCAATTTCTGCCTTTGCATTATTAATTATTTCATTGAACGAAATAGTATCTTCGAACCAAATTTTTTCATCAATATTGTAGCTTTTCCATTGAATTACCTGATTTGAACCGTTTTCTATAATTAGATTTTGGCCAAATTTTGTTGGTAATGCAAAAGCTTTTGCGCCGTCAAGGACTAAATATTCTCCTGTTATTAAAAGTTTTCCGTTGCTGTAAAAGGTTCTTTTCATTCGTTGTTTTTTAGCCCCGATGGTAACGATATCTTTTTGTGGCGGTCCGATAGCTATCGGGAGCCACAAAAGATTTAGTGGACAGCGGGAATAGCTTCATCCATAGATTATGCTTCTGGATGATAATATTATTTTCTTAAATTTTCAATAAATTCCACTACAGCGTTATGAGATATGGCAGTTTTTTTAAAATGAGTTTTAATTAAATGGCGCTCTTCTTCGTTGGCCTCAAATTGATTGATTATATTATTGAGGTGCATTTTCATGTGGCCTTCCTGAATACCCGTTGTAGTTAGAGAGCGCAAAGCAGCAAAATTTTGTGCTAAACCTGCTACGGCAACAATCTCCATTAATTCTTTGGCTGAAGGTTTTTGGAGAATTTCTAAACACAATTTTACCAGGGGATGTAATGAAGTTAATCCACCAACTGTGCCTAAAGCTAGTGGAATTTCAAGCCAAAAAGTAAAAATTCCGTTTTCAATTTTAGCATGAGATAAACTTGCGTATTGTCCATTTTTTGATGCATAGGCGTGAACACCGGCTTCAACTGCCCTGAAGTCATTTCCTGTTGCCAGAACAACAGCATCAACACCATTCATGATTCCTTTGTTGTGTGTCACGGCTCTGAATGGTTCAACCTCGGCAATTTGAACAGCCTGCACAAATCGTTCGGCAAAATCCCTGGGATTTGGAATGTGTTTTTCTGTTAAATCTTCAATTAGACATGAAACTTCGGCTCTTACAATGCAATTTGGAACATAATTTGACAAAATGCTCATTATAACCTCAATTTCTAAGTTTGCATTTTGTGCTTCATCTTTTAAGGTTGTTGCAAATTGTTCCAGGCATGAATTAATAAAATTTGCTCCCATGCTGTCTTTCGTTTCAAATGTTGCATGTAACTGGAAGTAATTATCGAGCAGGTCTCTTTTGTCTTTTAAATGAATGTCCAGAATTCCACCGCCACGTTGTTGCATGTTTTTAGTAATATTTTGCGTGTCAGAAAAGAATTTTGGCTTTATTTTATTGAAGAAATCGTTTAATTTTTCAGCATCTCCATTAAAAGTAAAATGAACTTGTCCTATTTTTTCGGTATCTATTACGGTTGCTTTAAAACCTCCACGTGTTGCCCAGTATTTTGCAGATTTAGAGGCGGCTGCGACTACTGAACTTTCTTCAATTGCCATCGGAATGGTTTTGTACTTTCCGTTAATCAGGAAATTTGGAGCAACACCAAGCGGAATATATAAATTGGTTATAGTATTTTCAATAAATTCATCATGTAATTGCTGAAGCTTTTCGTCTGTATTCCAGTAATTTCTTATAATGTTTAAGGCTTCTTCGGGGGTTGAAAAGTATTCATTTGCAATCCAGTTTATTTTTTCTTTTTTGGATAATTTAGAAAATCCGGCAACGGCGTTGTTCATTCTCAGTCTATTAAGTAGTGTAGTTGTTGCAAAGATACCATTTTAAGCGTTTTATTTGAAATGTTTTTTTTATTCAAAAAGGATTTAAATTTTATTTTTTTAACATTTAACAGTTAAAATGTGTATTATGTTCGTTTTTTTTACTAAAATTGGACTCTTTTTTATATTTAAAATAATCCTGATGAATTCAAGTAAAATTACTGTAATGCTTTTGTTTTTAGTTGCTACGGTTTTTGGGCAACAAAAAATCACAGTCGAAAATATTTACAGCGGAGCATTTCGTGCTAAAGGAATGGACGAACTGCAATCGTTAAAAAACACAGATCAATATACTGTTTTAAATGTTGATCAGGCCAGCAGAAGCATGCAGATTGATTTATATGATTTTGCAACCCTCAAAAAAGTATCAAATTTAATCGACACCAGAAATCATGCAGCTCTTGCAGACGGTATAGACAGCTATACTTTTGACGCTTCAGAAAAAAAGATTTTAATTGCCTGTAACTCCAATCAGATATTTCGCCACTCGTTTACGGCAGATTATTTTTTATATGATATTACATCCAAATCACTGACAAAACTTTTTGATTTTCAGGTTCAGGAACCAACTTTTTCGCCGGATGGAACCAAAATTGCTTATGCCAAAGAAAATAATCTTTACGTATATGATGTAGCCTCAAAAAAATCTACAGCAGTCACCACTGATGGAAAGAAAAACGCAATTATTAACGGTATTACGGATTGGGTATATGAAGAAGAATTTGCTTTTGTCCGGGCATTCGACTGGAGTAAAGACAGTAAAAAACTAGCTTATATCCGTTTTGATGAAAGTCAGGTTCCGGAATTTTCGATGTCTATGTTTCATAAAGATTTATATCCGTCGATTGAAACGTTCAAATATCCTAAAGCAGGAGAAAAAAATTCAGAAGTTTCTTTGCATATTTTTGATGTAGCGGCAAATAGCACTAAAAAAGTTGATTTAGCAAATTATAATGACTTTTACATCGCAAGACTACAATGGACAAATGATAATAATACTTTATCAGCTCAGGTTTTAAACCGCCATCAGGATAATCTTGATTTGTTATTTGTAGATGGGACTACGGGTTTGGCAAAAGTGGTTTTGAATGAAAAAGATAAGGCATATATTGATGTTACAGATAATTTGACATTCTTAAAAGATAACAGTTTTATCTGGACCAGCGAAAAAGACGGATTTAATCATATTTATTTATATGATAAAGCCGGAAAACTTAAAAATCAGGTTACAAAAGGAAACTGGGAAGTTACTTCATACTACGGTTTCGATGAAAAAAACAAAACTATTTTCTACCAGTCTACAGAAAATGGTTCTATCAACAGAGCGGTTTATCGTATTGCATTAGACGGAAAAAACAAAACAGCTTTAACTGCTAAAATTGGAACAAACGCAGCTACTTTCAGTCCAAATTTCCAATTCTTTATTAATACTTTCTCCAGTAATTTACAGCCTACAACTTATACTTTAAATGAAGCGAAAACCGGAAAAGAAATTCAGGTGATTGAAGACAATAAGGCGCTTGCCGCTAAATTAACAGCTTATAATTTACCTGCAAAAGAATTCTTTGTTTTAAAAACGGCTAAAGGAAATGAATTAAATGCCTGGATTTTAAAACCAAAAGATTTCGATCCTTCTAAAAAATATCCTGTTTTTATGTACCAATATTCAGGTCCGGGATCTCAACAGGTAAATAACGACTGGAACAACACTGATGATTATTGGTTTTTATCACTTACTCAGCAAGGTTACATTGTAGCCTGTGTTGATGGAAGAGGAACAGGTTTTAAAGGTGCTGATTTCAAAAAAGTAACGCAAAAAGAATTAGGAAAATTTGAAGTAGAAGATCAAATCGATGCGGCAAAAGTAATAGGTGCTTATCCATATGTGGATGCTTCAAGAATTGGCATTTTCGGATGGAGTTATGGTGGTTTCATGGCTTCAAACTGTATTTTTCAGGGAGCAGATGTTTTCAAAATGGCAATTGCAGTTGCTCCGGTAACCAACTGGCGCTTTTATGATAGTGTTTACACAGAAAGATACATGCAGACTCCACAAGAAAATGCCAGCGGATACGATCAGAATTCTCCAATCAATCACGTTGATAAATTAAAAGGTAAATTTTTATTGATTCACGGTTCCGGTGATGACAATGTTCATGTACAAAACTCAATGCAAATGATGGAAGCCTTGATTCAGGCTAATAAACAATTTGATTCTCAGATATATCCTGATAAAAATCACGGTATTTATGGTGGGAAAACCAGAATTCAGCTTTATAATAAAATGACTAATTTTATTAAAGAAAACTTATAATAAACATACATAATAAAGGCATTTAATACAATTCAACTTAAATAAATATATGGAACAAAATTTAACAATAGAACAAATTCAAGACTTTAAAGGGAAATATCCAAAACAATTATGGTCTTTATTTATGGTTGAAATGTGGGAACGTTTTTGCTTTTATGGCATGCGTGGGGTTCTTACTTTTTTTATGGTCGATCAGCTGTTTTTAAAAGATGACGCGGCAAGTTTGCAATATGGTGCTATTCAGGCTTTTGTTTATGCATTTACATTTATTGGCGGTATCTTTGCAGATAAGGTTTTAGGCTTTAAAAAATCGTTGTTTTTTGGAGGTGTAGTGATGATCCTTGGGAATTTGCTTATTGCTTTTTCTCCTCAAACGATGTTTTATTATGGAATTGCTTTCTCAATTATTGGAACCGGTTTTTTTAAACCTAATATTTCTTCTATGGTGGGTGAACTTTACCATGAAAAAGATCCAAGAAGAGATGCCGGTTACGGAATGTTTTATGCGGGTATAAATATTGGAGGGCTTTTTGGAGGAGCTTTGTGTATATATTTAGGGAAATATCACTCTTGGTCATTGTGTTTTCTGGCCGCAGCAATAGTAATGATTTTAGGATTGATCACTTTTTTATATACTAAGAAAAATTTAGGTCCAATTGGAAATTCTCCATTATTAGAATTGCCGGCACAAAAAAGAAAAATTCGTGAGATTGCAGTTTATGCAGGTTCTGTATTGAGTATTCCGTTGATTTTTATAATGGTAAAGAATACAAGTTATACAGATTATTTCATGTACACTATAGGCGCTGTTGCAATTGGATACTTTATTTTTGAATTGATAAAACTGGGAGAGATTAGTTTGCAAAAGAAGTTATTTGCAGCCTTTATATTTATTTTTTGCTATTTCTTATTCATGGCTATATTTGAGCAAAGTGGAGGCTCTCTGTCTCTTTTTGCAAAAGATAATTTAAAAAGTAGTTTGTTATTTTTTCAAATAGATCCTAATATTGTAAATAATAGTTCGAATACTTTTTTCGTAATTGTTTTTAGTCCGCTGGCAGGTCTGCTTTGGCTTTGGCTTGCTAATAAGAAAATTGAACCTAATACGATTATTAAATTTGGAATAGGATTTTTGTTTTTAGCTGCGTCTTTTTTCATTTTTTACTACACCAGGTTTTTTGCAGATGAAAACGGAAAGACTTCATTAAACATATTTACTTTAGCGTATTTAGTTACTACTTTGGGAGAGCTTTGTTTAGGTCCAATTGGGATGTCTATTATTACCAAATTATCTCCAAAAAAATTATTTGGTATGATGATGGGTTTGTGGTTCCTTGCAAGTGCATTTGGACAGTTGGCGGCTGGAAAATTAGGTGCTGAAATGTCGAAATCAAATACAGGTTCTTCATTGTTATCTAAATTACAATCATATACAGATGGTTATTATCAATTAGCTATCTATGCATTGATTGCAGGGGTGGGACTTATTGTTTTGTCTCCCTTTGTTAAAAAATTAATGCAAGAGGTAAAATAGGTCTTTTTCAGTAGTATTTTTGTTTAAATTTGAAGAAAATAAATCGACATGAAAAAAATATTTATACTGACATTTTTTATAATTGGTTCTTTTGCTGTAAAGGCTCAGGAGTTAAATTGGCATACTGACATAAAGGAAGCAATAACGGTGAGTAACAAGGAAAAAAAACCATTGCTAATGTTTTTCACCGGAAGTGATTGGTGTGGTTGGTGTATCCGTTTGCAGAATGAGGTTTTGAAAACACCAGAATTTCAAAAATGGGCCAAAGAAAATGTAATTTTGGTTGAATTAGATTATCCAAGAAGAACTGCTCAAACACCAGAAATTAAGACTCAAAATGCTGAATTGCAACAAGCTTTTGCTATCCAGGGATATCCAACAGTTCATTTTGCCAGTGCAGAAAGTAAGGATGGAAAAGTAAATTTTAAAGGACTAGGACAGACAGGTTACGTTGCCGGAGGTCCAACAGCTTGGCTTGCTGTGGCTGATGGAATAATTAAATCTCAAAAAATGTAAAAAACATTTTTGATAAATATTAAAAAATCCTCTCACTTCAAAGTGAGAGGATTTTTTGTTTTAGTAAGAAAATATATTTTAATTTCTATGTGGTTATTTTGGTGAATATTTTATATTGATAAAATATTATGGCTAAAAAAATGCATTGTATAATTTTAAGTGTAAAAAATCTTGTATAATTAAAATATAATGTTAATTTCGTTTTGCTAACCAACCAAATCTTTATATTATGAATAAAAAACTACTTCTATTAATTTTCTTTTTAGTGACAATAACTTTTCAAGCTCAAAATTTAGTTTGGAAGACTAGTATGGATACTGCTATCGCTGCAAGTAATGAAGAAAATAAGCCGATGTTGATTTTTTTTACTGCTTCGAGTGCTCCAAATAATCTACAAAATGAAGTTTTTAAAACACCTGATTTTGCAGTCTGGTCTAGAGATAATGTGATTTTAGTTAAATTAGATCTATCTGATGCTAATGCCTCAGATACGGATAAAGAGCAAAATGTTAAGCTTAAAAATGCGTTTGGCGTTGAAGATTTACCCGAAGTTTGCTTTGCAAGTGCCTCCATCAGAAAAAATAAAACTACTTTTCAGGCTCTTGGTAAACTTGGATACAAGCCGGGAGGTGCTAAAGCATGGATTTCTGAATCAGAAGCTATTTTGCATCCAAGTGAATAATAGCATAGATAAGCTTCTTACTTTATTGGTACAACCCTTTCTTGGCAATTACTGGAAAGGGTTTTTTATTTAAAAGAAGTTAAGAAGCAGTTGAATAATTGAAATTTTAAAGCATTAAAAATTCAATTAAATTTAAAATTTTAATCATAAATTATTGATTTCATTTTAATGCTTTTTAGCAATAAATATTGTTTTCAAATGGATCTTTCGATGTTTATTTTATGTTAATTTAGTTTTATTAATATAATCGAAAACCAATTAAATATGAGCCGAAAATTACTTATTCTTGCATTCTTTCTGATTAATATTTCAATGAAATCGCAGGTATTAGAATGGAAAACTAACATTACAGATGCTATACTTCTAAGCAATGAAATAAGGAAACCAATGCTGATTTTATTTACAGAAGCAAATGCTCCTGAAAATTTGCAAAATGAAGTTTTTAACACGGAAGATTTTGAGAAATGGTCGCGAAAAAATGTTATTTTAGTAAAACTTGACTTATCTGATACTGAAATGTCAACCGAGGAAAGAGATCAGAATATTAAATTGAAAAATGCCTTTGGAGTCGCAAATCTGCCCGAAGTATACTTAGCAAAAGCTTTTATAAGAAATGATGAAAGATCTTTTAGTGTATTGGGTAAGCTGCCGTACAATTTGACAGGAGTTGATGGTTGGATAAACGATTCTAATTTAATATTGAATGCACAATAATTAATTACTTAGTTTGTAAAATCCTTTTTCACTAATTGAATGAAAAGGGATTTTTTGTTTCACGCAAGTCATTTTCCAATATTTTTGAATCGAATATGAATTTGATGCATCTGCGATAACAATTTTAGGATGAATGCTTTTTAAAAGACGATTTAAATTTATTTTTGGAGATTGTATTAGCAGCAAAATATCTGGTTGCACATTCTCTAAATAGATACCTGAACTATCAATAATAAAAATCTTTTTATTATTAAAATACAAAGTGTTTCTAATTTTTGTTTCCTTTTTCAAAAGGCTAAAATTGCCAATTAAATAAGAATTTAAAACGTTATTTTTTGATATTTTTTTTAACGGGTCATTGTTGTAAAAAAGAGTAACATTTTTTCCGTTTCTTTCAGATATACTTGTTTTTTTCTTTATGTTGTAAACAATGATTTCTTGTTGGCTCTGGACTTCTTTTTTTGTAAGTAAAAAAGAAAGCTGCAAAATAATTACAGAACTCAAAACTGCAGTCAGTTTTAAATAATTTGGTTTTTTTATCCAAACTATAGTAAACGTTATCCATAAGTAAAAAGCAAATAAATAAAAAGTGTTAAAACTAATGTCTTTTATTACAAATGAATCAAAAGAAGCTACAAAATGAATGACCTTGTTTAACAGATAAATACTTTTTTCTAAGATTTTGACCAGGAATTGTGGTGCTATATTAAAAATAGCCAAAATCATGACAATTATTCCGATAACCATAATGAAAGATAAAATTGGAATAATAATAATGTTAGTTACAAAAAACAGTCCGGGAAATTGATGGAAATAATATAAACACAGTGGCAGTGTTCCAATTTGTGCAGCAAATGATACAGTTAAGACATTCCAGATGTTTGCAGTAATTTTGTTTTTGGGATTCCATAAACTTTTTAATATTGGCTGTAGCCAGAGAATAAAAAATAGTGCCAAATAACTTAGTTGGAAACCAATGTCCAATAAAAAGTAAGGCTCAAAAAGTAATATTAAGAGTATTGAAACTAATAAAGTATGATAGGTATTGCCATTTCGGCGTAAATGATTGCCAATGGCCAAAAATGAAAACATCACCACAGATCGTAAGACACAGGGAGATAAACCTGAAATTATGGCAAATATAATTAGTGAAGTTAAAATCGCAATTAACTTTATAAAAGAACCTTTTGGGGTATTGCCAATTGGTTTTAGAATAAAAGCAATAAACAACATAATAAAACCTACATGCAGTCCTGATACCGAAAGGATGTGTGTAGCACCCGAAAATTGATAATCCTGAACAATATCAGGCGATATTTCTTGTCTCTGCCCTAAGATAAGAGCTAAGGCAACATTCATTTCATTCGGATTAAAATGGTTTCGGGTAAGATTGTTTACAATCCGTGTATGTAATTTTGCTGTGTAATACCAAATGTCTTTTTGTATTCTTTTATTAATGCTGATTTCTGATTTTGCAGCATAAACCTGTGCATAGATTTGTTTATCATTTAAGTATTTACTGTAATCAAACTGATTCGGATTTTTGGGAGAAGAATTGTTTTGTAAGGTAGTTTTTAGCTGAATTATATTTCCAATTATAAGTGAATTGGGTAAGCTGTCTTTTTGAATGTTTATAATAATCCGTCCTGAATAATGCTGATTATCAATTTTACTGATTAAAGCAATATATCTGTCATTATAATCATTCCCTTTTAATTTTTCACGCAGACAAAGGGTTATATTTTGTGGTTTTTCAAAAGCTTTTTTACAATTTGTATAATTTGTTTTTTGTAATGATTCGGTATGAAATAATAAAGTCAAACTGCCGATTAAAAATGATATCACATATGTATTTATAGTAAATAGATTAATGAATTGCTTTTTTTTCCTGGATAAAAAATAAGAGACAGTAAACGTAAGTAGTACTGTAGCTAAAGCAGAATTTATTAACAATAAAGACGGTTGCCAAAAGTAGGCGGTCAAAATACCAATTATAAAACAAATTGTAATTTTTGTCAGAGGGAATTTTAATACTTTCATATCATAAAAGTATTAAAAAATGTAAGAAAAATACTTTTTATTTAAGCTTATTCAACTATCCTGTTAATTTGAGCAAATGAATTTTTATAGTAAGTTTCTTTTGTTGAAGAAATAATTACTCCTTTCGATGTGGAGGAATGTACAAATTTTATTTCTTCACGGTTGACTTCTGTTATGAGTCCAACATGATTAATTTGTTTGCTTTTATTGGTTTTAAAGAAAATTAAATCTCCTTTCTTGGCATCATCAAATTTGATTATTTTTCCAATCTTCGATTGTTCATAAGAGCTTCTGGGGAGTTTTATGTTCTCTTTTTCAAAAGTAGAATATACTAATCCCGAACAGTCAAAACCTGCTTTGGTAGTTCCGGCAGCTTTGTAACGAGTGCCAATATTATCAGTAGCAGTTTCAATCAAATTATTTACAATGTATTTTGTTTCATGTTTAGATTCCTTATTAACATTAGTTGAACCTGTTTTGCATGATACTGACAAAATAGAAAATAGGATTAGAAATAGTGCCTTTTTCAAAACTATAAAATTTATTGTTTTTTTAAATCTTCAACTATAAGTTTAGCAGTTTTTTTACTGGCTCCAATTCCTCCAAGTTTTTGTTCTAAGATATCATATTTCTTTAAAAGATCCTGACGATAATCCGGTGTTAGTAATTTTTGTAATTCGTCTTTAATTCTTTTTGTATTGCATTCATTTTGAATTAATTCGGTTACGACTTCTTCATCCATGATTAAATTGACCAGTGAAATATATTTTAAGGTTATAATACGCTTTGCAATTTGATAGGATGCCCAGCTTCCTTTATAACAAACAACTTCCGGAACTTTGAAAAGTGCAGTTTCTAAAGTTGCTGTCCCTGAGGTTACTAAAGCAGCTGTTGAAGTCCGAAGTAAATCATATGTTTTATTCGAAATAAATTTGATATTTTTATTCGAAATGAACTGTTGGTAAAAATCAAAATCCTGACTAGGCGCTCCTGCAATTACAAATTGATACTCTTTAAAGTCATCAACAACGCTTAACATTACGCTTAACATTTTGGTAATTTCCTGTTTGCGGCTTCCGGGTAAAACTGCTACAATTGGTTTGTCACTCAATTGATTTTCTTTCCTAAAGGTAGTTTCGTCAAAAATAGGTTGGTTGTGAATCGCATCAATTAAAGGATGCCCAACAAAGTCTACCGGAAATTCATGTTTATCTTCGTAAAAGCTTTTTTCGAAAGGTAAAATGACAAACATTTTATCTACATCATTTTTTATTGCAGTAATTCGGTTTTCTTTCCAGGCCCAAATTTGGGGAGAAATGTAATAATGAGTTTTGTAATGTAATGCTTTTGCCCATTTTGCAATTCGCATATTGAATCCCGGATAATCAATGAAAATGATGACATCCGGTTTGAATTCTAAAATATCTTTTTTGCAAAATTTAATATTATTTAAAATGGTTTTTAAATTAAAAACCACTTCTATGAATCCCATGAAGGCCAATTCACGATAATGTTTTACTAAAGTTCCGCCTGTTTTTTGCATTAAATCTCCTCCCCAAAATCTAATTTCAGCTTTGGGGTCTTCTTCATATAAGGCTTTCATTAAATTAGAACCGTGTAAGTCGCCAGAGGCTTCACCTGCAATAATATAGTATTTCATGAGTAGATAGTGTTTCCTGAATAATCACCTAAATTTTAATGAAGGTGAAAAATGTAATGTAATGCAAAGATATAACTTAAGTCAGTAAAGTTGAAATTGCCAAAACAATCACTGCTAAAATGACTCCGCCAGCCATAAACTCTTTATCCTTTTTTAATAAAACCGCAAAAACGATAAGGTCCAAAGTTGTGCCTAATGTGATGACTTTTCCTAAATATCCATTTTCTTTAATTGTTTGAATTCCAGTAGAAAGATCAAATTTTGTAAAAAAGGTAATGAACAAATAACTTCCAAATAAAGAAGTGAAAATTCCAATAATAAAGCCTGTAAATATGTCTTTTTTATTCATTTAGAGCCCATGTGTTTAGTTGTTGAATTGCATGATGTGCGGTTAAGTCAAATTGAACAGGTACAACAGAAATGTATCCATTTTCTAATGCCCATTCATCGGTATCATCTCCTTTATCCTGATTTACGAATTCACCTGAAAGCCAGTAATAGTCCTTTCCAAAAGGCGTTTGTCGTTTGTCAAATTTTTCTACCCAAAGGGCCTTTGCCTGTCTGCAAATTTTAATGCCTTTGATTTCTTTTTCTTTTAACTTCGGAAAATTAACATTTAAAATAACACCTTGAGGTAATTTTTTTTCAAGAGTTTCTAAAACTATTTTTTTTAAAAATGTTTTGGCGGGCTCAAAATCAGCATTCCAATTATAATCTAATAATGAAAACCCGATAGCCGGGATTCCTTCTATTCCGGCTTCAACAGCGGCACTCATAGTTCCTGAATAAATTACATTTATAGAAGAATTTGAGCCGTGATTGATTCCGGATACACATAAATCAGGTTTTCTCTTCAAAATTTCATTTACTGCCAGTTTTACACAATCTACAGGAGTTCCTGAGCAGCTATATTCTGTAATTGTATCATTTTCTTTTGATATTTTATCTAAATATAAAGTATTATTGATTGTTATGGCATGTCCCATAGCACTTTGAGGCTTGTCTGGAGCAACAACAATCACTTCGCCAATAGTTGCCATAACATCAATTAAAGTTCTGATTCCGGGAGCCGAAATGCCATCATCGTTTGTTACTAATATTAAAGGCTTTTTGTTTTTCATGGTAAAGATTATTGTGAATATAAGATTTTGAAGACAAATGTAGGGACAGATTTTCTTAGAATAGTAACAAATGAATTAAAATTTGTCAACTAACTTATCTAAGCTTTTTGCGATTCAAAGATTTTCATATCTTTAACAAAAAATTATAGTAGACTTGGCTTTTTTGGCTAGGTTTTTACCATAACTTAGATTAAAAAATTGATGAATGCTATTATTAAATTTATGAAACGAAATTATAAAATCCTCATAGCCGTATTATGCTTGTCTGTAACTTTGTTTGCATTCAAAGTAAATGCAGATAAAACCATAGACCCGGATCCAAATAAAGACAAAATGCTTTTGGAGTTATTGGCCTTTGTTATAGAAAAAGGACATTATAATCCGCCTCCTATAGATGATGAATTTTCAAAAGGAATTTTTAAGGATTATATTGATGCGCTTGACCCTTCAAAACGTTTTTTCCTGCAATCTGATATTGATGAATTTAAGCAATATGAATTAATGCTGGATGATCAGTTTATTAATAAAGATTTGACGTTTTTTAATCTTACTTATACGAGATTAATGAAGCGTATGGAAGAAAGTAAAAAAAGGTATAAAGTTCTTTTGGCACAGCCATTCAATTATAATATAGATGAGACTTTTAATGCAGATTATGAGACGATTCCGTATGCAAAAAATACAGCTGAAATAAATGAAAGATGGAGAAAACAAATTAAACTCTCAACTCTTTCATCTTTAGTAACAAAACAAAAATTAGAGGAAGATAAAAAGAAAACGGATCCGGCTTATAAAATAAAATCGTTTGAAGCTTTGGAAAAAGAAACACGTGAAAGTTCTTTAAAATCTTTGGATGAGTCTTTTGGGAACATAAAAGATTTGGACAAAGGCGACTGGTTCTCGGTTTACATCAATTCAATTATGACTCGTTTTGATCCTCATACAAGTTATTTTGCACCAGAAGAAAAAGATCGTTTTGATGTAAATATTAGCGGAAAATTAGAAGGGATTGGTGCTCGTTTGACTAAGAAAAATGATTTTACCCAAATTGATGAATTAATTTCAGGAGGACCTGCATGGAAAGGAAAGCAGCTTGAAGCCGGTGATTTAATCATAAAAGTAGGGCAAGGAAACGAAGAGCCTGTAGATGTAGTAGGGATGCGTCTTGATGATGTAGTGAAAAAAATTAAAGGACGAAAAGGAACAGAAGTAAAGCTTACAGTAAAAAAAGTAGATGGAACAATCAAAGTTATTTCAATCATTAGAGATGTTGTAGAAATCGAAGAAACATATGCAAAATCAAGTATTGTTGAAAAAAATGGATTAAAATATGGTGTAATTTATTTACCTAAATTTTATATTGATTTTGAAAATAAAGATGGTAGAGATGCCGGTAAAGATATTGCAATAGAAGTTGAAAGACTTAAAAAAGAAAACATTAGCGGAATTGTACTTGATGTGCGTGATGATGGTGGTGGATCACTATCTACTGTAGTTGATATTGCTGGATTATTTATTGAAGAAGGTCCAATTGTTCAGGTAAAATCGGCGGGAAAAAAGAAAGAGGTTTTATATGACAAGGATAAAAAAATTGAATGGGACGGACCTTTGGTAATAATGGTAAATAGTTTCTCTGCTTCGGCATCTGAGATATTGGCAGCTGCAATACAGGATTACAAACGAGGTGTTATCATTGGCAGTAAACAAACCTATGGTAAAGGTACAGTGCAAACAGTTATCGACTTAAATCAGTTTGTTCGTAATAGTGAGTTTGGAGATTTTGGGGCATTAAAAGCAACAGCCCAAAAATTCTACAGAATTAATGGCGGTTCAACTCAGCTAGAAGGAGTAAAAAGTGATGTTGTTATGCCAGATCGTTATGCTTATTTAAAAATGGGTGAACGTGATATGGATAATGCAATGCCTTGGGATAAAATAGATCCTGCAAACTATACTGTGTGGACTTCAAATGAAAATTTTAATCAGGCCATCCTTAATAGTAAAACCAGAATTGCTCAAAATCCTCAATTTAAATTAATTGAAGATAATGCAAAATGGATTGATGTTAAAAATAAAGAAAATACTTATAGTTTAAATATTAAAAGTTTTAAAGCAACACAAGAGCAAGTAGAAAGTGAAGGCAAGAAATATAAACCAATCGCTGATTATAAAAATAATTTAGTTTTTAAATCGTTGCCTTATGAAAATGTTGAAATTGCAAATGATGCTTCTTTAAAAGAAAAAAGAGAAGCCTGGCATCAGGCTTTGGCAAAAGATGTTTATGTTGAAGAGGCTCTGAATGTATTAGATGATTTACAGGCTAAAAGCAATCTTAATAGACAAACTAATTCGTCTAAAATTAAAAAAGATAAACTGGTTAAATCATAATTTTTTGAAAATTAGTTAATCTATAATTAAAGCTCCATATTTTTTAAAATTATGGAGCTTTTTTTCAAAAATATAATCATTGAATATGAAAAAAATACTCGTTTTATTTATAATCACACTATTTAATGTTTCTTGTAAAAAAGAGAAAAACGAAAAAGAAATATTGTTGGCACAAAATACTTTTGTTACTTCAATACAAGATGTTTCAAAAGCGGGTTATACAATCGCATATTTACCTACTTCTACAACAAAGCAAATTGTAAAACACGATTATTACACATTATCATACAATGAAAAATTTGAACAGGCAGAATGGGTAGCATACGAATTGAAAAAAGAGTACTTGAAAAATAATGATTTCAAAAGACCTTATTTTATTGAAGATCCGAAGGTAACAACTGGCTCGGCAGATTGGAGAAATTATAAAAAATCCGGATACGATAAAGGGCATCTTTGTCCTGCCGGAGACATGGAATTTGATAAAAAAGCATATGACGATACATTTTATACTTCGAATATTTCGCCTCAGAATCATGAATTTAATAGCGGTGTATGGAATCGCTTAGAAAACAAAGTTCGTTATTGGGCAGAAAAATATAATGATGTATACGTTGTGACGGGAGGAGTTTTGAAAGATTCTGATATAAAAATAGGAACAGAAGAGGTTTCTGTTCCTAAATATTTTTATAAAATTGTTTTGGCCAAATCAGGAAAGGAACATAAAGCTATTGCTTTTTTAATTCCGAATGAAAAAAGTCAAAAAGGAATTTATGAATTTGTAGTCCCAGTTGAAACTTTAGAAAAAATGACCGGAATTGATTTCTTTCCTAATTTAAAAAACTTAAAAAGCAGTAAGGACTTTTAAATCGGCAATAGTTGTTGTTGGATTTTCAGCTTTAAAAACAAAGCTTCCTGCAACTAATACATCAGCTCCTGCTTCTGTTAATTGTTTTGCATTTTTATTGGTTACACCACCGTCAATTTCAATTAGTGTCGAAGCGTTTTTACGGTTAATTAATGCTTTTAGTTTTCTTACTTTCTCATAAGTATTTTCTATGAACGACTGGCCTCCAAAACCAGGATTTACACTCATTATACAAACTAAATCAATATCATTGATTACATCTTCTAATAAATCTATATTTGTGTGAGGATTGATTGCAACTCCTGCTTTCATTCCTTCAGCTTTAATAGCTTGAAGAGTTCTGTGCAGATGAGTACAGGCTTCATAATGTACACTTAGGATATTTGCTCCTAAATCTGCAAAAGTTTTAATGTATCGATCCGGATCAATAATCATTAAATGAACATCGATGGTTTTTTTTGCATGTTTAGCAATAGCTTCTAAAACCGGCATTCCAAAAGAAATATTCGGAACAAAAACTCCATCCATAATATCAATATGAAACCAGTCAGCCTGACTGTTGTTGATCATTTCGATATCACGCTGTAGATTAGCAAAATCAGCTGCAAGAACAGAAGGAGCAATAAGTGTATTTTTCATTGTGTGGTTGTTGTGTTATTTTTTGCAAAGGTAATTATAAAAAATAAAAAACTCCGGTAATCAGCCGGAGTTTCAATCATCAATCAAAAAACGAACAGTCAATCAAACTGTTGTTTGCGTTACAAAGGTTTCATGTTTCATGTGTCAAGTTACAACAAGAAGCAACCTGAAACTTTAAGCGTGAAACAAATTTTGTTTAACCTAAATAGGTTTTAAGAATTTTACTTCTTGAAGTGTGTTTTAATCTACGGATTGCTTTCTCTTTAATTTGACGTACACGCTCACGAGTTAAGTCAAAAGTTTCTCCAATTTCTTCCAAAGTCATTGGATGCTGATCGCCCAGGCCAAAATACAAACGAACTACGTCTGCTTCTCTTGGAGTTAATGTTTCTAATGAACGCTCGATTTCAGTACGTAAAGATTCGTGAATTAATTCTCTGTCAGGGTTTGGAGATTCTCCGGAACGTAAAACGTCATAAAGATTAGAATCTTCACCTTCAACAAGAGGTGCATCCATGGATAAGTGACGACCGGAGTTTTTCATAGACTCTTTTACGTCATTTACAGTCATATCAAGTTCTTTTGCAATTTCTTCAGCAGAAGGCGGACGTTCGTTAGATTGCTCTAATGGCGCATACATTTTGTTGATTTTATTGATAGAACCAATTTTATTTAATGGTAAACGAACAATACGTGATTGTTCTGCCAAAGCCTGAAGAATCGATTGACGAATCCACCATACAGCGTAAGAAATGAATTTGAATCCACGGGTTTCATCAAAACGCTGAGCCGCTTTAATCAATCCTAAGTTTCCTTCATTAATTAAGTCAGGAAGAGTTAATCCTTGATTTTGATATTGTTTAGCCACAGATACTACGAAACGTAGGTTGGCTTTTGTTAATTTCTCTAATGCTCTTTGATCACCGGCCTTTATTCTTTGTGCTAATTCTACCTCTTCATCGGCGGTAATTAGGTCAACTTTTCCAATTTCTTGTAGATATTTGTCTAACGATGCAGTTTCACGATTGGTTACCTGCTTGGTAATTTTAAGTTGTCTCATGTTGTTGTCTCCCTATTTTTTTAAAGTGTACAAATGGTTATACGTAAGAAGATGCAAAAAAGTTACAGATGAAGAAAAAATATTTTTAAAATAATAAATCAACTTCAGAATTTATTCTTTCCTGGTAATGATCTATTTTTCGTATTGCTCTGTTAAAGAATAGATTCTGTTCTTTAATTCCGGATTGTCCCAAAGGTTTTGAATTGATAATTTGCTGTTTAAAAAACTGATGTACATTCTTGCAGCTTTCTTCATTATCAGTAATAAAGTATCCTAGCAGTGTATATGGAACAAACATGGTGAGTTTTTCAGGAGTTTCTATCATCATGTTGTTATTTAACAATATGAGTTCATTATAATAGAGGGCAAAATTAGTATTAGAAGCATTGCATTTTTCCTGAATTAAATTTACAATCCTTTTTAAGTCTTTGCATAATGCATTTGCACTTTTTAGATTCAGTAGTCCTGATTCATAAAAGTATAAAATTTGCTGTAAACTGCTGTTAATGGTAGTGTCATTCCAAACTTCATTTACGCTAGTATTTTCATATGTTTTTTTTAGTGTTTGCATGTATTCCGAAAAAGATTCATCGATTACGAAATTTTCAAAAGCAACTTTCTTCTGGTTTCTGTTTAAAAGATTTAACCATACAAAAGCCTTAAATTTTGATAAAATTGTACCATCCATAAAATAAAATAGCGGAATGTCTTTCGCGGAATAAAACAAGGTTGTTTTTGGATTTTTGGTTAACAATGCTATCTGTTCAGCAGATGATTTGAAATACTGCAGCATGTCCTTTAAGGTTTCAATCTCAATTGTTTTTTCGACAATGACCTTTTCTTTTTTCGAAAATAAATTGTCCAAAGAAATATTATAATAACTAGCTAGTTTAATAGTTTCGTCGATAGAGAATTTACTCTTTTGGGAGATTCTTCGGTGTGATGCATCGTAACTGATTTCCAGAATAGCAGCGATTTCATCTATTAACGATTCAGACTTAGAAACTTTACTTCTAATTGCTTTTAAAAAAGATTCCTGATGTTTCATAATTTGTGATAATCACAAATATAGAAAATACTTTTATTAGTTTTTGCAAATGAAGATGTGATAATTGCAATAGGTTTGCTCTGCAATTTTAAAATAATCTATAATTATGAAAGCTAAATATTTCAATAAATCGGCAGATGAAAAACTCTTTTTTCTTGCTTTAAAAGAAAAAGTTAATGATAAACTCAAAGATAAAACCGTTTCGCATGGAGATGCAAGATTTTGGTTTAAAGGTTTGTTTTGGACTCTAATCTGCTACTCGTCGTATTCGTTGTTATTCTTGAACATTGATAAAACTCTTTTTTGGCTTTTATATGTGGTTTTTCAATTGTCAGGATTATTGATCGGATTCAGTTTTGGACATGATGCGTCTCATGATATGGCATTCAGAAATAAAAAAGCAAATTCAGTTTTACACTTTTTTAGTTTTCTGACAGTAGGAATTGATCCTTTACTTTGGGGATTAAGGCATATTCGGTCACATCATTTGTATGCAAATGTTGAAGGGAGTGATATTGATATAGATAAAAATCCATTTTTGAGGCTGAGCCCAACGCATCCCTGGAAACCAAAGCATAAATATCAGGCATATTATGCGCCATTTGTTTATATGTTTACTTTACTGCATTCTGTTTTTATGAGCGATTGGGTGTATTTGTTTTCAGATGAATACGACTGGATGAAACGAGGAGTTTCAAAGGCTGAATTATACTTTAGATTTTTACTTTACAAAGTGTTTTATTTTTCTTTAGTGTTAGTGCTTCCGTTATTGTACGCTGATCTTTCCTGGACTTTTATTGTGTTGACTTTTCTAACCGCTAGTGCTTTTACATCTATGGTGTTTATTATAATGCTTGTGGGGACACATTTTTTTGATGGAGCAGATTATCCACAGCCTGAGGGAGAATTTCTTGAGCATACCTGGGCGGTTCATCAATTATACACTAGTTGTGATTGGGATGCCAATAAAGGCTGGGCAAGATTTTTAAGCGGCGGATCAAATTGTCATGCAGCACATCATCTCTTTCCTAATATCTGTCATACTAATTATAGTGAAATAAATAAAATAATCGAAGAAACTACAAAAGAATACAAACAGCCTTATCATCATAAGACCTTATTTGAAATGATGTTTTCGCATTTTAAGCATTTACACAAAATGGGCAAGCGTTAATTTTATAATAAGAAAAGGTTTTAATGTGTAATTAAAATAAAAAATCATGAAAACATTAAATAAAAAAGGAGTTTTAAAACCAGGAAGATGTCAATATACCTTAATTATAATAATGTTCAGTGTATTGAGTTTTGGACAGCATAATTTTTCAAAAGTGACAGATCATACACAGGTAAATAATATTGCTTTAGATTCTTCTGTAATATTAGATGGAAAAGAAATAAAGCTGGATTATTTCAGATGGAAATCTGATAATAATTTAAGGAATGACAGTATTAAAATTTTCAGTTTGTCGCCAATTTCTAAAAGAGTTAATAAAGTAAATGGTTTTGCTCTGGGTGCAGGCCATTTTGAAAATCAAAACATTCAACTTCAGGTAATTAATGGGCTAAATATTGAGGCCAGTCCTATATCATTAGCTCTCATTTCTTTTTCTATAAATGTTCCATTTGAGTCATTATTTGAGGGGATTAATGACAATGTTATTAGTAATGTGGCTTTTTTTGATGACAACATAAAAAGTTATATAAAAGTAAATGGATTAAATGTGAGTTCGGGTGGTTTTATGGGAGGGGCAGAAGTGAGAGGAATCAATATTTCAATATTTTCAGGGATTAATAAAATGAATGGTTTTTCTGTTGGCGGAATATTAAATACTAAAAGTTTCAACGGGTTAAGTATTTCAGGCCTAGCCAATTTGTCGGATTTCGGTAACGGAGTTCAGATTGGGATTTCGAATGTTTCACGAAGACATAATGGAATTCAGCTCGGATTATTTAATAATTCTAAAGAATTGCGAGGAGTGCAATTTGGGCTTTGGAATACAAATGGAAAGCGTAAACTTCCTTTTTTTAACTGGCAGTTTAAGAAATAAAAAGAAACGTATTGAATCGAAAAACCCCAAATTCATTTATTGAATTTGGGGTTTTCTATGAATAAACCTTTAGTAAACTAAGATCTGATTACTCTTTTTTCTCCTCACGTGGAGGTCTAGGAACAAGTGCTTTTTTAGACACTTTTTCTTTTTTAGTTTTAGGGTCAACTCCTAAGTATTTTACTTGGAATACATCTCCCATTTTAACTACGTCAGCAACGTTTTCAGTACGTTCCCAAGCCAATTCAGATACGTGAAGCAATACTTCGTTTCCTGGGGCGGCAGTATATTCTACAACAGCACCAAAATCTAACATTTTGATTACTTTAACTTCGTAAGCTTCTCCCATTTGAGGTTTGAATGTGATAGATTGGATTTTTGCCAATACCGCTTCAATTCCAGCAGGATCTGTACCTAAGATTTCGATAACACCTTGTTCGTCAACTTCGTTGATTACAATAGTTGTTCCCGTAGCTTTTTGTAATTCCTGAATTACTTTTCCTCCAGGACCAATTAATGCTCCAATAAAGTTTCCAGGGATAGTTCTGGTGATGATTTTTGGTGAATGTGCTTTTACATCAGCTCTTGGAGCAGCAATAGTTTCAGTTAATTTTCCTAAAATATGCAAACGTCCGTCACGAGCCTGAGATAAAGCCTGCTCCATAATATCATAACGTAAACCATCAATTTTGATGTCCATTTGACAAGCAGTGATACCATCAGCAGTTCCTGTTACTTTAAAGTCCATGTCTCCTAAGTGATCTTCATCTCCTAAAATATCAGACAATACCGCAAATTTCTCTCCGTCAGTAATCAATCCCATAGCAATCCCAGAAACTGGTTTTACCATTTGAACTCCGGCATCCATAAGCGCCATTGTTCCGGCACAAACCGTTGCCATAGAAGAAGAACCGTTAGATTCTAAAACTTCAGAAACAATACGGATTGTGTAAGGACAATCTGCAGGAATCATATTTTTTAATGCTCTTTGAGCCAGATTACCGTGACCAACTTCTCTTCTGGAAGTTCCTCTTAATGGTTTTGCTTCACCAGTAGAGAAAGGAGGGAAGTTATAGTGTAAGTAGAATTTCTCTTCGCCTTGTTCAGATGGAGAATCGATTTGGTTTGCTTCTCTTGAAGTTCCTAAAGTTACAGTTGCCAAAGCCTGAGTTTCCCCACGAGTAAATAAAGCAGAACCGTGAACTCTTGGTAAATAGTCAGTTTCACACCAGATTGGTCTGATATCTGTAGTTTTTCTACCGTCTAAACGAACACCTAATTCTAATACTACATTACGAACAGCTTCTTTGTTTGTTTTGTAGAAATATTTACCAACTAAATCACCGTCAGCAGCTAATTCTTCTTCTGTAAATAAGGCTTTTACTTCTTCTTTTACTTCAGCAAATGCAGCACTTCTTTCGTGTTTTGCGGATCCAACTTTTGCAATAGCATAAATTTTATCGTATGCAGCCGCTTTTACTTTTTTGTAAATTTCTTCGTTCTCTTTCTCGCCTTCGTAAGTACGGATTTCTTTTTTACCAAAAGCTTCCTGTAAACGATATTGAGCCTGAATTTGAACTTTGATAGCTTCGTGAGCGAATTTAATAGCTTCGATCATTTCAGCTTCTGAAATTTCTTTCATCTCACCTTCAACCATGGCAACAGAATCCATAGAAGCTCCAATCATCATATCGATGTCAGACTTTTCTAATTCTTCTCTGCTTGGGTTGATTACTAATTTTCCATCGATACGTGCAACACGTACTTCAGAAATTAAGTTGTAAAATGGAATGTCTGAAACAGCTAATGCTGCAGAAGCAGCTAAACCAGCTAATGCATCTGGCATAACTTCTCCGTCGTGAGACATTAACTGAATCATAACTTGAGTTTCAGCATGGTAATCGTCTGGGAAAAGCGGACGCAAAACACGGTCAACTAATCTCATTGTCAATACTTCGCTGTCGCTTGGACGTGCTTCTCTTTTAAAGAAACCTCCAGGAAAACGACCTGCTGCTGCAAATTTTTCGCGGTAATCTACCGTTAAAGGTAAAAAGTCAACGCCTGGGTTTGATGTGCGAGCTGAAACTGCTGTTGCAAGAATCATAGTGTCGCCCATTCTTACTACTACAGAACCGTCAGCTTGTTTTGCTAAACGTCCTGTCTCGATTGTGATGCTTCTGCCATCACCTAAATCGATCTTTTCTACAAATAATTGTGGAATCATAAATTTTTTTCCTTATTGATTATACAATGGGTTTTAGTTGTGTTGTAGTTGTTGTTGTGTGTAGTTGTTGTTATCTAAAACCCAATGAAAAACCAAACTTTTTTTCTTGTAACAGTCTGAAAGACTTGTATTTTGTAAAAACAAAAAGAGGCACTTTCGCACCTCTTTTCTATATTGATTATTTTCTGATATTCAATACTTTGATAATCTCACGATATCTGTTGATCTCTTTCTTTTTCAAGTAATCTAACAAAGCTCTTCTTTTACCTACTAATAGTACAAGAGAACGCTCAGTGTTGTAATCGTGACGATTTTTTTTCAAGTGTTCAGTTAAGTGAGAAATTCTGTAAGTGAACAATGCAATTTGACCTTCTGCGCTTCCAGTGTTTGTTGCACCACCATGTTGTGCGAAAATCTCTTCTTTCTTTTCTTTAGTTAAATACATTCCAATATTATTTAATGATTTTTATGTATGTCGTACATCTTTTGTAAGACGGGTGCAAAATTACATCTTTTTTCTGAAAAAATAAATTTAAACTTTGAAAATTTTAATAATTAGTCAATTTCAGGTGAAAATAATTCTTTTTTGCTGATTTTAAGACAGTTTTATTTTTAAAACCAATCATTTGTCATTAGTTCTAAGATTGATTTTCAAATTAAAACTTATTTGATTTGAGAACTTTTTTGCCAGTTTGTTTCTCGTTTAAAGAAGAATAAGAAAGTTTAATATTGTTTTCATCTATGCTAAATCCTGAAATTAAAATTCCCTGATCATAATTATCGGTAAATGAAATTTTACGTAAAGCATCGTTTCCAGTCCACACACCTTGTTTTAGTCCGTCTTTAAGAGTTCCTTTTTGTGTTACAAATTTATCTGTTTCTTCATATTCACCATTTCCGTCAATTACGGTTTGGTTATTGTTTTCATCCCAATAATTAAGAATTAAGGTTTGTGATGTTTTCTTTTTAGGATCCCATAGGTTCTGTTTTTCAGACTTTTTGCTTTGGTTCTCGTACCAGTTAATTTCTTTACCGGACTTATGATCTTCAGAATAATTTACAACCGATTCCTTTGTGCCGTTTTTGTAATAATAGATAAATTCTCCATCCTTTTTCAAAAAATCTCTGTCTAAGGTTGCGCCTGTCATTTTTTTTCTTCCGTTTTTATAAAAATCAGTAACAACGTATCTGACACTTTTTTGAGAATAATTGGTAATTACCCGAGTGTAACTATAGTTTTCTGGTTTAGCTTCACAATTTAACGAATCAAGAAAAAATTTTTTCGAGACCATGTTAATTTGTGCAAGTAGGTTTGCTGAAACTAAAAGAAGAAATACTATGAAGATGTTTTTTTGCATTCAGGTCTATTTTTATATAAAAATAGGGCTTCTAGAATAATTTAGCAACTTCTTGATTTACAAATTCAAGGAACCTCTCGTCAGCTTCTGTGAAAGGATCAATCACGTGACTGTCAATGTCAATCTGACCAATGTTTACACTGTTTACAAATAATGGTACCACTATTTCAGATTTTACAGTAAAACTGCAGGCAATATAATTATCCTGTGCTTTTACATCAGGCACTACAAAATTAGTGTTGCTTTCGGCAACTTGTCCGCAAATCCCTTTTCCAAAAGGAATTACGGTATGATCTGTTTCGGCACCAACATAGGGTCCTAAATGCAAGGTTTTGTTTTCATGATTGGCAAAATAAAAACCAACCCAGTTATAATATTCTACATTTGTATTTAGTAATTGACAGATTGCTAATAATTTATCATCTCTGTCCTTATTTGAATCAGCTACAATAGCACTTACTTTGGGTTGTAATTCCTGAAATGTCATAATTTAAATATTTATACAAAAGTATTTAAAGCTGAACTCAAAAAATATATAAATTTGAAAAAAAAATCTTTTGAAAAAATCTTTAATACAATTTAAGCCCTTCCTTCTTTTTATAGGCACTTTTTTTTTCGCTTATATTATACTCACTATATTGTACAAGCTGTATTTAAACAGTTTTGAAGCGAATGATGTGGATGGAGTTACAAATATTGTTGGTCGAAATGTTGAACAAATAATGAATTTGTTTAATTGTGATATCAAAATTCAAAAAAACCAACTATCTCCTTTTCTGGAAGTTTGGTATAATAAAAAACGTACAGTCCGAATTGTGGAAGGCTGTAATGCGATAAGCGTGCTTATTCTGTTTGTTTCTTTTGTAATTGCTTTTTCAGGAAAATTTAAAGCAACTATAGTATTTATCCTGGCAGGAAGCCTTTGTATTTATATTTTGAATGTGGTTCGAATCGCCATTTTAACCGTTTTAATATATCGTTTTCCGGAAAATGTGCATATTTTGCATGGAGTACTTTTTCCTTTAATTATTTACGGGTTGGTTTTTTTATTATGGATATTTTGGATTAATAAATTTTCAAAGTATGCTAAATAAAATATATGAACATAAAACTAAAATTCTAATTGCAACATTGATTGTATTATGTTTTATAGGAATAAGGGCTTTTGAAAGTCAATTATTTTATGATCCTTTTTTGAATTATTTTGAGTCCAATTTTAAAAACGCACCATTTCCTGAAGTTGATGCTTTTAAACTTTTTTATGGACTTTTCTTTCGTTATTTTTTTAATACCCTTTTATCATTAATGCTTATTTATGTTTTGTTTAGGGATCTCGAGGGTTTAAAATTCAGCACTTTTATGTATGGATTTTTTTTATTGGTATTGTTTGGGATGTTTTTTATAATTATAGCTTATTTTCCAAAGGCAAATTGGTTACTTTTTTATGTGAGAAGGTTTATTATTCAACCCATATTTGTACTGTTATTCATTCCTGCTTTTTACTATCAGAAACAAAATGTCAAAAAATAACATTTTATTAGATTGTTTTAAAGGCTTTTTAAATACTTTTGCAGTATGAATTTAAAGAAATGCACAGGACTATTTTTAGCTTTCCTATTGTTGGTTTCCAACATTGGATTTGCTCTTGATGTGCATTATTGCGGAGGAAAGATTGCTTCTGTTTCATTAAGTACTACAGTATCTCCTGTTAAAAAGTGCTGCGGAGATAAAGAGAAAAAGTCTTCTTGTTGTAAAGATAAAGTGGTTAAATTTGAAAAGAAATCAGATAATGCTACTGTTAAGGTGTTCTTTTATCAACTTGCTTTTTCAGCGTTAATTAAGGAATATCAACCAATTGCTTTTTTGTCTTTACCAAATTTCAAAAACAATCAGGTTATTTCGTATTATGCTGATGCAAATGCGCCCCCCTTATTCAAATTATACAATCAATACATTTTTTATTCCTGATTTTAATGTTTAGAATCAAGCCCTTTTATTGTGGCTTGTAATTGTCTTGTTTTAATATTTCTTCTTCGTTAAGAATCGTTAAATCAGAATTTCTAAATAACGTTAAAATCTTTTTTATGCAAAAAAATATCATGCTTTTTATGATGATTTTGCTTTCTGTTTCTGTGTTTTCGCAAGAAGATTTAGAGGAAGTAAAAATAACTAAAAAGCAAAAAGGAATTAAGAAATCCTATACCCTTACTGCTAATACAACTGTTATTACAAGTAAGGAATTACTGAAAGCTGCTTGTTGTAATCTTGCAGAAAGTTTTGAAACCAATCCGTCAATCGATGTTAATTTTTCGGATGCTTTAACGGGAACAAAGCAAATAAAAATGCTGGGATTGACAAGCCCGTATTTGATGATTACCGAAGAAAATATTCCCTCTGTTCGCGGTGCTTCTCAAGCCTACGGATTGTCATTTACACCCGGAACCTGGATAGAAAGTGTTCAGATTACAAAAGGTGCCGGAAGTGTAATAAATGGATATGAAAGTATTTCGGGACAAATAAATACAGAGCTTTTAAAGCCTCTAAACGATATTCCCTTTTTTCTTAATGCTTACGGATCTACTGATGCCCGTTTTGAATTGAATACCCACTTCAATAAAAAATTATCAGATAAGTGGGCAACAAGTTTGTTTCTGCACGGAAATGCACGCGTGGCAAAAAATGACATGAACGATGACGGGTTTCTGGATAATCCGTTAGGAAAACAAATTAATATTTTAAACCGATATCAATATTATGATCCCGAAAGCGGTTTGGTGAGTTTTATCAATTTCAGATATATGAATGATAAAAAACAAACTGGGGAAGTGGATTTTGATAAAGACAGAGACCGCGGAACAACAAATTATTGGGGATCAGAAATAAATACAGAACGATTTGATGTTTCTACTAAAATTGGATACGTTTTTAAAGATATGCCATATCAAAGTATTGGTTTTCAAAATGCTTTTAATAGTCATAAACAAGATTCGTATTTCGGTTTAAATCAATATGATATTAAGCAGAATAGTTTTTATTCGAATTTAATTTTCAATTCGATTATCAATAATACAATGCACAAATTTACAACGGGTTTGAATTTTACTTATGATCAATATCAGGAATTTGTTAACATAAACGATTATAGTAGAATTGATAATTCTGTTGGAGCATTTTTTGAATACACTTATGATAATACGGATAATTTCAGTCTGATTTTGGGAGCAAGAGTAGATAATCATAACCGATTGGGTTTTTTTGCTACACCTCGTCTTCATGTTCGCTACAATCCCTGGAAAGATGGGGTTCTTCGTTTTTCTGCCGGAAGAGGAAAACGTTCTGCAAATATTTTTGCTGAAAACCAACAGCTTTTTGCAAGCTCAAGAACTTTTTCAATTTTAGATAATAACGGAAAAATTTATGGTTTAAATCCTGAAATTGCCTGGAACTATGGTTTGAGTTTTTCTCAGAAATTTAAACTTTTTAATAAAAATGCTGAGGCAGGTTTTGATATCTACAGAACTGATTTTCAAAATCAGGCCGTTGTCGATTTGATGCAAAGTCCGCAGGAAGTTTTGTTCTATAACTTAAAAGGAAATTCATTCGCAAATAGTTTGCAGGTAGAGTTTAACTATGAGTTGATTCATAATTTGAATCTACGAACAGCATACAAATATTATGATATCCAAACAGATTATTTAAGAGGGACTTTTCAGAGACCACTTCAGGCAAAACATCGTTTTTTAGGAAACCTGGAATACGAAACTAATTTGAATGAGGATAAACAATGGAAATTTGATTATACCTTTAATTGGTCCGGAAAACAACAATTACCATATACTGCATCAAATCCTGTGTCTGATCAATTTTCAGATTTTTCACCTTCGTATGCTGTTATGAATGCGCAGATAACCCGAGTTTTTTCATCAGTTTTTGAAGTCTATATTGGAGGGGAAAACATTGGAAATTACAAACAGAAAAAAGCAATTTTGGGCGCTGATGATCCTTTTGGCTCTAACTTTGATGCTTCTGTAGCGTATGCTCCAATTTTTGGGCAGATGTATTATGCAGGATTGCGTTTTAAAATAAAATAATTACAATATCAATTTCAAAAATCAATAACATTAATATTTAATAAAATGAACAGAATAATTTTAATAGCACTAGTAACTTTTTTAGGATTTTCAGCTCAGGCTCAAACTAAAAAAAATAAAAATTTAAAATACACTACAGAGGTAAATGGTAATTGCGAACAATGTAAAAAACGAATTGAAAAAGCAGCATTTAGCGTGCCGGGGGTAAAAACTGCCAATTGGGATATCAGTTCACATCAACTGACAGTGATTTTAAATGAAGAGAAATCATCAACAGCAGATTTAAACAATGCAGTTGCAAAGGTAGGCCACGATACAAAAGAGGTAAAAGCAACTCAAAAAGATTATGACAATTTACACACTTGTTGTAAATACGAGAGAGAATAATTATTCACGGCCCGGGTTTTAAGCCTGGGCTTTTTAATAGTTAATTTATGTTTAAAATACCGTAATTTATTGTGGTTAAACTAAATTATTGTTAATTTCACAACCTTATAATTTCAATAATAAACCCCCATAGTATATGAATAATTTTGACTGGTCTCAATTAATAAATCCTGAGTTTTATATTAATTTAAGCATAGGCGGAATTCAAATAGGTTTGTATATTGTATTATTTATTGTTTTTGCAGAAACAGGATTGTTTGCAGGTTTTTTTCTACCGGGAGACAGTTTGTTATTTTTAGCAGGAATTTATAGTGGGGAACTGATTGAAAATATGATTTTTATTCCGAATGATTTCCTAAACGTTTTTTTACTATCGTTTTTGGTAGCAATCATGGGAGTTTTAGGAAATATGACCGGTTATTGGTTTGGTGCCAAAAGCGGATATTATTTGTTTAAGAAAGAAGACAGTTTCTGGTTCAAAAAGAAATACCTCTTACAATCGAAAGATTTTTTCGAAAAGTATGGAGGTAAGGCTATAATTTATGCAAGGTTTTTACCAATTTTCAGAACATTTGCTCCAATTGTAGCAGGTATAGTTTCTATGGATAAGAAGAAATTTATGTTCTATAATATTTTGAGTTCCTTTTTATGGTCTTTTATATTGATATTCGCAGGCCATTACTTATATGGAGTGTTTTTAAAACAAGGAATTGACCTGAAACATCATATTGAATATATCATCGTAATCATTGTGATTATTTCTACATTCCCTGTTTTATTGAAGCTTTTGAAGAAAAGACCAATTGAGAAAATTTAATTTTAGTTTATAAAATTAAATGTTTCCAAATAGATTAAAAATTGATCTTGCAAAACGCGAATTATTTTTTTCTTCTACAGTTTCATAACAAGAAAACCCTAAAATAATTTTTATTCCAGGAGGTATACTGTTCAGTATATCTCTTTTTTGTTCATCTAAAAGTAATTTTAAACTTGTGGTTACTTCCGCATTAAACTTCAGATAAGAAATAACGAGTAAAGTAGAAAAATTCAGCACTTCACGTGCTGTTTCACTTTTGATGCCAACTTCATTCGAAATCATTTCGGTAATTCTGGCTTTTTTACTGGTGAAAATCTGTTCTAAGAGTTGATTTCCTTCTAATTTGTAATTGTCGTCCACAGATAAAATCCGGGAAGAAGCAAAATCGACTTCTTTGTAAAATGCTGAGTCGTGAACAAGCTCAGTCATTTCTTCTAATGTTTTCTCATCAAAATTGTTGTAGCATCCCATTAACACAGTTCCTAACGAAACGTCGATAGCCTTAATTAATAAAGCATCATTTTCGAAGTAAAATTTGTTCAGTTTTGAGATAACATTGGACGAGATAAAGCGGCGTAGTTCAATTTGTAGATTTGGGGTCATAATTGTATACTGGATTAATTAATAAATGCTGTCAATAACCGATTAAATGTGGTATTTTGTCGTTTATAGTGATAAAAATATAAAATAAATTAACATATCCAAAAAATAAGTTAAATATTTTGTTTTGCCTTTTTTGTAGTTTAATTAACATTTATTGATAATATCAATAAATATCAAGGCTACTTATTAAAATAAAGTAATAATTATTTAAAAATATTTTTATTTTTTAGATGTAAAGTTTCGAAATATAAGAAAAAACTTAAATGTAAATTATACGTTTAAAAAAGTAAACCTCTGTTCTGCCAGATTACATTAAGAAACAGCCCCATATAAATTACACATAATAAAAAATTTATAAAACTGGACGCTAAAAATCCAATCAAAGAACCTGTTGCTGCCTTAAATGCCCTTTTATGATTTTTCGAATCATACAGCATTTCTCCTATAAATGCACCTGCAAAAGGCCCTATAATTACTCCAAAAGGGATGGGGGTAAGAATGCCGACTATTAAGCCTATATTAGTTCCCCAAACACCGTAAGAACTGCCTCCAAAATGTTTTGTTCCTTTTGCAGGAATTATATAATCTAAAATTGCGATTAAAACCATAATTATAAAAGTGATTCCTAAAACCCAATAGTTATTTTCGACTGCTTTTGTTAAATAGAGCAATAATAATCCAACCCAGCAACTCAGTAAGCCAGGTAATACAGGTAAAAAGCTACCCATAATTCCGATAAGCATACATATAAAACCAAGTAATACCAATAGTAAATCCATAATGTTTTTGTAATTAAATTTTATTTTCAGATAATATTCCAATCTATCTACAAGGAGAAAGCAATCTGTAATTAATCCGCTAAAAAAATACACTATATAAATGTAATAAGAAAAAAGTTTTAAATTTTTTGATGAAAAATTTAATATGCTTTTTAGAATATTAATAAAAATAGAACTTAAAATTATTTAACCTAATTGTCTATTTGTCTCGTGAACGAAAAGATAGTGGGTACAAATAAAGAATACTCATCATAAAAACTATGAAGAATATCTGGAATAAGAAGGTTCTCAAAAAAAATAATTGTATTTTTATACCTTATAGTTCAATTCAACATCAAAATCTTGAAGCCGTATTTTCTTTTATTATTTTTTATATTTTTCAGTTCTTGTCAATATTTTGACAAGCAGGTTCCGTCTGAAAAAGAATTACTTCAAAAAGAATTAAAATCAATCAACTGGCAAGAAGTTGACGAATATCCATCAGTTGCAGATTGTGAGAAGATTAACGATAAAAAACAGCGTCAACAATGTTTTTTCGAAATCATGTCACAGCTTATTCAGGAAAAATTAGACATCGACACACTCTCAATTTTGTATCCCGAATTAGATACCATAGAAGTCAAAGTAACTGTTTTTCCTAATGCTACTTTGGAATTTGAACCTCAATTCCCTAAAGATTCAGCTACTTATGATACAATAAAAATAGACAGTATTCTTCGTGCCCGATTGATCGATTTTCCAAAAGTAAATCCTGCTATTAAACGCGGAATTCCGGTAAAATCACAATTTATTTTGCCTGTAATTCTCAAGGAAAAAGATAGTAAATAAATTAAGAAGCTATTCCTGCTGTCCGCTGTATCTTTTTGTTTTTAAAGAAAAAACAAAAAGGATGTCGCTTCCATCAGGGCTAGGACATCGGGATTCTAATAAAATTATATTTTAAAACGGCGGTCTTTCCATTCATAAGAACCAAACAAACTGTACAAAGCCACTGTTGTACTAAAAAAAGGATAAAGTAAACTGCTCAAAAGTAAACTTTTTATTTTTCCTTTAGTCAAAAAAAGATTGGTAACATAAAGCAAGACAAAGTCTGTCACAAATTTTAAAAAAGCAAACACAACAAAAATCGGATAGGACCAAATCCCAAAACAAACAAAGAAAAATCCGAGTACAAAACTCAAATTACCAAGAAAGACAACCACTCCCAATAACTTTCCAAACAGACTTTGATATGAACTTGTTTTTGCCGCCCAGCGTACTCTTTGATAAAATAAGCTTTTCCAGGTTTCAGTTGGTTTTGTCAGAACAATGGCTTCTTTAGCTTTTAAATAATGAACTTCTTTTGGAAATCTCTCAATCGCTTTTTGCAATAAAAAAACATCATCTCCACTGGCAATTTTATCGTTTCCTTCAAATCCGTTTAGCTTTTCAAACAATGATTTCGTGTAAGCAAAATTGGCACCATTGCACATAAAAGCCCGGTTAAGTCCAAAGCTCCCAATTGTAGCTCCTTGCAGACTGGTTAAATCTAATTGCTGAAAATGATCTAAAAAAGAGTTTTTACATTCATACGTTACAGCTCCTGCAAGCATCAGGATTTCATTTTCCTGAATGTAGTTGTCGAATGCCAAAAGCCAGTTTTCAGAAACAATACAATCGGCATCGGTGGTAATTACCCAATCGGTTTTTACATGCTGCATTGCAGTTGTAATCGCATCTTTTTTTGGAGATTTTGAAACCCGAATATTGTTAATCACAGAAACCTGAAACCTGAAACCTGAAACCTGAAACTTTTCATCAGAACTATCATCAACCAAAATCACGTTAAATAAATCTTCAGGATAATTAAGATTTGAAAAGCTTTCTAAAAGTATGGGCAAAGTTTCTGCTTCATTGCGAAACGGAACTATAATCGTAAAATTTGTTTTGGGCTCTAAATTTGATTTTTGATATTTTTTGACTTTAAAAAAACCACAAATCAGCAAGCCTATTGTAATGACATAAATTTTTAATATGACGAACAAAATCAGACTCATGCTACTGTTTTGGTTTTAAAATTCAATACATAATAACTTCCTAAAACTACCGGAAGAACTACGTTTAAAAACCACATGAGTGTACTAATAAAAACTACAATCCATTCGTTTACACCTAAAATTCCGAAGAAATAGATTGCAACGCTGCCTTTTATCGCAAAATCTAAAAACTGAAAAGTAGGTAATGAGGAAGCCAAAAAATAGACAGAAGTGATGGCCGCCAGTAAGGTCAAATAGGGTAAATGAACTTCAAAAGCGAGAAATAAAAAGTAATATTGGTGTGAGAAAACCAGATAACGGCAAATACCTAAAAAAATATTTTTCTGATGAATATGTTTTGGAATCTCATTGATCTTATGAATTAGTTTTTCAATTGAATATCCTTTGACTTTTATCTTTTTTATTGAAAACAATAGAATTAGGATCAGCAAAAATCCGCCAAATAAAATCAATACTGTTTTCGTGGTAATGACATTGTACAGCGCATTGAAATACAACAGACCAAAAATGCCAAAAATAATAGTGAGAATCATTTGTATTCCGTTGCATATTAAGTTCAGAAAAACCACTTTTTTAGCTTCAGATTTTGGGTAATACAACGCTTTTCCTGCGTATTCGCCAACTCCGTTTGGGGTGAAAATTCCGGCGGTTAAAGCCGCAAGAACCTGTTTTGTGGCTTCTCTTAAAGATATTGGGTAAATAACTTTGACTAAATTCTGCCATTTTAAAATTTCAAAATAGCGGTTTAAAACACTTAAAAGCAAGATAAATCCAACTCCCAAAACCGACTGATTTTTTCGAAACAAGGTAATGAACTTCTGCCAGTCCAGTTTATCATTGTTCGCCAGCTGATCATAAATAAAATAAAATGCACCGCCAACAATCAAAAGTTTGGCCACAAGAACAAGGAATTGCTTAGCTTTGTGAGGAATTGAAATCATGCCGCAAAAGTAATACAAAGTATTGTAATAATGCTATCCCACAAAGATTCACAAAGCAATCGCAAAGACACACAGAGAAAACTAAAAAAACTTTGTGAATCTCGGTGTTAACTTAGCGAAACTTTGTGTAACCCAAACAAAAAACACTTGACAAAAGAACGCATCATATTAGGTATTGATCCCGGAACCACGATTATGGGTTTTGGACTGATTAAAGTAACCAATAAAAAAATGGAATTTCTGCAGTTAAACGAATTGCAGCTTTCTAAATACGACAATCATTACCAAAAATTAAAAATCATCTTTGAAAGAACTATCGAATTAATTGAAACGCATCATCCCGATGAAATTGCGATAGAAGCGCCTTTCTTTGGAAAAAACGTTCAGTCTATGCTGAAATTAGGCCGTGCACAAGGTGTTGCAATGGCAGCTGGGCTTTCAAGAGACATTCCAATTACGGAATACGAACCTAAAAAAATAAAAATGGCAATTACCGGAAACGGAAATGCCAGTAAAGAGCAGGTTGCCAAAATGCTTCAGCAGCTTTTAGGCTTAAAAGAATTACCCAAAAATCTCGACTCAACTGATGGTTTGGCAGCTGCGGTCTGCCATCATTTCAATTCAGGAAAAGTTGTCGCCGGAAAAAGTTATTCGGGCTGGGATGCTTTTGTGAAACAAAACGAGGATAAAATTAGAAAATGAGATAATTAGTCAATTAGATAATTTCTTGTATCAGTATTCTCATCATCTAATTATCAAATTGACACTATCTAATTTAAAAACAATGAGCGGAATCTACATTCATATACCATTTTGTAAGCAAGCTTGCCATTATTGCGATTTTCATTTTTCAACTTCAATGAAAAAGAAAGACGATATGGTTTTGGCATTGTCTAAAGAAATTGCCATGCGTAAAAATGAGTTTGAAAATGAGATTGTAGAAACGATATATTTTGGAGGAGGAACACCATCTGTTTTAAGTAATGAAGAAATAAACTTTTTAATTGCTGAAATTTATAAGAATTTCAAAGTCACCAAAAAACCTGAAATTACACTTGAGGCAAATCCTGATGATTTGTCTTCAGAACGAATTTTAGAATTGTCTAAAAGTCCTGTAAATCGTCTCAGTATTGGAATTCAGTCTTTCTATGAAGACGATTTGAAGATGATGAATCGTGCTCATAATTCGGCGGAAGCCAAAAAATGTCTGGAAGAAGCGACAAAATACTTCGAGAACATTTCGCTCGATTTGATTTACGGAATCCCTGGAATGAGCGACGAAATGTGGAAACAGAATATTCAGACTGCTTTGGATTTTGGCATTCCGCATATTTCGAGTTACGCTCTGACGGTTGAACCGAAAACGGCCTTGAGCAAATTAATTCAAACCGGAAAAATTGCTGAACCGCAAGATGAAATCGCTTCAAATCATTTTATGATTTTGGTTGAAGAGCTTCAAAACAATGGTTTCATTCACTACGAGTTATCGAATTTTGGAAAAGAAAATTATTTCTCCAAAAACAATTCGGCTTACTGGTTAGGAAAAAAATACATCGGAATTGGCCCTTCGGCGCATAGCTATGATGGAGAAAAAAGAGGCTGGAATGTCGCCAATAATTCATTGTACTTAAAATCTATTCAGGAAAATGTTTTGCCTATAGAAACTGAAATTCTAACCGTTTCAGATCGTTATAATGAATATATTATGACAGGTTTACGAACTATTTGGGGTGTTTCATTAGATCGAATAGAGAATGAATTTGGCTTGGATTATTTGAATTATTTGCAAAAACAAAGCAAGAAATTTTTAAATGATAACTTGGTTTCGATTGAAAATAATATTTTGAAACCTACAGCTAAAGGAAAATTCTTAACCGATGGAATAGCAAGTGATCTCTTTTACTTAAATTTGGAAGAATAATAAACCTTGAGGTTAAACAATATGATAGCAAAAATCAGCAATTTTGAAATCGACTTATCAAAGCCTATTGATATTTCTATTCCGTTAACAAATACTGAGGAAAATCCAATTGCGTGGTACATTGAAAAACCAGCTATTGAACCTGTAGTTTTTGGTGACTGGATCGGGAAAGTTTCTGAAGGGAAATCATCTACCAACTTCAATAATATCTTTTTTAATCCGCATGGGCACGGTACACATACAGAATGTTTAGGGCATATCACAAATGATTTTTACAGTATAAATGAGTCTTTAAAAAAGTTTTTCTTTTTTGCGACATTGATTACTATTGAACCTGAAAAAATGGGAGAAGATTTTGTGATTACGAAAGAGCAGATTTCAAAAGTTATGAATGTTTCGGGTTTTTCAAAAACAGAAGCGATTATCATCAGAACGCTTCCCAATCTAAAAGATAAAAAATCAAGAAAGTATTCAAATACAAATCCACCATATTTGTCTGAAGAAGCCGCGATTTTTATTCGCGAAAGCAAAATTCAGCATTTGTTAATTGACTTGCCAAGTGTTGATCGTGAGCATGATGAAGGAAAATTATTGGCACATAAGGCTTTTTGGAATGTTAAGGATACACATAATTTAAACAGTGATGCGCGTTTAGATGCGACAATTACAGAAATGATTTTTGTACCAAACGAAATTCAGGATGGAGATTATTTGCTCAATCTGCAAATTGCTTCTTTTGAAAATGATGCAAGTCCCAGCAAGCCTGTTTTGTATGCTATTTCAAACTTTCAACTGTAACTTTAGTAGTGCTCTTCGTTTTTTTTAGCCAATTGTAAAACGATAAAGAAATGAAAATCTAATGAATACGAAACAACTTAAAAAATTGTTTAAAAGAATAGAATGTTCCAAAATTATGAATCAGATTACCGTTTCTACAGACAAAAGCAAACTTGATATTTTGTTCATTCAAAATTTTCTAAAAGATATTTACTGGGCTGCCGGCCGGACTATAGAAGAAGTACAAACTACGATTGATGCTTCGGTTTGTTTTGGAATTTATTTGGATGACAAGCAAATTGGTTTTGCAAGAGTAATTACAGATTATGTTGTTTTTGGCTATGTAATGGATGTTTTTATTACTGAAGAGCATCGCGGAAAGGGATATTCGTCAATTTTAATCGAAAATATGATGAAGGAACCAATTTTGAAAAATATTAAAATTTGGCGTTTGGCAACAACAGATGCTCATTTCTTATATGAGAAATTCGGATTTACTAAACTAAGCCATCCTGAAAAAATGATGGAAAAAATATTATGATGAATAAAATTATCAAGCTTGAGGAAACTGCTTTATTTGCTCTTGGAGTTTACTTATTCAGTCTTTTAAGTTTTGAATGGTGGTGGTTTTTAGTTTTAATTTTAGGTCCTGATCTATCGATGTTGGGATATATATTGGGAAGCAAAAGTGGAGCATTTTTTTATAATGTGTTTCATCATAAAGGAATTGCAGTTTTATTTTATATTTTAGGTTCGTATTTTAAAATTGAAGACTTGCAATTAGCCGGAATTATTTTATTTTCACATTCTGCAATGGATCGGATTTTTGATTATGGTCTCAAATATGAAAAAGGTTTTAAATACACTCATTTAGGTGAAATTGGTAAATAAGCAATCATGAATTTAGAAACATATTACGAATATTGCCTTTCTAAAAAAGGCGTAACAGAACATTTTCCTTTTGATGAAGATACTCTGGTGTTTAAGGTTGGCGGAAAAATGTTTGCCTTATCTTCTTTATCACAATGGGAAAAGAATGAAGCTTCAGCTAATTTAAAATGTGATCCGGAGCGTGCACAGGAACTCAGAGCAGAATATGACGAGATAAAACCCGGTTATCATATGAGCAAAGTACATTGGAATACGATTGCATTAAACGGAAATTTACCGACATCTTTTGTTAAAGAACTTATTGATCATTCGTACGAATTGGTTTTCAAAAGTTTGACAAAGAAAATCCAGAATGAAATTATCGACCCGAGGTAAAATTTTACCGAACAGGCGGAGCAATTAGAAAATTAGGCATTACATTTGTAAGGAATGTCAAAAACATAACACTCAATTAATTTGCAACTTAGTAGTTTATAGAATATGAAAGAACAATTTAAAAAATTTCTGAACGAAGAACAAGACCCGAAAGCAATTGAAAAAATTACTTCAAAACTCAGTGATTTATTAATGAAAGGAGAAGAAGTAGGGTATATCGCGGTTCAAAAAAAACCGGCAATTACTGTTTTTCCTGACAGTATTGTATTAACGAATAAAAGGATTATTATTTGTGAGCCTAAAAATTTAGGGCTTTCGATGGATTTTACAGATTATACCTGGGACAATATAGCGGGTGCTTTTGTAAAAGAAAATATTCTGGGCTCAGAATTCTCATTTAACACAAATACTGATTTCTCTATTTCGATAGATTATATCCCAAAAATTCAGGCTAGAAAAATATATACTTACGCAAAAGAACAGTTAGATTTGCTAAAAAATCCGGTAACTATTGAAGCGCCGGTTTTTGAAACTGCAAAGCCAGAAGTAGAAAGCGAAAGCGTTGTTGAAGATGATATTGAAGAGGTTGAAACGGAAGAAGTGTCAAATTTTGCAGAAATTATTCCTGCAACAACTCCGTATGAAACTTTTGAGACAATCCAGCCAATTCATGTTTCAACTGGGGAACGCAAACTAAGTGATTTGTCAAAAGAAGAACTTTTTGATAAATTACAGAATTATAAAAAGTTATTGGATAATGGCTTAATTCTGCAGGGAGAGTATGATGCTTATAAAAAAGAAATTTTAAGTTATATGTAATGAAAAATCCGAAGTTTAGGCTTCGGATTTTTTTATTTTTTGTTACCATTCATTGACTTTATTGGCATCCATTTTTAAGAATATAAAAAGCAAAATCGTAAATCCCCATAGTCCGGAGCCACCATAAGAAAAGAAAGGCAGAGGAACTCCAATTGTTGGAAAAATACCGACTACCATGGCAATGTTTACAAAAAAGTGAATGAATAAAATTCCTGCAACACAATATCCGTATACCCGGCTAAATTTTGTTTTTTGCCTTTCGGCTAAATAAATAATTCTTAAAAGTAATCCGGCAAATAAGGCAATAACAATAAAAGAACCGGCAAAACCCCATTCTTCACCCACAGTTGTAAATATATAATCTGTGTGCTGTTCAGGGACAAAACCACCTTTTGTTTGGGTTCCTTCTAAAAACCCTTTTCCAAGCCACCCACCAGATCCAATAGCAATTTCAGATTGATTAGTATTGTATCCAATACCTTTCATATCAACCGTTTTTCCTAATAATATGTTGAAACGGTCTCTGTGATGTTGTTTAAATACATGTTCAAAAACATAATTTACAGAAAAAACAAAGGCCGAAATAATAGCCAGAAGTATGCTGCTTAATATAATGTTTCGATCAACTGTTCGTCCTTTAAAATATATAACAATAAGTACTGCCAGTGCAAGTAAAATAACAACGTAAGGTTCTAAGATGAGTGTTAATACAAATAAAAGGATAGTGATAAAACCTGTCCAGACATACCATGATGGAAGACCTTCCCGATATAAAACAATAATAAAAATGCTATAAATTAAAGCACTCCCGGGATCTGGTTGGGGTAAAATCAAAATTACGGGCAGCAATATTATGGCAAGTGCCTGAATTTGGCGATTAGTTTCTTTTAAATTAATCTGTGTGTCGCTTAGATATTTAGCCAATGCCAATGATGTAGCTGCTTTTGCAAATTCCGAAGGCTGAAGTGTAAAACTTCCTATGGCATACCAGCATCTTTGTCCAGCAATTGTTTTTCCAAAGAGAAATAACCCGGCCAATGATAGCAGTGAAACTCCAAAAATAATACTGGCATATTTTTCATAGAATTTTCCATCAACAAACAAAACAATGAAAATTAATGGTATCGTACAGGCTATAAATATTAATTGTTTTTCATAAGTCCCTTCTGTAGAAGAAAGGGAAGATGAATATATATTTAACCAGCCCAAAATAACCAGAACAATATAGATAATAACACTTATCCAGTCAATATTATTTTTTACGCTTTGATTTTTCATTTTAAATGAATCCCTTATTAATTTCGTTTGATGGAATCTGCTTTAGTTTTTGGAATTATTCTTTTGCTTTTTGCAATTGAGTCTTTTCGTTTAATTTCTAACTTAGCTGCATTTGCAATAGAATCTTTTATTCTTATTTCTTTTTTAACATTTTCTGAAAGACCACCTAATTTTGCATATTCACTTTGAAGACTTTTATTTAAAACCCTGACCTCTAAATCGGTTCTGGAAATTTTCTTTTTTAAATATTTTTCTATCATTAAACTCGCAATAGGTCCGGCAATGGTCGCTCCAAAACCTCCGTTTTCAATCATAATTGCAATCGCAATTTTTGGATTGTCCTTTGGCGCAAATGCAACAAATATGGAGTGGTCTTCGAGCTGAACTCTTTTACCGCCAATCTTCGCAAAATTTTCAGCCGTACCTGTTTTTCCGCAGATGTCAATTCCTTCAACTTTTAATCTGCTTGCTGTCCCCATATTATAAACGTCAAATAAGCCACTTATTATAGGAGAGAAATATTTCTTATCAATGGATGTTGTGTGCTTTGTCGTAAATTTTGAATCGATATTTTTGCCTTCAATTTTTTTTATGATGTGAGGAGTATAATAATATCCTTGATTTGCAATTGTTGCCATCATATTTGCCAGCTGGATTGGTGTCATTACAACTTCACCCTGCCCAATAGCATTTGAAACGATGGCAGTACTTCTCCAGCCGCCATTAGGATACATTCGTTTGTAAGTTTTTGAAGTTGGGATTTTTCCTCTTTTTCCGGTTGGTAAATCATACCCCATAAATTCACCTAATCCAAATGTTTTGAGATGATTACTCCATACATCTACGGCGGCGGCTGGTTTGGTATATTTGTTAATTGTTCGCATGTAAGACGTTGCAAAATAACTGTTGCAGGATTGGTAAATAGCCCTATGCAACTGCAATTGTCCTCCACTGCAGTGACACCTCATAAATCGTCCTCTTGCATAACTAAAACCATGATGGCAGGTAACAGAAAAATTTTCGTCAATTACTCCTTCTTGTAATGCTACCAGTCCTGTTAAAATTTTAAAAGGAGAACCTGGAGGATATTCTGCTAAAAGGCCTCTGTCATAAAGCGGTTTTGCAATGGAATCATTATACAACAGTGTATAGTTTTTAGAACGCTGCCTTCCAACTAAAATTCCAGGATCGTATGAAGGAGCCGTAACAAGAGCCAGAATTTCACCTGATTTTGGTTCAAGAGCAACAATACCACCTCTTTTATTGATCATCAATTCTTCACCGTATTTTTGAAGTTCAGCATCAATAGTTAAATTAATATCTTCTCCCTGTACAGCAATAGTATCGTACTTTCCATCCTTGTAAGAACCGATTTCACGATTGTATTTGTCTTTTTGAATGTATTTAACCCCTTTTATACCTCTCAGAATTTCTTCATAACTTTCTTCAACGCCTTGTCTTCCAATTAAATCACCACTGTTGTAGTAAGGGTTTTTTGCAATCTGACTTTCATTTACCTGTGTGATAGAACCAAAAATATTAGCACCACAGTGAACTTCATAGTCACGTAGAGAACGTTTTTGAAAATAGAAGCCTTCGTATTTTCTGATTTTTTCCTGAAAAGCCGCAAATTCCGCCTTATTAAGCTGTGGTAAAAAAACAGAAGGTAATCTTGGGCTGTAAACCTTTGCTTTTGCTATTCTTTTCTCATAATCTTCTTTTGTTATACTTAATAATTCGCAGAATTCAGAGATATTAAGATCCTTCTTTATAGCTCTAGGAATTACCATGATATCATAAGAGGATTGATTTGCAACAAGCAGTTTTCCGTATCTGTCGTAAATATAACCTCGTTCAGGATAATCGTATTTTATTTTGATGGCGTTATTTTCTGATTTCAATTTGAAAGAATCATCAATAACCTGCAAATAAAATATCCTGATCACTAGCAAAGATGCTGCAATAATAATTAAAGTGGGCAGCAGGACTTTTCTCATCGTTTATTTGGCTTAATAAGATATATGATTATTATAGAAATGAGTATGGTGAAAACCGAACTAAATAAGGTTCGAAGTAAAATATCCCAAATGAATTTAAATTGAAATGCTTCCAGAATAAATAATACTATGTGATGTAAGAAAACCGAAACCAAAATAAATGAGAAACGCTCAGGTGTTAAGGATTCGTTTAGTTTTATGGTTTGATATTCGTAGCTTAATCCGAAAGAGAACTTAAAAATATAAGGTCTGTAATAGGCTAAAATAACACAGGCTGCTGCATGAATACCTCCAGAATTACAAAACATGTCCATTGTAATACCCAGTAAAAAACTGGAAATTATTAAACCGGATCGATTGCTGTTTACAGGATATAAAATGATATATAAAATATACGGGTAAGGACTTATGTATCCTAAGAAATTCATATTATTAAAAATAACAATCTGAATTGCCAGCAACATAATAAATCGAAAAATATTGACTAACAGTGCGCTATTCATCTTTTTCCTTGTTTTTGTTTTCTAAATTAATGAGTTCTTCCCTTCCTTTACTTTTAATAATATAAACATGCCCTAAGTTAGTCATGTCGTTAAATAACTTAACATTGATGGTGTAGAAAGTAGTTTTTTTATCGGTGTAAATATTTTGAATTGTTCCAATATTGATTCCTTCCGGGAAAATTACAGATTGTCCGCCAGTAACGATAGTGTCTCCTTTTCTAACTGAAGCTAGTCGTGGTACATCAGTCAATTGCACAAAGCCCGTACTTTTTCCATCCCAGGTAAGTGATCCAAAGTGATTTGATTTTTTTATTTTGGCATTGATCTGCGATTTCATATTCAAAATACTAATCACAGTAGAATAATTAGGAGAAGTATTGTCTATGATACCCACAATACCCAAACTATTTATTACCCCCATATCCTGTTTAACCCCTTCTTTCGATCCGGAGTTCAAAGTAAGATAATTTTCGTGTGTACTATAGGAGTTATGAATTACTTTCGAAACAATAATATCAGCTGGCTTTACACCTTTAATGCTATCAATCATTGGTGCTTTGGTGGTGTCTTCTTTATTAAATAAAAGACTTTTTAATCTTGCGTTTTCAAGTACCAGTTCGTCATTTTCAGTTCTCAAATTCAAATACTCATTTACATTGTTTATTTTTTCATAAACGCCGCCGCTAATAAAGTTAGCAGAACTGATCATTCTGCTTCTGTGAAAAGAGTGAGATTGGATTGTGAGTGCCAACGAAATACCTAAAAGCAGCAAAAACAGCAATCGATTACTGTTTCTTATAATAAAATTAAAAATTTGCTGCATTTCTTGTTAGGTTATTTTATTTCAGGATATGCTTTTGGGTTCAAATTTTTATTAGAGCCAAATGATTCAATTTGACTCTAATAAAAATATATTGATTGTTATTTTTATCTTACTTGATTAAGATACTTTTAAATTTTGCAATGTTTTTAAGTGCCATTCCTGTTCCGCGAACAACTGCTCTTAATGGATCTTCGGCAATGTAAACAGGTAAATCTGTTTTTTGTGAAATACGTTTATCAAGACCTCTTAACATTGATCCTCCACCAGCTAAATAAATACCAGTGTTGTAAATATCAGCAGCTAATTCAGGAGGCGTTTGAGATAAAGTTTCCATTACCGCATCTTCGATACGCTGAATTGATTTGTCTAATGCTTTGGCAATTTCGCGGTAAGAAACATCAACTTGCTTTGGTTTACCGGTAAGTAAATCTCTACCCTGAACTGACATGTCTTCTGGAGGACTTTCTAAATCTTCGATAGCAGCTCCAATTTGAATTTTTATTTTCTCTGCAGTACTTTCTCCAACAAAAAGGTTGTGTTGTGTACGCATGTAATAAACAATATCATTTGTGAAAACGTCACCCGCAATTTTTACAGATTTGTCACATACAATTCCACCTAAAGCGATTACGGCAATTTCAGTTGTACCACCGCCAATATCTACAATCATATTTCCTTTTGGCTGCATGATATCGATACCAATACCAATTGCTGCTGCCATAGGCTCGTGAATCAAATAAACTTCTTTTCCGTTTACTCTTTCACAAGATTCTTTTACAGCTCTCATCTCCACCTCAGTAATACCAGACGGAATACATACTACCATTCTTAATGCTGGAGTAAACATTCTTTTCTTTAATGCCGGTATGCTTTTAATGAACATATTGATCATTTTTTCTGAAGCATCAAAATCGGCAATTACACCATCCTTCAAAGGCCTTATGGTCTTGATGTTTTCATGTGTTTTACCTTGCATCATGTTGGCTTCCTTACCAACAGCAATGATTTTGCCAGAAATTCTATCGCGCGCAACGATAGATGGGCTATCAATAACAACTTTATCATTATGAATGATTAAAGTGTTTGCGGTACCAAGGTCTATCGCAATATCCTCAGTCATGAAATCAAAAAATCCCATAAGTTTGTTAGGGGTTTAAAATGTTATAAATAATTTATCGAACAAAGTTAAACAAATTAATGTTTAAAATGACGTGTTCCTGTAAATACCATTGCAAGATTATTTTCGTTGCAATAATTTATGCTTAATTCATCTTTTATAGAACCTCCAGGCTGAATTACTGCAGTTATTCCTGCTTTTTTGGCTAATTCAACACAATCCGGAAAAGGGAAGAATGCATCACTTGCCATAGAAGCTCCCGTTAAATCAAATCCAAAAGCTTTTGCTTTATCAACTGCCTGAATCAATGCATCAACTCTTGAGGTCTGACCTGTTCCAGATGAAATTAATGTTCCGTTTTTTGCAAAAACAATCGTATTTGATTTTGTGTTTTTACAAATTTTTGAAGCAAATATTAAATCTTCTATTTCCTGAGCAGTTGGTTCTGTAATTGTAACGGTTTTTAAATGCTCTTTAGTATCCGTAATATTATTTCTGTCCTGAATTAACAAACCATTAAGACAAGTTCTTACTTGTCTTGAAGGTAATTCAACTTCATTTTGAACCAATATGATTCTGTTTTTCTTTTCTTGTAGAACTGTAATTGCTTCATCATCATATGCAGGAGCGATTACAACTTCGCAGAATAATTTATTAATTTCCTGTGCTGCTGCTAAATCAATTTTAGTGTTGGCAATCAAAACACCTCCAAAAGCTGAAGTTGGATCACAAGCCAAAGCTGCAAGATACGCTTCACTGATTGTTTTTCTTGAAGCTAATCCACAAGCGTTATTATGTTTTAAAATAGCGAATGTTGGACCGTCTGTTTTGAATTCAGCAATTAAATTTACTGCGGCGTCAACATCTAATAAGTTATTATATGATAATTCTTTCCCGTGAACTTTTTTGAACATAGCGTCAAAATCTCCAAAGAAAAATCCTTTTTGGTGTGGGTTTTCGCCATATCTTAAAACTTGTCCGTCAGCAATACTTTCTTTGTAGATCGTTTCGTCTGTGTTGAAATAATTAAAAATTGCTCCATCATAGTGAGAAGAAACGTGAAAAGCTTTTGTTGCCAACAATCTTCTGTTTTCAAGAGTAGTGGCTCCATTTTGTTCTGTGATTAATTCTAAAAGTAAACTGTACTCGTTTACTGAAGCTACGATTACGGTATCTTTAAAGTTTTTTGCACCGGCACGGATTAATGAAATTCCGCCAATATCAATTTTTTCGATAATATCTTGTTCGCTTGCACCAGAAGCAACCGTTTTTTCAAAAGGATATAAATCAACAATTACCAAATCAATCTGAGGAATGTCAAATTCTTTCATTTGCTGAACGTCACTTTCATTGTCCTGACGATTTAAAATACCTCCAAAGATTTTCGGATGCAACGTTTTTACTCTTCCTCCAAGAATTTCAGGAAATGAAGTAATATCTTCAACAGGAACTACCGGAATACCAAGGTTTTTAATGAAATCTTCAGTTCCGCCAGTCGAGTAAAGAGTAACGTTTTGTTCGTGTAATTTTCTAACGATTGGCTCTAATCCATCTTTCGAAAAAACAGAAATTAATGCTGATTGTATTGTTTTAGTTGTGCTCATTGTGTAGTTATAATTTTCAGACTGCAAAAGTAGTTTTTTTTGATAATATATTTAAAGGAATTCTTGTAACATTATATTAAAAAAAACTACTGATGAGTTAGTTACCTTTTGTTAGGTTTTTGATTTAAATTTATTGAATTTTACTTTATCGAAAAAAACGAAAATATGCTACTTTATCTAAGATTATTAAAAGAAAGTTTAGGCTTTGCCATAAACGCTTTGCGAAACAATAAGCTGCGTACTTTGTTGTCGTTATTGGGCGTGACAATTGGTATTTTTTCGATCATTGCTGTACTTGCTGCTGTTGATTCTTTAGACAGGAAAATTTCTAAAGATTTGAGCAGTTTAGATAAAAATACGATTTATTTAATGAAGTATTGCTTTGGGCCCTCTGAAATTCCACAATGGAAAAGAGAGCAGTTTCCAAATGTAAAGTATGATGAGTATGTCGCTCTTAAAAATTCTCTTAATAATACAGATCAGGTAGGGTATCAGCTTTTTGTAAATCGTGAAAGTTTAAAATACGATTCGAAAACTGTTGCCGATGTAAATATGATTCCTTCTTCTTTTGAAATGGTTGATATTGATGGATTGAGTTTTGACAAAGGAAGATTTTATAATGAATCCGAATCAAATTCAGGGACTCCTGTAATTGTTTTAGGTTATGATATTGCTAATGGACTTTTTGGAGAAAGTGATCCTGTCGGAAAAAGTATTCGTTTATACGGGCAGCGTTTTACGGTTATTGGTGTAATGACAAAACAAGGAGCGGGATTTTTTGGAGACAGCAATGATACTTCGGTTTATTTTCCGGCTAATTTTTTACGTCGAATGTACGGAGACAGTGATGCAATGACACCTGTAATTGTTTTAAAGCCGGTTAAGGGTATCGATATGGATGCTTACAAAGCTGAAGTCGCACAAAAACTAAGAGCAATTCGCGGAATGAAAGCAGGGGAGATGGATAATTTCTTTATAAATGTACTTTCCGGATTTACCGATTTTATTGATGGGATTTTAGGTCAGATGAATGTTGTAGGATGGATTATCAGCGGATTTTCGCTTTTAGTTGGAGGATTTGGAATTGCGAATATCATGTTTGTATCCGTAAAAGAAAGAACCAATTTAATTGGAATACAAAAATCACTGGGTGCTAAAAACCGATTCATTTTATTTCAGTTTTTATTCGAAGCCATAATTCTTTCCGTGATTGGAGGTATTATCGGTTTGCTGATGGTTTGGGGAATTGCACTTATTTTAACAAAAGCACTGGATTTTGAATTTGTTCTAAGTTTTGGAAATATAATTTTAGGAACAACGCTGGCCGCTCTTATTGGCTTAATTTCGGGAATTCTTCCGGCGATTTCGGCGGCAAATTTAGATCCTGTTGAAGCTATCAGGACCGGCATGTAAACTTTTATTATTTAAAATGTGAACAATGTTTTAAAAACAATACTCAAAGTAATGATATGTTTTGAATTAGTTCAGTAAAAATATTTGTTGTTTACATCATAACACAAAAAGATGGGATTAACTCAAAAAAGGCATGTTTTTTCGAGTTAACCCCATCTTAATTTTTTATCGGATATTTTTTTGCAAAAAATTATATCTCTATTATGTCAATTGCTATCAGAGCATTGTTAATGTCAAAAAGAAGCTGTATGTACATATCCATAGCTTTATTTTCTTTTTTTAAATAATTATTGGATATGGTTTTATAATTCATATTGTTAAATTTGCCAGTAGGATTAGATGATAAAGGGTAGTTGTAAAATGAGTAAGTTTTCTCTGTTGTCCATCTCTTGTCACTAGGGGGGCCTAATGGTATTTGTTTTGTAACTGTTTTTATTTTGTCTCCTATTTTAAAACTGTCACCATTTATCTTTCCAACTAAAATATTGGCACTTTCACGAATCTCAAATGACTGTAATCTTCCATTAGAAAAATAAAGTTTGTTTTTGCCATAATTGTAAGTTTTTAAAGTTTCGTCGGTTGTTTCAGAATAGAAATCTGATATGCTATTAGGTTCTCCAAAAATCTGAATTGCTTTTTCTGTGCTTTCACCAAGAGCAAGACCTATAGTTTTATTTGTAGATTTCATTAAAGTTATTTCTGTAATGTCTTTCGACTCTTGTGAAAAAGCAATTGATGTTGTGATCAATTGAAGTACGAATATGATTAATGCTGTTTTTTTCATAATTTTAATTGCAAGGGCTAGTTCCTTCTCCTGTTTCTTTATTAAATTTAGTGCCTAAAAGTGGCTCTGGATCTATTTTGTTTCTATTTTCATCTTTTGCTTGTATATGTACGTGAGGAATTACTCCTGGACTAGCAGCATTACCTGTCGTGCCTGATTTTCCAATAGGTTTGCTTTGACTTACCATGCTTCCGACTGATAAACCTGAAGTAACTTGATTGAGATGATTAAATTTCAAATATATTATATTTCCATTTACGGTGCTACGTATTTCTACATAATTTCCATATGAATTTTTCCTGTACTCATCAGCTGCAAAAGAATTTTGAATTGCAGTGATTTCTCCGTCGTACATAGGAAATACGTCTGTATTAGGGACTGCTGTAATGTCAACACCGTCATGAAATTTTGGTTCTCCATTTGAAGAAGTTCTTGTAAAACCAAATGTACCACCTTTATAGTTGCCTGGTCGGGAAGGGGCTAAAGTAGGGTTTTTCATTGGGTCTCCAGCGCAAGGTTTGTTTGCGGGAGTTTGAGGATTTATTATTATGACCCATCCTGCAGGAGGTGCTGTTGTTGCTGGGAACCCAAATGGCCACCAAGGATTTTGTTTTTGGGGTATAATAATTATTTCTTTGAGTTCTGTTGGAAGGGCTCCTGATGTATCGCATAGCCAAGGATTTACTTTACACCATTCATCAATTTGGTTTTGCGAAAGGCATATATTTATCATCAATAAAAAAGAAATTAATAATGTATTTTGGATATAGTTTGATTTCATTAATTGGTTTTTATAAAATTATTGTTGAAGTCTGGTAGTTGGAATACCGTTTTCTCGTCTTTCGCCAAAAATAAGCTTATTAGTTTCGTAAGAATAAACCAAAAAATATCCTGTAAAATCTTCATTCTTTATTAAAGTTCTGATGTCTTTTGTTGAATTTCCTGATTCAGCTTCTTTTTTTTCTATATAGTCTGAATCTGGATGAAGTTCAATTATATTCAAGATGTAATTGTTATTAGATTCTTTTCTCATAAGTAAATCTCTAAAGCCATATGGTGACATTCTTTTAGTATACGAAATGTTGACTTGATAGTTGATTAAGGGTATACGAACGAATTCTTCAAATCCCTTAACTCCAATTTTATCTAAGTCCAATACTGTTACCTTAGCCCAATCAGGTTCTCCTGGAAATGTACTGGTCGTATGTATTGACTTTTTTTTTAGAGTCATATTTTGATACCATTTTTTTGATTGTTCAATAAGCAACTTTTGTTCACTATTTAGATTTTCGACAGTCTGAATTCTGTCAATAGGAATGTCTGCCTCACTACAAGAAGTAAATTGATTACATAGTGTAATAAGTAATAATAGAACTAAAGTTTTTTTTTGATGTTTTTTTTCATTAATATTAAAATTTTTTCAAAAATATAATAAAATCACTAATAATAAAATTTTATTAGTAAGAATATATACATATATGATTAATGAAATTTGCGAAAAAATTATAATTGAAAGTTTAATCTAAAAATTGTCTACTTTTTATCAATTGATTCTGGTTTTTACAGTTTATTGATGGAATTCTCGGTCAGATGAAGGTAGTTGGATGGATTATTAATGGATTTTCCAAAAAAAAGTGTGTATGATTTTTTCATTGGGTTGAATTTGTGGTATAAAAAAATCCCATTTAATTTGGGAGTTTTTTATAGAATTTAATATGTTTTGGAAAACTTTATTTTTCTTTTAATAATTTTTCTAAGTACTCAACTTTTTCTTTTTCTGCGTGAAGCATACGCTCGTAAAGTTCAATAACTTTATCTAATGGGTTAAATGTACAATGAGTTGGGTTGAACATTCCATTTATTCCAGTACTCGTGCTGTTGTCGTAAAAACTATTGAAATAATTAATCATATTTTCTTCAGTAAAGTTTTTAATAGCCTCAACACTTACTCCAAGTGCTTTTGCTACTTCCTCAAGTTTTTGATCATCTATGGTTTCGCTATTTTCTATCGCAGATACAGTCTGTTGAGATGTTCCTAAAGCCTGAGCTAAAGCTTCTTGCTTCATATCTTTAAGTTCGCGAATGCGGCTTATTTTTCGTCCTATATGATTTTGTTTTGTTGCTGTGCTCATAGTTCAAAGATATTTATAATGCTTTAATAAAAAATGGTTTTGGTAAAAAACAAGTCCGTTTTTGTGAAATACAATTTAATAGTTTGTTTTAAGGTAACAACTATATATTAAAAAACAAAAATACAATTTTTCAGACAAGTATTAATTTAGCGAAGGAATATGTTTTTAGGTTTTTGATTTAATTTTAATTGCAGGTTTTATAAATTTAACAGGAAACTCAATTTTTGTTTTGTCCCATTTAATATCATCCGAGCGGTAATAACTATTGTTTTTCTTGTATTTAAGAACAGTGTCTTCTTCTTGAGTAGTTCTTCCTATGTAATAAAAATCGCGATCTTTTAAAGAAGATTCTAAAGCGTTAATTAAATTGAAAAAACTTTCAGACTTTAAAGTGTCTAATTTTGATGAAACAAAAGTGAGATTTCGAAAATCATCTTTATAATTCAGTTTTACAAAATCGAATATGCTGTTACTTGGGATTTCAATTAAATCTTTAGGCTGTAAATTTATAAAGTGTGGAATTGTATCGTTTTGGGAGCCAGTACCACAAATGAATCCTATTTTTTCTCCCTGGAAGTAATATATTTTGGAATCAGAATCAATAATAAAAGTATTTGTTCCATAAGTTAACCAACCTGGAATAGGTGGTGGTGGAGGTGGTGGGTGCTGGATGTTATTATGTTTGTTTTTTGTTTCTTTTAATTTTTCCGGTTTAATATCTTTTTCCGAAATTATATAAGGCGTATTGTGCTTAGGGCTTTCTTTCTTACCACAATTCAAAATAAATAAACAAATTATAAACCCAATAAAAGCTCTTTTCATAAACTAAGATTTAAATTAAAGATATAAAAAAATCCCATCAGCCGAAGCAAATGGGATTTTATATGTTAAGAAGTTTGAAAAACTATCTAATACTATTATTCTGAATCAAATCAATATATAAGTTGATCTTATCTTTTAAATCTTTTCTAGGTGTAATAAAATCAAGGAAACCATGTTCTAAAAGGAATTCAGCAGTTTGGAAACCTTCCGGTAAATCTTTTCCTGTTGTATCACGAACCACACGCGGACCGGCAAAACCAATCAACGCTCCAGGTTCAGAAATATTGATATCTCCTAGCATAGCGTAAGATGCAGTTGTTCCACCTGTCGTTGGATCTGTACATAAAGAAATGTATGGTAAGCCGGCTTCGGCAAGCTGTGCCAATTTTACAGATGTTTTTGCTAATTGCATTAAGGAATAAGCAGCTTCCATCATACGGGCTCCACCAGACTTAGAAATCATTACAAAAGGTAATTTGTTTTTGATTGCATGATCAATACCTCTTGCGATTTTTTCACCTACAACTGCTCCCATAGATCCACCGATAAAAGCGAAATCCATACAGCAGATTACAAGTTCTTTTCCTTTCGATTTTCCTACTCCGGTACGAACAGCGTCTTTAAGATGCGTTTTTTCCATTACATCTTTCAAACGCTCTGCATATTTTTTTGTATCCACAAAATGCAAAGGGTCTTTTGATGTCATGTTTTTATCCAACTCAACAAATTCATTGTTGTCGAATAAAATTTCAAAATAGATTGCGCTTCCAATTCTAACGTGAAAATCATCTTCAGGACTTACGAATAAGTTTCTCGCTAATTCATCAGCGTCAATAATTTTTCCGGTAGGAGATTTGTACCACAATCCTTTCGGAACGTCCATCTTATCTTCTGTAGCAGTCGTAATCCCTTTTTCCTGTCTTTTAAACCAAGCCATTTTTTTAATTTTAAGAATGTAGATTTTAAAGTTTAGATTTTCAAAAACTGATTTAAAATCAAGATTCCGGGCTTCTGTTTAGAAAACCGGAATCTGGAAATCTAAAATTTAAAGTGTATTTACGTTGTTCAAATCTGCAAAAGCTTGCTCAAGTCTTGCGTTGAATGTCACTTCGCTTTCACGAACCCATCTTCTTGGGTCATAATATTTTTTGTTTGGAACATCAGCACCTTCAGGGTTCCCAATTTGAGATTTCAAATACTCAAGATTTTTAACCATATAATCACGGATTCCTTCAGTATATGCAAATTGTAAATCTGTATCGATGTTCATTTTGATAACTCCGTAGCTAATTCCTTCTCTGATTTCTTCAAGTGTAGAACCTGAACCTCCGTGGAAAACGAAATCTACAGGGTTATGACCTGTGTTGAATTTGTTTTGAACGAAATCCTGAGAATTTTTTAAGATTTTTGGAGTCAATTTTACGTTTCCTGGTTTGTAAACACCGTGAACGTTTCCAAATGCAGCAGCAATTGTAAATTTAGGGCTTATTTTAGATAATTCTTCGTAAGCGTAAGCTACTTCTTCTGGCTGAGTGTATAATTTTGAACTGTCAACATCAGAGTTGTCAACACCATCTTCTTCACCACCTGTAATACCAAGCTCGATTTCTAATGTCATTCCCATTTTGCTCATTCTTGCTAAATACTCTTTACAGATTTCAATGTTTTCTTCGATTGGCTCCTCAGACAAATCGATCATATGAGAACTGAATAATGGTTTTCCTGTTTCTGCAAAATGTTTTTCAGATGCATCTAACAAACCATCAATCCAAGGCAATAATTTTTTTGCGCAGTGGTCAGTATGTAAAATTACGGTAGCTCCGTAAGCTTCTGCTAAAGTATGAATGTGTTTTGCTCCTGCAATTCCACCAGCGATTGCCGCTTTTTCCCCTGCATTAGATAATCCTTTTCCAGCGTTGAATTGTGCTCCACCGTTTGAAAATTGAATGATAACCGGAGCATTAAGTTTTGCTGCAGTTTCAAGAACTCCGTTAATTGTACTCGATCCGGTAACGTTTACTGCCGGAAGTGCAAATCCTTTTTCTTTTGCATAATTAAAGATTTCCTGTACTTGGTCTCCTGTAGCTACTCCTGGTTTAATATTGTGTGCCATTGTAATTTTTTTTAGTTGTTTTTAGGTTTTTAGGTTGCAAAAATAAGAATTAATTAGCATTAGAATGGATAATTTATCCCAAAATTTAAAACGGAGTGTCCAAAATTATATTCTTTAAACCACCTGTCTCCCTTGTCATGCGCCGGATTATAAGTCTTGAAGCCTAAATCTAAACGGATAACAAAAAAGCTTAAATCGTATCGTAAACCAAATCCTGAACCTAAAGCAATTTCTTCGAAATCGTTTAAGCTGGAGAATTTTGCTTTTTCATCAGTGACATTATCGAGTACATTCCAGATATTTCCGGCGTCTGCAAAGATCGCTCCTTTGACATCACCGAAAATTTTAAACCTGAATTCACCACTAAGGGCAAGTTTCATATTGGCTTCATTAAAGTCATTTACTGCATTTGTACTTCCGGGGCCTAAAGCATAAGGCTGCCATGCGCGATTGTCATTCGACCCTCCGGAATAATAACTTCGGGAAAAAGGAATATAATCTGAATTCCCAAAAGGAATTGCAATACCAAAAAAGCTTCGCACGGCCAGTACTTTTTCTTTGCCAAAATCCCAGTGTTTAATATAGTCAAATTCGGTTTTTACATATTCTGAATATTCCAGATTAAATATTTCGTAATTGCCTCTTGAATTTTTAGGAAGACTTGCTACGCCTGAAATGGCAGATAATAAAGTACCCGCTGATTCTATTTTGGTTTTAAACTGATAAAAAGTATTATCTGCCAAATCTTTTTTTGTTGTTTTGGTAAATGTATAACTGGTGGCTAAAATAAAGTCATTTTCAGTCAGACGTACCCTTCTTTCTTCAATGCTTTTTACGCTCTCATATTCATTTACGCCAGCTTGTAGTGCAGGAATAGCTCCTGATAAAACATCATTTGTGAAGCCTGTCGTACCATAATTTATAAGTAATTTTTCATTTTCGACATAAGAAGAATTGGTGTTGTAAGTTTTTGCAATATTATTTAGTTCATCATAAGAAGAAGTATAAACCCTAAAATAATTATCCGGATTTAGGTTGCGGACATATTGTGCATTTAGTAAATCTAATTTTGCAGAATTATATCTTTTTGGAGACCAAAGATAGGATAGACCTCCGGTGAAACTTTCTTTGTCCAGTCCGATGTTCCTTTGTTTAGAAAAACCAGCCGCTATTGATGTAGATGGAATCATGCTTTTTGGAATAATCTTTTCAGTACCAAAAGGCATTAAAATTCTCGGAAAATTAAGTTTCATGTCAACTCCATATTCAGAAACATTAAAGAAATTATCATTAGGATTCGCCATGTCTTTTGATGAACCTATATTTGCACGTGCAGAAATTTCTAAGGTTTCAGCTCTGTTAAAGACATTTCGAATTGTTTCTGAAACACTGGCTCCAATTCCAAAATCCTGAATATTGGAATGGGTTAAATCTAAAGTAGCTCCAAAACTGTATTTTTTTCTGGGCGTTAAATAAACTTTTGCAATTAATGATTGAGATGTAGAATCCCGTTTGTCTACTTCGTATTGTATCGATGGATAATTGAAAATTTTCAGATTGTTTAAATAACGTGTTGAAAGAGTAGTTCTAAAATCAGCATAAGTGCCGCCCTTGGTAATAAAAATCGCATCTGTAATAGCGCGGGGTTTGTATTTTAATTTGTCATAACTATACAAATTAAAGTTGTTGTAGGTAGTACTGTCCTTAATTTGGCTTTTTGCACGTGCGGGAGAATAATCAGTATAAATATTAACGTCACTTATTTTATACAATTTAAAAGGTTCTGTTCTGCTGGAATCCTTTTCTTGTATGCTGTTGTCTTTAATAATTAGATTTATATCTGCTTTGTTTTTTTTACCAATAGTGTCAACGTCGAAAGTAACATAAGTGGGTTGAAAAAAGTAGGCACCGTGATTTCTAAAATAGGTAGTAATACGATTTTTTTCTTCTTCAAAATCACTTGTTTTAAATTGATTTCCTGATTTTAAAACAGATGGCTCAGGATTTTTTAGATATAATGAATCTAAAGCCGGAGTGCTAATACTGGTTCTGATAGAGTCTAAAGTATAAACAGGTCCGGTTGTAATATTGTAATTGATTTTTGCTTTTTTATAACTTATGCTGTCTATATTATAATTTGTTGCTACATTAAAATATCCGTTGTTAAAATAATAAGATTTTAAGCGAAGTAAAGTTTTTTTAGTTTTTGAGGTATCAATAATTACAGGAGCTTCACCGGTTTTTTTTAAGAACTCATGAATTCCTTTGTACAGGAAAGATTGGCCAAGACGATCAACTTGCTTAGCAGATAATATTTTCGACTGACGTTCGTATTTGCCAGGGTTATTTTTAAATTTTGCCTGATAGGAAGAATCGGGATTTAATTTTGCCAGATTATATAGATTCAATCGCAGCTTATATCCTAATAAATTACTATTAGGCTTTTGATACATTTGATTTGAAGCGGTTTCATCATTTGTAGATTTGCCATTTACAATAATATCATTTTTTGTAAGTAAGCTTTTTCCGTTTGGGACTCTTTTCACAGCATTACAAGCGCAAATAAATATTGCTATTAGAATAAATGCTGTTATTTTTGTAAAAATCTTTTTCAAGTGTTTTTAAATATTTAATTCAAAAGTACATTATTTTATGATTAGTAAAAACCAAATAAAACTTATATCAGGTTTGCATCAAAAAAAGCAACGTTTTGCTAATCAATTATTTTTTGCCGAAGGAATAAAGGTAATTCAGGAATTGTTGCAATCCAATTTTGAATTAGAGCATTTATTTACCACACAAAATGATTTTGAAACAGTTGAGTTTTCAAAACGTGTTTCTGTTACTGAACCAGAACTTAAGAGAATAAGCGCTTTGTCAACTCCAAATACATGTTTGGCTGTATTCAAAATTCCTGCCGAAAATCCTATAATCGACTTAGGCTTAATTGTAGCTTTAGACGATATACGTGATCCGGGAAATTTAGGAACCATTTTAAGGCTTTGCGACTGGTTTGGAATTCAACAAATTATTTGCTCAAAAGAGACAGTTGATATTTACAATCCTAAAGTAGTTCAGGCTACAATGGGGTCTATTACAAGAGTAAATGTTAATTATGTTGATTTGAAATCTTTTATAACAAACGCAAAATTGCCTGTATTTGGAACTTTTATGAATGGTGAAAATATTTATCAATCTGTATTGCCTCAAAACGGAATCATTATTATGGGTAATGAAGCCAATGGTATTTCGGCAGAGATTGAAAAAATGGTAACAAGCCGACTCACAATTCCCAGATTTGGGACACTACAAAAAACTGAAAGTTTAAATGTAGCCACCGCCACCGCTATTGTTCTTAGTGAGTTTAAACGAAAGAGTTAGGTTTTTGTTTTAATGAAAAGTAAAATTTATTAAAATTGCTCTAGATTTCATAGAATCTATGTTGTCTGTCCAGGGGCTATTTGGATTTTCAGGTGTTTTATTGTCCCTGATTAATTCATCCGTTATGCCAAACATACCTCTGATAGATGGCGAAAAAATAAAATATTCTGAGAAGATATCTATACCGAAGCCAATTTCATAAGCAGAACTCCAGGTTTTAGCTCTAAATGTACCTTCGAAATTATCATCTTTGGATTTTGAATTACTGGATAAATTTAAAGTCGTAGAAAGACCTCCTGTTAAAAACGGGCGTATATTTCCGGTACGTAAAGCTGAAAACTTCAATAACAAAGGAAAATGAATGTAAGTACTGTTAACTTCTCTTAAATAATCATTTTCTGAAGTGAAATTAGCAAAATGTAAATCTCGTTTTGTGTAGTACAAACCTGGTTCAAAACGTAAATTGATGTATTCCTGCAATCTTAAATCTGCGACAACACCAACATTAAACCCTGTTGTTTTTTTTACCTGAATATCCTGTACAACTTCTTTGTAATCAAATTTGAAATCAAAGCTGTTAAAACCTAAATAATACCCAAAGTATAGGCGTTGTTTTTGCCAGTTTTCCAGGTTAATAATAGGGTCTTTGCTAAACATACTTTTAGCAAATTGAGAATATCCCTGTGTCGATAATACTAATAAAATTAAGATTACTGTTTTTTTCATACTATTTTTTAGAAGCAGAATATATGGTTGCTACACCAAAAGTTTGCGGTATTGCCACAACATCTATAAACCCAATTTTTCTCAAAATATTGTTCAAAGCTTCTCCATAAGGAAAAGCAGCTGCAGATTCTGATAAATATCCATAAGCTGAATTATCTTTAGAGAATAATTTTCCGATAATTGGAAGTATATTTTTGGTGTAAAAACGATATCCTTGTTTATAAGGTGTTTTAACAGGAACTGAAGTTTCTAAAATCACAAATACACCATTTGGTTTTAAAACTCTTAAAATTTCGGCAAAGCCTTTTTCTAAATTCTCAAAATTTCGAACACCAAAACCAACAGTTATGGCATCAAAATAATTATCCTCAAAAGGTATATTTTCAGAATCGGCTAAGACTAATTCAATTCTGTCTGAAAGTTTTTTTTCTTCTACTTTTTTTCTTCCAACTTCCAGCATTCCCGCTGAAATATCTAGACCAATAATTTTTTCGGCATTACTTTGTGCCATCAAAATAGCCAGATCTCCGGTTCCGGTAGCAATGTCAAGTATGATTTTTGGTTTTGAATCAGAAACTATTTTTAAAACTTTTTTACGCCATTTTACATCTATTCCAAACGAAATTACACGATTTAAATTATCGTAATTTCCTGATATAGTGTCAAACATTTGTGCAACTTGTTCTTTTTTGCCTAATGTTGAGTTTTTGTACGGAGTTATTTTTTCAGACATTTTTTTTATTTACGCAAATATAACATAAAGTATTTAACTGCAATTGTGTTTCTCAATTAGGATAGAAAATGTTTTTTCAGACTTGGTTATAAAATCACTAAAAGTGGGTATTGTAGGTAAAGTATTTATTGGTCAATTTAGCATCTGTAAAAATGTTAATATTTTTTCAATGATAAATAGAGATACAATGACCCAAATCAAATGGGTGCTCCTTGCGCTTAGCATCTCATTTGTTCTTGTAAGCTGTTTTGAAAGTACTGTTTTTGAGAGCAGTATTATATTTAAAGTGCAAAATACGTTCTTAGGATTAAATTTGTTTTTGGAAATTTTAATTTTCTTTGCCTTTAGTACCTTCGTGGTATTTGGTATTAAGGGTTTTTTTGAGATGTACTCTCAAAAAATATCAAATGTTATTATATTCCTTTCCGGAGTATTTTTAATATTTGTAATTTTTATTTTATGTTATCAAATATTGTTTCAGGAGTAGGTCATTGCTCTAATCATTGGATTTAAATAAAAACATCCTCAAGAAATTGAGGATGTTTTTTTATTTTTTGATATACGTTTCATAAGTATAATCATAAAGATGGGTGTCGTCCTTGAAGTTTTCTTCGGATTCCACCAATTGCCATTCCCGTTCATTAAATTTAGGGAAAAAGGCATCAGCGTCAAAAGTATGATGTACGCGTGTTATTTCTATTATATCAGCATGCTGTAATCCTAAAGTATAAATTTCTCCTCCTCCTATAATATAGGAGTCTTCATTTTCAGGGCATAGTGCAATGGCTTTTTCAATACTGTCTACAACAATACAACCTCCGGGGTTGTAATTTTCCTGACGGGATATTACAATATGTGTCCTGTTTGGTAACGGTTTTGGAAAACTTTCAAAAGTTTTTCTCCCCATTATAATATGATGATTGGTCGTAAGTGATTTGAATCTTTTAAAATCATTTGGGAGGTGCCAGACTAATTTGTTTTTTTTTCCCAAGGCATTGTTTTCGGCAACGGCCGCTATCATTATAAGCATAGTATATTAAAACTAAATATTATTTTCAGGAGCTTCACTTATGGAAGATTCTAATTGATTGATTCTCTTTTGCTGAAGTGCAACTAAGCGTTCAATCTGCTCTCTTTCCCATTTTTTATTCATAAATCTATCCGTTATGTAAATTTTTATGAAGTGCAAAATAAAAATAAAAAACCACAATGTAATGATCCAAATGCACCAATTTTTCTTTTCACCAATACGTAATCCAAAAAAAATATCAGCAACAAATAAAAATAAACTTCCTAACAGAAAAAGTACAAAATGAAAATATAATGCTTTTTTTTGTCTAATTCTTTTACGGGCATATTCGTATTGTTCGTGCACTTCTTTTTCCATAATTTATTAAAAATTAGAATATAAAGTTATAATTTATTTTCAGAACTCACTATTTTCAATAAATAATATTTGCTTCAAAATTGGCGATAAATCCGAATTCAAAAATTTTAGAGCTTTAAAATAGGGATATTGTAAAAAAAATGTTTCTAATTGCCAGAATGATAAATCATATTGGTTGGTATTGTTTACTCAACTGAATTCGCGAACTTTGAGGTATAAACCTAAAAATGAAACTGTTATGTCTTTAAAAAAGCAATTTGTAAAAACGAAGCCAGTTGTGAAAGTTACATTTTCAATTGATGCCAAAGATGCTGATTCTGTAGCTGTGGTAGGAGATTTTAATAACTGGAACATAGAAGAAGGAACTTTGAGTAAACTAAAAAACGGAACTTTTAAAGCTACTTATGACTTGGTAAAAGATGCTATTTATGAGTTTAAGTATGTAATTGATGGATTGTATGTGAATGATCCTGAAGCAGATTCATACAGATGGAATGATTTTGCAGGAAGTGAAAATAGTGTTATAGTTTTATAAAAAAATCCGCTTGAATTCAAGCGGATTTTTTTATAAAACTATACAGCAACACTTCCTTTTATTCCCGCGTGTGGTTCGTAATCTAAAAGTGTAAAATCATTATAATCAAAATCAAAGATGTTTTTAATCTCAGGATTTAAAATCATTTTTGGTAATGGTTTTGGTTCACGTGTTAATTGCAATTCCAGTTGTTCGAAATGATTGTTGTAAATGTGGGCGTCACCAAAAGTATGAATAAATTCACCATATTCTAAATCGCAAACCTGAGCAATCATCATGGTCAATAAAGCATAAGAAGCAATATTAAAAGGAACGCCTAAAAAGATATCAGCACTTCGTTGGTACAATTGGCAGGACAATTTTCCTTTTGTTTCACCTTTTTCGGGATCCGGACTGCTTACATAAAACTGAAAAAAGGCATGGCAGGGAGGTAAGGCAGCTTTATTGTTTGCTACATTTTCCTCAAATGATTTTTTAGTATCCGGAAGAACTGATGGATTCCATGCTGAAACTAACATTCTTCGGCTGTTTGGATTTGTTTTTAACTCAGTAATCAGCTCAGAAATCTGATCGATTTCCTCGCTGTTCCAATTGCGCCATTGATGCCCGTAAACGGGCCCTAAATCACCATTTGAGTCTGCCCATGCATCCCATATTTTCACTCCGTTTTCCTGTAGGTATTTAATATTGGTATCTCCTTTTAAAAACCAAAGCAATTCATAAATAATTGACTTTAAGTGTAATTTTTTGGTTGTGACCATTGGAAAGCCTTCGCTTAAATCAAAACGCATCTGGTAGCCAAAGACGCTTTTAGTTCCCGTTCCGGTTCGGTCACCTTTTTGATTGCCGTTTTCTAAAACGTGTTTTACTAAATCTAAGTATTGTTTCATGATTGCTTTAAGCTTTAGGCTTTAGGCTTTAGGCTTTTTTCCTAATGCTTATAGCTTTGTTTTTTTATGTTTTCGTGCTTTAAGCTTATAGCCTAAAGCTTACGGCTTATAGCCTTAAAGTTATCTTCTTGAAATTTCGTCTCTGATTTTTGCTGCTTTTTCATAATCTTCCTGAGAAACGGCCTGATCTAAAAGTTCATTTAGCTCTTGTAAGCTGTGTTTAGCATAAACATCTCCGGATTGATTGGTTTCTTCTTCATGCCCAAAAGTTTCGGGATTTGAAAGTACATCATCAAGTTCCTGAGAGCCCTGATCAGTGTCAGCAGTATTCGATTTCAAATAAATTCCTGCTTTATCTAAAATATTTTTATAAGTAAAAATAGGAGCGCTAAACCTCAATGCTAAAGCAATTGCATCAGATGTTCTGGCATCAATAATTTCTTCGATTTTATCTCTTTCGCAAATTAAACTTGAATAAAAAACGCCGTCAACTAATTTGTGAATTATGACTTGCTTTACAACGATATCAAACCTTTCAGCAAAATTTTTGAATAAATCATGTGTTAATGGGCGAGGAGGTTTAATTTCTTTTTCTAATGCAATAGCGATTGACTGGGCTTCAAAAGCACCAATAACAATTGGTAATTTTCTTTCGCCATCGACTTCGTTCAAAATTAAGGCATAAGCGCCATTTTGAGTTTGACTGTATGAAATTCCTTTTATGGATAATTTTACTAGACTCATATATGTTTGTAAAAAAGGTACTTAGCACCTCATTTTAATACTTTTTTTGATTCGAAATAAAGGTGCAATTTTAATCAAAAAATATGGAACAAAAAAGCCACCTAAAGCAAAGATACAATTATCTTGTTTTTAGGTGGCTATATTTTTATAGAGATTTTTAAATTATGAATGCTGTGCTTTAAAAGCTTTTAATTTTTCAATTAAATTTGGTACGATTTCAAATGCGTCTCCAACAATACCATAATCTGCTACTTTAAAGAAAGGAGCTTCGGGATCACTATTTATAACCACTTTTACTTTTGATGAGTTGATACCTGCAATATGCTGGATAGCTCCGGAAATTCCAACGGCAATATATAAATTAGTTGCAACTGGCTTCCCTGTTTGCCCAACGTGTTCACTGTGAGGTCTCCATCCTAAATCAGAAACCGGTTTAGAGCATGCTGTTGCAGCTCCCAATACAGAAGCTAAATCTTCGATTAATCCCCAGTTTTCAGGACCTTTTAATCCGCGTCCTCCGGAAACTACGATGTCAGCATCAGCGATAGATACTTTACCGCTTACTTTTTCGACAGATTCTACTTTTACACCAAAATCATTGTCTCCAATTGTAGGATTAAAATCTTCTTCTGTTGCAGATCCTGTACTTTCAAAAATTCCGTAAGAGTTTTTAGCAAGTCCAAGAACCTTAATATCCGTGCTAATTTCTGTAATGTTGAAAGCTTTGTTTGAAAAAGCATTTCTTTTTACCTGAAACGGAGAAGTACTCACAGGTAATCCAACCACATTTGAAGCAAAGCCGGCCTCTAAAGAAACGGCTACCAATGATGAAAGATAAATACTGTCTGTTGTTGAAGACAGCAAAACTAATTTTGTTCCTTCTTTTTGAGCTGCCTGTTTAATTACATCAGCGTAAGCTTTCGCTGTAAAGCCAGCTAATTTTTCATTGTTTACTTTTAAAACTTTATCAACTCCGTATTTAGCTAATTCGCTAACATCATTGATGTTTACAGCCAAAGCCGTAACAGTAGTGCCTAATGACTCAGCTACTTTTTTAGCATACGAAGCTAATTCAAAAGCTACTTTTTTAAATTTTCCTTCTGCAGATTCTGCATATATTAATATTGACATAATTTTTATTTTTAGTCATAAAGTTTAAAAGTGTAAAGTCATAAAGATAAATATTATTGATTTCCCCTTTTGACTTTCGACTTTCGACTTTTTGACGGTTAGATTACTTTTGCTTCGTTGTGTAATAAATTGATTAGCTCATCTAAGTTATCTGCAGAAACTAATTTTACTGCTGATTTAGGAGCTGGTTTTTCAAATTTTACTGCTTTAGTGTTTATCGGTGCATCAACAGGCTCAAGAATCGTAAGGGCTTTTGTTCTTGCTGTCATAATTCCTCTCATGTTAGGAATACGAAGATCTTTTTCTTCAACAAGTCCTTTTTGTCCGCCAATGATTAATGGAAGAGTAGTGCTTACAGTTTCTTTTCCACCGTCGATTTCACGAACTGCTTTTACATTATTACCATCAACAGTCAAACTTGTACAGGAATTTAAGAAGTTTGAACCTAAAATTCCGGCAATCATCCCGGGAACCATTCCGCCATTATAATCTAAAGATTCTTTTCCGGCAATTACTAAGTCGTATCCGCCGTTTTTGATTACTTCGGCCAATTGTTTTGCAACAAAAAATCCGTCAGTAGGATTTGCATTTACACGAATAGCTTCGTTTGCACCTATTGCCAAAGCTTTGCGTAAAGTTGGTTCAGTATCAGGACCTCCTACATTTACAACGGTTACGTTAGCTCCTTGTTGTTCCTGAAACCAAATTGCACGTGTTAAACCAAACTCGTCATTAGGATTAATTACATATTGTACACCATTGGTATCAAATTCTGAATCACCATTGGAGAAATTGATTTTTGAAGTAGTATCAGGCACATGGCTGATGCAAACTAGTATTTTCATAAGTATATATTTTGAATTTATAATATGCTTTTACAAATTTAGAATTTAATTTGGAATAATTATACTATGCATGCATAATATTTTTAAAAACTATTACGATTTCGCTTAAGGCCATAAAATATAAGAGTGTTAGATTAAAAACATTATTTTAGAATGAATTAAAAGTTCTCTTTAGAAAGATTTTTATTGCAAACATTAAATTTTCAAATAGTTGTGATTTTAAAAAAGTAGTTTTTCGTATTAAAAACTTTGTGTTATTATAGCTTGCTTCTTTTGATTGTATACTGAACGGTATTTTTAGTATTGAAGAATCCAACAAATTATAATAAGTTTGTCTGAAAAAAATAATTATTTGAATAATCTTTATAAAGAAATCGATTTCGTAATTAAGGAAAAGGTACTTTTTAGATTGAAAACAGCAGTAAACTATAATTAATGCAGAATCTTCCTTTTTTTTAGACTTAATTTATGCTTTTAAGTTATTTAAAATATTTATTTTTGCTCATCAGAAAAAAGAACATAATATACAACTATGAGAACAATACAATTTAGAGAGGCCATTTGCGAAGCGATGAGCGAAGAAATGCGTCACGATGAATCCATATATTTAATGGGCGAAGAAGTTGCAGAATATAACGGAGCATACAAAGCTTCAAAAGGAATGCTTGCTGAATTTGGCGAAAAAAGAGTAATTGATACTCCAATTGCTGAACTTGGTTTTACAGGAATTGCAGTAGGTTCTGCAATGAATGGTAACCGACCAATTGTAGAATATATGACTTTCAACTTCTGTTTAGTTGGTATTGATCAAATTATAAATAACGCTGCTAAAATGCGTCAAATGACAGGAGGACAATTTAATGTGCCTATCGTTTTTCGTGGACCAACTGCTTCTGCAGGTCAATTAGGGGCAACTCACTCTCAGGCTTTAGAAAACTGGTTTGCTAACACTCCGGGACTTAAAGTTGTAGTTCCTTCGACACCTTACGATGCTAAAGGACTTTTGAAATCAGCTATCCGTGATAATGATCCTGTAATCTTCATGGAATCTGAGCAAATGTATGGTGATAAAGGAGAAGTGCCAGACGGAGAATATACAATTCCATTAGGAGTTGCAGATGTTAAACGTGAAGGAAAAGATGTTACGATTGTTTCTTTTGGAAAAATTATCAAAGAAGCTTTTATTGCTGCTGATGAATTAGCCAAAGAAGGAATCTCTTGTGAGATCATCGATTTAAGAACCGTTCGTCCAATGGATAATGAAGCGATCTTAAAATCAGTTAAAAAAACAAATCGTTTGGTTATCTTAGAAGAAGCCTGGCCATTTGCCAGCATTTCATCTGAAATCACCTATATTGTACAAGAGCAGGCTTTTGATTTTCTTGATGCGCCAATTCAGCGTATTACAACAGCTGATACACCAGCACCTTATTCTCCTGTTTTACTAAAAGACTGGCTGCCAAATGCAGCTGATGTAGTAAAAGCAGTGAAAAAAGTAATGTACAAATAATAATACATACAAAATTCATAAAAACTTCATCAGTCATAGTTCATTGATGAAGTTTTTTTTTGCCGTAATATGAAAAGAATAATTTTCCTCAGTCTGTTTTTTGTATTTGCTTTTGCAAATAATGTTTTAGCGCAAACTAAAGTGAGTGGAATTGTTATGGACAAATCCAATCAGCCTATTCCGTTTGCAAATGTTGTTTTCAAGGGTTCAAATACAGGTATCGTTTCAAATGAAGATGGTCGTTTTTATTTAGAATCGCCAAATACTTATACTGCTTTACTGGTAACTTCTGCAGGATTTTCAGATAAGGAAGTTCCTTTAGAAAAAGCTGTAAACTATGATTTTAAGATTGTTTTAAACGAGCCCGAGGCACTTAGTGAAGTTGTCATTTTTACAGGGAAAACATCAAAAAAGAATAATCCCGCATTGGATATTCTCAGAAAAATATGGGAAAGGAAACGTAAAAACGGTCTCTACCAATTCAATCAATATCAAATGCAGAAGTACGAAAAAGTCGAATTTGACATGAACACTATTGATAGTGCTTTTATGAAAAATAAACTTTTTAAAGGAATGGAGTTCGTTTTCAAGCATGTGGATACTTCTGATGTTACCGGAAAAACCTATTTACCAATTTTTATCAACGAATCTGCTTATGATGTTTACGGGGATAATAAATTAAAAAAAGTTAAGGAAAACATTACAGGAAACAAAATGTCCGGATTCAATGGGAATCAGCAGATTTTGTCTTTTGTAAAAGATCTTTATTCGGACTATAATATTTACGATAATCACCTTAAATTTTTTGATAAGAGTTTTACAAGCCCACTTTCGAAAACCGGAATAGATGTTTATAATTATGTCCTGAAAGACAGTGCTTTTATAGACAAAAAATGGTGTTATAATATTGTTTTTTATCCAAGACGTAAAAACGAACTGACTTTTAAAGGAGATTTCTGGGTAAACGATACCACTTTTGCTATCAAGAAAATTAATATGGGCGTTACCAAAAGTGCCAATATTAACTGGGTAAAAGATATTTATATCGAACAGGAATTTGAAGTTGACAACGACTCGGTTTTTCTCTTAACCCGTGACTATATGATGTCTGATTTTGCTTTAAACAAAAAAGAAAAATCAAAAGGAGTTTATGGAAAACGAACGACTTTGTATCGCAATCATAAATTCAACCTTCAAAAACCGGAAAAATTTTATAAAGAAGAAGTCAATTTTATAGATAACGCTGTTTATCAACGACCAGATGAATTTTGGGAAGAAAATCGTTTTGAAAAGCTAAACAAAGATGAGCAGGGTATTTATAAAATGCTCGATACTTTACAGACAGTCAAGAAATTTAAACAGCTCTATAGTTTAGTTTCCATTTTAGGAAGTGGTTATGTCGAATTTAAAAACTTTGATTACGGACCTATCTTTTCAACCTTTGGTTATAATGAAGTCGAAGGTTTACGATTAAGAGTTGGAGGAAGAACCTATTTTGGCCCAAATGATCCATGGAGAATTCAAGCCTACACAGCCTATGGTTTTGATGATAATAAGTTCAAATATGGTGTTTCAGGAAAATGGATGGTTGATAAGAAAAACCGGGTAATTATTTCTGGCGGAAACAGGCGCGATATTGAACAAATAGGAGCGAGTTTAACCACTACAAATGATGTTTTAGGAAGAAGTTTTGCTTCTTCGGCTTTGTTTACAACAGGAAGCAACGGAAAACTAACCAATATTAATTTGAGTAACGTTTCTGTTGAAATGGAAGCTAAGAAAAACTTTATTGTTTCAGCAGGTTTTTCGTACCGAACGTTAGAATCGGCATCTCAGACATTTAGTCTGGACTATTATAAGGTTCTGCCGTCTGCTTCAGATCCGTCTGGTGTGATTGAAAATAAAGTGACACAAACTGAGGCCAATATCCAGTTCGAATTTATGCCAAATCGTAAAACCATTGGTTATGGGGTAGAGCGTGATCTTGTTGATAGTCCTTTCAGTCATTTCTTTGTGAATTTCAGTTATGGACTTAAAGGAGTTATGAATAGTGATTTTGCTTATGAAAAAGTACAGTTATTTTATAGGCAGCCCATTATTATAGGCCCATTAGGGAGAACAAATATTACCCTTGAAACCGGAAAAACTTTTGGTGCTATTCCGTTAGGATTAATGAGTGTAATTCCGGGGAACCAAACGTATTTTACAATCGAAAATACATTTAGCAACCTGAATTTCTATGAATTTGTAACGGATCAATACACAACATTGCAATGGAATCATGATTTTGGAGGAAGACTGTTTGCCCGTATTCCATTTATGAGAAAACTGAACTGGAGAGAATTTGTAGGTGTCAGAGCCGTTCATGGAACAATTTCTGATGAAAATCGTGCTTTAAATGCATCAGGATTACCTTATAATGCTCCGGAAAAAGTATATTGGGAATATAATGCCGGAATTGGAAATATCTTTAAAGTTTTTAGAATTGATTTTTCATGGAGAGGAAATTATCTGAATATGCCGGATGCCGCTAAATTTGCAGTAAAAGGATCTTTTGGATTCTATTTCTAATAAATAAGAAACATAATATTTGTCATTTCGACGAAGGAGAAATCACACTAGCTCAAATAATGAGTTAATGTGTGATTTCTCTTTTTATTTTAAATTAAGTTTGATTTTAAATATTTATTAATTTAGAAGCTATTCCCGCTATTCGTTTCAATCTTTTGTACCGAACCCCGGCACAAAAGGATTTTCACTACAAACGAAGTTCACTGAACTCCGATTAAAATGAAAGTTAAGTGAAGTAATCGGGGCTAAAAAAATAACGTTATGCAAGAAGCCATCGATTATTTATTAAACAAGAATTCAATATTTCAGGAGATTATCGAGAAATATGGATTGCCGACAATTCCAAAACGTCCTCAGGGTTTTGAAACTTTGGTTTTATTAATTCTCGAACAACAGGTTTCTATAGATTCGGCGAAAGCTACATTCTTAAAAATTAAAAACCATACAACATGTAATCCCGAAAAAATGTCGGTTTTACCAGATGAAGAGTTTAGAATGCTTGGAGTTAGCCGTCAAAAAACAAAATATATCAAAATACTTTCTGAAGCAGTTTTAAACAAAGCATTAGATATTGACGGTTTAGCTGCAAAATCGGCAAAAGAAGTTCGGGAAGAACTCATTAAATTAAAAGGCATAGGAAACTGGACCATTGATATTTATCTGATGTTTTGTCTTCAGGAACCGGATTTAATTCCGCTTGGAGATATTGCAGTCATAAATACCATCAAAGAATTATTGAATATTCATGACAAGGAAGAAATGGAAATCCATACTAAACAGTGGAGTCCGTACAGGTCTTATGCGACTTATTTGCTTTGGCATTATTACTTAAATAAGCGAAATCGCAAGATCACATATTAACTATCTGTTATATAAAAGGAAAGTATATTAATTAATGAATAAAGTATATAGATTAATGTATTTTTTTCATTGTAAAAAAGGATTCTTTGGGTTACTTTTGCAATCGAAATTATAGAAATAATAAAAAGTAAAAATGACCGCAGACAAACTAACAACTTTCGATGTATTAATCGAAATACCAAGAGGAAGCAGAAATAAATATGAGTACGATTTTGAAATCAAAAGAATGCGTTTCGACAGAATGTTATTCTCTTCGATGATGTACCCTGCAGATTACGGATTTATCCCTGAAACTTTAGCTCTTGACGGTGACCCTCTTGATGTATTGGTTTTGATTAACGAACCAACTTTCCCTGGGTGTGTGATAGAAGTAAAGCCAATTGGAGTTTTTCACATGGCAGACGATAAAGGACCGGATGAAAAAATTATCTGTGTACCGGTTTCTGATCCAATCTGGAATTCATTAAACGATCTTTCTGATATTAATGGACACTTATTGAAAGAAATTGAGCATTTCTTCCAGGTTTACAAAGATCTTGAAAATAAAAAAGTAGATGTAGAAGGATGGGGAGACGTTAACGAAGCATTCGCTATCATTAAAGAATGTACAGAGCGTTTTAATCAAATTGAAAATAAACCAGAAGGATTATTTAGTATTAAATAATTTCAGGCATCATATTTTGTAAAAAAAGCAATACTCCGTTAAGAGTATTGCTTTTTTTTTTAAATTCGTTAGAGTTAGTTTGTTGACTATTAACCAAAACCAATAAAATATGAATGCATTTATGATTTACCTGCCTATTGCAATGGCAGTTTTAGGATTACTTTTCATGGGAATAAAAAGGAGTTGGGTTTTAAAACAAGATGCCGGCGATGGTAAGATGAAAGAAATCTCAGATTACATTTACGAAGGAGCCTTAGCCTTCTTAAAAGCCGAGTATAAACTATTGACCATTTTCGTAATTATTGCCAGCATAGCTTTGGCAGGAATTACTTTTATTCCGGGTGTAAAAACACATTTATTAATCGTAGTTGCATTTATTTTTGGCGCATTATTTTCAGCTTATGCAGGTAACATAGGGATGAAAATCGCAACCAAAACAAACGTTAGAACCACTCAGGCAGCCAGAACAAGTTTACCACAGGCGTTGAAAGTTTCTTTTGGAGGCGGAACCGTAATGGGACTTGGAGTTGCCGGTTTGGCAGTTTTAGGCTTAACCACCTTTTTCATAATATTCTTTAATCTTTTTTCTGGCGGAGTCTGGAAAGACACCGAAACAATGACCGTAGTTCTTGAAACCTTAGCAGGATTTTCACTTGGTGCAGAATCAATTGCATTATTTGCCAGAGTTGGAGGCGGAATCTACACAAAAGCAGCCGATGTTGGGGCTGATTTAGTTGGTAAAGTTGAAGCAGGAATTCCGGAAGATGATCCTCGTAATCCGGCAACAATTGCAGATAACGTGGGAGATAATGTAGGAGACGTGGCGGGTATGGGAGCCGATTTGTTTGGGTCTTATGTAGCAACCGTTTTAGCGGCAATGGTTTTAGGGAATTATGTGATAAAAGATATGGGCGGAAGTATCAATGATGCTTTTGGCGGAATTGGTCCAATTTTACTTCCAATGGCAATTGCCGGTTTCGGAATTTTGTTCTCCATTATTGGAACGACATTAGTCAAAATTTCAGATGATAATGCTAAAGAAGCGCAAGTGCAGAAAGCATTAAATATAGGAAACTGGGTTTCGATTGTTTTAACTGCCGTAGCTTGTTTTTTCTTAGTAAAGCATATGCTTCCGGAAACGATGCAAATGACTTTCTTTGGTGAAGGTTCAAAAGATGTATCATCAATGCGTGTTTTCTACGCCACTTTAGTCGGTTTAGTTGTGGGAGGAGCCATTTCATCAGTAACAGAATATTATACAGGATTAGGAACAAAACCAGTATTAGCGATTGTTCAGAAATCATCTACCGGAGCCGGAACTAATGTAATTGCAGGTTTAGCAACGGGAATGATTTCTACTTTTCCAACCGTAATTTTGTTTGCCGCGGCGATCTGGATTTCGTATGCCTTGGCAGGATTTTACGGAGTTGCTTTGGCGGCATCTGCAATGATGGCAACAACGGCTATGCAATTGGCAATAGATGCGTTCGGACCAATTTCAGATAATGCGGGAGGAATTGCAGAAATGAGCGAATTACCAAAAGAAGTTCGTACCAGAACTGATATTTTAGATTCAGTAGGAAATACAACTGCAGCAACCGGAAAAGGATTTGCAATTGCTTCTGCGGCGTTAACTTCATTAGCATTATTTGCAGCTTATGTAACCTTTACAGGAATTGACGGAATCAATATTTTCAAAGCGCCGGTTTTAGCGATGTTATTTGTCGGAGGAATGATTCCGGTTGTTTTCTCGGCATTAGCGATGAACTCTGTTGGAAAAGCAGCGATGGATATGGTGTACGAAGTGCGTCGCCAGTTTAAGGAAATTCCGGGAATTATGGAAGGAACCGGAAAACCGGAATATGGAAAATGTGTTGAAATTTCTACAAAAGCCGCTTTACGCGAAATGATGCTTCCGGGGATTTTAACAATTGGTTTTCCAATTGCCATTGTACTTTTAGGAAAATTGGTTTATATAGACAATAATCAGTTGATTGCAGAAATGTTAGGAGGGTATATGGCCGGAGTTACCGTTTCAGGAGTGCTTTGGGCTGTTTTTCAGAACAATGCAGGAGGTGCCTGGGATAATGCGAAAAAATCTTTTGAAGCCGGAGTAATGATTAATGGTGAAATGACATACAAAGGTTCTGATGCTCATAAAGCAGCAGTAACCGGAGATACTGTTGGAGATCCGTTTAAAGACACTTCGGGGCCTTCAATGAATATTTTAATTAAACTGACTTGTCTGATCGGATTGGTAATTGCACCAATTTTAGGTGACGGACATGCTTCGTCAGATAGTGCCGCAAAAGGTTCCTGCTGTAAAATGGAAATGCATGCAGGTGGGGTTTCTAAATGCGGAGACATGTCAGGCATGACCAAAGAAGAATGTATTAAAATGTGTAAAGAAAAAGGCTGCTCTGAAGAAGAAACTGCAAAATGCCTGGCTCATTTTGATGCAAACGGAAAATACGTTCATCAAAAAACAGATTGTTTTGATACCAGTAAATATGATAAAAAACGTGTTGAAGTTAATTTGGCTACCGTAAACGGAGTTACGACAGGAACTTTAACAAAAACAGAAAATGGCAAAACAACTACTGAAGTTTTTGAAGGAAGTGAAGCGGAGGTAAAAGCAAAAATTGAAGCTGCCAAATAAAAAAAAAAATGAAATATAAATGATTATAGAAAATCATTGAGCATACTAAATATAAAGTTTGAATTCATAGAACTGTCAACGCTGTAAGATTTTTGTTTTACAGCGTTTTTTTTTTTGCAGTATAAATTAGGTTTGATAGCTGTAGTTTTAATATGTAAAAAAAACCGTATAAATTATAAGGAAATATATTTGGATAATTAACTTTAAGGGTTATTTTTGGAAACAAATTCTTACTTAATATATCACCAAATAACTTATGGGACATTTTTCAGAACAGGTACATATCAGTATAGGGAGCTTTACCCAAAACGTTGTTTATCATAATTTAGAACTGTCACAAAAGATGGCCGATCACCATCATTTTTCTTTTGTATGGCAATATACAGGCAAGGCGATCATAAATCCGGCAGATCAGGCAAAGGCATTGCGGACGTATCTTGGAGATGAAGTTATCTTTACTTTTAAAAGCCTTACCGGAATCCGGCTGATGAGCAAAGGAATCATAACAGAATTATCGTCTATAGATCTTCATGGAAGCGCCGAAGGATTGCATGTAAAAGGGATCAGCCATACTATCGTTCTGGATGATATGAAAAAATCAAGAACCTACCAGCAAAGAGGCATGAATGATATTGTACTGGATATTTTAGCAGAAGGTCCGGGAGAATTCTATGAAAGAGATGCTATAAAATCAACTTACCTTCAGGAGTTCAAATACATGGCTCAATATAATGAAACCAATTTTGATTTCTTAAAAAGATTGGCCAGACGTTACGGGCAATGGTTTTATTTTGACGGTATGCGAATGCAGTTCGGACAGACTAAAACCAGTAAAATAAAACTCATCAACGGATCTTCGCTGCATGGTTTTAAAATCCAGACCAACATGGCTTCCCATAAAATTTCTTTAGGAGGGTATGATTACAATGGAGCTGCCAATATTCGTAATTCCTCAGCAAGAACATCCTCAGGAAGTAAAGACAGCTTCTCTGCTGTTGTAGGTCATAATCAGGGAACCGTTACCCAAAACGATTTGAATAATGGAGCTTATACCACCAACGCCCAAAGCAGTGAAGAAATAGAAGAAATGGTCAAACTGCAAACTGCAGGCAGCGACGCCAATAGTGTATACTACAGCGGAACCTCTTATTTTCCGTTAGGACTTGGACAGGTTTTCAGCATCGTAAACCAGACTGTAGAGCAC
>CAUPQW010000008.1:0-285779 GCA_963513545.1 uncultured Flavobacterium sp.
ACAACTCTAGAACAAGAAAAGGTAAAAGAAAAACTGTTGCTAACAAGAAAAAAGCAACTAAATAATAAGTAATATGGCTAAAGCAACTGCAAAAAAACGTAAAGTTATCGTTGAATCAACGGGTGAAGCTCATATTTCTGCCACTTTCAACAATATCATTATTTCTTTGACTAATAAGAAAGGTGAAGTTATATCTTGGTCTTCAGCTGGTAAAATGGGTTTCAGAGGTTCTAAAAAGAATACTCCGTACGCAGCTCAGATGGCAGCAGAAGATTGTAGTAAAGTAGCTCTTGAGGCAGGACTTAAAAAAGTTAAAGTTTATGTAAAAGGACCAGGAAACGGGCGTGAGTCTGCTATCCGTTCTATTCATAATGGTGGAATTGAAGTTACAGAGATTATCGATGTTACTCCAATGCCTCACAACGGATGTCGTCCTCCAAAGAGACGTAGAGTTTAATAATATATTTAAGTATAACAAGGTAGAATAAACGATTATCGAAGGATTTGACCTGAATTCATAATCTCTACCTTAAATTTAATTTTTAGAAATGGCAAGATATACTGGTCCTAAAACTAGAATTGCTCGTAAATTTGGCGAAGCAATCTTCGGAGATGACAAATCTTTCGAAAAAAGAAATTACCCACCTGGACAACACGGGATGGCTAAAAAAAGAGGTAAAAAATCTGAGTATGCTGTTCAGTTAATGGAAAAGCAAAAAGCTAAATATTCTTATGGAATTTTAGAAAAACAATTCAGAGGTTTATTCAAAAAAGCATCAGCTACTAAAGGTGTTACTGGTGAAGTTCTTTTACAACTATGTGAAGCAAGATTGGACAACGTTGTTTTTAGAATGGGAATTGCCCCATCTCGTAGAGGTGCTAGACAATTAGTTTCTCACAGACACGTTACTGTAAATGGTGAAGTTGTAAATATTCCTTCTTACCACCTTAAGCCTGGTGATAAAGTTGCAGTTCGTGAAAAATCTAAATCTTTAGAAGCTATCGAACGTTCTTTATCAAATTCAAGTCATGTTTATGAATGGATTACATGGAACAATGATCTTAAAGAAGGAACTTTCGTTTCTGTACCTGCAAGACTTCAAATTCCAGAAAACATTAAAGAACAATTAATCGTAGAGTTGTACAACAAATAATAATTGACTTAGTCGAAATTTATGGCAATATTTAATTTTCAAAAGCCCGATAAAGTTATCATGATCGATTCAACCGATTTTGAAGGTAAATTTGAATTTAGACCTTTAGAACCTGGTTATGGATTGACAGTTGGTAATGCACTTAGAAGAGTTTTGCTTTCAGCATTAGAAGGTTATGCAATTACATCTGTTCGTATCGAGGGTGTAGATCATGAGTTTTCTACTATTTCAGGTGTTGTTGAAGATGTTACCGAAATTATCCTTAATCTAAAACAAGTGCGTTTTAAACGTCAAATTGAAGATATCGATAATGAAGCAGTTACAATTTCTGTTTCTGGTAAAGATCAATTGACAGCAGGTGATTTTCAAAAATTTATTTCAGGTTTTCAAGTTTTGAATCCAGACCTTGTTATCTGTAATTTAGATTCTAAAATCAAATTGAACTTCGATTTAACAATCGAAAAAGGTAGAGGATACGTTCCTGCTGAAGAAAACAAAAAACAGAATGCTGCAATTGGAACGATTTTTACAGATTCTATCTTTACTCCTGTAAAGAATGTAAAATATGCAATCGAAAATTTCCGTGTAGAGCAAAAAACAGATTACGAAAAATTAGTTTTTGAAATCAAAACTGATGGATCTATCAATCCAAAAGATGCTCTTACTGAAGCTGCTAAAGTTTTAATTCACCACTTCATGTTATTTTCTGACGAAAGAATTACACTCGAGGCTGACGAAATTGCACAAACAGAATCGTATGATGAAGAGTCATTGCATATGAGACAATTGCTTAAAACTAAGCTTGTTGATATGGATTTATCTGTGAGAGCATTAAATTGCTTGAAAGCGGCTGAAGTTGATACACTTGGTGATTTAGTATCGTTCAATAAAAATGACCTGATGAAATTCCGTAATTTTGGTAAAAAATCTTTAACTGAACTTGATGAACTTGTTGCGGTTAAAAATTTAACTTTCGGAATGGATTTAGCTAAATACAAATTAGATAAAGAATAATTCAATCCCGCTTGCGGGATTAAATTTAAAATAGCAATGAGACACGGAAAAAAATTCAATCACTTAAGCAGACAGACTGGACATAGAAAAGCTATGCTGGCTAATATGGCTTGTTCTCTTATCGAGCACAAACGTATTAATACTACTGTTGCTAAAGCTAAAGCGCTTAAACAATTTGTTGAGCCTTTAATCACAAAATCAAAAGAAGATACGACTCACAACCGTCGTATTGTTTTTGCTTACTTACGTAGTAAATATGCTGTAACTGACTTGTTCAGAGACGTAGCTGCTAAAGTTGGTGACCGTCCGGGAGGATACACTCGTATCATCAAAGTTGGAAATCGTTTGGGAGATAATGCTGATATGGCAATGATCGAACTTGTAGATTTCAATGAACTTTACAATGGAGGTAAAAAAGAAGTTAAAAAAGCAAAAAGCCGTCGTGGTGGTAAAGCTAAAAAAGCTGAGGAGACAACTACCGAAGCTCCTGCTGCTGAATCAGAAACGACAACTGAAGCTTCTGAATAATTATGAAAGTAATGATTCTATAGAAATCAAGGATAAGCTAAATTTTTAGTTTATCCTTTTTTTTTGATTTTTTTATAAAGAAAAGAGAATTTAACTTATTTAGGAGATTAGGTTTTATTTTTATTAATGAATTTTTTAAAAAATCTTGGAGACACTCTTTTAAAAAAGTAAATTTGCAAAATATCTAATTACAAATAAACAGGCTACAGCTTGTTTTAGAATACGATAAAAACAATACAAATTAAAGAATGAAATACACGACACGACAAAGCGCCATTTTATTACTAAGTGATGGAACTATTTTTCATGGAAAATCTATCGGAATTAGCGGTAAAACTTTTGGTGAAGTTTGTTTTAATACAGGAATGACCGGATATCAGGAGATTTTTACAGATCCTTCATACTTTGGGCAAATATTGGTAGCTACAAATGCGCATATTGGAAATTATGGTGTTAATGATTTGGAAATTGAATCGGATAGCGTTAAAATTGCTGGTTTAGTTTGTAAAAACTTTAGCTTTAATTATTCAAGAGAAGATGCTTCGGGAAGTTTAGAAGATTATTTTACAAAACAAAATTTAATCTGTATTTCTGATGTTGATACAAGAGCTCTTGTAAGTTATATTCGTGATAACGGAGCAATGAATGCTGTTATTTGTACAGACGGTACTTCGATTGATGAACTGAAAAAAGAATTGGCTAATGTACCAAACATGGAAGGTTTAGAATTAGCGTCAAAAGTTTCAACTAAAGAACCTTATTTTTTTGGGGATCAAAATGCCACTTATAAAATATCTGCTTTAGATCTTGGAATCAAAAAGAACATTTTGAGAAATCTTGCAAAAAGAGATTGCTACATTAAAGTTTTTCCTTACAATTCAACCTATGCAGATTTGACTGCCTTCAATCCTGATGGTTATTTTTTGTCAAATGGACCTGGAGATCCTGATCCTCTATTTAGTGCCATACAAGTTGCTAAAGAAATTATAGCAGATGATAAACCATTATTTGGAATCTGTTTGGGGCATCAGGTTATAGCTTTGGCTAATGGAGTTAAAACATATAAAATGTTTGGGGGCCATCGTGGAATTAATCATCCTGTAAAAAATATTATTACTGGAAAAGGTGAAATAACTTCTCAAAATCACGGATTTGCTGTAAAAAGAGAGGCTTTAGGTGGTCATCCAGAATTGGAGATTACACACGTGCATCTTAATGATGATACAGTTGCAGGAATGCGTATGAAGAATAAAAATTGTTTTTCAGTGCAGTATCATCCGGAAGCTAGTCCGGGACCACATGATTCGTCTTATTTGTTTGATCAATTTGTTGATAACATAAAATCTGCAAAGGTCTAAAACGATGTAGTTAATAAATAAAGGTGTTTAATGATAAAAATGCGTTTTTAGTATTAAATATTTTTATACTTTCGAAAAAAAAATTATATTTTATTAATAAAAAACAAAAATAATGAGTATTATAATTAAAGTTCACGCAAGACAAATTCTTGATTCCAGAGGGAATCCTACTATTGAAGTTGATGTAGTAACTGAAAATGGTGTATTAGGTAGAGCGGCTGTTCCATCTGGGGCATCAACTGGAGAGCACGAAGCTGTTGAATTACGTGATGGAGGTAAAGCTTATCTTGGAAAAGGAGTTTTGAATGCAGTGAATAATGTAAATACCGTTATAGCTGAAGAATTAGTTGGAACTTCTGTTTTTGAACAAAATACTATTGATCAATTAATGATTGATTTGGATGGAACACCAAATAAATCTAAATTAGGTGCTAATGCTATTTTAGGAGTTTCACTTGCTGCTGCAAAAGCTGCTGCTAATGAACTTGGATTACCATTATATAGATACGTAGGTGGGGTTTCTGCTAATACATTACCAGTTCCGATGATGAATATCATCAACGGTGGTTCTCACTCTGATGCGCCTATCGCATTCCAGGAATTTATGATTTTCCCTGTAAAAGCAACATCTTTTACACATTCTATGCAAATGGGGACTGAAATTTTCCACAGTTTGAAAAAAGTTTTACATGACAGAGGTTTAAGTACTGCTGTTGGTGACGAAGGAGGGTTTGCTCCAAACTTGGCAGGAGGAACAGAGGATGCTCTTGATACTATCAAACTAGCAGTTGAAAAAGCAGGATATAGTTTCGGTGACGAAATCATGATTGCTCTTGATTGTGCTGCATCTGAGTTTTATGTAGACGGCAAATATGATTACACTAAATTTGAAGGTGAAACAGGAAAAATTAGAACTTCTGAAGAGCAAGCAGATTATTTAGCTGAACTTGCTGCTAAATATCCTATTATTTCTATTGAAGATGGTATGTATGAAGATGACTGGAACGGATGGAAATATTTAACTGAAAAAATTGGAGATAAGGTTCAATTAGTTGGTGATGATTTATTCGTAACTAACGTTGCTCGTTTGTCAACTGGTATTGAAAAAGGAATTGCTAATTCGATTTTAGTAAAAGTAAATCAAATTGGTACTTTGACAGAAACTATTGCGGCTGTTAATATGGCTAAAAATGCAGGTTATACTTCAGTAATGTCTCACCGTTCAGGAGAAACAGAAGATAATACAATTGCTGATTTAGCTGTAGCTTTAAATTGTGGGCAGATTAAAACAGGATCTGCTTCCCGTTCAGATCGTATGGCAAAATACAATCAATTATTGAGAATTGAAGAAGAATTAGGAAGTACTGCTTATTTTCCAGGGTTAAACGCTTTTAAAATTAAATAATTTAAAGAGTTATATTGTAGAATAGGGCCATTCGTGTAAACGAATGGCTTTTTTTTGGAGTTTTAACAAATTCATAGTATTATTCCTTTTTTAATTAGTCTTAAATTCCTTAGATTTGATAAATTATTATTTTAAAGAATTATTTCCCATATATTATGTCAAAAATAGCTACATTAGAAGTAGATGGTAAGAAAATTGAACTTCCGGTAATTACAGGAAGTGAAAATGAATCGGCTATCGATATTAACAAATTACGTGACTTAACTGGTATTATTACTATTGATCCTGGTTATAAAAACTCTGGCTCTTGCAAAAGTGAAATTACTTTCTTAGATGGAGAGCTAGGTATTTTGCGTTACAGAGGGTATTCAATAGAAGACTTAGCTGAAAAAGCTAGTTTTTTAGAAACCTCTTATCTTTTAATTTTTGGAGAATTACCAACTGCTCAGCAATTAGAGCAATTTGAAAATGACATCAAAAAACATTCTTTGGTAAACGAAGAAATGAAAAATATTATTGATGGTTTTCCAAAAACGGCACACCCTATGGGTGTTTTATCAGCATTAACAAGTGCATTAACAGCTTTTAATCCAAAGGCAGTTAATGTTGATAATGATAAAGAAATGTATGAGGCAATATGCAAAATGATGTCTAAATTTCTTGTGATTGCTACATGGACGTATAGAAAATCTATGGGATATCCGTTGAATTATTACGATAATACAAAAGGATATGTAGAAAATTTTATGCAATTAATGTTTCAATTGCCTACAGGACCCTACAAAGCTAGTCCGGTTGTTATTGATGCATTAGATAAATTATTTATCCTGCATGCTGATCACGAACAAAATTGTTCAACATCTACAGTAAGAATGGTTGGTTCTTCACATGCTGGTTTATATGCTTCAATTTCTGCTGGAGTTTCTGCTCTTTGGGGGCCTCTTCACGGAGGTGCAAATCAGGCAGTTCTTGAGATGTTGGAAGATATTAATAAAGATGGTGGAGATACAGATAAATTTTTAGCCAAAGCAAAAGATAAAAATGACCCATTCAGATTAATGGGGTTTGGTCACAGAGTTTATAAAAACTTTGATCCAAGAGCTAAAATCATCAAAAAAGCAGCTAAAGAAGTATTAGAAACTTTAGGGGTTGAAGATCCAATTTTGGAAATTGCAAAAAAATTAGAATCAGCGGCTCTTGAAGACGAATATTTCAAATCAAGAAATTTATATCCAAATGTAGATTTCTATTCGGGAATTATTTACAGAGCATTAGGTATTCCAACTGATATGTTTACCGTAATGTTTGCTATTGGTAGATTACCGGGCTGGATTGCACAATGGAAAGAAATGCGCGAAAATAAAGAACCGATTGGAAGACCAAGACAAATTTATACTGGGCATCCATTGAGAGATTTTAAGTCAAATAAATAAAATTGAAAGCTTCACTTAACTGTGAAGCTTTTTTTATATTTGCAACAAAATATAACATATATGTTGCAATTAAATATAAAGAACGAAACTTCAAGATTACGTGCTGTAGTTTTGGGTTCTGCTGTTCATAATGGGCCAACTCCTTCAATAAATGAGGCTTATGATCCTAAATCATTGGAGCATATTAAAGCAGGTACTTATCCTGTAGAAAAAGATATGGTTGCTGAAATGGACGCTTTTAATGTCGTTTTTCAAAAATACGATATAGTGGTTTATCGTCCGGAAATGATAGAAAATTACAATCAGATTTTCGCCAGGGATATTGGTTTTGTAATCGATGATATCTTTGTGAAATCAAACATTTTGCCTGACAGAGAACGTGAACTTGATGCAATTCAATATGTTATTGATCAGATAGATCCTTTAAAAGTGCTTCGTCCACCAGAGGAAGTTCATATTGAAGGTGGCGATGTAATGTTATGGAATGATCATATTTTTATTGGAACTTATAAAGGGAGTGATTATAAAGATTACATAACAGCAAGGACTAATATGGAAGGAGTAAACTATATTAAAAATTTGTTTCCGAATAAAATTGTCAAGGAATTTGATTTGGTTAAATCTAAAATTGAAGCCCGGGATAATGCTTTACATTTAGATTGTTGTTTTCAGCCTGTAGGAAAAGATAAAGGGATTATTTATAAAAGAGGTTTTCGTGAAGAAGCTGATTATATGTATTTGGTAAATCTTTTTGGAAAGGAAAATTTATTTCATATCGAAAGAAACGAAATGTATAATATGTTTTCGAATGTGTTTTCGATTGATGAAAAAGTTGTGGTTTCAGAAAAAAAATTCACGCGTTTAAACAATTGGTTACGTGCAAATGGTTTTATAGTCGAAGAAATTCCGTACGCAGAAATTGCAAAACAAGAAGGATTGTTGAGATGTTCAACTTTGCCATTAATTAGAGATTAATTTTATTTTAAAATATGAAACAAACTACTCACTCGATTGTAATGATTCGTCCAGTTGCTTTCAGAATGAATGAACAGACAGCAGTAAATAATTATTATCAAAAAGTTTTAGACGGCCTTTTGCCAAGTACAGTAAATGCAAAAGCACAACAGGAGTTTGATGAATTTGTAGAAAAATTGAGAGCAGTTGGGGTTGATGTTACTGTTATAGAAGATACCTTAGAGACAGATACACCAGATAGTATTTTTCCAAATAATTGGGTATCGTTCCATGAAAATGGGGAGGTAGCATTGTATCCAATGTTTGCTGAAAATCGTCGTCAGGAACGACGCGAAGATATTTTGGATATTTTGGAAGAAAAAGGTTTTGAGATTAGTGATATCATGGATTATACATCTGCAGAAGAAGATGGAATCTTTCTCGAAGGAACGGGAAGCTTGCTTTTGGACAGAGCTAACGGAAAAGCATATTGCGCCTTATCACCTCGTGCTGATGAAGAATTGTTTATCGAATTCTGTGAAGATTTTGATTATGCTCCGGTAATTTTTGAAGCTTTCCAAACTGTTGACGGTGAACGTAAATTGATTTATCATACTAATGTTATGATGTGTATTGGTGAAACTTTTGCGGTTATTTGTGCAGATTGTATTGATGATAAAAAAGAGCGCAAAATGGTTATAGAAAACCTAAAAACAGATAACAAAGAAATTATTTTAATTACGGAAGCACAAGTAAATAATTTTACAGGTAATATGTTGGAGGTTCGGGGATCAAATGATAAAAAGTATATTGTTATGAGCTCATCGGCTTATAAAAGTTTAACAATAAAACAAATTGAACAATTAGAAAAGCATGCTGAAATTTTAAGCTCGAGTCTCGATACAATTGAAGCCTGTGGCGGAGGTAGCGCCAGATGCATGATGGCAGAAGTGTTCTTGCCAAGAAGTTAAAGTTGAAATTTTCAATAAAAATTCCAAATTCCAAAAGCTCAATGCAGTATGGGATTTGGAATTTGTGTTTTAATATTCGAAGGGCTTACATCAAATTTGCTTTAACAATATTAATTATAGAACTCACAATATATTGAATTCCAATTGCAATTACAATAAAACCAATAATTCTGGAAATAGCGACAATACCTGAAGCGCCTAATATACGAGCTAAATAATGAGCGCTTTTTAAGATAACAAAAATGGTAATTGCTATAGCTAAAATAGCTAAGCTGGAAATTATTATTTCATTCACTTCATGATGCTCCTGATAAAAAGCAATTAGTAAAGAGATAGATCCAGGACCAGCCAGCATTGGAATTGCCAATGGAGTTAATGCAATATCATTTCTTTTTTGAGCATCATTTTCTACTTTTTTATTAATTCCTCTTTTCTTACTGATTTTTCCGGATAATAATGAAAAACCTGAATTTAAGATCACAAGGCCACCAGCAATACGAAGGGCATCAATACTAATTCCAAAAAAAGTTAAAACATATTGTCCAATAAAAAATGAAACAATTAAAATAATAAAAACATTAATAGCTGTCCATAATGATATTCTGGAACGCTCAATATCAGAATCATCATGAGTAAGTCCTACAAAGATAGGGACAGTCCCAATTGGATTTAAAACAGAGAAAAGAGCAGCAAATAAATAAATGAATAAATCCATAATGTTTTCGATTGATAAAGTAAAAATAATCAAATTTTAAGATTTTACTCGAATATGGTGTTAGGATATTGTTTTTTGTCTTTAATAGCTCTAAATCAAAAGACGAATGTATTTCAGCCTTTTTTGATTACTTTTGTGGCTTATTCAGAAATAATGAAAAATAAAAAAACTTTAGTTTTAGGTGCAACAACAAAACCGGAACGTTATGCTTTTAGAGCCATAAATATGTTGACTCAAAAAGGGCATACAGTTTTAGCAATAGGGCAAAAAGCAGGTGAAGTTGCAGGTGTGAAAATTTATACCAAGGCCATTCCCGTTAAAAATATAGATACAGTAACCTTATATTTAAACCCGGCTCGTCAGCGTGATTATTATAATTATATTATCGAAGCACAGCCGAAGCGGGTAGTTTTTAATCCCGGAACTGAAAATCCCGAGTTTTATCAGTTACTTGAACTTAATAATATCAAAGTAGAGGTTGCTTGTACTTTGGTTTTGTTGGCAACAAATCAATATTAGTTTTCTTAGAAGTTATTTCCTGTTATGTACTATGTCTTTTGTGTCAAATAAGGTGCAAAAGGATGTTTTAATAGGGTTAGAAATCACTTTTTAAGATAGTTTAAATTGTAAGTCCTTCCAAACCATATAAATTATTATTTTTGTTTCATGGAATTTTCTTCAAAATTAATAGAAAAAGCAGTCAATGAAATGTCTCAATTACCTGGGATTGGTAAACGTACGGCACTTAGACTGGTGCTCCACTTATTGAAACAACCTAAAGAGCAGACAGGCTTTTTATCTCAGGCACTATTAAATATGCGTGAAGATATTAAATTTTGCGAAAGCTGTCACAATATTTCAGATACAAAAGTTTGTGAAATATGTGCTAATTCATCCAGGAATCATCAGACTATCTGTGTCGTAGAAGATATCAGGGACGTGATGGCTATAGAAAACACAGCTCAATATAAAGGGATTTATCATGTTTTAGGAGGTAAGATATCGCCAATTGAAGGAGTTGGACCAAGTCAGTTGAATATAACAACTTTAGTGGAAAAAGTAAAACTGGGAAAAGTTGTTGAAATTATTTTTGCATTAAGTTCCACCATGGAAGGAGATACCACAAATTTCTATATTTATAAACAAATTGCCGATTCTGAAATTATAATATCTACAATAGCGCGAGGGATTTCTGTGGGAGATGAATTAGAATATGCTGATGAAGTTACGCTCGGCCGAAGTATTTTGCATCGTATTCCTTTCGAAAAAACTTTCAAAAATAATTAAATAATACAAACTAAGTAAGATTTCCTGAAGATTAAAGGAATGGTTATATTTGCTTATAAAATTTTTAAAATGACAAAAAACTGTTTTTATTTATTATTAATTAGTACGTTTTTTACATCGTGTATCCCGGTAAAAGATCTGGTCTATTTGCAGGATAAAGGGACTGTCGGAAATGAAACTACTGTTTCTGCAATCGTATCAAAACCTTACAGATTACAAGTCAATGATATTTTGAATATAGATATTAAAGCGATAGACTCGAAATTGGTTGCAATTTTTAAATCTACTGAAGTTGAAAATAGTATGGGTAAATCCGAGTCACAGCTATATTTTAATGGTTTTACTGTTGATGATCATGGAAATATAAGAATGCCAATTTTAGGAGAAATCAATGTAATTGGTTATACAATTGAAGAGGTACGCGTAAAGATTGAGAAAAAGTTGATGGAAGAATATTTTAAAACCGAAGCAAATATATTTCTTACTGTAAAATTAGCAGGTTTCAGATACACAATAAACGGAGAGGTAGGAAGTACAGGTACCAAAACATTGTTTCAGGAACGCGTAAACATCATGGAGGCAATTGCCAATGCCGGAGATATTACTACTGTTGGTAATCGCAAAGCAGTAACTGTAATTCGTCAAACACCTACAGGAGTACAAATGAATGATATAGATCTGACAGATGTAAATGTAATGAAATCACCATATTATTACTTACAGCCTAATGATTATGTTTATGTAAAACCGTTAAAACAAAAAACATGGGGTACAGGTCAGACAGGAATTCAATCTGTTGGTACAATTATAACTTTGTTATCTTTGGGTACAACGGTTTATTTATTGTTGAAAAATTAAAAAGTAAATACAAGAGATGTTAGACATAAAAGATTTTTCAATTTTTGAAAATCATCCCAGTTTTGATTTTAAAGGGTTTTTACTGAAAATCGCTGGTTATTGGAAACTGTTTTTGGTGAGTTTAATTATTGCATTTACGATAGCTTATCAGGTTAATATTCGTAAGGAAAAGATTTATGCCATGCAGACCTTAATTTCGATAAAAGAAGAGAGTAATCCTTTTTTTACCTCGAATACAAGCTTGGTTTTTAATTGGGGGGGTATTTCTGATCAGGTAAGTGGTGTTTCGACTATTTTACAATCGAGATCACATAATGAATTGGTAGTGGATAAATTGCAGTATTATATTGATTATCTCGCGAAAGGCGAATATAATATGGTCGATGTATATGGTGCGGTTCCTTTTTATGTCAATATAGATAAAACGAAACCTCAATTAACAGGGGTATTAATTAGTATTAAATTTTTAAGTCCTAATGAATATGAAATTAGAATTCCATTTGAGAATAATTCGGTTTCGTTGCTTACTTATTCAAATAATACTTATAGCAGTACTGCCGTTCAGCCTATTGAATTCTTAAAAAAGTATAAAGTTGGGGAACAAGTTGTATTACCATTTTTGAATTGGAAACTTGAAATAACTGATAATCCTGGTTTCTATAAAGGAAAAGAATATTTTGTCAGATTTAATGATTTCGATTCTACCGTTTCACGTTATCGTGGAATTGATGTTAATTCTGAGGAAAAAGGCGGATCTATCCTTACGCTATCGATGCAGGGTACAAATAAAGCACGGATGGTTGAGTATTTGAATTCTACAGTCAAAATGTTAATCAAAATTCAATTAGACGGTAAAAATCAGTTTGCTACAAACACTATAGCATTTATTGACAGCACTCTTGTGTCTATGGAGTCTCAGTTGAAAGAAACCGGAAATGAACTTAAATCTTTTCGAAAAGATAAAAATATATATGATATTGAAGAAGGCGGAGCTAAGTTTTCAGATAAAATTTTAAATTTTGATGTGGAAAAAGATGTGGTAGCACGAAAAATCGCGTACTACAATTCTTTAAAAGCCTATCTTAAAAATAGTGTTGATTATTCTAAATTACCAGCACCATCCGTTGCAGGAATTGAAGATCCAAATATTGTTACGAATGTTTCTAAACTTATTGCTTTATCAACCCAAAGATCTGAAATGTCTTATGCAGTAAAAAGCGATAAGATTTTTAAAGATTTCGATAATCAAATGGTGGCTGTAAAAAATGTTTTACTTGAAAATATAGCCTCAGCCAAGTCTTCTTTACAATATGATTTAGCTTTGGTTAATAATAAAATCGGTGAAGCAGAGAGTAAAATCAAAAAACTTCCTGAAGAACAACAAGAATTGCTGAAGATTAAAAGGAAATATGATTTAAGTGATAATATTTATAGTACATTTCTCCAGAAAAGAAATGAAGCTGATATTGTAAAAGCTTCTAATTTATCAGATATTCATTTTATAGATCCTGCGAAAGATATAGGAGGAGGTTTAATTGGCCCCAAAACTTCTGTTAATTATGTGCTGGCTTTGTTTTTAGGATTTTTAATTCCTCTAATTATTGTTTTCATATTTTTCTTTATTAATAATACAATTCAAAATACAGAAGATATTAGTAAACAAACACAAATTCCGTTAATAGGGGTTGTGGGTATTAATAAAGAGAGTACGAATTTAGCTGTTTTTGAAAAACCAAAATCAGCATTGTCAGAAGCTTTTAGAGGTATACGTTCTTCATTACAGTTTTTATACAAAAAAAAGCAGTTAGACGGAGCAAAAACACTAATGATTACTTCATCAATAAGTGGAGAAGGAAAAACTTTCTGTTCTATAAATATTGCGACTGTATTTGCCTTAAGTGAAAAAAAGACAGTAATAATAGGATTAGATTTAAGGAAACCACGTCTAGCAGATGAATTTAATCTGGTAAACCAGTACGGGGTAGTCAATTATTTGATAAAGCAAAAAACACTTCCAGAAATAATAAATAAAACTCAGATTCCATATCTTGATGTTATTTTCTCAGGTCCAATTCCTCCAAATCCTTCAGAATTAATTATAAGTGAAGTGATGGGTGAATTGATTGAGGAACTTAAAAAAACATACGATTATATTATATTGGATACTCCTCCGGTTGGACTTGTTTCGGATGCTTTAGAATTAGTGCAATTTAGTGATGTTACATTGTATGTGGTGAGGCAGAATTACTCAAAAAAGGAAATGATTACATTGTTAAATAATCGTGTCAAACGAGGCGAGTTGAATAATGTTAGTATAGTTTTAAATGGTTTTGAAAATAAAGCTAAATACGGATCAGCATATGGTTATGGTTATTATGGAGGTTATGGAACGTATTCAAACGGTTATCATGAGGAAGAGGAGAAAGTAGGTTTTTTTAAAAGTTTTTTTAAAAAATTTAAAAAATAATAATTTGAAATAGATGGGAGCACTTATTCAAAACACTATTTTAATAACAGGGGGAGCCGGCTTTATTGGTTCTAACTTATGTGAGTATTTTTTAAATTCAGGACAAAAAGTAATTTGTTTAGACAATTTTTCAACCGGACATTATCATAATCTGGAAGAATTTATTGTAAATCCGAATTTTAAATTAATTGAAGGAGATATTCGAAATATATCTGATTGTAATTTAGCTGTTATAGGAGTAGATTATGTGTTGCATCAGGCTGCTTTAGGCTCTGTTCCAAGATCAATAAATGATCCAATTACTACAAATGATGTAAATGTTACCGGTTTTTTGAATATGCTGGTAGCTGCTCGTGATGCAAAAGTAAAGCGATTTATTTATGCTGCAAGTTCTTCAACCTATGGTGATTCCGAAGGGTTGCCTAAAATAGAAGAAGTAATTGGTAAACCTTTGTCTCCTTATGCAATAACTAAATATGTCAATGAATTGTACGCTGAAATTTTTAGCAAACAATATGGGCTTGAAACTATAGGTTTACGCTATTTTAATGTGTTTGGAAGAAGACAGGATCCAAAAGGTGCTTATGCAGCGGTGATTCCAAAATTTGTCATGCAATTGATGAATTACGAAAGTCCGGTAATTAATGGAGATGGAAATTATTCAAGAGATTTTACTTATATTGACAATGTAATACAAATGAACGCTCTCGCAATTTCATCGAATAACTTTGAAGCAATCAATAATATTTATAATACTGCGTTTGGAGATAGGAATACCTTAAATGATTTAGTTGAATATTTAAAAAAATATTTAGCCTTGTATGATTCAAAAATAGCAACTGTGCCAATTATCTATGGGGATACAAGAGCTGGAGATATCCCTCATTCATTAGCAAGTATAGATAAAGCTAAAAAACTATTAGGGTATAATCCCAAATATTCCTTGGAAGAAGGACTAAAAGAAGCACTGAGCTGGTATTGGAATAATTTAAAATAAAAGGAAACATAATATATAAGAAGTATAATATATAAAATATGAAAATCACAAAAATTTGTTGCATCGGTGCAGGTTATGTAGGAGGTCCAACTATGGCAGTAATTGCACAAAAATGTCCACATATTCAAGTAACTGTTGTCGATTTGAATGAACAAAGAATTAAAGATTGGAATGATCCAAATACAGATAATATTCCAATTTATGAGCCGGGCCTTTCTGAAATTGTAGCAGAAGCAAGAGGGAGGAATCTTTTCTTCTCAACCAATGTAGAAGAAGCTATTGATGAAGCTCAGGTTATTTTTATATCTGTAAATACACCTACTAAGACTTATGGTAAGGGTAAAGGAATGGCGGCAGATTTGAAATTCATAGAATTATGTGCCAGACAAATAGCAAAAGTTTCAAAAAACAATAAAATAGTTGTTGAAAAATCAACTTTGCCTGTTCGTACTGCTGAAGCAATAAAAAGTATTTTGGATAATACCGGAAATGGTGTTCAGTTTCAAATTCTTTCTAATCCGGAGTTTTTAGCAGAAGGAACTGCTGTTACAGATTTACTAAATCCTGATAGAATTCTTATTGGAGGAGATTCAACTCCTGAAGGAGAATCTGCAATTAATGCTTTAGTTGATGTTTATGCTAACTGGGTTAGTAAAGATAAAATCTTAACAACAAATGTTTGGTCGTCTGAATTGTCTAAACTTACAGCAAATGCTTTTTTAGCTCAACGTATTTCATCAATCAATGCAATGTCTGAGTTGTGTGAGAAAACAGGTGCAGACGTAAGTGAAGTAGCGCGTGCTATTGGAATGGATAGTCGTATTGGCTCTAAGTTTTTGAAAGCATCTGTTGGATTTGGAGGTTCTTGTTTTCAAAAAGATATATTGAATTTAGTTTATATAGCAAAATCCTATGGATTAAATGAAGTTGCGGATTACTGGGAGCAAGTAATCATCATGAACGATTATCAAAAGAGAAGATTTTCAAATAAAATAGTTCAGACTTTATACAACACAGTGGCCGATAAAAAAATAACTTTCTTAGGTTGGGCGTTTAAAAAGGATACAAACGATACACGCGAATCTGCAGCAATATATGTAGCAGACGATTTGATTAACGAACAGGCTAAGATTTCGGTTTATGATCCAAAAGTTTCAAGAAATAAGATTTTAAGTGATTTAGATTATTTAGAAACAAGAAAATCTTCCGCGAATGCAGATGCTGTATTAACATTTGAAGATTCTTACGAAGCTTGTAAAGGAGCTCATGCCATCGCAATACTTACGGAATGGGATGAATTTACACAATACGATTGGCAAAAAATATATGATTCTATGCAAAAGCCTGCTTTTGTTTTTGATGGAAGGAATATACTAAATGCAAAAGATTTAAAATCAATTGGCTTTATTTATAATGGAATAGGTTCTTAAAAATAAATTACATGAATTGGTATGTTGTTTATACAAAACCTAAATGGGAAAAAAAAGTAGCTGAAAAGTTAAATGAAATAGGAATTGAATGCTACTGTCCTTTAATTACTCAGATAAAACAATGGTCTGACAGAAAGAAAAAAGTTGAAGTTCCTCTTTTTAATTCTTACGTTTTTGTTCAATTGTCTGATGCAGACAGAAATTTGGTATTTCAGGTGGCAGGTGTGATCCGTTATTTGTTTTGGTTAGGAAAAGCAGCAATTGTTCGAAATGAAGAAATTACAACGATAAAAAAATGTCTTTCAGATACAAGTATTTCTGATGTTTCAGTGGTATCTTATAAAAAGGGAGATAAAATAAAATTGGAAGCTGGAGTTTTCAGTAGTCAGAATGCAGTTATTCAGGAAGTGACAAATACTCATTATATTCTTGTTTTAGAATCTTTAGGATGTATTTTGAAAATGAAATATAAAAAAGATGTTGATTGAATATACTGAAGAATGAAAAGCTTGAAAAAAGCAAAAAATCACTAAACTTAGTGATTTTTTGCTTTTTTTTTTGGAAGTATTTTCTTTTGTTTGTTGACTTTGAGGTTATTAAATTTATTTATTTAATAGGATAATCATAAGATTTTTTAAGGGTTGATAAAATTGACTTATTGTACTATATTTGCTGAAATTGAATTTTTCGATATTCAGGTCATTAGTGTGACTGTGAATCGCGAAGCCGTACAATGTCATAAACGAAATTAAGGAAAAAGATGAATAATAACGTAAAAATTGCCGTTATTGGATTAGGTTATGTAGGGTTGCCTTTAGCTCGTTTATTTGCTACAAAATATCCTGTAGTAGGTTTTGATATTAATGAATCAAGAATTACAAGTTTAAGGCAAGGTACTGATTCAACATTAGAAGTTGAAGATGCTATTTTGCAAAGTGTATTAGTTGATAGTACAAACAAAACAAAAGGACTTTATTGCACTGACAATATAAATAATATTGCAGATTGTAATTATTTTATAATAACCGTTCCTACTCCTGTAGACAGAAATAATCGACCTGATTTAACTCCTTTATATAAAGCAAGTGAAACTGTAGGTAAAATGTTAAAACAAGGAGATATTGTAATTTATGAATCAACTGTGTATCCGGGAGTTACAGAGGAGCAATGTGTTCCGGTTTTAGAGAAAATATCCGGATTAAAATTTAATGTAGACTTTTTTGCGGCATATTCACCAGAAAGAATCAATCCCGGTGATAAAGAGCATACGGTAGAGAAGATTCTCAAGATTACCTCCGGTTCTACAGTTGAAACAGGTTTAAAAGTTGATGAGCTTTATAAATCAGTTATTACCGCGGGAACTTATCTTGCCCCAACAATAAAAGTTGCCGAAGCTGCCAAAGTAATTGAAAATTCACAACGTGATATTAATATTGCTTTTGTAAATGAACTGGCTAAAATATTTAACTTAATGAATATTGATACACAAGAAGTGTTAGCTGCTGCGGCTACGAAATGGAATTTCCTTCCTTTTAAACCAGGTTTGGTAGGAGGACATTGTATAGGTGTAGATCCTTATTATTTAGCACAAAGAGCACAAGAATTTGGTTATCATCCTGAAATAATTTTAGCTGGGCGACGTTTGAATGATAGTATGGGCGAATACATAGCGTCTCAGGTTGTGAAATTAATGATTAAAAAAGGTATTTCAGTAAATAATGCTGAGCTTTTAATGCTTGGAATTACTTTTAAAGAAAATTGTCCAGATGTTCGGAATACTAAAATTGTAGATGTGGTAAGGGCATTAAAAGAATATGGTATTTCGGTTACAATATACGACCCAATAGCAAATATTGAAGAAGTCAAAAAAGAATACAGATTAACAACAATAAATATTCTTCCGAAAGAAAAATTTGATGCAATAGTTTTAGGAGTTGCACATTCTGAATTTTTAAACTTAGATTACTTTGAGATTCAAAAAACAAATAGTTTGATATATGATGTAAAAGGGGTTTTAGGAACTATAGCTGATAATAGACTATAGCCTAAAACTTTTTTATTTAAAATAGAAAATATGAGTAATTCAATTGTACATGTAATTCTTACAGGAGGAGTTGGTAGTAGACTATGGCCACTTTCCCGTAAAAGCCAGCCTAAACAATATCTTGAGATATTTGATGGGAAATCATTGTTTGAAATGACTGTTAATCGCAATAGCCATTTAGCAAATAAAGTGATGGTAGTAGGAAATGTTGATAATCATCATTTAAGTGGCAAAGTTATGGATAAATCCCAAACAGCTTATCTCAATATTGTTGAAGCCACGCCCAGAAATACAGCTGCTGCGATTGCTTTTGCAGCCTTTGCCAGTGATCCGGATGATATTTTGATTATTACTCCTTCTGATCATATTATTGATAAAATGGAGAATTATAATGATGCGATTAATGATGCAATTAGTAAAGCACAGGAAGGTTTTATTGTAACTTTTGGAATCATTCCTACTAAACCTGAAACGGGTTATGGTTATATAGAATCAAAAGGAGATAAAGTACTTTCGTTTAGAGAAAAACCAAATGAAACAACTGCTAAAGATTTTATTGCAAAAGGGAATTTTTTATGGAATAGCGGAATGTTTTGTTTTAAAGCCAGTGTGCTCTTAGAAGAATTGAAACAGTTTCAACCCGAAGTTTACGAAAAATCCAAAATAGTATGGGAATCAAGCAAAGAAGGTTTTCTGGACTTAGAAGCATCTCTGGAAATTCCATCGATCAGTATTGATTATGCAGTAATGGAACGAAGTAAAAAAATCAAAGTAGTTCCTGCATCATTTTCATGGTCAGATTTAGGTTCATTTGAATCTGTTTATGATTATTTATTTTCAAAAGGGCATCCAATAGATAAAAATGGTAATATGGTTATAGGCTGTAATAAACATACCACTTTTTTAGGATTAAAAAACACAATTTTTGTTTATACAGACACTGCTAATTTAATTTTACAAAAAGAAAATTCGCAAGATGTAAAAGATATTTATAGTGAGTTAGAAAAACAAAACTCAGAATTATTAAATTAAGAAAATGAAAAAAATTCTTATAACTGGTGGTGCTGGTTTTATAGGTTCACATGTAGTGAGACTTTTTGTAAACAAATATCCGGAATATCGAATTTACAATCTTGATGCTTTGACTTACGCTGGAAATTTAGAAAATATTAAAGATATTGAAAATTGTCCCAATTATAATTTCGTAAAGGGAGATATTGTGGATGAAACTTTTATTAACGAACTTTTTTCAATTCATAATTTTGATGGGGTATTGCATTTGGCCGCAGAATCTCATGTTGACAGATCAATCGAAGATCCGTTAGCATTTGTAAAAACAAATGTTATTGGAACAATGAATTTGCTTAATGCCGCAAAAAAACAATGGAAAGACAATTTTGAAGGCAAAAGATTTTATCATATCAGTACAGATGAAGTTTACGGATCTTTAGGCACCGAAGGACTTTTTACCGAAACTACACCATATGATCCAAACTCTCCTTATTCAGCTTCAAAAGCAAGCTCAGATCATTTTGTAAGGGCATATGGAGAAACGTATGGTTTACCCTATGTTTTGACAAATTGTTCAAACAACTATGGATCTTATCATTTTCCTGAAAAATTAATTCCGCTTTTTATTAACAACATTATTAATAACAAACCACTACCTGTTTATGGAGATGGTAATTATACTCGTGATTGGCTTTTTGTTGAAGATCATGCTATTGCCATTGATTTAGTTTTTCATGAAGGGAAAAACCATGAAACTTATAATATTGGTGGTTTTAACGAGTGGAAAAACATTGATTTGGTTAAATTGTTATGTCAGATCATGGATGAAAAACTAGGAAGGGAAAAGGGCAAATCTCAGGAATTAATCACCTACGTGAAAGATAGACCTGGACATGATTTGCGTTATGCAATTGATGCTTCTAAAATTAATAAGGAATTGGGCTGGAAGCCATCGGTAACTTTTGAAGAAGGCTTGGAAAAAACCATTAATTGGTATTTGAACAATGAAGAATGGTTAAAAAATGTAACTTCTGGTTCCTATAAAGATTATTATAAAAAACAGTATTTTTAAAAATAAATCCCATTCTGATTTGAATTTCTTATCAAAACATCATTAAATATGAAAAATATAACGGTTGTTGTTTTATTATTTTTTACTTTTTTACTTTCTTTTCAAGTAAGTGCTCAGGATTTAATAAAATCAAGTGATTTGAGTACTTTAAAAGTAGATTATTTGTCTGATAGTGATATTGCTAAAATACGAATTCAACTGCAAAATAACAATATGACTATTGAACAGGCTGAACCTATGGCTTTATCAAAAGGGATGAGTGCGGCGGAATTTTCAAAGCTAAAAGCAAGAGTAAATGAAGGATCCATTAGTAATTTAAATAAAAAAAATAACGAAAATACTGCTGCAAACAAAAAAGATTCAGGACGTGCTCAGGACAAAATAGTAAATAATAAAGTTAAAGATTCTGCTAATGCTTTGATATTTGGTTCTGAATTGTTTGATAATCCGACGTTGAACTTTGAACCTGATTCAAATCTTGCCACTCCCATGAATTATGTTTTAGGACCGGGAGATGAACTTCAGGTAAGTGTTTATGGAGTACAAGAATACAATGCCAGTATACCCGTAAGTGTTGAAGGAAAAATTACGATTCAATATGTTGGTCAAATTTCAGTTTCTGGAATATCAATTGAGGCAGCAACACAAAAAATTAAGGCAGCAATTGCAAAAGTCTATAGTACTGTAAGATCTGGGCAATCTCAAGTAAGCGTGAGTTTAAGTAGAATTAGAACCATTAAAATCACTATAGTAGGAGGGAAACAACCTGGGAATTATTCTATTTCATCTTTAGCAACAGTATATAATGCTTTGCATTTAGCTGGGGGTCCAGGAAAAAATGGCAGTTACAGAAATATAGAATTAATTAGAAATAATAAGATTTATAAAAATATAGATATTTATCGTTTTTTAGTTAAAGGTGATCAGTCAGACAATGTAAGTTTAAAAGAAAACGATGTAATTCGAATTCCGGTTTATACACAAAGGGTTACTGTTGAAGGAGAAGTAAAGAGACCTGGTATTTTTGAGATGAAAAAAGGCGAAAAATTTTCAGATTTATTGAATTTTGCATCAGGGTTTAACGAATTTGCCTATACTGCGTCAGTAAATGTTTTACAAAAAACGGGCAAAGAGTTCAAGGTTCATGACATTAATGAAACTGAATTCTCTTCATATTTGCCAAAATCCGGTGATGTTTTCCGAGTTACTAAAATTTTAAACCGATTTGAAAATCGTATTAAAATAGAAGGGGCAGTTTTCAGACCGGATTATTATTCTTTTGATGAAGGAATGAGAATTTCAGATCTTATTGCCAGAGCAGAGGGGCTTAAAGAAGATGCTTATACTAAAAGAGCTAGAATTATTCGTTTAAAATCTGATTTAACTACAGAAATAGTAAATATCGATTTAGCGAGTGCATTGTCCGGAAATTTGAATGCTGATATTGAGTTAAAAAGAGAAGATGAAATAACAGTATACTCAATTTTAGATTTTAGAGAAGAATATAAAGTTACAATTGATGGCGAAGTAAAAACTCCCGGGGAATATCCATTCTTTGATAACTTAACATTAAATGATTTGGTTATTCAGGTAGGAGGATTAACAGGATCAGCTTCTAAAAGAGTTGAAATTGCAAGAATGATAAAATCTGATGAAATTGATGATACTAATCCAAGGCGTATTGAATTAGTAGAATTAGAAATAACAGCTGACAATAATGAGCAAGCAAAAAACTTTCTTTTAAAGCCTTTTGATGTGATAAATATTAGAAGAATGGCCGTTTATGAAAAACCACAAATGGTAACAATTAGCGGAGCCGTTGCTTATCCGGGAAAATACGTTCTGGCAAATAAAAAAGAATCCGTTTATAATGTAGTTATGCGTGCAGGAGGATTAACATCAGTAGCTAATCTAGAAGGGATGAAAATTAAGAGGCCAATTAAACAGCAACAAATTGACGATATAAAACGAGTTGATTTAAATTTATCTAAAAATGACACTTTAAAAGAAAATCTTGCTAAAAGACTAAAAGAGGAATTGAAATATGCTACTATTCCTTTGGATTGGAAAAAAATTGTAAAGGATAAAGAGCATTATTCTAATGTTAGCTTGTTTCCTGATGATGAAATAGAAGTTTCGACATTAAATGAGGGGGTTAAAGTTACAGGAAATGTATTGCTTAATTCTGAAATTCCATATAGAAGCGGAAAGAGTTTCAAATACTATATAAATGCAGTTGGAGGAGTGGACAGTAAAGGATGGAAGAAAAAGGCATATATTATCTATCCTAATGGAAAAGCTGCAGTAACAGGTTCATTTTTGTTTTTTAGGTCATACCCTAAAGTTACACCGGACTCTCAGATTGTTGTTCCTGAAAAGCCAGAAACAAAAAAGATGAGTACTGGTGAATGGGTAAGTATCGGTAGTGTTCTGACTAGTTTAGCATTATTAATCGTAACAGCATTTAAGTAAAATTTAGATTTTATATGGAAAATAGTTTACCGGTTAAAAATGATGAGATTTCATTGAAAGAATTATTTGAAAAAGTAAAAGAGTGGTGGAATTATTTACTTTCTCAATGGAAAATTATTTTGATAGCGGGTGTTATTGGAGCTAGTTTGGGGCTTGCCTATTCATTTAGTAAGAAGCCTGTTTATACAGCTACATTATCGTTTGCATTAGAAGACGAAAAAGGAGGCGGAGGATTTAGTGGAGCATTAGGATTAGCAAGTTCATTTGGTATTGATTTAGGAGGTGGCGGGGGTAGCATTTTTACAGGATCTAATTTGACCGAATTGTTTAAATCCAGATCAATGGTAGAAAAAACATTGCTGTCTTCTGTTGTAGTTGAAGGAAAGACAATTTCTTTAGCAGAAATGTTTATTCAGAATAATAATTGGCGTAAAAACTGGAAGGATAATCCAAAATTTGCAAGTTTAGAATTTTTGCCAAATGCAAACCGAAAATTATATACCCGTGTCCAGGATAGTATAATGGGGAAAATGTATGAGAGTTTGTCAAAAGGAGGTTTAAATGTTGCCCAAAAAGACAAAAAGATTTCAATTATAAGTATTGATGTTACTTCTCAAAATGAGTTTTTTGCAAAATATTTTTGCGAAGCTTTAGCTAAAGAAGTTGGGAAATTTTATGTGGAAACAAAAAGTAAAAAAGCCAGGATGAATATGGCAATTTTACAACGCCAGACAGATTCTATTCGAGGAGAACTGAATGCTGCAATTACCGGAGTGGCGGTAGCAAATGATAATACATTTAATTTGAATCCGGCTCTAAATGTACGTCGTGCACCTTCAGCTAGGAGACAAGTTGATGTACAGGCTAATACCGCTATATTAACAGAACTTGTTAAGCAAACTGAATTAGCAAAAGTTACTTTACGTAAAGAAACACCTTTGATTCAAGTTATAGACAGTCCTATTTTACCATTGCCTAAAGAACGTTTTGGTAAAGCGAAAGGATTGATTTTTGGTACTTTTTTGACCAGTTTAATGACTATTATTGTATTAATTATTAGGAGATTTTTTAAACATTTTTTTTAAACATTTTTCAATGAATTGTAAACAAAACAGATATCTTAAAATAGAATAATATAAATAAAAAAGTAATTGGTGATTAAAAAGTATTTTAGGCATGCTACTCAAGATAGATCTCAAAAGGCTAATTATAACATAATATTATCTGTTTTCTTTAAAGGCTGTAGTATAATAATGCAATTTGTCTTAGTGTTTTTGACAATTCACTATATTAAGCCAGATGCATATGGGGTATGGTTAACACTTTCCTCCTTAGTTGGGTGGATTGCTATTTTTGATATAGGTATTGGAAATGGTTTGAGAAATAAGTTATCTGAAAGTTTAGCAAAAGAAGATTTTAGAACTTCTAAAATCTATGTAAGTACTACATATGCAATTATAGGTTTAATTGCTTTGGTCTTAATTGTTTTGTATTTTCTAGTTAGTTCGTTTGTTAATTGGCAATCTGTTTTTAATTCTGATTTTATTCCAGAGAAGGAGCTGCATACTGTTGTAACAGTAGTTTCTCTTTGTTTTTTCTTGAAATTTGTGACTGATATTATTAATATTGTTGCGGCCTCTTTTCAAATGGTTTCAATTAGTTCTATACTGTTGTTTCTAAGCAATATTGGTTTAATTGTCGCGGTTTGGATACTAACAAAAACTACAAATGCTAATTTGGTTATACTTGCTTTATGTTTATCATTTATTCCACTTTTAATTTCTATTGGAGCCACTGTTTATTTGTATACAAAACAATTTAAACTAGTTTCACCCTCTTTAAAAGCAGTTGATTTCAAGGAATCTAAGGGTATCGTAAACTTAGGGTCTCAGTTTTTTATACTTCAGATTGTAAGTCTGATTATTTTTCAAACAGATAATATATTGATTGCACAATTGTTTCAACCTTCTGATGTAACTGATTTTAATATCTCATATAAGTATTTCAGCATTATAACTATACTTTTTACAATTGTTCTTTCTCCTTATTGGACTGCATTTACAGAAGCTTACTATAAAAAAGAGTATGCTTGGATAAAAAAAGCGATTAGAACTTTAATGAAATATTGGGTGTTAAGTATTATTGTTTTGTTTTTCATGGTTCCATGTGCTAGTATTATTATTAATCTATGGGTTGGAGATTCTGTTTCTGTTTCTTTATCTTTATCAATATCTATATGCTTTTATATAATTGTATTCAATTGGAACGCAATTTTTGCTAATTTTTTAAATGGTGTTGGTAAAATACGTATTCAAATCATTTATGCTATAATAATGGGTTTTCTTAATATTCCAATCTCTATTTTTTTAGTCAAATATTTAAAATGGGGTATTTATGCGATGCCTGCTTCTAATTTTATATGTTTACTTTTAGGTGCAGTAATAAGTTATATTCAATATAAAAAAATAATAAATGGTACTGCATCAGGTATTTGGAATAAATAATCTATAACAATTGATATAAATACTTAAAACTTGAAAATAAATGAAAGTGTTATTTGATTATCAAATTTTTGCTATGCAACAATATGGAGGGATATCAAGATATTTTTTTGAATTGATTAAGCGTTTTGAAAACTCAGAAAATGATTACTTGCTAGGAACTAAATTTACCAATAATGCTTATTTGAATTCAAATACGTTTTCAAATGTATATCCTTTTTTTCCTAATTTTAATTTTAGAGGTAAAGAAAGGTTCATAGATTTAGTAAATAAGTCTAATACTTTAAGATATGTTCAAAAATCAGATTTTGATGTTTTTCACCCTACTTATTATGATGATTATTTTTTTAATAATCTTGGAGATAAACCTTATGTTGTGACTTTTTACGATATGATTCATGAAAAATTTTCGGATTCATTTTCTGATTTAAAAAGTCTTGAAAAGACAATTATGCAAAAAAGTAGAATTGCTAAAAAAGCTCACAGAATTATTGCTATTTCAGAACATACAAAAAATGATATTATTGATATTTATAATATTGATAAAGATAAAATAGATGTTGTTTATTTAGGAAATTCTTTAATAAATACAGAACAAGGAGAAGAAGCTATTGTAAATGACAACTATCTTTTATTTGTAGGAAATAGATCTGGGTATAAAAATTTTTCATATTTTGTAAAAACAATTTCTATTTTGTTAATTGAAAATAAACTTAAGTTGGTCTGTGGGGGTGGAGGAGATTTTTCTATAGAAGAACTTAATTTGCTTAAAGATTTAGGTTTGCAAAATCATGTCGTATTGATAAAAGAAATTAATGATGCTATTTTATCTAATTTATATACTAACGCCCTATTTTTTGTTTTTCCAAGTTTATATGAAGGATTTGGCATACCCGTTTTGGAATCATTTGCCTGTAACTGCCCAACACTTTTGAGTAATGGCGGGTCTTTGCCTGAAATCGGGGGTAATGGTGCAGTTTATTTTGATTTAAATGATGATCAGTCATTGTTTAATGCAGTTTTTAACTTGATTAATGATGCAAAATTAAGAAATGAGTTAATACAGCAAGCAAATATAAGATTACAAAATTTTTCTTGGGATAAAACTTTTGAAGACACTATTAAAGTTTATGAGAAAATTATATGAAAGTAGCTTTTATAACTGGAATTAGTGGGCAAGATGGTGCTTATTTGACTAAATTTTTAATTGATAAAGGTTATTTTGTTATTGGTTTTACTCGAAATAATCATTCAGACGTACTCGATAATATAAAATATTTGGATGTAACTTCAAATGTAATAATTGAAGAATGTGACTTATTAGATTTGTCTAGTATTATCTTATTGATAAATAAATATCAGCCAAACGAGATATATAATTTAGCTGCTCAAAGTTCTGTTAGTTTGTCATTTAAGCAACCGATTGGAACTATAAATTTTAATATTATTTCTGTTATTAATTTATTAGAAGCTATTCGGATAGTTAAACAAGATATTCGTTTTTATCAGGCCTCTAGTAGTGAAATGTTTGGAAAAGTTGAGGATTTACCAATTAACATAGATACTCCAATGCATCCGCTAAGCCCTTATGCAATTTCTAAAGCCTCTGCACATTGGATTGTTGTTAACTACCGGGAATCTTATGGATTGTATGCATGCAATGGAGTTTTATTTAATCATGAATCTCATTTAAGGTCTACAAATTTTTTTGTTAAAAAAGTATTAAGTGAGGCTGTGAGAAATAAAGACAATCCTGAATGGGTGCTTAAAGTTGGTAATATTGATATTAAAAGAGATTTTGGATATTCGCCATATTATGTCAAAGCTATGTGGTTAATGCTACAGGCAGGTGAGCCGGAAGATTTTATTATTTGCTCAGGAAAAAGTATAACTCTAAGATCAATTATTGAATATGTTTTTAGTAAATTAAATATTTCTCAAGATAAATTGGAAATTGATTATGGTTTAATGAGACCTACAGATATTGAGGATATTTATGGAGATAATACACCCGCAAAAAAAATATTAGGTTGGGATTATGATCTCGATTTTTACGATATTTTAGATTTGTTAATTGAGGAGGAATTAAGATGTTTGGAATAAACTATTATCAAATTTTTATAACAATAAGAGAAAATGGACACTGATTCACCCCTTATAACAATTATTACAGTATGTTATAATGTAAGTAGCACTATTGAAAAAACTATTTTGAGCGTTATTAATCAAAATTTTTCTGACTTTGAATATATTATAATTGACGGTGGTTCTACAGATGATACTCTTGAAATAATTAAAAAATATAAAGATAGAATAAGCTTTTGGCTTTCGGAACCTGATGCCGGGATTTACGATGCTATGAATAAAGGAATTAAACTTGCGACTGGAGAATGGATAAATTTTATGAATGCAGGAGATGTCTTTTATGATATGCAAATTTTAAAAAAGGTTTTTAGTATTGATAGGTTTTCAGACGTAATTTATGGAGACAATATGCTGTGTTATCGATGGGGAAATATAGTTCTGGCTCCTGATGATATTGAAAAAACACGGGATTTTATGGTTTTTGGACATCAGACAGTTTTTGCGAAAAGTAAATTGTTATTGAAGTATTTATTTGATACCAATTATAAAATTGCTGCGGATTATGATCTTTTTTTTAGAATATATATAGATAATCATATTTTTGAATATATCCCAATATGTATATGCAAGTTTTCAGCATATGATGGTGCTTCTACAAATAATCCGCTTATCACATTTTTAGAAGATTCAAAAATTAATGCCAGGAATAAAAATAAAAATTGGAAACTCATTCTGTTTTTATATAAAATGCGTCTTAATTTAAGAAAATATATATTATTGTTATTGCCTGTTGAATTTATTGAGAATACAAAAAGAAAAAATATTCTAAAAAATAAATTAATAAAAAGGGTTATCTTAAATGATTAACTTTTTTCAAATTTAAAGTAATACATGAAAATAGCACTTTTTGGCAGTAAGGATTTTGATAGTTTAGAATATCATCTCAATGATTCGTTTAGTTTCTTAGGCCATAGTGTAATACACTTTGATATAAGAGATGTCATTTCAATTCCATATAAATATAATTATTTTGCTCTAAAATTTTTAAAGTTTTATGATGAGTATCTCTTTAGGAAAATAGCAAAATTAATTATCGATTCAGAGCCTGAATTAATTGTTTGTACTTACCGTTTTACACATCCAATTTGTATCAAATTAATTAAAGAAGCTTTGCCCTATATACCAGTTGTACACTTTAATCCAGATGCATTAACGACATTTGAATATCAGCAAGTTTTCGCATCTAATTATGATGCTTATTTTACAAAAGACCGATTTATAGTTGATTTTATGAAGAATAAAATGGGATTACCTACCTTTTATTTACCAGAGGCCTTTAATCCTCGAGTACATAAAATGCCTGATGGAAATCGTGAAGAATATGAAAAAAAAATAGATATTGATGTAGTTGCTTTTGGTACCATGTATCCTTATCGGGCTAATATGATTGAGAAATTATTGAAATCAGGTATTAATTTAGCGCTATTTGGTACTCCTGACAGGCGTTTTGCAAAACATGAAATTAGTTCGAAATTTCGAAATGAATATATTACAGGTAACAGGAAAGCTGAAGTTCTGTATGGGTCAAAAATTGTATTTAATAATTTTCATTATGCAGAAATAGAATCTGCGAATGTGAAATTTTTTGAAATTGCAGGTGTTGGTGGATTTCAAATATGTGACTATAAAACTGTACTACAGGAATATTCTAAAATCAATGTTGAAAAATTTACTTATAAAAATATAGGGGAAGCAATAGATTTAGTACAGTATTACTTAGATAAGCCAGATGTAAGACATGAGTTAGCTTTAGAGCAATATAGCCACTTTTTGTTAAATCATACCTATGAACATAGAATTAATCAAATGTTGCAATTTTTATAAAAATGGCTAAATCGGCTATGTTATTTTTCGGTTTTAATAGTATGCGAATTCACAAACGTGGTGTTGAAAATGTAATTCATTTTCAATCCCTAGCGAGTCCTTTTGATACAAATTATTATTTACACTGGGATGTCCAAACTAAAGTAAGCAGATTTGGAAATTTAGTTTGTATTGGAGTAAAGAAAAATTTCTTTTGGATTATAACGCTTAATATTCTTTTATTTAAATTAAAAAAAAACAAACAAATATTTATTCATTCCCATAACCCATTAATGAGTATTGGAAGTTGTTTTCAAAGTAATTTGTTTACAGTTCATGATGGCGTATATTATTTCGCCAAGGTAACAAAACATAAGCTGAAATATGTGTTTGTGCTTTTGGAAAAATTACTTTATTTACGTTGTGATTTTGTTCATTTTATTTCATTCTATACAAAAAAAATGAGCTTGTATAAAGGAATCAATAACTGTATTATCCCTAATACTTCTCACTTTGAAAATTTCAAAACTAAAAATATTGTTAATAAAGAAATTACATGTTTTAAAACAGGAGTTATCAAGGTCTTTACTGTGAGAAGTATAGAGGAAAGAGCATTAATAGATTTATTAATTGATGTCGCTAAATTATTAAAAGATGAAAATTTTGAATTTTTAATAGCAGGAAAAGGACCTCTATTAAAGTTTTATCAAGAGAAAATAAAAGAGCAGAATTTAGATAACATATCCCTTTTAGGTTATGTTGCTGATGATGAGTTGATCCAGTATTATAAAAATAGCGATGTGATTTTAATTCCTGCAGCATATGGTGAAGGTTTTGGTTTGCCAATAATTGAAGGATATTTGTTTAATAAGCCTGTAATTGCTTCAAATATTTGTGCAATTCCAGAGATAATTATTTCCAATGATTTTCTTTTTGAGAATAATGTAAAAAGTATTATCACAAAGCTTAATCGTTCCAGAAAGAATGAGAATAATAATTTTAAAAACCATTATGATACTTATTTTTCAAATAATATAGTGATTTCAAAAATGAATGAACTGTATACTAAATTATATTGATGGAAATTTATATTGGAACACTTTTAATAATTCTCTTATTTGCATTTTTAGAATTAAGATGCAAACTTACTGACATAGAAAATAAGATATTATTTTCAATTTTGTATTTTATAATTGTTGTTCAAATTGGATTAAGATGGGAAACCGGTACAGATTGGTATTCTTATTATCATCACTTTAACGATGTGGATGAAGTGAGTTTGGTTTTTATAAATGCTTTGGCAGGTTTTGAAATTGGATATGGTTTTACTACGTTTTTTATCTATAAGATTTTTGGAGACTATTCATTTTTTTTATTTTTTCACGCTTTGTTTTTTTACGGTGTTATTTTTAAAACTGCCAAAAAGTATAGTCCATATTTATATCTGTCATTACTTTTTTTTTACGCTACAAATTTAGGTTTGGTTGGAAGCAATCGACAATTAATTGCATTGGCTATCTGTTTATTGGCTTTGCCTTTCGTTGAAAAGAAAAAAACTATCCCTTTTTTTTTGTTAATAATTTTCGCCTCCTTTTTTCACACAACAGCTATTTTGTTTAGTGTTTATTATTTTCTTAACAGAGTGTTTAAATGGCAAGCCATTTGTACTATTTTAATTATAGCTTTTGTTATTGGTAAAACTTCATTACCATTAAAGTTTTTTTCATTAGGAGGATTTATAAGTGAATCAGCAACATATAAAGTCGAATTCTATGGAAATTCGGCTAAAGATGCGCTTAAAGATGCTAGTCTTAGTATATTTGGTCTGATTAAAAGGATTTTACTGCTTATTTTGTTTACATGCAATTTTGACTATTTAAATAAAAAACTCCCCTATTACAAAATAATTTACAATGGTTATGCTTTTGGGTTATTTTTATATTTTATGTTTTCCTCCACACTTTTAATTATTGTTAACCGTGGAAGTTTGTATTTTAATATAATGGAATCCTTTTTAATTTCTTCACAATTAGTATTCTTCAAATTTAGCTTAGATAAAGTATATATTCTTTTAATTATTTTTATTGTTTCGGTATTTTTGTTGTTACAGTCAATCTCTCCCTATTTTGATTTATTTGATCCTTATAAAAGTTTGTTTTATAATATAGAATTTTTTAGAGAAATGTATTAAAAATATAATTGTGCTTTTGAAGTGTTTTGTAACAAAATAGGATTAATTAAATAGTTGTCAATTCTAAGCCCTAAATGAAAAAAAAAAACGTTTTATTTTTTTGCCCTATTCCCCCGCCTATTGGAGGGCAGGCATTAATTTCAAATATGGTCTATAATTTAATTAAACCAAAGTTTTTAATTAATACCAATGTAAAAAGTAAATATTTGGGTACAATAATAACTTTATTAAAAACTTTTTGGATCTTCATTTTTCATAAAGTTGATTTAGTTTATTTCACATGTACACGAAGTAAAAAAGGAGCAATAAAAGATATTGTTTTGTTATTTTTATGTAAAATAAAGGGAGTTAAAGTCATTAATCATTTACATGGTAATGAGATTATGGATCTTTTTACAGGTGGGATCTTTTCAAAAATTATTCATAGCGCATATACTAATATTGACGAAACGATTTTTGTGACAGAGAGGCAAAAACAACTTATGCCTTCGTCATTAACGAAAATGAAAAGAAGCGTAATTCCCAATTGTTATGATTCGGTTTTAGATGATGTTGATTTTGATTTAAAAAACAAAAATGAAGAAGTACATATTCTGTATATATCATTTTTGATGAAAAGTAAAGGCATTTTTGTGGCTTTAGATACTTTTGAAAAAATAGCTAAGGATCATAAAAATGTCATATTTAATATTGCCGGCGAACCTCTCTCAGATTATTTGATGTCAGCTTTAGAAGTGAAAAAAAAATTTGATGATAGATTTCACGAATTAAATCAACTTTATCCAAATCGGATAATTTATCATGGTGTTGTTAAGGAAGTCAGTAAAGTAAATCTATTCTTAAATAGTGACATTTTACTCTTTCCAACATTTTTTAAAACTGAATCATTTGGTTTAGTAAATGTTGAGGCAATGAGAACAGGAAATGCAATAGTTACGACAGATCATAATTTTTTATCAGATATTGTTACTAAAAACGAAGGGCTGTTAGTTAAACCAAATGATGTTGATAGTACATATAATGCAGTGAAATTCTTTCTTGATAATCCTGAATTGTTATTAAAAATTCAACAGCATAATATTATACATTCAAAATGTGAATTTTCTCCAGAAAAATTCAATAGTAGAATAAATCTTTTATTCTCCCAATATTTGAGCTAAAATCTAATTAAATTAATTTTTTAAAAATATTAATAATGTTAATTAAACATAAAATACTAATAACTGGAGGCTCAGGATTTATTGGGACTAACTTCTCGCAGAAGTTGATTCAAGACGGTCATGAAATTTTAAATATTGATGTTAAAGAACCAAGTAACAAAGAATTTCTTAAATATTGGACTAAAATAGATATTAATGATTTATTGGAGTTAAAGCAAGCAGTTCTTAATTTCGAACCTGATTATATTTTACATTTAGCTGCACGTACAGACTTGGACGGTAAAGGCTTGGAAGATTATAATTCGAATGTTTTAGGTGTAGAAAATTTGCTTAAAGCCACAACCGAATTAAAGAATTTAAAAAAAATTATTATAACTTCATCAATGTTGGTGTGTTATGGAGGGTATTATCCAAAAAACCAGTTTGATTATGCACCAACTACAATTTATGGAGAAAGTAAAGTGAAAACAGAACAATTGGTGTGGGAAAACAGGCCTGATTGTGATTGGGCAATAATAAGACCTACGTCAATTTGGGGACCTTGGTTTGGTATACCTTACAAGAATTTTTTTGATATGATTATTGCTGGAAAATATTTTCATGTCGGAAATAAAGGATGTACTAAAACATATGGATTTATTGGTAATGCTGTTTGTCAAATTGAAAGTATACTTTTTACCGAAACAATAAATGATGAACAAAAGGTTTTTTATATTGGAGATGATCCTGCAATAAATATTGAAGAATGGGGTAATGAAATAGCAACTGAACTTGGTACTAAAATTAAAAAAGCACCTTATTTTATAATCAAGGGAGCTGCTTTTTTTGGAGATATTTTGAAATTATTTAAAATTCATTTTCCAATGAATTCATTCAGATTACATAACATGACAACTAATAACATTATTGATTTAAAAAATACTTATAAAATAGCTCCATTGTTACCATATTCAAGAAAGGATGGTATAAAAATAACTTTAAAGTGGATGTCAGAGAATAAGTCTGAAAATTTCTAAACGAAGTACAGTTTTTAAATAATACTTTATAAAATAGATAGATGGTTTTTTATATTATACTGATTTTTATTGTACTAACTTTATTTTTATTTAGTTATAATTACCCTGGTAAAGAGAAAATTGTTAGTGTATACCTTCTTGTGATTATGATTTTAATAGGGGGGTTTAGAGAAGGTATAGGTTGGGATTATAATAATTATACTTATTGGTATTTGTATGGGACAAGAGACAATAATGTTGAGTATGGTTTTTTAATGATAATGAAAATTTTTAGGTTTTTAAACCTGAGTTACACATTTCTTTTCTTCTTTTTTTCTTTTTTCACCTATTTTTTTGTTTATTTAGCAGTCCGAAAATACACCCCAAAAAGTAGTTTACCACTTGTGTTATACTTCATGATTCCTGTTTTGTTTCTGTATTCATTCACCTATATAAGACAGTTTTTATCAGTTGCCATTGCATTTTATGCATTTAGCTTTTTATTAGATAAAAAATATTATTACTATTCTCTATTAATGCTGTTGGCTATGTTCATTCATTATAGCTCTTTAATTCCTTTTGTTGTCTTTTTAATAATTTTTAAATGGGGGGAGCTTGTTAGAGTCCGGTATTTATATATAGTAATTGGTGTTTCATTTGTTATATCGCAAATTGGGGTTATTCATTTGTTTACTTTTATTTTTAAAGAATCACATTATCTCTATTATGTTTCTAATGAATTTGCCGTTCCGGTACCTTTTTTAAAGTTAGTAGCATTAAATACAATGGCACTAATTATTTTATGGTATTATCAGAAATTCGGATTTAAATTATCTCATCAAAAATATTTGATGTTAGCTTATATATCTTCAATTGTTTTTGTAAATATGTTTTCAGAATCTACAGAGTTGACTAGAATTTATATTTATTTTAGAATTTTTGAAATAATTTTGGTTTCTGAAATAATTTATTACACATTACTAAATAAAAAAATCTTGTTAGCCAGTTTTATATGTTTTTTTTATTTTTTTCCTTTTTTTAGAGCTATAATAATAGATGAAGAAAAACAAAAAGATGAAAAACAGAGATTAATTCCATACAGGTCTCTATTGATTAAAAATAGCATGTAAGCAATTTTAAAAATTAACAAATAAAAATTTAAAATAAATAATGGAATACACAATATTAGGATTTCTTTTAATGATTTTAATGTTACTTTATTTTAAGGTAGCTGACCGTTTTAATATTATCGATAAACCAAATCAAAGAAGTTCGCATACTGAAATTACTTTACGTGGAGGGGGAGTTGTTTTTTGGTTTGCAGCTTTGTTGTACTCGGTCCAACATATCCAAAATAATTATTTTTTCTTTATAGGAATTACATTAGTGAGCTTAGTAAGTTTTTGGGATGATATTCAGAGTTTGTCAAATAAAATTCGAATCTCGATTCACTTTTTGGCTATTACTTTAATATTTTTCGATTTAGGTATTTTTAATCCTGCCTTTCTTTTAGGTCTTGTAGTAGCTTACATTACAGCTATTGGCTTAATAAATGCTTATAATTTCATGGATGGAATAAACGGCATAACAGGTTTATATACTTTAGCAGTAATGGGTTCGCTATTATATGTAAACAAAAATATTCAACTATTCACAGATGGGAATTTTATAAAATATGCCATAGTCGCTAGTTTGGTTTTCCTTTTTTTTAATTACAGAAAAAAAGCGAAATGTTTTGCCGGAGATGTTGGCAGCATAGCAATTGCTTTTTGGATAATATATCTGGTTTTTAAACTTATTTTAGCCACGAACTCAATCATTTGGATTTTATTCTTAGCAGTTTATGGAGCAGATTCATGTTGTACAATTTTACACCGGTTATATTTAAGGCAAAATATATTTGAAGCACATCGCTTGCATCTATATCAGGTTTTAAGCAACGAATATAAAATTCAACACAGATTAGTTGCTCTATATTATGCATTAACACAAATAGCGGTATCGGTTTTAGTTGTTTTTTTATATCATAAAGTTCAGGATATATTAATATTTGCAATTATTATCCCTCCTTTACTTTTGGTATATACCCTAAAATTCTATTTGCTAAAAAAGACAATTTAAAATTAAATTAATGGATTCTAAAATAATTCAGGGCGGCAATTTTTCAGATCATCGGGGAACTATTTCGTATGTAAATGATTTCAGTTTTAAGGATATTGAAAGGTTTTATATCATTATTAATTCTGATGAAAATCCTATTAGAGCCTGGCAAGGGCATAAACTTGATTCTAAAAATTTCTATTGTATAAACGGATCTTTTAAAATTCATTTTGTAAAAATTGATAACTGGGAAAAACCTTCAAAAGAATTAAAAGTTGAAACTATTATCATGACAGCCTCTGATAGCAAAATTTTACATGTACCAGCTGGTCATGCAAACGCTATTGAATCATTAGAAACAAATTCTAAGTTGATATCATTTTCGACTTTGCCATTAACGAAAGTTAGTGATGATGATGTTCGTTATACTTCGGATTATTGGAAAATTAATGACTAATAAAAGAATTTTTTTATCCTTGTCAAAACAAAGTGGTTTTGAACAAAAATATATTCAGAAAGCCCTTGAAGATAACTGGATCACTTCTGGTGGGCCAAATGTTAATGATTTTGAGAAGGTTCTGGAAAATTATCTTGACGATAAAATATTTGTAACGGCCTTAAATTCTGGGACATCTGCAATTCATTTAGCGTTGATTTTATTAGGTGTAGGAATTGGAGATGAAGTTATTTGTCAAAGCCTTACATTTTCGGCATCTGCTAATCCTATTTTGTATCAAGGTGCTATTCCAGTATTTGTAGACAGCGAAACAGAAACCTGGAACATTTGTCCTAAAATTCTTGAAATTGCCATTCAGGACAGAATAAAAAAAGGTAAAAAACCTAAAGCTATTATAGCAGTACATTTGTATGGAAATCCGTATAAAGTAGATGAAATTCATACAATTGCTGAGCGATATGAAATTCCTGTTCTTGAGGATAGTGCAGAAGCTCTCGGGAGTACTTATAAAGGTAAAAAGTGCGGTACTTTTGGCACTTATGGAGTTTTGTCTTTTAATGGAAATAAAATCATTACTACTTCCAGTGGTGGAGTTTTAATTTCTAACTCACAATCATCTAAAGAAAAGGCTATTTTTTATGCCACACAATCAAAAGATAAAGCAATACATTATGAGCATAGTCAAATAGGCTATAATTACAGAATGAGTAATGTTTGCGCAGGCATAGGTCTTGGTCAGATGGAGATTTTAAAACAAAACATTATTGCCAGAAGAGAAATAAATAGTTTTTATGAAAGAATTTTCAAGAATATAGACGAAATATATTTTTTTCAGGTAGCTAATAATGATTGTTTTTCAAATTATTGGTTAAGTACAATTTTAGTTGAACCAAACGAAAAAAAAAATATAGATAGAGAAAGTTTAAGACTTGCATTTGAAAGTGCAAATATTGAATGTCGCCCAATATGGAAACCTATGCATTTGCAGCCCCTTTTTATTAATTATCCATATTATGGCAATAATGTTGCTGAATATTTATTCGAAAGAGGATTGTGTTTGCCATCAGGTTCCTATCTTACAAATCATGAAAAAGACAGAATTAAAGAAGTGATTTTTAATTTCTTTAAAATAGCATAAATAAAAAAAGAATTACATTTTAAAATGAAAATTGAAAAAACCTTTATAAAAGATTTAATAATAGTGGAACCAACAGTTTTTGGTGATGAGAGAGGTTTTTTTTTTGAATCTTACAGCAAAACTAAATTTGAAGATTTAGAAATAGATATTGACTTTGTTCAGGACAATCAATCTTTTTCCAGAAAAGGAACTTTAAGAGGTTTGCATTATCAAAATCCACCTTTTGCACAAACGAAACTGGTTCGTGTTTTAGAAGGAGAAATTATTGATGTTGCAGTAGATTTAAGAAAAGATTCTCCAACTTATGGAAAATCATTTAGCGTTTTACTTTCGGCTGAAAATAAAAAACAATTGTTAGTGCCTCAAGGTTTTGCTCACGGATTTTCGGTTATTAGTGAAACAGCTTCCGTGATGTATAAATGTGATCAGTTTTATAATAAAGCTTCCGAAGGTGGGATTAAATTTGATGATCCTTCTTTAAATATTGATTGGGGTATGAACTTAGAACACGCAATAGTTTCTGATAAAGATAAAATACTTCCTTTTATAGAAAAATGTAATAGCTTGTTTTAACTAAATAGGCATGATCCAATCTTTAAAAAACAAATAACGTCCATAATTTATTCCATTAAAAGCAAATATTAACTGAGTATGAAAAAAATACTAGTAACAGGAGCAAAAGGTCAATTAGGATCTGAGCTTTCAGTTTTATCAGCAAAATATTCACAATATGAATGGTGTTTTGCAGATAGAGCAAAAATTACTTTGGATGATTTAGAGGTTTTAGAAAAACAATTAAAAGAAATTCAACCTAACATAATTTTTAATTGTGGTGCCTATACTGCAGTTGATAAAGCAGAATCAGAAAAAGAAATTGCCTTTACTGTAAATTATTCAGCAGTAGAATTAATAGCAAAGTATGCTAAAGAAAACAATACAAAATTAATACACATTTCAACGGACTATGTGTTTGATGGATCTTCTTCAATTGCTTTAAATGAAGAAGCTGAGACAAATCCTATCAATATTTATGGTGCTAGTAAGCGAGCAGGTGAGATAGCTTGTCTGACTGAAAATCCAAATTCAATTATAATAAGAACTTCTTGGGTTTACAGTAAGTTTGGTAATAATTTTGTTAAAACTATGCAGCGGTTGATGAAGGAAAAGGAATCAATTAATGTGGTAAATGATCAAATAGGCTCTCCAACTTACGCAGCTGACTTAGCTCAAGCCATGTTAGATATTTTGGGTTCGCCAAATTGGATATCAGGAATCTATAATTATTCCAATGAAGGCGAAATAAGTTGGTATGAGTTTGCGTTAAGTATAAGAGAATTTGGAAAATATACTTGTAATGTTGGGGGAGTCCCATCTGCATCATATCCAACACCGGCAAAACGCCCTCAATTTTCTTTACTGGATAAAAAAAAAATAAAAAGAATCTATAATTTAGATGTTCCGGATTATAGAGAAAGTTTAAGAAAAATGTTTGTTTAAATAAAAAAGGTTGAAGTTTTCCAAGATTTCTAAAGCAATTTAAAAAGAAATCTAATTCTAAAATTACAAAAATATATGAAAGGAATTATATTAGCTGGTGGTTCAGGAACAAGATTACACCCTTTGACTCTTGCTATGAGTAAGCAAATGATGCCAGTATATGATAAGCCTATGATTTATTATCCATTATCAACATTGATGATGTCGGGAATAAATGAAATATTAATTATTTCTACACCACATGATTTACCAAATTTTAAAAAATTATTAGGTGATGGTATAAGTTTAGGATGTAAATTTAGTTATGCTGAACAAGCTATTCCAAATGGTTTAGCTCAGGCTTTTGTAATTGGAGAAGAATTTATTGGTAATGATGATGTTGCTCTTATTTTAGGAGATAACATATTTTTTGGTTCTAATATGCAGGAGCTTTTAAAGTCAAATACAAAGCCCAATGGAGGAGTTGTGTTTGCTTATCATGTTTCAGATCCGGAACGTTATGGAGTTGTGGAATTTGATGAAAACCTTAAAGCTATATCAATTGAAGAAAAACCCGAAGAGCCAAAATCAAGTTATGCAGTTCCCGGATTGTATTTTTATGATAACTCAGTTGTAGAAATAGCTAAAAATATTCAGCCAAGTGCCAGGGGAGAATATGAAATTACAGATGTAAATAAAGTTTATTTAGAAAAAGAATCTTTAAAAGTTGGTATCTTAAGCAGAGGAACTGCCTGGTTAGATACAGGAACTTTTAATAGTTTAATGCAGGCTGGACAATTTGTTCAGGTCTTAGAAGAAAGACAAGGGTTAAAAGTTGGCTGTATCGAAGAAATTGCATGGAGACAAGGTTTTATTAAGGATGAACAATTAGAAGAACTTGCGCTGCCTCTTGTAAAATCAGGTTACGGGTCCTATCTGTTAGAATTTTTGAAACAAAAGAAAAAGGGAGCCAGATTTTAATTCTTTAAAGAAATATCTTTTTATATGTTAAATTAGTACTTTTGTAATTGTGCTTAGTTGTAAATATTAAATATAATCAATTTGAATACAGATAAACGAAACAAAATGGCGGCTTTGTTACACAATAATTTTTCGCCAAGAAATCTTAAAGCAAACATTAATAATCTTAGTTATTTACCAAGATGGATTATTGTTGCTATTGATGTAATGGTTCTTATCTTTTCGTTTACATTTACTTATATGTTGTTTGAAGGAACGGCATTAGGTTATATTATAACATCATTTCATTTCATTTTTGTTCCAAGTCTTATACTTGTTAATGTGTTTTTCTTCTGGCTTTTTAGAACATATTCAGGAATTATTAGACATTCTTCTTATATTGATGCAATAAAACTACTGTTTTCGCAGATGTCAGTTTTGGTTTTCTTTTTGTTCTTCAATTTAATATATGAGCTATACTCAGGACATAAAGCCTTTTTAAATACAGCTCTTTTTATAAATTTAGTACTTTCTTTCTGTGGTTTGTTTTTATATAGGGTAATTGTAAAACAAACTTTTGAAATTTATTTTTCAGAAAAAACGGATTCTAAATTAATAAGAACAGTTATTTATGGTACAGATGCTAATGCAATTTCAGTTGCCAATGCATTAAAATTTGAAACGCCTTCCAGATTTAAGATTGTTGGTTTTGTAGATAAAAATAATCAAAATGCCTCTAAGCGGATGCTTGATATGCCAATATTGATTCAAAAGAAAAAATTACCAGCATTAATGCGATCAGTAGCTGCAGAAGGAGTTATCATTGCTGATAAAAGTTTGTCTAAGGAAGAGCAGTTAATTATTGTTGACCAATGTTTAGAATTTAATTACAAGGTATATACAGTTCCTTTAATTTCAGATTGGGAAAATCAAAAAGAGATTTCTCAAAAAGTAAAAAATATTCAGATTGAAGATTTATTAGAAAGGAAACCAATTGTCTTGGATAGTAAATCTATATCTAAACAATTGAAAGATAAAGTGATCTTAATTACTGGAGCCGCAGGTTCTATTGGTAGCGAAATTGTAAGGCAGGTTTTAGGATTTAATCCTAAAACAATAATTATTTTAGATCAAGCAGAAACACCCTTGCACAATCTATGTCTGGAAACTTTGAGTGTGGATTCTCAAACAAGAATAAGGGCTGTTATTGCTGATGTTAAGAGTAAAAAAGCTTTAGAAAAAGTATTTATAGATCATAGTCCTCAGGTAATCTTTCATGCTGCTGCGTACAAGCATGTTCCCCTGATGGAAGAAAATCCCTCACAAGCGGTTCTTACAAACGTAAAAGGGACTAAAAATTTAGCAGATTTGGCCTGTAAATACAAGGTTAAAAAATTTGTAATGGTTTCTACAGATAAGGCCGTTAACCCTAGTAATGTTATGGGGGCGAGTAAGCGTATTGCGGAGAAATATGTACAGTCTTTATTTTTAAAAAATCAAACCGAAAAATCGCAATGTTTAACGAAATTCATTACAACACGTTTTGGGAATGTATTAGGTTCCAATGGATCAGTAGTTCCATTGTTTACTAGACAAATTGCTGAGGGCGGTCCTGTTACTATAACTCATCAGGATATTATACGTTATTTTATGACCATCCCGGAAGCCTGTCAGTTGGTTTTAGAAGCAGGAGCAATGGGAAAGGGAGGTGAAATTTACATCTTTGATATGGGTAAACCGGTAAAGATTATAGATTTAGCCAAAAAAATGATTAAGTTAGCCGGCTTCATCCCAGATAAGGAGATAAAAATAAAGATTGTAGGACTTAGACCAGGTGAAAAATTGTATGAAGAATTATTAAATGATACCTCTAAAACTTTGCCAACCTATCATAATAAAATTATGATTGCTCAGGAAATTCAGGATGAATATGAAAATCTGCATACTGAAGTTGACGAACTTATAGAGATTGCCAATTTTCACAGTAATGATGATATTGTTGGTAAAATGAAAAAAATAGTTCCTGAATTTAAAAGTATGAATTCTTCTTTTGAAGTTTTGGATGTATAAATGTTTATTATATAGTAAATATGGAAGGTGTTTTTTGTAAAAAACGCCTTTTTGCTTTTTAATCTTTTTTTGAATGGGTAAAAACCCTGTTAATTTATGAAATGAATAATATTGATAATAAAGATTGGTTGTTTGAAATAACACCAAAAAATAATTTTTTTGCTCTTAATTTTAAAGAAGTATGGCAATATAGGGATTTGTTATTGCTATTTGTAAAACGAGATGTAATTACGGTTTATAAACAAACAGTTCTAGGGCCGCTTTGGTATCTTATTCAGCCTTTACTAACCTCTTTAACATACACTATTATTTTCAATAGCGTTGCCGGGATTGATACTGGAAAAGTTCCTGCGTTTTTGTTTAATCTTGCCGGAATAACTGTATGGAATTACTTTACCTCCTGTTTAACAAGTACATCAGATACATTTAAAGCCAATGCTGGAATCTTCGGAAAAGTTTATTTTCCAAGAATTATAACACCGCTTTCAATTGTGATTTCCAATTTAATAAAATTAGGTATTCAGTTCCTTATTTTTATAATCTTTTATATTTATTATTACACTAGTGGCGCTTTAGTTTCTTTAAATATTATGGTTGTATTTTTGCCGTTTCTAATCTTACTTATAGGAATTTTAGGACTCGGATTAGGAATGCTAATTTCCTCTTTAGTCACGAAATATAGAGATTTTAGTTATTTAATAGGTTTTAGTATACAATTGCTAATGTATGTTTCTGCAGTAATGTATCCTATAGAATTAATTAAAGTAAAATTACCTCAGTATGGGTGGATTGTAGCATATAATCCATTAGCTTATATTATTGAAACCTCACGTTATATGCTCTTAAATGTTGGACATATATCTCCTTTAGGTCTAATATATACTTTTATAGTAACCATAATTATATTTTTTCTGGGGCTTTTAATGTTTAATAAAACTGAAAAAAGTTTTATTGACACTGTTTAGTCTTATAATAATTTATTAATAACAGTTAATTGTGGAAAAAGATATTATTTTAAAAGTAGAAAATGTTTCTAAACAATACCGATTAGGACAAATTGGGACAGGTACTTTGAGTCATGACTTAAATAGATGGTGGCATAAAGTTCGAGGGAAAGAAGATCCTTATTTAACTATAGGCGATACTAATGACCGATCGACTAAAGGAACCAGTGATTATGTCTGGGCATTACAAAATATTGATTTTGATGTTGAGAGAGGAGAAGTTGTTGGGATTATAGGTAAGAATGGTGCCGGAAAATCTACCTTATTGAAAATTCTTTCTAAAGTGACAGCTCCTACTACAGGAAGTATAAAATCAAAAGGAAGAATTGCTTCCTTATTGGAAGTAGGAACAGGTTTTCATGGTGAAATGACTGGCCGTGAGAATATTTACCTTAATGGAGCTATTTTGGGAATGACCAAAAGAGAAATTACTTCAAAGCTTGACGAAATAATTGAATTTTCTGGTTGTGAACGTTACATTGATACTCCTGTAAAAAGATACAGTAGTGGTATGACTGTTCGATTAGCTTTTGCTGTCGCTGCTTTTTTAGAACCTGAGATTTTAATTATTGATGAGGTTTTAGCTGTTGGGGATGCTGAATTCCAAAAAAAGGCAATTGGAAAAATGAAGGATATATCTAAAGGTGAAGGAAGAACTGTTTTATTTGTTAGCCATAATATGGCAGCAGTAAAAAGCTTGTGTAATAAAGGGGTGGTTTTAGAAAAAGGAAAAATTAAATTGATAAGTAATATTGAACATGCTGTAAGTTACTATTTAAGTGGTGATTCTGAAATTATGAATCAAAGAAAATTTGATGAAATGTATGATAAAGAAATATTTAAATTATCAGAAATTTCAATTAATAATACTGGTAAAACTATCGAAGATCCGATTGTAGAGAACAAAGCAATTGAACTAAAAACGTATATTGAACTTAAAAATAAAAAAGAAAAAGAATATCATGTTACCTATCATTTATATAATGAAATGGGTGAAACCTTATTTTCTTTTTCAAATGGAGAAACAGCCGCTAAATTAGTGAATGGCAATAATGAATTAACGTGTTTTTTTCCGGCCTCCTTTTTTCAGTCAGGACAATACTTCTTATCCTTTTTTTTGGTTGAAGACAGAAAAAAACCCATTTTTATAGAAAAAGATATCATATCATTTACAGTAATTGATGGGGGTAGGGATTTAGGTGTATACATGGGTAGAGAACCAGGATATATTAAGCCCCAATTTGAATGGGAAATAAATACAGATCCTAAATAATAAAATTTAATTCAATTAAATTTTCAGTCAATAATTTTAAAACAATTGCACATAGCAAAAAAATGATTAACGTAACTAAAACATTCTTACCTCCAAAAAATGAATACGATGAAATTCTAAATGATGTTTGGGCTACACAATGGCTTACAAATAGAGGTAAACTCGTTTTAGAGTTAGAAACTAAATTAAAGTCGTATCTAGATGTTTCTTCAGTTTTAATAACTAGTAACGGAACTGTTCCATTGCAAATAGCAGTAAAAATTTTAGGAGAAAATAGCGAAATTATTACCACTCCGTTTAGTTATGTTGCTACTTCAGCGGCAATAATATGGGAAAATTGTACACCAATTTTTGTTGATATCCATCCTGAGTATTTTACTATTGACGAAACTAAAATTGAAGCAGCAATTACTTCAAAAACAAAGGCAATCTTAGCCACACATGTTTTTGGTAATCCCTGTGATGTAGAGACTATTGAAAAGATTGCGCAAAAGCACAACTTAAAAGTAATTTATGATGCAGCTCATTGTTTTGGTGTAAAATATAAACAAAAAAGTATTTTTGAATATGGAGATGTTAGTACTGTAAGTTTTCATGCTACAAAACTTTTTCATACTGCAGAGGGTGGAGCTTTGTTCTGTAAAGACGAGAAATTATTTCAGAAATTATATTATTCGCATAATTTTGGGCATAAAGGAGAACTTGATTTTTATGGTTTAGGAATAAATGGGAAAATTTCTGAGCTTCAGGCAGCAATGGGTTTAGCTGTATTTCCTTACTTAGATTATATTCTGGATGAGAGAAAAAAAGTGGTAGAGTATTATAATGCGAATTTGGATAAAAATAAAATTAAAAAAATACAACTTAGAGAAAATACAACCTGGAATTACAGTTATTACCCTGTTGTATTTAATACTGAAACTGATTTGTTAAATGTTCAGACTGATCTCAACAAAGTTTCAATTTATCCCAGAAGATATTTTTATCCTTCATTAAATACAATAAACTACATTAATAAGGAAGAAATGCCTATTAGTGAAAGTATTTCTTCCAGAATATTGTGTTTGCCATTATATGTTGGAATAAAAGAATCAGAATTAGAACAAATTGTTGCAGTAATTAATAAAAGTTTATGCTTATAATAGGTGCAAAAGGTTTTGCCAAAGAGGTGTTAGAAACATTTTATCATAAAAATGATTTAGAGAATGTTGTATTTTATGATGACATAACCTTAAATGCGCCTGATTTTTTATTTGAAAAGTTTAAAATATTTCATTCTAAAGAAGAGGCTCAAGAATATTTTCAGACAACAGACTCCTCGTTCACAATAGGAATCGGAAAACCTATTTTGAGAAAACAGATAAAAGATACTTTTGAGGCTTTGGGAGGGAGCTTATCATCTACAATTAGTCCATTAGCTCAAATAGGAAATTTTGATGTTTTCATTGGCGCTGGAAGTAACATTTTGCAGGGAGCTATAATTTCTAATGGTGCTCGTTTGGGTAAAGGGTGTATTGTTTATTATAATGTCATTGTAACTCATGATGTTTTGATAGGAGATTTTGTCGAAATTTCGCCAAATGCGACTTTACTAGGCAGATGTGAAATTGGTTCATTTTCGCACATTGGTAGTGGAGCTGTTATTTTACCGGATGTTTCCATAGGTAAAAATGTTGTTGTAGCAGCCGGATCTATAGTGATTAAAAATGTTCCTGATAATTGTATGGTAGCAGGAAATCCTGCAAGTTTTAAAAAAGAAATAGCACCATTAGATTTTTATTATGAAGGTTAGTGTCTGTATGATTACCTATAAGCACGAAAATTACGTTCGCGAGGCAATAGAAAGTATTTTGATGCAAAAAACTAATTTCGATTTTGAACTCATAATTGCAAATGATCACTCTCCAGATGGTACTGATGAGGTGATCAGAAGTATAATAGCATCACATCCTAAAGGAAATTGTATTCGATATTTTTTGCATCCCAGTAATCTAAGAATAATGCCAAATTTTATTTTTGCTTTGAAAGAGTGTTCCGGCGAATATATAGCACTCTGTGAGGGAGATGATTATTGGACTGACAAAAATAAGCTTCAAAAACAAATTGATTTTTTAGATAATAATAAAGATTATTCAGGTTGTTTTCATAATGTAATTATGATTAATGAGATGATTCCAAATTTTAAACCACAACCTTGGCGCGTTTATGAAAAAAATGATTTTGAACTTAAAGACACTTTTTCTAAAACGGCACTTTTTCATACCTGCTCGTTCGTGTTCCGAAAAGAATTTTTACAAATTCCAGATTGGTTTGAGAAGGTCTTAAGTGGTGACAGAGCTTTGTTTTCATTAGTTGCTTCGAAAGGCAGACTTAAACGAATTGAAGGAGAAATGGGAGTTTATCGAAAAAATGAAAATGGCGTCACTTCAACTCTGTCATTAAAAAATTATCATAAAAAAAATATTGAGCTTTTTAGATTTTTTAAAACTCATTTTAGTAATTCGTATCAAAATGAATTAAATAAAATGATAAATTATCATCGCTATGAATATCTAAAGCTATATGTAAGTAAGGCTCGCAAATTTTTAAAATTAAAGTAGGGCTTATGGCTCAAAAATTATGAATAAAATAATTGATAAAAAGATTTTAACAAATCAATGGATAATTTTACAAAAATAGAGCTCAATAATAGTAATTTAGATACTTATTGTATTCGCAAAGCAATTTTTAACGCTTTAAAATCAAATATAAACCTGTTTTTGGGTCATATTCTGGATACTGGATGCGGTAAAAAGCCATACAGAAAATTTATTCTCGAAAATAGTAAAGTCTTAAATTACAAGGAATTAGATGTTGAAAATGCATTAATTTATGATAATTTGGTAAAGCCGGATTATACATGGGACGATATTGTAATGCCATTTGACAATAACAGTTTTGAATGTGCCTTTGGAACAGAAGTTTTAGAGCATTGTCCTGAACCGGAAATTGTATTCAAGGAAGTTTTTCGGATTTTAAAACCAAATGGGGTGTTTTTTTTCACGGTCCCTTTTTTATGGAATTTGCACGAAGTTCCCTATGATGAGTATCGATACACTCCATTTTCACTTGAAAGACATTTAAAAAAAGCAGGTTTTACAAATCTTCAGATTAAAGCAACAGGAGGATGGCATGCAGTAATGGCACAAATACTGGGATTATGGGCAAAAAGAAGTTCATTATCTAAAAATAAAAGAAAGATAGCAACCCTGTTAATAAAACCGTTGATTAAAATATTATTAAAAAAAGATAAACCTGGTCAGGTAAAATTTAACGAAGGACAAATGATAACTGGATTATATGGGACTGCAAGAAAATAAAATAGCGATAATCTCACCTTCACAAAATGCATACTCTGAAACTTTTATTCAGGCGCATAAAAATCACTTGTCAGGCAAAGTTTATTATTATTTTGGATCTATTGCGAATTTAAATTTAGAAGGAGAAGGAATATTGTTAAAAGGAGTAAAGAAAATTTATGGTAAATTTTTGAATTTTCTGCTAAAGAAAAAATTTTATTCTGAAAAAAAGGCATTATTAAATTCATGGAAAAAAAAAGGCATTAATCTGCTTTTTTTTGAATACGGAACAACAGCAGGACTGTTTATAGATGTTATAAAAGAATCTAAAATTCCATTAATAGTTCATTTTCATGGATACGATGCTTCAATGTATTCTACAATAAAGGAATTCGAAAAACAATATGCTCAAATATTTGATTATGCAACTTATATTGTAGTTGTTTCTGAGGTAATGAAAGAGAAATTACTTGAACTGGGCTGCCCAAGAGATAAATTAGTTAAAAATATTTATGGACCTAACAATTTATTTTTAGACTGTCAGCCTAACTTTAGTAAACAGCAGTTTATATCAGTAGGAAGATTTACAAATAAAAAAGCACCTTATTACACATTACTGGCTTTTAAAGAAGTTTTAAGTGAATTTCCGGAAGCTAAATTAATTATGGGAGGAGATGGTAATTTACTTGAAACCTGTGAAAATATTTGTAAATACTATCAGTTGGAGAACTCAGTTTTCTTTGACGGAATTATTACTCCCGAAAAATATGGGCAATATTTGACCGAATCTTTAGCCTTTGTTCAACATTCTATTACTGCAAAAAATGGCGATATGGAAGGAACACCATTAGCAATTTTAGAATCAAGTGCTGCCGGTTTACCCGTAATCGCATCTAGGCATGCAGGTATTTCTGAAGTCATTACAGATAAGCAGACAGGTCTTTTATTTGAAGAACATGATGTAAAAAAAATGGCAGAGCACATGAAGACCATCCTGAGAGATAAAGAGTATGCAATTTCTTTAGGTTTGAGAGGCAAAGAAAATATTAGGACATATTTTTCTATGAAAAAGCATATTGATACTCTTGATCGTTTGATTTTAAAAGCAATACAATCGTGAAACCACTAGTATCTATCATTATTCCATTTTATAACAGGCAACATTTGATTTTAGAAACACTTGAAAGTATTAGTTCTCAAAGTTTTCAAAACTGGGAATGTATATTAGTAGATGACCATTCGACAGATCATTCTTTTGAGGTAATATCCAATTTTATAAAAAAGGATTCCAGATTTAGATTATTCAAGCGACCTGATAACAGAATTAAAGGAGCCAATGCTTGTAGAAATTATGGTTTTGAGGTTTCTCAGGGAGAATTTGTTAATTGGTTTGACAGTGATGATATTATGCATCCTGAGTTCATTCTTCAAAAAATAACAACTTTACAAGAAAAAGCTAATTTAGACGGTGTGATTTCTAAAACAATGATGTTTAAAGAAACAATTAGTCAAATTATTGGTAAAGAAAATAGAACTTTTCTAACTCAAAACTCGCTACATGATTTCCTAACATTAAAAATTTCCTGGTATTTGCAAGATGTAATGTGGAAAAAGCGTTTTTTTAAATCGAAGGATAATTTTTTTGACGAAAGAATCCTTGCGGGTCAGGATGGAGATTTTTTTGCAAGAATCCTTTTGGAAAGCCCTAATTTAGAAGTTGTCGATTCATACCTGACATATTATAGGAAGCATGAAAATAATATAACCTCACATATTGATAATAGGAAAAATACGGTATTAAAAGTGTCGCATTTGTATAGTGTGGTTAGGTTAATAGAATTATTAGAGAAGAGAGATAAGCTATCAAATGAATTAAGATTATATTATTTTAAATCGATGATGAAATATTTGCCTTTTGTGATTTCGAATACAGCAGATTTAATTTGTCTTTTTAAATTACTTAAAAAACTCACTTTTTTTAAGAAGGACTATTTGATGCTGTGGAGTAAAGTTATAGGGGCATATTTTTCTTTTAAAATAATAGGAAAAGGTGAAAAATTATTAAAGTAATTAAAAATGATTACCATTATTTATCCTTATCGAAATCGAGAAGTTACACGTATCAGGCGTTCTTTAGATTCATTGGCACAACAAAAAGAGCAAAATTTTGAAGTTGTTTTTATTGATTATGGGTCAAAAAAAGAAATAGCATCACAAATTAAAAAAATAGTTCAAGAATTTTCATTTTGTACCTATCACTATTTGTTTTCAGAATTTCAGCCTTGGAATAAAAGTAAAGCACTCAATTTTGTTATCAAAAATCTAGAATCAGACTATTGTTTAGTTGCTGATGTTGATATGATTTTTCATCCTGATTTTACGACTGTAATGAAGCAGCATTGTGCAAATGATAAAGTTACTTATTTTCAGGTAGGGTTTCTTTCAGAACAAGAAAGTAAAAAAGAAAAATCGTTTGAAAAATATAAAATAAATTTCTTAAGCAATGGCGATGCCACAGGGATTTCTCTTTTTCCAGTTAATAAATTAAAAGAAATTAGAGGCTTTGATGAAGTTTTTCATTTTTGGGGAGCGGAGGATACTGATGTTCATAATCGCTTAAAAAATGTAGGTTGCGAAGTGCATTTTTATGATAAAGAAACCATGGTATTGCACCAGTGGCATTTTAATTATCGAAGAAGAGAAACCAAAAAACTTAATGCCGAATTGCAATTATCAGGAATTGTTGAATTCAATAATCAGCATATGAAGCAAAATTTGAAAAATGGAACAACCGCAGTTAATAAAGAGTCCTGGGGAAATGTTATCTCAGAATCTGACTTTGATAAATTAAAAGATTATCCAGTTGTTCAAGTGTCAAACAAGAGAGAAAATATTGATTATTTTTTGTTTCACGAATTGGCTTTAGCTAATGAATGCATCTTGGCTATTCAAATTAAAAATGACCCTTTCGAAAATTCAATAAAATATAAGTTAAAAAAATATTTAGGAAAAAAAGTACCTCAATTTTATACTTTGAAGGAAGTAAACGATCGAATTTTGCAGCATATGATTTCATTTTATCATACTAAAGCCTATATTTATAAGATTGAAGAAAATTTGAAAAGTGTCGTTTTCAAAATTAAATTTTAAATAATAGTTTTAAGATTTTATGATAAATCGAAAAAAGATCAGGCTGTTCTGGTGGAGTGAAATTCATTTGGCCAGTAAAAAAGAGGAAAATTATGGTGATTTGATTGGCAGGTATTTAGTTGAAAAGATATCTGATAAAAAGATTATTTGGACACATCCAAAAAAGCGCAATTTTTTGAATCATTTTCACACAGTTTATTTTACAGTTGGAAGTATCTTATCTCAAATAAATGGGAGATGTATAGTTTGGGGAAGTGGTATTATATCTAAAGAATTTAAAATTAAAAAAGCAGAATTTTTGGCAGTCCGGGGACCTCAAACAAGAAAACTGTTAATAGAACAAGGATATCAGGTTCCTGAAATCTATGGTGATCCCGCCTTGCTGATGCCGAAGCATTACAATCCTGAGTTCAAAATAAAATATAATTTAGGGATTATTCCTCACTATGTTGATTATGAGAATGTTGTGGTTCAATATAAAGGATTAAAAGATATTCTGGTCATTAATTTAATGACTAATAATGTCGAAGAAGTCACTGACGCTATTTTGTCCTGCAAAAAAATAATTTCTTCCTCCTTACACGGAGTAATTGTATCACATGCGTATCAAATTCCAGCGGTTTGGGTTGAATTTTCAAATAAAATTTTTGGTGATGGAATTAAATATCAGGATTATTTTGAATCGGTCGATCTTGCAATGTATAAACCACTTTTTTTAGAAGGGCCAATTACTAATGATCAATTAGATATTGTTTTTAGTTCAAGTAATATATTGCCAAAAAAGGAAAGAATTATTCAGATTCAAAAACAATTAATGGAAGTTTGTCCATTTTAAATAAATCCATATGCCAAAAGTAATTTTGATATCTCAATTTGCATTACCCTATCATAAGACAGGAAGTTGGACTACTTTGTATACTAATTATTTAAGAGGAACTAATCAAATAGACTATGTGATTTGTGAACAACCTGAAAAAGTTTTTGATAATGTTAAATACGAATTTGTAAGCCAAAGCAAAAAATATAAGTTTTTTAAAAGATGGAAAAAAAAACCATACTTTAATTATTTGCAGGCATTAAAAAAAAATCTAAATGAAGAAGAGAAATACGTAATTCAAATTGTAGATAATTTTGGGATTGTAAAACCTCTTCAAGAACTTTTGTTACAGTTAGGACTTAGAAAAAACTGTTTCCTTCAGTTTTTCTATCATGGTTTCGCTCCTTTTTATGGAAATTTGGCAAGTCGATATTTTTATGAAACTATTGACGAAATGGTTTTGCTTACACATGACAGCTACAAGGCTCATAAAGAATATTATACTATTTTGCCTTGTAGGTTTTCTGTACTTCATAACGGAATTGATACTTCAAAATTTCAAAAAATAAGCAATGAGCAAAAAGAAATTTTAAAAGATGAACTAGAATTAAAAGATAAAAAAATTTTCATCTGGTGTTCAAGAGATGTTCCTAAAAAAGGATTAGATTTTATTTTACCAATTTGGAAAAAGATTAATACATTTCATAAAAATGCAATTTTATTAGTGGTTGGCGCTACCAGAAATACTCCGGTAGAAGGAGTTCGGTTTTTGGGACAGATTCCAAATGATACAGTTCCTAAATATTACCAAATAGCAGATTGTTATTTGTTTCCAACCTTGTGGCATGAAGGTTTTGGTTTGAGTTTGATAGAGGCTTTGCATTCTGGTTGTTACTGTATTGCCTCGGCTTTAGGAGGAGTTCCTGAAGTTTTGCAACATGGAAAATTAGGAAAGTTGATTCAGAATCCACATTTTGAACAAGAATGGGAAGATGCTATTTTGGAATTTTTAGATCAAAATAAAAATGATTCAGCATTAGTTTTAGAAGAATTATACAGTTCAGAAAGTTGGAATTCAGGAATGAATATAATTATTGAAAATGCTAAAAACAGATTGCAATAAATGAAAACAATAGCCATAATTCCAGCCAGAGGAGGTTCTAAAAGACTACCGCAGAAAAACATAAAATTTTTGGGTGAGATTCCGTTATTGGCACATAGCATTTTGTATGCTCAGGCAAATAATGATATTATTCAGGAAATTTATGTTTCTACAGATGATGAACAAATAAAACAAGTCGCTTTACAATTTGGGGCTAAGATTGTAGATCGGCCTTTATCATTGTCGGGTGATTTTGAACCAACAGTTTCTGCATTAAAAAATGTTCTGGAACAAATAGATAAGAAGGTCGAAAATGTAATTTTATTACAAGCCACAAATCCATTACGTCCAACAAATTTATTAAGAGAAGCGTTTGAAATTTACAAAGAAAAAAAAGTGGACAGTTTATTTACAGTTAGTCAGAATCATCAAAAATTAGGTAAAATAGAAAATAATAAATTTATTCCGTTCAATTATACAATCGGTCAGCGCAGTCAGGATTTAGAACCCTTATTTTATGAAAACGGATTGCTTTATATAAGTAAAGCAAAACTAATTTTAGAAGATAAAATTATTTCGGAGAAAGCTTTTCCATTGGTAATTAATTCTGTTTTTGCTAATCTTGATATTGATACGCAAGACGATTTTAATTATGCAGAGTATTTAATTCAAAAACTAAAAACTAAAACTAAAAATGAAAATTAATGAACTTGCTGTAGATAATTATAAATTTTTCTGCTCTTTAGAAGGCAGTGATTATATTGCCAGTGAATTTGCTTTAGAAACATTGCTAAAATTAATAACAGTGTTTAAAATTAAAAAGATACTTGAAATAGGTATGGGTATTGGTTCTGTTGCTGATACTATTCTAAAATTAGATCAGAATAATAATTTTAAAATTGAGTATTTTGGCACTGAAAGCAATGAATTTTGTTTAGATGCATTGCCAAAAAATGTATCTGATTTCAAAAAAATAAAACTTTTTTCTGAAATCAAAAAAGTACCAAATCAAAAATTTGATTTAATTATTGTTGATGGATCAGATAACAGTTTAAATCTCATCACGGAGAGATGTAAAGCTAATACAATATTTTTTGTAGAAGGAGACCGGAAAGATCAGACTCAGAAAATTTTAAAACTTTTCCCGAATCATTTATATGTAAATGTTATTACATTAAAAAAGAATCCATCTTATGCACATGAGGCCAGAGATACTGATGCTTACATAGGAGGTGGACAACTAATTTTTGTAAACCCAACTTTGAAAATGAGGGTTTATTGGTTTAAAGAAAAAGTGCTGACTTTTTTTAAAAGAAAAATAAGAAAATTAAATAAATAGCTTTCTTGAGATTTAGGAGAGGCTGAATTTTAAAATATATAATTGATGAATCCATATATAGAAATTTCCGGACGAAAAATAGGAGCAGATTTTCCGCCTTTAGTTATAGCAGAAATAGGAATTAACCATGAAGGTTCTCTTCAGGTTGCTAAAGAAATGGTTGATGCTGCACATAGAGCAGGAGTTGAGGTTGTAAAACACCAGACCCATATTGTTGAAGACGAAATGAGCGGTGCTGCAAAAAAAGTCATTCCGGGCAATGCAGATGTGTCTATTTATGAAATTATGGAACGCTGTTCTTTAAATGAAACGGATGAATTAGAACTTAAAAAATATGTTGAAAGTAAAGGAATGATTTTTATTTCAACACCGTTTTCGCGTGCAGCTGCAGAACGATTAAAAAAGTTTGACATTCCGGCTTATAAGATTGGTTCCGGAGAGTGTAACAATTATCCATTATTAGAACATATTGCATCTTTTGGAAAACCTGTAATTTTAAGTACGGGCATGAATACAATTGAAAGCGTACAGAAAGCAGTTGCTGTTTTTGATAAATATAATATTCCGGTAGCTCTTTTACATACTACCAATTTATATCCTACACCAATTCATTTGGTTCGTTATGGAGCTATGATAGAATTACATGAAGCTTTTCCCGATAAAGTTTTTGGGTTAAGCGATCATACATTAAATAATAATGCCTGCCTTGGAGCAGTAGCTCTTGGAGGAAGTATTTTAGAGCGCCACTTTACAGATCATATGCAGCGTACAGGACCAGACATTGTGTGTAGCATGGATGAAAAGGCATGTCAGGAGTTAATTATTTCATCTGCAGAAATTGCTTTAATGCGTGGTGGATCTAAAAAGCCGGCTTTAGAAGAACAAGTCACAATTGATTTTGCATTTGCAACAGTTTGTTCTATTAAAGATATCAAAAAAGGGGAGGTATTAAATAAAGAGAATATTTGGGTAAAACGTCCCGGAACCGGTAAAATTTTAGCAGAAAACTTTAATAATATTCTCGGAAAAATTGCTTTGCGTGATATTGAAAACGATGAACAATTAGACTTTTCGGATTTTGAGTAGTTCACAAAAAAAGATTCTTTTCCTAACAGGTACACGTGCTGATTTTGGAAAAATAAAATCATTAATTCAAATCCTTGAAATACAGCAGGATTTTGAAGTTTTTGTTTTTGTTACAGGGATGCATCTGCAGGAGTTGTATGGTTATACTTTAATTGAGATTGAACGCTGTAATTTTAAAAATGTTTTTATTTTTGAGAATCATACTCATGAGACTACTATGGATTTAACCCTGGCCAGAACCATAGAGGGGTTGTCAGGCTATTGCAAGACAATTAATCCTGATATGATTGTGGTACACGGTGATCGCGTAGAGACGCTTGCAGGAGCTATTGTAGGGTCATTAAATAATATTTTAGTTGCACATATTGAAGGTGGAGAAATTTCAGGTACTGTAGATGAATTAATCAGACACAGTGTGAGTAAATTAAGCCACATCCATTTTGTTTCAAATAAACAAGCTGCTAAGAGGCTGCTTCAAATGGGAGAAATCAATGAATCTGTTTTTACTATTGGTTCTCCTGATATTGACATTATGTTTTCGGACCTTTTACCTGATTTGGATGTAGTTAAAAAATACTACCAAATTCCTTTCGAAAAGTTTGCTATTGTAATGTTTCATCCTGTCACTACAGAATTTAAAGGGATGCAAAAATATGCTCACGATTTTGTTGAAGTTTTATTAAATGACAATCACAACTATATAGTAATTTATCCAAATAATGATTTAGGAAGCCAATTCATTGTAGAAGAATATGAGAAACTAAAAGATAATCCAAGATTTAGAATCTTTCCATCGCTTCGTTTCGAGTATTTTTTGATGTTATTAAAAAACAGTCAATTTATTATAGGCAATAGTAGTGCTGGAATTCGCGAAGCACCCTATTATGGAATCCCAATTATAAACATTGGAACAAGACAGCAAAATAGAGCTATTCATGCAGATATCATAAATACAGACTATTCTGGAACAAACATAAAAGAGGCTCTGAATTTAATAGTTTCGCATAAAGTTAATCCTTCCAATGAAGATTTCGGACAGGGCAATAGTAAAGAATTATTTCTTGAGTGTATAAAAAACCAAGATATTTGGAAGCTTAATCATCAAAAACAGTTTAGGGATTTTAATGAAAAATAATAAGATTTTTATTTTATTACCAGATGGCGTTGGCTTACGAAATTTTGCATTTACAAATTTTCATAAAATTGGTATTCAAAATGGTTTCGATATTACATTTTGGAACAATACCCCTTTTCAATTAAAGGAACTAGGTTTTAAAGAAATTAAAATTGAAAAAGCCAAAATGCATTCTTTTACGGATATTTATAAAAATGTGAGAAAACATATTGAACTCAATTTAAATATTAAAAAGAATGATGATATTGTTTATGATACTTATAGATTTCCGTTTAGTTATAAAGGAATTAAGAGCAAAATAAAAAGTTTTACTGCACAGATACTCATTTATTTTCTTTCCTCAGAAAAAGGATTAAAAGTTATTCGTGAAAAGATCAAAAAAAGTGAAGAAAAAACAGCTTATTATCAGAAATGTTTAGAAACACTTCAAAGCGAAAAACCTGCTATAGTTTTTTGCACAAATCAACGTCCTACCCTTGCTATTTCTCCAATTTTGGCTGCGAAACAATTAGGAATTCCCACAGCTACTTTTATTTTTTCCTGGGATAATTTGCCTAAAGCCACAATGGTTGTTGAAACGGATTACTATTTTGTGTGGAGCCAGCATATGAAGAACGAATTACTTAATTATTATCCCTATATAAAAGAGAAACAAATATTTATTACAGGAACACCTCAGTTTGAAACGCACTTTAGTATAGATAATTTAGTTTCACGTGACCTTTTCTTTGAACAAAATAAATTAGATGTAAATAAAAAATATATTTGCTATTCAGGAGATGATATAACAACCTGCCCTGATGATGCAGAATATTTAAAAGATGTTGCAGAAGCAGTTCGTAAGCTTAATGATCAAGGAAATAATTTAGGAATCGTTTTTAGACGCTGTCCCGTTGATTTCTCTAACAGATACGATAAGACACTCGAAGATTACAAAGATATTATTAGACCAATTGCTCCTGCATGGCAAAAAATAAGTGAGGATTGGAACACAATTTTACCAACTCAGGCTGATATTATTTTGCATGCGAATACTATAAAGCATACAGAAATGGTTGTAAATCTCGGTTCTTCGATGGTTTTTGATTATGTGAGTTTTGAAAAGCCATGTGCTTTTATTAATTATGATGTTGTGAGCAAGAAAGATAAAAACTGGTCGGTAGCAAAAATTTATAATTATATCCATTTTAGATCAATGCCTGACAAAAAAGCGGTAATATGGTTAAATTCACGTGAGGAAATTGGTCAAAAAATAAACACCAGCTTGTCAAATGCGGAGACAACAATTGAATACGCTCAAAAATGGTTTGAAAAAATAAATCAGCATCCTCCTCAGTTAGCATCTCAACGTATATGGGACGGTATTAAACATATAGTAAAATGAAATTGCTTTTGCGTAAAATAGCGTGGAAAATATTAGGAAAAAACTACCATGATTTTCTAATAGGTCAAAATAAAACATATTTGCATCAGGCAAAAAATGTTACGATAGGATATAAGACATATCATAATGGCGCATTTGTATGGCAATGGCATAATAATTCACACTTAGAGATTGGCAAATACTGTTCTATAGCAAATGATGTTAATTTTATATTAGATTCTGGTCATCATATGATGAGTGAGGTTACTACATTTCCTCATTTTAACCATATGGTAAATAAAAATTTGCCCATTGGTAATAAAACGCAATCTGAATTTAAGGAAGCAATAAAAACAGATCCAAGTAAAACTAAAATTGGCAATGATGTATGGATTGGCATGAATGCAGTAATTTTGCCAAACATAACAATTGGTAATGGTGTAACTATTATGGCTGGTGCAGTTGTAACGAAAGACGTTCCTGATTATGCTATTATTGGAGGTGTTCCGGCTGAGATTGTGAAAATGAAATATGATTTGGATACAATTTCAAAAATGAAACAAATAGAATGGTGGAATTGGAGCCCGGAAAAAGTTGAAGAAAATGTAGGAGATTTTTATATTCCGATTCAGGATTTTATAATCAAATGGCTCTAATACTTTTATTTCATGACAAGAAGAATCTATTGTGATTAATAACTAACTTAATTTATGTTTTTTAACTCTTTGGCTTTTGCCATTTTTTTACCAATTGTTTTTTTTCTTTATTGGTTCGTTTTTAATAAAACCAAAAACGCTCAAAATGCTTTATTGATAGTTGCAAGTTATTATTTCTATTCCTGCTGGGATTGGAGATTTTTATTTTTATTGGTATTCTCTACTTTTCTGGATTATTATACAGGTATTCAAATTGAGAAAGGGAAATCAGAGGGAAGTCGGAAATTTTGGTTTTGGCTTAGTATATTAGTTAATTTAGGTTTTCTGGGAATTTTTAAATACTATAACTTTTTTGCTGCTTCATTTTCAGAATTATTAAATACTGTCGGAATAAAAGCAGGCCCAATTTTGATAGATGTGATTCTTCCTGTCGGAATTTCATTCTACACTTTTCACGGTTTATCGTATGTAATTGATATCTATTATAAACGAATAAAAGCCGAATATAACTTTGTAGATTACTCCTTATTTGTGAGTTATTTTCCACTTTTGGTAGCAGGGCCAATAGAAAGAGCGACACATTTATTGCCGGAAATAAAGGTCAAAAGAGAATTTGATTTAGAAAAAGCTAAAGAAGGTATTTATCAAATCATTTGGGGATTGGTCAAAAAAGTAGTGATTGCTGATACATGCGCAACTTATGCCAATGCCATTTTTGATCATTATACTTCAATGAATTCATTTTCATTAATTCTGGGGGCAGTGTACTTTGCATTTCAGATTTATGGAGATTTTTCAGGATATTCCGATATTGCATTGGGAGTTTCAAAATTATTCGGATTAGATTTACTACGAAACTTTAATTATCCTTACTTTTCAAGAGATATTGCAGAGTTTTGGCGTCGATGGCATATATCACTTTCATCCTGGTTTCGTGATTATTTATACATTCCATTAGGCGGAAGTAAAGGCGGAATTTGGATGAAAATCAGAAATACGTTTATCATTTTTGTAGTCAGCGGATTTTGGCACGGAGCCAGTTGGACATACATTGCATGGGGATTTATTAATGCTGTTTATTTTTTACCATTGTTATTATCTAATAGCAATCGAAATAATATGGATGCTGTTCTGCTAAAATTCAATTTAGATTCGGCAAAAGTTATAATAAGCATTCTTTGCACTTTTTTATTAACTTGTTTGGCCTGGGTATTTTTCAGAGCCAAAACAATTACGGACGCGGTTTTGTATTTAAAGAGAATTTTTACTAATAGAGATTTTAACTTTCAATATTTAGACAACGAAAGATATAGTTATGAAATTTTGCTGATGATTGGTGCGTTTGTTTTAGTCGAATGGAATAATCGTACCAAAGTTGAGCCACTTTCAGGAAAAAGAAGTATGCTTAAAATAGCTTTGGCTATTGGAGCCATAATAGCTTTCGGAACTTATTCAGATTACAAAGAATTTATTTATTTTCAGTTTTAATGAAACAGTTTTTGACTTATACGCTCAAGATTTTATGTATCACGATCTTAATAGCAATCATTCTTGACGGATTGTATACTTATGTTTTTTTGCAATCTAAAAATAGAGGAAAAATAGAGGATGTTTTTAATTCAAAATCCAGAAATTTTGATGTGGTAATCTTAGGTTCATCAAGAGCTAATAACCATTTTGATGCAAAGATGTTTGAAGAAAAAGGATTAAAAACTTTTAATTATGGAATGAGTGGGGGACATTTATTTGAGGCTTCCTTACTTCTAAAGTTAATGATTGAGAGAAAATATAATATCAAGAATGTAATTTTGGAGGCAGATTTGAATTTGTCAAACGAACATGAAGCAGAGGGAATATCGGCTTTATTTTTACCTTATATTCACAATTCAAAAATCATAAAAAGCCATTTTGAAGGGCAGCAAAATTTTTGTGAGCTATATTATATTCCTTTTTACCGATATATTAAATATGAAACTAAAATAGGGTGCAGAGAGACATTTTTTGCAGCTATTCACAAAAAAACAAACCAGTTAGATAACCTGGGATACCGTGGATTAGAAAGGCATAAAAACGCTAATATGAAGAACAATATTGCAAAACTAAATCCATTGACTCATAATAAATATTATGAGGAAATCAAGATTATCTGTAAAGCCAATAAAATTAATTTTATACCAGTAATGACACCCATGTGCGAGAATGTTGTGGGTATGAACTATTTTGACAAAGTAAAAAAAGCTTATCCTGAAATTCATAATTATGAGAATGTGGTAATAGAAGATAAATATTTTTCGTCATGCGGTCACATGAATGATACCGGGTCTAAAATTTTTACTTCCATAATTTTAAGAGACTTTTTTAAGAAATGATTCATATAGCTTTTCTAACTCCCGAGTTTCCTCATGCCAAAGTGGCAAATGCGGCTGGTATTGGTACAAGCATTAAAAATCTTGGAATCGCTTTAGTAAAAGAAAATGTAAAAGTCTCAGTATTTGTTTATGGTCAAAAATCACAAGAAATTATTGTTGAAAATGGAATTAAAATTCATTTGATAAAAAATAAAAAATATAAATTATTGAGTTGGTTTTTTCATCGAAAACATATTCAGAATTATTGTAATGCGATTATTGAAAAAGAAAAAATTTCGCTCATTGAAGCTCCTGATTGGACCGGAATTACAGCTTTTATGAATTTTACTGTTCCGGTAATAATTCGTTTTCATGGCAGCGATACTTATTTTTGTCACTTAGAAGCCAGAAAGCAAAAACGCAAAAACTTGTGGTTTGAAAAAACAGCGATTCAACAGGCTGATGCATTTATTGCACCAACTGGTTTTGCGGGAGAAGTTTCTAAAAAACTTTTTAAAATCAAAAAAAAAGAAATTAAGGTTATTTACCACGGATTGGAACTTCAAAATTTTGAAAACACAACTCCGGAAGTCTACGAGAAAAATTTGATATTGTATATAGGAACTTTAATTAGAAAAAAAGGAGTGTTAGAATTGCCTGAAGTTTTTAATAAAGTGCGACAAAGTTTTCCTGAAGCCAAATTGGTTTTAATAGGAAGTGATGCTCCTGATATTCAAACAAAATCAAAATCGACCTGGCAATTGATGAAAAATCAATTTAAGGATGAGGATTTAAAAAATGTGAATTATCTGGGTAAGATTTCCTATTCTGAGATTCAGCATTACATAAAAAAAGCAAATGTATGTGTGTTTCCAGCTTATGCTGAAACCTTTGGCATGGTAACTATTGAATCTATGGCATTGCAGAAAGCGGTTGTAAACAGCAATATAGGCTGGTCTAAAGAACTTATTGAAGACAAAGTAAATGGATATTTGGTTCACCCGGCTGATTATGATTTATATTCTTCAAGAATAATAGAGCTATTACAAAATGATCAGCTTTGTTTAGAGATTGGTAAATTGGCAAGGTTTAAAGTAGAGTCGAAATTCGATATAGGTAAAATTGTTTCAAAGAATATCGATTTTTATAAAGAAGTTTTAAACTCAAGGAGATAATGATAGCGATTTATCATAAAAATAATAATGTAGTTCAGGTTGAAGTTGATGCAAAGCCCATCACTTTTTCTCAAAATAACATAGCCAGAACATTATTTGAAATGGCAAAGTTGTATCCCAATTCTTTATTGATTTGGTGCCATATTGATTTAAAACCCAATTTAAATCTTGCTGGAATGGATACGGTTTTTCATCATAATAAAATAATGGTATCATATAATCCTATTGATGAAACGTTTCTTTCAGAAGCAATTGGATATTGCGAGTTATCATCTTTCATTAAAATTAATAAAAAAGTAAGTTATCCAAGCTGGCTGGTTAGTAGTTTTGCAGGCGGAATTCATACTTCGGTATTAAATACTTTAAAAGATAGTTTGTCAACATCCGGGAGCTTTGATTATTTTTTAAATTCGTTAGCAAAACTGGCTATGCCTGAAGGTCTTCTATGTTATTCTGAGCCTCAATTATTAACTGGTTTTTCACGAAAAATCGCGACAAGCAAGAAAAATACTTTTGTATTATTTCGATTTGTAAAACAGCATTATAAGATACAGTGGATCTTTCTGTTGTTTTTAAATTTATTTTTATACGAAAGAAAGATACCCGTTTTGCCTTTTGTCTTTAGTCTGTTTTATGTTCGAAGAAAATTAAGCGAAAATATTTTAGATGCAATTGAAGTCAGCTCTAAGAAACAGATTACGGGCAGAAAAATAGATGTTATTATTCCCACAATAGGTAGAAAAGATTATTTATACAATTTTTTGCAGGATTTAAAAATGCAGACAAGTTTGCCTTCAAAAGTTGTAATTGTAGAGCAAAACCCAAATCCTTCAAGTATATCTGAATTAGATTACCTTACTCGTGAAAATTGGCCATTCTCAATAGAACATATTTTTACGCACCAAACAGGAGCATGTAACGCCAGAAATTTAGCATTAAAGGAAATCAAAAGCGAGTGGGTCTTTATGGCTGATGATGACATTAGACTTGAGAATTATTTTCTTGAAAAAGCTTTAGAACAGATAAAATTGTACGGAATAAAAGCTGCAACTTTTAATTGTTTTCAAAAAAATGAAAAATTAATTTATAAAAAAATATTTCAATGGCCTACTTTTGGTTCCGGATGTAGTATTGTTCAGCATCAATTTATAAAAAATATGCAGTTTAATATGAAATTCGAGTTTGGTTTTGGGGAAGATGCAGATTTTGGTATGCAGCTTCGTAATCAGGGTGTTGATGTTATTTATTTTCCAAAACCTGGAATTTTGCACTTAAAAGCTCCAATAGGAGGATTTAGAACTAAACCTGTTTTACCTTGGCACAATGATAAAATTCAGCCTAAACCTTCACCAACGGTTATGTTGTATGACCAGTTGCATTTGTCTAAACAACAGATAAAAGGATATAAAACCATTTTGTTTTTTAAGTTTTACAAATTACAGACTATTAAAAATCCAATACGATATTTTTTAAATTTTAAAATGCAATGGAAACAAAGTGAATATTGGGCTAATGAATTAAAGAATAAAGAATGAAGTTTTCACTAATAGTTTGCACTTATATGCGGCCAGAGCCTTTACTGAAACTCTTAAAATCAGTTCAGGCGCAAAGTTTATATCCAAATGAAATTTTGATTGTAGACGGATCAACTAACAATAAAACGGAAACGATTTTAAAACAAAATTCATTTGAATATTTAAAATATGAATTAGTTTCTGATGAAAATAGAGGACTAACCAAACAAAGGAATTTTGGTATTTCTAAAGTAGCAAAAGATATTGATGTTGTTTGCTTTTTAGATGATGATACGGTTTTAGAATCGGATTATTTTAAAAATTTACTTCATACATATAACGTATACCCGGAAGCCTTAGGGGCAGGCGGGTATATTATAAATAATAATGCAGATTGGCAAAGATGTAGTGAAAACGAAGTTAAGAAGTTTAATTATTTCTATTTTGAGAATTGGAAAAGAAAATATTCCCAAAGGTTTGTTTTAAGAAAAAAAATAGGTTTATTAGACAATAGTCCTCCCGGAATTGTTCCGGATTTCGGACATGGAAAAGCAATGAGTTATTTTCCGCCCACAAATAAAATCTATAAGACAGAATTTTTTTTAGGAGGTGTTTCGTCTTTTAAAAGGAATATTTTAGAAACTATTAAATTCTCAGAATACTTTGAAGGATATGGTCTTTATGAAGATGCTGATTTTACGATAAGGGTATCTAAAATTGGAGATTTGTACGTTAACACATCTGCTAAATTATTTCATTATCATGATGATGGCGGAAGACCCAACCAATTTCAATATGGAAAAATGGTTTTACGTAACGGATGGTATGTTTGGCGAGTAAGTTTTCCCAAGCCACTACTAAAAGCACGAATAAAATGGAATTTAACTGCACTATTTCTCACTGCTGTCCGGGCCACCAATATCTGGAATAGTAAAAAAAAGAAGGAAGCATTAACAGAAACAGCAGGAAGGATTTATGGTTGGTTTTCAATATTGTTTAATGCACCAAAACAAAAATAATAGGTATGAATGTATTTTCATTGTTTAAGAAAAGGAATTATATTTATTTTTATCATAGACTAAAACCATATTCCAGATCTGTTAGAAAAGGAATGCTGGATTATTCAGATTATGGATCATTAAATAATTTAAGTGATTACTTTAGAATATCAGATTTTAAAAAAATTGTCGTTGTAGCAAGTGGTCCCAGTGCAAAAAAAATAGTCCTGGAGAAAGACGCACTTTATTTTTGTTGTAATGATTCAATTAATATTGTGAAAACCATGCCTCATATTTATGTTGTTCATGATCCATTTTATCTAATTAAATATTTGAAATCTTTTGCTCCAACAGATAAATGGATGGGAACTACTTTTTGGATAATGGATAATAAATCTAAAATAAACTCCAATTCGTTTGAAAAAGTATTAGATTATATTCTTAGAAAACATAGAAATAAAAGAGAATTTTTGATTACTAATCATAAGTATAATAAAAGTTCAGAATTCTTATATAAAGAATTAATTGAAAGTCTGAAGGAAGATTTTGGTTTTACATATCAAAGTATCAATTCAGGTTTCAATACCTTAATGTTAGGAGCAATATTAGCCTTAAAAAAAAATAAACCCCTTGAAGTATATGGTCTGGATATGGGAATTGGAGGGAATCAATATTATAATAAAAGTGCAAGTATAGGAAAAAGTATAAGTGGTGATAATAATAAAGAGATTGTTAAAGACTTTCTTAACCAATTGTACAAACAAAAAATTAAAATTTATAATGCCTCAAATTTTATGAATTATGAATCAAAATAGTTTTTATGGAGTTTGCAAGTGCTGTGGCGCTGAAATTAAAGATGAAAATCAAAAATTTAATTTAGTGAAGTGTAATTCATGCGATTTGGTTTTTTGTAGAAAAATTTACACTGAAAAGGATTTTGAAAGTGTTTATAACGAACTTTACAATGCAACTAATCCCAAATACAGTAAACACTCTGTTGAAGAGTTTAATAATTTAAAAAAGCAAATTGTAAATATTGGTTATAATAGAAAAATACTTTTGTCTAAAATAATTAAAAAGCATAAGCAAAAATTTTTAGAAATTGGTTCAGGTATAGGACTAGTAGGAGTTTATTTAAAGAATTTTAAAAATATAATTTACCAAGGTATCGAAATTGATAAAGCTACACATGAAAAAGCATTAGAATTAGAAGTTAACTCTATAAATGGAGATTTTTCGAAAATGAATGAGAATCCTGAGCCGGTGGATATCATTATGTTATGGGAAGTGTTGGAGCATATTCAGGACCTTAAATTGTTTTTTGAACTGGCAAAGAATAAATTGGCTCCAAAAGGTAAATTAGTTTTTTCAGTTCCTAATTACAATAAGCGTCTCAATTATAAAATTATTGAAAGAGATGATAAAATATACCAAAGCGGGCCTCCTGTTCACCTTAATTTTTTTGAAGAAAAATCCATAAAAAAAGTTTTGGATTTCAATGGATTTAAAACAAATGAAATTAAAATTAAAAAAATTCCGTATCTGGATTTAAGAAATAAAAAGTTTTTTAACTTTCTGTTCAAGGCGTTAATTGGCAAGTATCATGGCTCTACTATTTATGTAATTGCCGAATTAAAGTAAAATGAGATTTGCAATAATCACCCATGTTAACCACATTCAGAAAGGCAGCCAATATTTTGGTTATGCTCCTTACATACGTGAAATGAATATTTGGTTAAAATATGTTGATGAGGTAACCATTGTAGCGCCTCTTGTAGAAAGAGCTCCTTCAGTAATTGATATTGCTTATAATCATAATAAAATTAACTTCAAAAAGGTTCCTACTTTTAATATTACTAATTTTAAAAGTATAATACTATCCTTAATTAAGTTCCCTGGTATTTTTATTAAGATATTCTATGCAATGAAAAAGGCAGATCATATTCATTTGCGATGCCCGGGAAATATGGGATTAATAGGCTGTATTATACAAATGTTTTTTCCTTATAAAGTCAAAACGGCTAAATATGCAGGAAATTGGGATCCAAAAAGCAAACAGCCGTTTACATATAAATTGCAGAAATATATTTTGGGTAATTCTTTTTTAACACGTAATATGCAAGTTTTGGTTTATGGTGAATGGGAGAATCAATCTAAAAATATACGGCCTTTTTTTACTGCAACTTATTCAGAATTAGAAAAAGAATATATACCAAAAAAAACTTTTAACTCAATAATCCAATTTTCTTTTGTAGGAAGTTTGGTTGCCGGTAAAAATCCGTTATATGCTATCAAATTGGTTCAGCAGTTAGTACAAAAAGGAAACAATATTTTGTTAAATATATATGGAGAAGGTGTTGAACGAATTGCTATAGAAGCTTATATACAAGAAAATAAATTATCAGATTATATAATTCTAAATGGTAATCAGGATCAGGAAATAATTAAGGAAGCTTATCAAAATAGCCATTTTGTACTTTTGCCTTCTAAAAGTGAGGGATGGCCAAAAGCAATCGCAGAAGCTATGTTTTGGGGATGCGTACCTGTCGCTACAAAAGTTTCTTGTGTACCTTTTATGTTAGATGCCGGTAATAGGGGCATTTTGTTAGAAGTGAAGTTGGAACATGATACAAAACAAATTGATAATTTGCTAAAAAATCAAGATGAATTTATTTTAAGGAGCGAATCAGCAAGAGAATGGTCGCAACAGTACACTACAGATATTTTTGAATCCGAAATAAGAAAACAATTAACAATATGAGAGTTGTACAGATAATAGACTCTTTAGAAGCAGGAGGCGCTGAACAAATGGCAGTGAATTATGCAAATGCCTTATCTGAAAGAGTTGCTTTTTCGGGCTTGATTGTAACGCGAAGAGAAGGAGCACTTTTGCAACAGATTGACCCTAAAACGTCTTATTTGTTCTTGAAGAAGAAAAAAATAATCGATATAAAAGTGGTTCTGCAGTTAAAGAATTATCTAAAAAAAAACAACGTATGTCTTATACATGCTCACAGTTCTTCTTTTTTCATTGCTGTTTTATTAAAAATTATTTCGCCGGGCATTAAAATTATTTGGCATGATCATTTAGGAAAAAGAGTAACTCAGACAAAAAAAAATAATCGTATCCTAATACTTTTTTCTTCTTTTTTTAATTCTATTGTTACAGTAAATCCACAATTACTTGACTGGAATAAAAAGCACTTGCTTTGTTCAGATGTATCATTTTTGCCAAACTTTGTTAAAACTAAAATTGAGTTTCAAAAATTAACCTTTTTGAAAGGTACTGATTTAAAAAGAATCGTATGTATAGCAAATTTAAAAGAGCCAAAAAATCATATAGCTATTTTAAAAGCATTTTTAAATTTGAATTTAAAAGATAGTGACTGGACTTTGCATTTAATCGGACATGATTATTTTGATGATTATTCAGAGAACTTAAAAAAATTTATAAAAGAACATTCTCTGGGAAATCACATTTATTTATATGGCAGCAGAAATGATGTTGCGCATATTTTATCACAAGCCGCCATTGGGGTTTTAGCTTCTACGCAGGAAGGATTTCCTGTTGTATTATTAGAATATGGTTTGGCTAATGTGCCTGTTTTATCAACAAATGCAGGATATTGTTCTTTATTGATAAAAAATCATTTTAACGGTTTGTTGTTTGATCCAAATAAGAAGGGTGAACTCGAAAACCAATTACATTATTTATTATTGTGTGATGAGGAAGAAAAGAAGCTTTACAGTAAAAATATGAAGCAAATAGTCATGGAATCTTACTCTGAAGAAACTGTAGTTCAAAAACTTATAAAGGTGTATAAAAATTGTCAGAATGAAAAATAAACTGTTTTTTTATATATCCCTGCTTCTTATTCATACAGGAATAGCCTTGGTTGTTTTTGTTTTGCCTTTTTTTAGTAAAATCTACGCTGTTATAATTCCAATTATCGGTTTTTTTTATGTGTATAAGGCAAAAAACAAAAATAACGAAGTGTTGGTGGTCTGTGCTTACTTAGTAGGAGCAGAAGTTCTTATAAGAATGACAGGAGGGAACGTTAATAATGAATATATAAAATTTTGCGTTATCTTATTTATGTTAGTGGGAATGGGATATAGCGGCTTTTCGGTTAAGTCAATATTTTTTTGGCTTTTTCTTTTATTGCTTGTTCCCAGTATTTTAGTCACAGCTTCAACAGATGATTATGGGGTAGATGTAAAGAAATATTTGGTTTTTAATCTATCAGGGCCGATATGTTTAGGTGTTTCAGCGATTTATACTTTTAGGCGTAATGTTAGGTTTTTGGACCTACAATATATGGTTGTTGCAATGGGGTTGCCAATTTTTACTACAGCAATCTATCTGTTTTTATATAATCCGAGTGTACAGGATGTAATTAAAAGCACACAATCTAATTTTGAAACTTCAGGCGGATTTGGACCTAATCAGGTTTCAACAGTTCTAGGTTTAGGCATGTTTATCTTTTTTACACAATTGCTTTTATTTTCAAAGTCAAAAATATTACTTGTAATTAATGGTTTGATTGTTTTACTTATAAGTTACAGGGCAATTGTTACTTTTTCGAGAGGAGGAGTCATTACTGGAGTAGTAATGATTTTGGTTTTACTGAGCATACTGTACTTTTATTCGAGAGCCCAAATTAGACAGAAGTTTATTTATATATTTTTGCTTACAGGCTTAATGGGAATTGCTGTCTGGTCTTATACATCAGCTCAGACTTCCGGTTTAATCGAAAAAAGATATTCAAATCAGGATGCTGCCGGAAGAAGCAAAAAAGATCGTTTGGGAGGCAGGGAAGCTATAATGGATATTGAATTTAAAACGTTTATGGATAACCCTATTTTAGGAGTAGGTGCAGGAATGGGAAAACAAGTAAGAAAAGACAAATTGGGCGTAAATGTTGCCTCACACAATGAAATAACACGTATGTTGAGTGAACATGGTATTTTTGGGCTTTTCGGACTCTTAATACTTTTCATAACTCCATTTATTTTGTATATTAAAAATAGGCAGCATTTGTATTTTTTATCTTTTTATTTTTTTTGGCTTTTGACGATCAACCATGCAGCTATGCGAACAGCTGCTCCTGCTTTTGTTTATGCCCTGTCTCTTCTTTCTGTTCAGATCAGGAATCAGGAAAAAGACATTAATAGCCTGAATTAGATTTCAATATTTATAATACATTTGTCAATCATAAATTAACCTGAAAATTTTATGCTTTTTAAAAACAAGATGCATTTCGAAATATCTGAACGTAAAATATTGCTTCGTCTTTTTGATGCTCTGTTTATTTTAGGGATGCTATTTTTGACGGGGACGTTTTTTAATCATAATTATTTTGAATTTAAAACCGTCAATTTTCAGGGATTGTGGTTATTGATAGGATATGTATATATTTTTGGATCAATTTTCGAGATGTATAATCTACAAGTTGCAAGCAATCAGTTTCAGATACTTCAAAGTGTAGTTTTAACAAGCACAGCCACAGTTTTGCTTTATTTGTTTACTCCTGTTTTATCGCCTGAATTGCCTAAACACAGATCAACAATACTAGTTTTTTATTTTACTGTTTTGAGTGCCTTATTGCTTTGGCGATTTTTTTATGTCTACTTTTTGGCAACGCAACGATTTTCGCAAAACGTAATTTTAATTTGTAATAAACATCAGGCAGACGAACTTGTTTTGGGTCTGGAAAACGTTGATCCTCATTATAAGATTATTGGTTTTGTAAATGCTGATTATTCTGCCGAACAGGATTTTTCTTTAAATTACATTAAAGAAATTGAAAAGAATGATTTGTTAAGTTTTGTAAGTAAAAATAATATCTCTGAAATTGTTATCGCTTCTCAAAAGACAGAAGGAATTACTTCCGATTTATACCAAAAATTGCTTCATTTACTTGAATCAGGAAATATTATTAGAGAATATACTCAGGTTTATGAAAGTAAAACGCAACGAATTCCGGTACAATATATCTCTCGGGATTTTTATCGTTTTTTCCCCTTTAGTCGGAGTAATAATAATAAGCTATATCTATTATTGATAAGTATTCTTGAAATCATTTTTTCTTTAATGGGTTTGTGTTTTTGCGCTGTTTTTATTCCATTTATTTTTGCAGCCAATATATTTTGGAATAAAGGGTCTTTGTTTTATACACAGGAAAGAGTAGGTAAATACGGGAAAATATTTCAAATCTATAAGTTTAGGACAATGACTGAAAATTCCGAAACTAATGGAGCTGTTTTTGCAACATCAAATGATAAAAGAATCACACCGTTTGGAAAATTCATGCGTAAAACAAGAATTGACGAATTACCTCAGTTTATAAATGTTTTGAAAAGAGATATGGCTGTAATTGGGCCAAGACCCGAAAGGCCATTTTTTGTAAAAGAAATTGCAGATATAATGCCGTTTTATGAAACCAGACACGTTATAAGGCCAGGGCTTACAGGCTGGGCACAGGTTAATTATTCATACGGTGAATCTATAGAGGAAAGCCTTATAAAACTGCAATATGATTTGTATTATATAAAACATCGAAGCATATTCCTCGATCTGAGTATTACTTTTAGAACCATTACAACAGTTTTATTCTATAGAGGCCAGTAGTAATTTTAAATGATTATTGGAATTCTTTTTTTATTTCTGATGGCAACTCTTACCAAAACTATCCCGCTAGTAAAGATCATTGGTAAAACAATAAAAAAGTGCGCTTTGTTAATTATAAAGAGTGTATAAATAAGCAATAAAACCAAATGCAGCACAGCGAATTTATAGGTCCATTTTTTATTTTTAAATGCTGATAAAATAATCAAAATCAATAAAAATGGGCTAAATAACAAGATGTTATAATTCATTGCCAGTTCTTGGTGAAAGGAATAAAAACCAACTGAGAAAAAAAAGATTCCCATTACAGACAAAATAAATAAATAAATTTTATCGATAAATTTTTTGTTTATAAGGACAATAAAACCAAGTAAAATAATATAACTGTAAACGTTATTCCACCACGAAGCCGGTGTTTCTTTTTTAAAATCTAATAATGTTTTGCTTTTCCTTACAAAAGCATGATTTTGAAAAGTTGTTTTTTCTAAACTGTTTTTTAACTCAAAAGGCAGAAATATTTTAGTGCTTAATTGATCTACTTTTGTCCCGAAAATGATGCTCGTTCCTAATTTTTCATAAAAATGACCGTCAAAATAAGGAAATAAAACACTTCTGTATGTTTTATCCGTATTCTCCTTTTTGGTAATTACGTCTTTTTTTAATGTTTTATTAATGATATCAACCACCATAGAAGTACAGTTTTTATCAATAAATTTATAGGTGTAATAACGATCCTCAGAAAGTAGAGTAGTATTTAAATTGTCAAAAAGTTTTTGTTTTGCCTCTTGTGAGATAAGCAATTCTTGTTCAAAGACACTCCTTTTTTCGTAATTATATTCATTTATAAAATCAGCATAAGAATGTGAAATTACGAAATATTGTAAATCACCTTTTGCAAATTTGGCCACAAAGTTAGGAGTACTAAAGTCGAAAGCACCATAATTATATACAACGTCTATATTGTTTGCAGGGTCAGCAATGCGTATAGCTGTATGACCGAAAAAGGAGTAGGATTCGTTACCAAGGCCGCATGTTAATACACTCACAAATGCTTCTTTTGATAATGGTAAATTTTGCCCAAAACTAAAATTGAATATTAGTAAAAGAAATATTATTTTTTTAAATGTAAAATTTCTCATTTTTGTTTTTTTTTAATAAATCCTTATCTAAAGATTCCTAAGTCTACTTTGAGCGAGAAAATATTAGAGTATAAAGCAGTACTTTGATTCCCTAAATCAGTCAATGCATAATCCACCTGGATTCCTTTATATTTAAAGCCAAGCCCGATATTAGGCTGAAAATTTAATTTCTCTGTATTGTCTAATTGCGTCACGTTTTGAAAGTTTCCTACTCCTCCTCTTAAAAAAACAAGCTCAGTATAACCAAATTCAAGTCCAAGTGCAGGATCAATGCTTACAATATTGGATGAAATAATATCTTTAGTCTGTTCAAAACGCATATTTAAGTTTGTTGCAACCAAAAGACTCGTATCATTATGAAATTCAAACTTTTTAGAAATTCCTAATTGTGCTTTTGGCAATGTAATCTCAGTACTTTCTGGTAATTCCTGATTTTCTCCGGGAATAGCATCTGAGATTTTCTTATATTCTTCTTCATCAATATTCCAAACATTGTAAGTAGTTGTAATATCCCGTAACATCAATCCAAATTTCCAGTCGTTTCTTTCAAACTGTAGACCAAAATCAAATCCAAATCCCCAGGAATTAGCAAATTTACCAATTACACGGCGAATGACTTTGGCATTTACACCGTACTGAAATCCTTCAATTGGCAGTTTTCGGGCATACGAAAATGTAAAACCATAATCAGCTGTCGAGAATAAACTGATACGGTTGTAATCAATATTGCCCTGATTATCTATTAATTCTGTTGTATCTAAAATGTCATCTACCCCAAAACGAATCATTGAGATTCCCCAGGCACTTCTGTCATCAATTGGAATTGCATATCCAATATAATCGTACTGAGCAATATTTGCAAAATAATTGGCATGCATTAAGGAAATTTGGTGATCCTCAAGATTTGTCAAACCTGCCGGATTCCAATAAACAGAATTAACATCATTTGTCGAAGCAACAACAGCGCTTGACATTGCCAAAGCTGCTGCATCAACTCCAATATTCATAAACTCATTCGAATATTTTCGAACAGTCTGTGCATAATTGGAAGCACAATTCCAAAACAATAAAAATACTAAGATTTTTTTCAACGTATTTGTTTTTTCAAACCTAGGCTTGTTTAAATTTTTACCAAAAATATAATTTTTTACTGAGCTAATTTCTTCCTTTTGATAAATAATGTAAAAGTCAGGTGTCAGAATAAAAAACTCTATTAAAAACGCATATAACATTGAGTTATTATGCTAAATTTGTTCTCTATGTTTATCAAATTTATAAAAAATGAATATTAAAAAACACATTCCTAATTTAATTACACTAATCAATCTTTTTTGTGGCTGTATTGCCATTGTTTTTGTTTCTGAACAAAATTATGAAATGGCTTTTTACATGGTTTGTTTAGGAATATTTTTTGATTTTTTTGATGGTTTTTTTGCCAGATTATTTAAAGTTTCAAGCCCGCTTGGTTTGCAGTTGGACTCTTTGGCAGATATGGTAACCAGTGGAGTAGTGCCGGGATATGTAATGTATAGTTTATTTGTAAAAAGCGCTCATCCGCATGACGTGATTGCATCTGTTTTTATTCCTTTTTTAGGGTTTATTGTGACTTTAGGTTCATGCTATAGGTTAGCAAATTTTAATATCGACACCCGCCAAACAGATTCGTTTATAGGATTACCAACACCCGCAAACGCTCTTTTTATTTTGAGTTTGCCTTTAGTAATTGAACATTCAGATTCCTTAATAGTATTCGAAATTTTAACAAATCACTGGGTTTTATTGGGTATTGTTTTGTGTAGTGCTTATATCCTGAATGCCGAAGTTCCATTATTCTCATTAAAGATTAAGAAGTTTAATTTTAGTGATAATGCTCTGCAAATAGTGTTTTTATTAGTTTCAATCGTATTGGTTTTAGTGCTTCATTATATTGCTATCCCTTTAATTATTATTTTCTATGTGCTATTATCGGTTGTAAATAATACGTTTTTGAAAAAGTAGTTTATCAATGGCAAGAAAAACGACTTATCGCAAAACCACGTCCAAAAAATCAGGGAGATCATTCTTTGGTAAGATGCTGCGTTTTGTTTTTTTATCCTTATTTGCATTATTGTTTGTTTTTGCAGTTTATCATTACCGTCGGGGATTAGCGTATTATTTAGGTTTTAAAACCAATAAGTTGTCCGAAAAAGAAATTGAAGATAAGCGATTGTCAGATATTCGTAATTTTCAGGTACTGGCAAAACATCAAGGAAAATCAATAGGATTGGATGTGTCTGAATATCAGGGCGAAATTAGGTGGTCTTATGTAGATACTTTAGAACAAAAATATCCGCTTGATTATGTATTTATAAGGGCAACTATAGGAAGAGACAGAAAAGATTTTCAGTTTAAACGAAATTGGATTGGTGCCAAAAAAAATAAAATGATCCGTGGAGCTTATCACTATTACAGGCCAAACGAAAATTCTATTGAACAGGCCGATCTTTTTATTAAAACGGTTAAACTTGAAAAAGGTGATTTGCCTCCGGTTTTGGATATAGAAAAATTGCCAAAAAATCAATCTTTGGATAGTTTGAAAAAAGGATTGAAACGCTGGCTTTTAAAAGTAGAAGATCATTACAAAGTACGCCCAATCATTTATACAGGGGAACGTTATTATTCAGATTTTCTAAAAGATGAATTTGGAGAATATTTATTTTGGATAGCCAATTATAATTTCTACAGAGAAAAAATTGAAGATGACTGGTTGTTTTGGCAGTTTACAGAAAAAGCAACTGTACCAGGAATTGATCGTACTGTCGATATAAACATTTATAATGGTGATTTACAACAATTGCAGTTCATCACAGTCGATTAGTTTTTTTTGTAAAGAGTAGTGAAAAGAAAAAATGGGAAGAATTAAAATATTTATTTTAATTCTTCCCATTACTATTTTACTTTAAATTATTTTTTAAAATTCTAATTTCTTCTTACGTAGCTCAAAATTTTGCCCAAGGTAAACACGGCGAACCATTTCGTCTTCAACTAATTCTTCAGGAATTCCCGCTTTTAAGATTCCGCCTTCAAACATTAAATAGGTTTTGTCTGTGATAGCTAAAGTTTCCTGAACGTTGTGATCGGTAATTAAGATTCCAATGTTCTTGTTTTTTAACTGAGCTACAATTCTCTGAATATCTTCAACCGCAACCGGGTCAACTCCTGCAAAAGGTTCGTCTAATAAAATGAATTTTGGATCTGTAGCCAAGGCGCGAGCAATTTCGGTACGGCGTCGTTCACCTCCCGAAAGTAAATCACCACGATTGGTACGAATATGTTCTAAACTGAATTCTTCAATTAAACTTTCCATTTTTGCAATCTGTGCTTCCTTTGAAAGTTTAGTCAATTGTAAAACGCTTAAGATGTTATCTTCAATGCTTAGTTTTCTAAAAACGGAAGCCTCCTGTGCTAAATAACCAATTCCTTGTTGTGCACGTTTGTACATTGGATAATCGGTAATATTCAAATCATCCAGATAAATGTTTCCCTGATTTGGCTTTACTAATCCCACAATCATGTAAAAAGAGGTCGTTTTCCCGGCACCATTTGGCCCCAAAAGCCCAACGATTTCTCCCTGATTTACTTCAACAGAAATTCCTTTTACAACACTACGCCCTTTATAGGTTTTGATTAAATTATCGGCTCTTAATTTCATTTGTTCAATTAGATAATTAGGTAATTTGAAAATGAGATAATTTCAATCCCAGATCGGCAAAATAAATAAAAATTAATTAATCAAATAAATGAATTAACATATCGTGTTAAATTATCTAATTGACTAATTGTCAAATTATCTAATTTCCTGACTCTTCCAGAGCTTCCCAAAATTCATAAGCTCTTCTTAAATGCGGAATCACAATTGTTCCTCCAACCAAAGTTGCGATTCCCATTGCTTCCATCATTTCTTCTTTGGTAACGCCTTCTTTATGACTTGTTTCTAAATGATATTTTACACAGTCGTCACATCGTAAAACAGCAGAAGCCACTAAACCTAAAAGTTCTTTTGTTTTTACATCCAAAGCTCCTGGTGCATAGGCATTAGTGTCAAGATTAAAAATTCGCTTTACAATTTTATTGTTATCAGCGAGTAATTTTTCGTTCATTTTAGAACGATAGTCGTTAAATTCTTGAATAATATCAGACATTTTCTTTGTTTTTGTTTTTATAAACAATTCTTGATATAAGGATACTAATTTCGTATATAATTAACATTGGTATCGCCACAATTGTTTGACTTACAACATCTGGGGGAGTAACGATTGCAGCTACAATAAGAATGATAACTACAGCATATTTCCAGTATTTTCTTAAAAAATCAGGTGTTACCAAGCCTAATTTGGTTAAAAAGTAAATAATGATTGGTAACTCAAAAAATAATCCACTGGCAAGAATACTTGTTTTTACCATTCCCATGTAAGAGGATAAGGTAAATTGGTTCTGGACAACATCACTCACCGAAAACGTTGCAACGAAATTTACTGACATTGGAATTACCACATAATAACCAAATATAACACCTAAGAAAAAAAGTAATGAAGAGGCGAAAATAAACAACTTTGCATTTTTTCTTTCTTTCTCATATAAAGCAGGACTGATGAACTTCCATATCTCCCATAATATATAAGGGAAGCCCAGAATAAATCCGCATAAAATACACATCCATACAAATATGTTAACCTGACCTTCCATTTCAGTATTTTGAATTATAAAATTCATTTCAGTAATACAAATGCTGTCAGCAAATCCTAATTGATGTGATAAGTCGCAAAACCATTGATAGGTAAAAAATGAAGGTCTTGTAGGCCCTAATAATATGACATCGAACAGATAATCGCTAATAAAATAGGTGAAAAAAGCCATTACAAGTATGGCAATTGTACTTCTTACCAATAACCATCTTAATTCTTCAAGATGATCTAAAAAAGACATTTCGTTAAGGTTTTTCTTTGCCATTATACAATTCCTTCTTTTAAAATGTCATGTAAATGCAATACTCCTTTGTATTGGCCATCGTCAGAAACAATCAATTGTGTTATCGAAAAATCTTCCAAAATATTCAGGGCATCTACAGCCATGGTATTTGAAGAAACTAATTTTGGATTTTTACTCATAATATCTTTGGCGGTTAAATCTGCAATCGAATCTCTGTCGTTCAGCATTCTTCTAATGTCTCCATCTGTTATAATTCCTATTATTTTATCATTTTCGATAACGGCAGTCACACCAAGTCTTTTTTCGGAGATTTCAAAAATTACCTTCTTAACAGATGTGTCAGGTGAAACCATAGGTTTTAAGGAATTCTCAATCATATCTTTTACACGCAGTAATAATTTTTTTCCTAAAGCGCCCCCTGGGTGATAAACGGCAAAATCTTCGGGTTTAAAATCACGCATTTCCATAAGACAGACTGCAAGTGCATCACCCATGACAAGTTGTGCAGTTGTACTGTTTGTAGGAGCAAGATTTATGGGGCACGCTTCCATATCAACAGTAGTGTTTAAAACATAATCAGAACCTTTTGCTAAAAATGAAGTTATATTTCCTGTCATTCCAATCAAAATATTTCCAAAACGCTTTAATAATGGAACTAAAGCCTTAATTTCAGGGCTATTTCCGCTTTTTGAAATACAAATGATAATGTCGTCATTTTGTATCATTCCTAAATCTCCATGGATCGCTTCAGAAGCATGAAGGAACATAGAAGGGGTTCCGGTCGAATTGAATGTGGCAACCATTTTTTGCGCAATAATGGCGCTTTTTCCGATTCCTGTAACAATTAATCTGCCTTTTGTTTGATAGATGCGTTGTGTTGCTTCGTAAAAATTTTCATCAAGAAAATCAATTAGTTTTGTAATTGCCTCACTTTCAGAGAGTATTGTTTTTTTTGCGATAGCTAAAATATTTTCTTTTGTAATCAAAACAGGAAAGTTAAAATTTGTGAATGTGAAAGAAATTCGTATCTTTATGATGCAAATTTATACAAAATACCATTAATATAAAGAATGAATTCAAACGAAATTGAAATACATAAAGAATTAAAGAAGTATTTCGGCTTTAGCCAATTTAAGGGTTTGCAGGAACAAGTTATTACAAGTATTTTAAATAGAAAAAATACTTTTGTCATTATGCCAACCGGGGGTGGTAAATCTCTTTGTTATCAACTGCCTGCTTTAATTCAGGATGGGACAGCTATCGTTGTTTCTCCTCTAATTGCTTTAATGAAAAATCAGGTTGATGCTATTCGAAGTCTTTCTTCTGAAAATGGAATTGCACACGTACTTAATTCATCTCTCACAAAAACAGAAATTGCTCAGGTCAAAAAAGATATTACATCTGGTTTAACTAAACTTTTATATGTTGCTCCGGAATCTTTAACAAAAGAAGAATATGTGGCTTTTTTACAAAGTGTACCTATTTCATTTGTAGCAATTGATGAAGCGCATTGTATTTCAGAATGGGGTCATGATTTCAGACCTGAATATCGAAATCTTAAAAATATCATCAAACAATTAGGGCAGGTTCCTATTATAGGGCTTACTGCTACTGCAACTCCAAAAGTTCAGGAAGATATTCTGAAAAACCTTGATATGTCTGATGCGAGTACTTTTAAAGCATCTTTTAACAGGCCAAATTTATATTACGAAGTACGTACTAAAACTAAAAATATTGAGTCGGATATTATTCGATTTATTAAACAGCATAAAGGGAAATCAGGAATTATTTACTGCTTAAGCCGTAAAAAAGTAGAGTCTATTGCCGAGGTTTTACAAGTCAACGGAATCAGTGCTGTTCCGTATCATGCAGGTTTGGATGCAAAAACCCGTGCCAAACATCAGGATATGTTTTTGATGGAAGATGTAGATGTGGTGGTTGCAACAATCGCATTTGGAATGGGAATCGATAAACCGGATGTTCGTTTTGTAATTCATCACGATATCCCAAAATCTCTCGAAAGTTATTATCAGGAAACAGGTCGTGCCGGACGTGATGGAGGAGAAGGACATTGTTTGGCTTACTACTCTTATAAGGATGTAGAAAAGTTAGAAAAATTCATGTCTGGGAAACCAGTTGCAGAACAGGAGATTGGTTTTGCTTTGTTGCAGGAAGTTGTAGCCTACGCCGAAACCTCAATGTCAAGAAGAAAGTTTTTACTGCATTATTTTGGTGAAGAATTTCCGGATGATGGGGATGGAGCCGATATGGATGATAATGTACGGAATCCTAAAAATAAAATTGAGGCCAAAGATCAGGTGGTTAAGTTGTTGGAAATTGTTCGCGATACCAAGCATATTTACAAATCAAAGGAAATTGTATTTACTTTAATTGGCCGTATAAATGCGGTTATTAAGGCACATAAAACAGATACGCAGTCGTTTTTTGGTTCAGGATCTGACCACGACGAAAAATATTGGATGGCACTGCTTCGACAAGTTCTCGTAGCCGGATATTTATCTAAAGATATAGAAACTTATGGAGTAGTTAAAATCACCAAAAACGGATTAGATTTTATTGAAAAACCAGTTTCTTTTATGATGTCTGAAGATCATGAATACAATGAATCTGAAGATGAAGCTATTGTCACTGCCGGAAAATCATCTGGAACTGCAGATGAAGTTTTGATGGGGATGTTACGTGAATTGCGTAAAAAAGTAGCCAAAAAACTTGGAGTTCCTCCTTTTGTAGTTTTTCAGGATCCTTCTCTTGAAGATATGGCTTTAAAATACCCGATTACTTTAACAGAATTGTATAATATTCATGGAGTTGGGGAAGGAAAAGCCAAGAAATATGGTAACGATTTTGTTACTTTAATTAGTCGATATGTAGAGGACAATGATATTATTCGCCCCGATGATTTAGTGGTAAAATCAACCGGAGTTAATTCTGCTAATAAATTGTATATTATTCAGAACATAGACAGGAAATTACCATTAAGTGACATTGCTTCTGCCAAAGGACTTTCCATGGATGCCCTGATTAAAGAAATGGAAATGATTGTGTATGCAGGAACCAAGTTAAATATCAAATATTGGGTTGATGATATGCTTGATGATGATCAGCAGGAAGAAATTCACGATTATTTCATGGAGTCAGAATCCGATAAAATCGAAGACGCACTAAAGGAATTTGATGGAGATTATGATATTGATGAATTACGATTGATGCGTATTAAATTTATCAGTGAAGTAGCTAATTAGTCTTAAAGTTATAAAGTCCAAAGTCTTAAAGTCGGTGTGTTGCACTTTCGACTTTAAGACTTTTTAACTTTCGACATATATTTCCCCTCGATGTGGTTTCAAAGCATCTCTTACCTGAATCATGTTTTCATCAGTAACAACCATAAAAGCAATTGCCAGCATTTCGTTTATAATTTCAAACCCCGTTATATTTAAAGGAAGTTTTTCGATTGCGATATATTCTTTTAAATGAATTTCATGATGTTTCGCTGTTTTTGCAGAAGCCGGACCACGAAAATCCCAAATTAGTTTTATTTTTCTGGACATTATTATACGTGTAAAGTTTCAAAGACACAAAGGTACAAAGTCTCAGTTCAAAATGTTATTTTTGCATGTTCTTTTCATAAATAGAAAAGCTAATCGAATAAATAAAATACAATGCCAAGAGAACTTTTACTTCAGGTAACTCCCGAAATAGCAGCAAATGAATTATTGCTAAAAGACTATTTGTCCAAACAAATAAAAGTATCTCCTCAGGAAATTCAACATGTTTCGATTCTGAAGCGTTCAATTGATGCGCGGCAAAAAGCCATAAAGATCAATTTAAAAGTATTTATTTATTTAAAGGGAGAGCCATTTCAGGAATCTAAAATTGAACTTCCTGTATATAAAGACGTCTCAAAAGCACAGGAAGTAATTGTTGTTGGTGCTGGTCCGGCAGGGCTTTTTGCAGCTTTGCAATTAGTTGAATTGGGTCTAAAGCCAATTGTAATTGAACGAGGAAAAGACGTGCGCGGACGCCGCCGTGACTTAAAAGCAATAAATCGCGAACATATAGTAAATGAAGATTCTAATTATTGTTTTGGAGAAGGCGGAGCAGGAACCTATTCCGATGGAAAATTATATACTCGTTCTAAAAAGCGTGGTGATGTTACCAGGATCTTAGAACTTTTAGTAGCTTTTGGAGCATCAGAAGATATTCTGGTAGAAGCGCATCCTCATATTGGGACCAATAAATTGCCAAAAATAATCGAAGACATTCGTAATAAAATCATCGAATTTGGTGGTCAGGTTTTGTTTGATACCCGTGTGACGGATATTTTATTAAAAAACAATGAGGTTGAAGGAATTGTAACTCAAAATGGAGATACAATTCTTGCTAATAAATTGATCTTGGCAACAGGTCATTCTGCTCGTGATATTTTTGAGTTATTAGATAAAAAGAAAATTTTCATTGAAGCAAAACCTTTTGCATTGGGTGTACGCGCAGAGCATTCTCAGCAATTAATTGACAGTATTCAATATAGTTGTGATTATCGTGGTGAACATTTACCCCCGGCGCCATATTCTATTGTAAAACAAGTTAACGGACGCGGAATGTATTCATTTTGTATGTGTCCGGGAGGTGTAATTGCTCCTTGTGCCACAAGTCCGGGAGAGGTTGTTACAAACGGCTGGTCACCTTCTAAACGCGATCAGGCAACAGCAAATTCCGGAATTGTAATTGAATTGAAATTAGAAGATTTTAAACCTTTTGCAAAGTTTGGCGCCTTGGCCGGAATGGAATTTCAAAAAAGTATTGAACAAAAAGCATGGCATTTAGCAGGAAGAACACAAAAAGTTCCGGCACAGCGGATGATTGATTTTACTCAGAATAAAGTGTCAGCAGATATACCAAAAACATCTTATGTTCCCGGAACCACTTCGGTGGAAATGGGGCAGGTTTTTCCAGGATTTTTATCGCAAATTTTGCGTGAAGGATTTAAAGAGTTCGGGAAATCCATGAGGGGTTATTTGACCAACGAAGCAATTTTGCATGCACCGGAAAGCAGAACTTCATCACCGGTTCGCATTCCAAGAGATCCAATTACTTACGAACATTTGCAAATAAAAGGTTTATATCCGTGTGGAGAAGGTGCGGGTTATGCGGGTGGAATTATTTCTGCGGCAATTGATGGCGAAAAATGTGCTTTGATGATTGCGGAAACTTTAAAATAATTTTAGAGCAGAAAATATTTAATGTCTGTATTTCTTATTACTTTAGAGATACAACATGTGAATAATAATTAACTGCTATGAAAAACTTTTTATCAAATTTATTTAATAGAAACAATGAACCAAAATCAATAATTTCTTTTGATGTTATTGAGCCAATTTATTCATACTTATATAATCAAAATGGAAGTCTTGAATTCAAAATAAAAGGGATTCAGGAAACAATATCGGTTAATTTATTCTATTTCCCAGGTTCATTTGATCATGAGGAAGGGCATACAGAAATTAAAAAAGCGGGTTTCAATAACGCTTATGAAGTTTTAAATGAACTTTATAAAAAGATTGATATCGGTGGTGTTTCTGAAGAAAATATACAAGAAGGTCTTGAATATGATTTTATTCATATTCAGTTTTATTCAGTACCAAGTACGCAAATGAAAACACATTTTAAACGTATTCTGAATAACTTTATCATCTTTTTTTGCTGTACAAACAGTACAGAAACAAACGATTTTAAGATTTTATATTCAAGTGGTCATTTTATAGATTACACTAAAGGTTTGTTGGACTCAGAATATCTGAATTTTAATAATCCAAAAAATGAAACGCAGGAAATTGGCATAAAAGATTTCAAAACTGTTTTGCAGGGGATCTGTCAATATATGAATATTGAAATTCCGAAAGATATTGAGCTGACTTCTTCAGAGAATTTACTACAAGCAGAAGAAGTTACAGCAGAAACTTTTGAAGAGTTTATAAAACTTGTTTCAAGAGGGAATGCAGATCAAAAACTACTGACGAAACATTCTAAAAAGCTGTTTAAAGATTTTCAAAAAGAAACAAAAGAGTATCATGCACAAGTTGAAGGTCATTTCGATTTTTTTGAAAGTATAAATGCATGGAACAGCGACTGGAAATTTGATCCCGAAGATGCTGAATATTTTATTTCTGAAATGATTGGTGAGGATTTAAATTTTGAATACCCGGAAGAAACGTATAGTCATGAATTATTCCCATATATTCAATCTGCTTTAGGAAAATTAGATTTTGAATTAATGACTTACGATACATGCGGGGATAATTATTTATTTTTTGTAGTAAATAAAAGTGATTCAGAAAGGATTTTAGAATTATCAGATATTATTAAAATAAAAATAGATAAATTATATTAATCAATTTATCTGATGTTTTTTTATGTAATAAATGTCAATTTTACACTTGTATATAAAAACAAATAAACATTTGTTACATTCTGTTTTTAATTTTTTTCTTTTATAAGAGTAAAAAATTCATAATAACATATTTTTTTTGTATGTAATTACTTTGTAATTGTTTTTATTTTAGTTAATTATAGATTTTTCATTTTAAAAAACCATAGTTTTCTATTTTAAATTATTCAATGATTTGCTCTTTCTTTTTGTTATTTCTTAATGATGTTTGTTTATTTTTGATTTTTAATCATGAATTATCATTTTTAAACTGTTTTTTTTAAGGAATAAAAAAAAATATTAAAAAAATATAAGGAAATTAAAAAAAATATATAATTTTATGCAATCGATTACAAAGCAAAATGTGCAAAAAAATATTTTCTGGAAAAAAAATATTTTGAACTTGATATTAATTTTTTTTTCTGCATATTCTCTTAAAATCAAACATTATTTTAATCCAAAAACAGCAAAAAAAATGAAAAAAATTAGAACTTACCTTTTATTACTATTAACAAGTACTACTTTTCTAATTCATGCTCAAAAAGCACCAAAAATAGATTTGACTTTATGGAAACTGACAATTCCGGAAGGTTCAGTTACTACATATAAAGCGCCAAAAATTTTGGATTATGCTGAAAATGTGGAAATCCAAAAATTCATGTTCAATGACTTGACTGACAGATCTTTGGTTTTTTATGTTTATCCTTCAATAAAATCTAAACGATCTTTTAATAAAACAGATTTAAAAGAACAAAATTCATTTGGAGGAGATGCAAGCTGGTCTTTTAAACAAGGGGCTAAATTAAAAGCGTCGCTTAAAATGGGGGAGATTTATAAAAAGAACGATCAGCACCCACGTGTTATATTTGCCCAAATAGGTGGTAGATTAAAAGAAGATCAGGTTAATCAAATTGGTGCAAAAGATAAATCTGCTCCGTCAATCTTAAAAGTTTTTTGGGATAATGGATATGTGAAATTAAGATCAAAAAGACTTGCTGATCCCTCTATTACAGGAGTTGACATCTTAAAAGAAGATTCCTGGATTGACGATGATGGTTATATATTTAAAAATAAAGTTGGTTTTGATAAATTTACATTTCAAATTGAAATTAGTGATGGAAAGATGGAAGTTAGTGTAAATGGTGAAAAAAAGGTGTATTCCGGAGGTGATTATAAGTTATGGAATTCATTTGATAATTATTTTACTGTAGGATGTAATCTTCAGGGTGATGAAACCGGAGCTTATGCAAATGTGAAGTTTTATTCTTTAGATGTTACTCACTAAGAATCTGATTTTTTAATATAAACAAAAAAGTCTGCGTCGTATTTGATACAGACTTTTTTGTTTATAATTTGAAAATATATGACCTTTATTTTAAGGCTTCTTCTTTAGTTTGGATTTAAAAATTTTTTCAAATTTTTCTATTTTTGGCTGAATTACCATTTTGCAATACGGCTGGTTTGTGTTGTTTTCGTAATAATTCTGATGATAGTTTTCGGCTTTGTAAAATTTTGTAAGAGGCTCGATTTTTGTAACAATAGGGCTATCGTAAACTTTTGCTTTATTAAGTTCATTAATAATATGTTGAGCTGCTTTTTTTTGTTCCTCATTTTTATAAAAAATTACAGATCGGTATTGAGTACCTATATCTGCACCTTGTCTGTTTAATGTTGTTGGGTCATGAACCGTAAAGAAGACTTTGAAGATTTCATTAATGTCGGTAATATTTTTATCATACGTAATCTGTACTACCTCGGCATGACCGGTTATTCCTGTGCAAACGTCTTCGTAAGTAGGATTCGCAGTTTTTCCTCCTGAAAAACCTGAAACTACAGATTTTACTCCTTCTAAATTTTCATAAACAGCTTCAACGCACCAGTAACATCCTCCACCAAGAGTAATGTTTTCCAGATTAGAAGTACTTTTTGTTTTGTTTTCCTGTGCAAATCCATTAATCGTGAATGCTATCAGTAAATATGAAATTATGTTTTTCATATATAAAATATTTATTTTTTAGAATCAGGAATGAAGTCAAGAGCAATCGAGTTCATGCAATATCGTTTTCCTGTAGGTTCCGGGCCATCATCAAATAAATGGCCTAAATGGCCATTGCATCTTCCGCAGAGAGCTTCGATTCTTTCCATTCCAAGAGAGTTGTCGTTTTTATAAACAATACTTTTTTTATTGTCTTGTTCGAAAAAACTTGGCCATCCACAGCTGCTCGCAAATTTTGTTGTTGATCTAAAAAGTTTATTTCCGCATGAGGCGCAATAATAAGTTCCTTTCTCATCTGTGCTCCAATATTTTCCTGTAAAAGGCCTTTCTGTGTCTGCTTCTCTCATGACAGCATAAACATCTTCGGGTAACACTTTTTTCCATTCTGCATCGCTAACATTTAATTTGGTTGTAGCTGTATTTGAATAATAAGGATTTCCGGGTTTGTTGATTTTGTTTTCCACAACTTTATTTTCAGGTTCTTTTTTAGTGTTTTGTCCGCAAGCCTGCAAAATAAAAAGAGGCATTAGGAAGAATAGGCTGATGAGATTTTTTGATTTCATGTTTTTGGAGATTAATCTGAATCTCAAAGATACGATGAGATTTCATGCAGAAATATCTATACATTATAATTCAGATATATTTAAGTGTGTTTTAACTTTTTGTTTATTTACGTAAAACATATAGTTGTAGTTTTAAAGAGCTGGTTCTAAAAGGTTTTTTTTGCACAAATAACGAAATATAATACTGAAAATCAATAATGTATAATAAAATTGGGCTTAGTTAAACTTTTCACAATCTTTTCTGAGATTTTCAAGCCATTTCTTTTTTCGTATTTTTGTTAGATCAACATGCCTTATGATAGAAGAAAACGTAATATTAGTTAATACAAAAGATGAGCAAATTGGCTTAATGCCAAAATTAGAAGCACATGAGAAAGCGGTTTTACATCGGGCTTTTTCAGTTTTTATTTTAAATAATAAAAATGAAATAATGTTACAGCAACGTGCTCATCAAAAATACCATTCACCTTTACTATGGACAAATACTTGTTGTAGTCATCAACGTGAAGGGGAGTCGAATCTAGAAGCTGGAAGTCGCAGATTGTTTGAGGAAATGGGTTTTAGAACCGAATTAAAAGAACTATTTCACTTTATATACAAAGCGCCTTTTGATAATGGTTTGACTGAACATGAACTTGATCACGTGATGATTGGATATTATAATGATAGTCCTGCCATCAATTTAGAAGAAGTAGAGGATTGGAAATGGATGATGATAGAAGATGTAAAAGATGATATTGAAAAGCATCCCGAAATTTACACTGTTTGGTTTAAAATAATTTTTGATGAATTTTATCATTATTTAGAGGACCATAAACTATAAAAAAAACCTACTAACTAAAGCCTAAATGAGAGTAACCATATCAAGAAAAGCACATTTTAATGCTGCGCATCGATTACACAGGAAAGACTGGACATCTGAAAAGAACGATTTAGTTTTTGGAAAATGTAATAATCCCAATTTCCATGGTCATAATTATGGTTTAACAGTAAGTGTTACAGGAAAAATTGATCCGGAAACTGGTTTTGTAATGGATGTAAAAGTATTGGCGGATATCATACTTGCAGAAGTGGAAATTCCGTTTGATCACAAAAACCTGAATCTGGATGTTCCTGAATTTCAGGATTTGAATCCAACAGCTGAAAACATCGCCGTTGTGATATGGAATAAAATTAGAAAAAGAATTCAGCCCGGTTTTGATTTAGAAATCGTTTTGAATGAAACGGAACGTAATTTTGTAACTTATAAAGGAGAATAAAGAATGTCATTAAAAATAGGAGATATAGTTCCGAATTTTACTGCGAAAGATAGTCACGGAGAAATTTTTGAAAGCCAAAGTGTTTTGGGGCGGAAGCCACTCGTGATTTATTTTTACCCTAAAGATAATACACCGGGTTGTACTACCGAAGCCTGCAGCTTTAGGGATCAATATGAAGATTTTAAAGATTTAGGGGCAGAAGTAATTGGGATAAGCAGTGATAGTGTGAAATCCCATCACAAGTTTGCTAAAAAACATGAGCTGCCATTTATTTTGTTATCAGATGAAGATAAGAAATTGAGGCATCTTTTTGGAGTTAAAAATAATTTATTCGGACTCCTTCCCGGAAGAGTAACGTATGTAATTGACAGAAATGGTCTTGTAATTTTAATTTTTGACAGTATGAATGCTGCCAGCCATATTCCGAAAGCGTTGCATACAATTAAAGAATTAGTATTATAAGTTTAAAAAATAGTATTAGATAAATATTGTATTAATAAAGATATTAGCCAAAAAAAACTATGAAACGAAAATCATACCCTTTGCAATTCGAACCAATTTTAAAAGAAAGAATTTGGGGAGGAGAAAAACTAAAAACAATTCTTAACAAGCCAATTGTTTCAAAAATTACCGGAGAAAGCTGGGAGTTATCAACTGTAGAAGGAGATGTGAGTATTGTAGCTAATGGAGAGCTAAAAGGCAAATCACTAATGGAGCTTATTGATGAAATGCCAAACGAAATTTTGGGAACCGAAGTTTACAAGCGTTTCGGGAAACAATTTCCTTTGCTTTTTAAATATTTAGACGCAAGGGAGGATCTTTCTATACAAGTTCATCCAAATGATAAATTAGCCAAAGAACGTCATAATTCCTTCGGCAAAACCGAAATGTGGTATGTAACACAGGCTGACCCGGACGCAAGAATTATTGTTGGCTTCAAAAAAGATTCCAGTAAAGAAGAGTATTTGCAGCATCTTAATGATAAAAGCCTGGTTTCTATTCTTGATACCGTAAAAGCTAAACCTGGAGATGTTTTCTTTTTAGAGACAGGAACGGTTCATGCTATCGGAGCAGGGCTGGTTGTGGCCGAAATTCAACAAACTTCAGATATTACATATCGTTTGTATGATTTTGATCGTAAAGATGCTCAAGGAAATACAAGAGAACTACATGTAGATTTAGCGCTTGACGCGATAAATTATAATAAAGTAGATACACAAAAGAAATACGAAACAAAAACGAATACATCAAATGTAGTGGTTGATTGCCTTTATTTTACAACCAATTTTATACCGTTGGAAAATAAGGTTTCCGTTTCTAAACCAGGAGAGTCTTTTACGGTTTATATGTGTATAGAAGGGGTTTTTGAAATTGAATTTGATGGTTTTAAAAAAGCATATCAAAAGGGAGATACTGTTTTGATTCCGGCTGAGATAAATGCATTTGTTTTAAATGGAAAGGCTTCAATTTTAGAAATTTACATTTCATAGCGCTTAATATAAAGATTATGTGTACTTTTGCAAACGCAAATTAAAATTAAAATAAAATGGCAAACGTTAAGAATTTAAAGAAAGACATCAATTTCGTATTAGGAGATATTATTGAGGCAATTTACTTATTTGAAATGTCTACTACAGGAAATCCTACACCTGAAACGAATGCTTTGATCGATCAGGCAATCGCTGCTTTTGATACTTTGATCACAAAAGTGAATGCTAAAAATGTTGAAAACAAAAAAGCACACTTCAAGCAAATCAATGTTGAGCTGGAACAAACTGCTAATCAATTAATTGCCAAAATCAACGAATTGTAAGCCAAAAAAAAGTATAAAAAGTTCAAATATATTTTGGAAAAACCAAAAACCGCCTTATATTTGCACCCGTAATGAGTCGCCAGCGTAGCTCAGTTGGCTAGAGCAGCTGATTTGTAATCAGCAGGTCGTGGGTTCGAGTCCCTCCGCCGGCTCAACAAAAAGAAACCATCACTTTGTGATGGTTTTTTCGTTATAATGAAGGGCAGTCTTATTTTTGGGACATAAAACCATTAATAATTGTGCTTTAAATGAGTCTGCCAGCGTAGCTCAGTTGGCTAGAGCAGCTGATTTGTAATCAGCAGGTCGTGGGTTCGAGTCCCTCCGCCGGCTCAGCAAAAAACCATCACTTTTTGTGATGGTTTTTTTTTGGAATAAATTAAGTTTTAGATTCAATGGCTTATGCGATATTGATTGCCTTGTATAAAACAAAAAGTCCTGAAAATTTTCAGGACTTTTTGTTTAAAATATTCAAATTATTTTTTTTCTTCTTTTTTGATGTCATTCACATACTTGGTTAGCTTTTTACCATATAATGATTTAGCTACATTAGGAGTCATCGACTTTTGAATAGTATCCAGAAATTTAATATTGATATCATAAATTTCTGCCAAGGCTATATAAGGTGCTATTTCATGATCTTTGTTGTTAATTGCAAAGTTGGTAGCGAATAAATATTTTCGTTTAATATTCGAATTACCTTTTGCCTCAATGCTGTCCATTGCTTTTTGATCCTGTTTTTTCAATGCTTTAAATTTTGCTTCTATCAATGAAAGACTTTCGTCTTTAAAACGGGAGTTTACTTTTTGATATTCTTCATATAGCTCTTGGTTTTTTGAACCGGTAATCTTGGCGCCATTAATAAAATTATCAAGATTTGCATCGATATTTATGTTTCCCGGTTCAGCAAAAAACATGATGTTATTATCTAATGAATTGGTAACGCCACGATCCAGGAATAAATAAAGCATTTCCGGGGATTCAAGTTTTATAGTGGTTTCAAAAGCTGAATTTCCATCAATCTTAATGCTGTCAATAGCTACCAAAGCTGTATCATTATATCTTTGTATATATAATTTTCCTTCTTTTAATCCTTTTATGTTTCCCGTAATATGTACACTGTCAGTTGGTTCTTTTTTATCACATGAGACAGCTAATAAGGAAATTGCAATAAATGCAATAATTGATTTTTTCATTGTTTTTTAGATTTGGGTGCAAAATAAAGAAATTTTTTAAATGAAGTTGATTGAAGGTTTAATTTTTCAGAAATAAATGCGAATATATTGGGAAGTTAAAATTTTGCCTTTTCCGTTTTTTAAATAGTAAGCCCAAAACTATGTGTTATCTTTGCAGGCTCAATTTTAAATAAAGCAAAATGTCACAAAAAAATATACTGAAAGGAGTTTTTCTGGTTGGTTTAGGTGCTACAAGTTATGGTATGCTGGCTACATTTGTAAAAATGTCTTATGCGGAAGGTTTTACGACTGCAGAAGTTACTACTTCTCAATTTATATTAGGTATTTTAGGTGTTTTGTTGATTAATGCTTTTCAAAAAGCAAAGCACAAGAAAAATGTAGTAAAAGCAACGACGAAAAATATTTTTAATTTAATGCTGGCCGGAACTTCATTGGGTATGACTAGTTTGTTTTATTATTTAGCTGTAAAGTATATTCCGGTTTCAATAGGTATTGTTTTATTGATGCAGACTGTCTGGATGGGGGTTTTGCTTGAAATGATTTTAGAAAAGAAACTGCCATCAATTCAAAAGATAATAGCTGTTTTTATTGTTCTTATTGGAACTGTGTTAGCAACTAATATTCTTAATAATAATATTGCGTTAGATTGGCGTGGAATTGGCTGGGGCATTCTGGCAGCGGCATCATTTACTACAACCATGTTTACAGCAAACCGTGTAGCTGTCAAAATTTCTTCGGCACAAAGAAGTTTATATATGCTTTTGGGTGGTGCTGTTATTGTTTTTTCATTTGCTCTGGCTACACAAAATGCACCTTTTAATTTTTCAATTTTCTTGAAATGGGGGATTGTACTTTCTCTTTTCGGGACTATAATTCCTCCGATGCTTATGAATGCCGGTTTTCCTTTGACCGGAATTGGATTAGGTAGTATTGTTTCTGCTCTTGAACTGCCGGTTTCGGTAATGATGGCATTTGTTTTATTAAATGAAAAAGTGATTTTTTTACAATGGATTGGAATCTTACTAATTGTTTTGGCAATCATTATAATGAATGTTAATTTTAGAAAAACAATTGATTTGTAAAAAAAATCATACTTTAAGGTGAAAGTCCTTGGAATTTATTAAATTCGTGCTAAAATCTGATTATCATGTATTTACCCTGGCATTTATATCTAATGGCTTCTCTTTATATTATTGCCGGAATTAATCATTTCAGATCTCCGGCGATGTATCTTAAAATCATTCCTCCTTACTTTTCAAATCCCGGATTGCTAAATATTATAAGTGGAGTTGCCGAAATAATTCTAGGCTTTCTTCTCACTCTTCCTTTCATGAGCCATTTTGCTGCATGGGGAATTATAGCTTTGCTGGTTGCTGTGTTTCCGGCAAATCTTTTCATGTATCAAAATAAAAAGGCAGGTTTTGGTTTACCAAAATGGATTTTATTGCTGCGTATGCCATTACAGCTTTTGTTGATTTTATGGGCATATCAATATACCTAAATTACTAACCATTAATTAAAATCATTTATTATGAAAAAATTATTTGCAGAGTTTTTTGGAACATACTGGCTTGTTTTTGGAGGCTGTGGAAGTGCACTTTTTGCAGCCGGAATTCCTGAATTAGGAATTGGTTTTCTGGGGGTTTCATTAGCATTTGGTTTGACCGTATTAACAATGGCCTATGCTGTCGGGCATATTTCAGGGGGACATTTTAATCCTGCAGTTTCAATTGGATTATGGGCAGGTGGAAGATTTTCGGCAAAAGATTTGATTCCGTATATTATAGCACAATGTATTGGTGCTCTCGCTGCAGCAGGAACATTGTTTATTATCTGGTCAGGGAAAGCCGGAAATGCAATAGACAATACTAAAGCCGGAGCTTTTGCATCTAATGGATTTGGCGCATTTTCGCCAGAGGGCTATTCTATATCATCAGCATTTATTGCTGAGTTTGTGCTTACATTTTTTTTCCTGCTAATAATTTTGGGTGCTACTGATAAATTTGCAAACACGAGTTTTTGCGGTATTGTAATTGGTTTAGCCTTGACATTAATTCATTTAATCAGTATTCCAATTACAAATACTTCAGTTAATCCTGCCAGATCATTATCTCAGGCTATTTTTGCCGGAGGTGAACCTTTGTCTCAGGTTTGGCTGTTTTGGCTTGCTCCGCTTTTAGGTGCAATTGCAGCAGGATTTATTTATAAAACAGTATTACAAAATCATGAAAATGAATAGTTGAATATTAGTTTTTAAAATAGAAAGAGGAAATCAGATATTGCTTTTCTCTTTCTATGTAGAAGCTTTATTTTATAAGATTTTAAAATGCATATATTAGGTTAAGAATAAATGATAAATTATAAAATTTACAAATATGCCAGGTAAAATTCCGATACCGTAAAAAAATGCTGAAATCAATAAAAAAAATATACTCAATCTGATCAACTAATTATTTTTTTTATTAATATTGATACTTAAATTAAAATCAATCTATTAATCATTAACCTCTATTTTGAATTAATTTTCACGTGATGAAAAAGAGTAACCGCAAAGAGTTGAATTGGGAACAAACTGAAAAGCTTGTTTCGTTGGCATTAGAAGAAAGAAATCCATTTGAAATTATAAAAAAAGAATTTGGATTGTCAGAAAAAGAAGTTCTGGAAATAATGAAAAAGAAAATGCCTCTTGAGAAATTTGAGATGTGGAAAAAGAAGGCAATAGCTAATAAACCAAAACCCAAACCAGTTAAAATAGACGATTTTGATGAAGATTTGGACGGAAAGTACTATATAAAAAATAAATTAGACTAACTAAAAACTCCTGAATTGCAGGAGTTTTTTTATTTATATCTTTACTGTAACAGTTTTACAATTTGTAAGACTTATATAAAAATTAAACTTTTAATAAATGAAAAAAATAATTTGCACATTAGCGCTTGCAGTTACCTTTTGGAGCTGTAAAACGGGGACGTCAAGTGCTGCGAAAAATAACGTTGCTGTCAATATCAACCTTACAGATGTAAAAGATGATAAAGTTTTGGTAACAGTTACTGCACCAGAGATAAAAACTGATGAAGTAATTTACAGTATTCCTAAAACTGTTCCGGGAACCTATTCTACGGATAATTACGGAAAATATTCAGATGGTTTTAAAGCTTTTGACGCTAAAGGGAATGCTTTAAGTGTAAAAAGAATTGATGATAATTCCTGGTCTATTTCTGATGCAAAAAAATTAAAAACGATTACTTATTTAGTGGGTGATACTTTTGATACTGAAAAAGGAACCGGTTTTGGTAATGATGATGTATTTTCGCCAGCCGGAACAAATATAAATGCAGGAATCAATTTTATGGTTAATACACATGGTTTTGTGGGATATTTTCAGAATAAATTAGATGTTCCTTACAAAGTTACCATAACACATCCTGAAACACTTTGGGGAGCAACTTCAATGACTGATGAAGATGCAAGCAAAACAAGCGATGTTTTTACAACTCCCCGTTACGCTGTTTTGGTTGAGAATCCAATTATGTATTCTAAGCCTGATTATACTACATTCAACGTTAACGGAATGGATATTCTGATTGCTGTTTATTCGCCTACAGGAAAATTTACGGCAGAAAGTATTACGCCGGAGATGAAAACAATGATGACAGCACAGAAAAACTTTTTAGGAAAAGTAAACGCTACTAAAAAATATACAGTCTTGTTGTATTTGTCAAGTATGGCAAAAGATGATGCACATGGTTTTGGCGCTTTAGAACATCCAACTGCTACAACTGTAGTTTTGCCGGAATCGATGCCGAAAGATAAATTGGTTGAATCGATGAAAGATGTAGTTTCTCATGAGTTTTTTCATATTGTAACTCCATTAACTATTCATTCTAAAGAAATTCAGTACTTTGATTATAATGCTCCAAAAATGTCTGAACATTTGTGGATGTATGAAGGTGTAACGGAGTATTTTGCCAATCTTTTTCAGATCAATCAGGGTTTAATTGAGGAAGCTGAATTTTATACCCGTATTGCCGATAAGATCGAACAGGCAAAAGGTTTAAATGATACGATGTCTTTTACTGTTATGAGTAAAAATGTGTTGGAACAGCCGTATAAAGACCAATATTTAAATGTATATCAAAAAGGGGCCTTGATTGGAATGTGTATCGATATAATAATCAGGGAAAAAAGCAACGGAGAGCGAGGAATTCTTGATTTGATGCACAAGTTATCTGAAGAATACGGAGTCGAAAAACCATTTAATGATAATGAACTTTTTGATAAAATTACAAAGTTGACTTATCCGGAGGTTGGAGAATTTTTAAAGACTTATGTGGCCGGAACAACTCCTATTCCTTATGATCAATATTTGGCAAAAGTGGGTGTAACCAAAGCTTCTGAGAAAAAAGCAGGATCAGTTTTCTTAAAAGGGCAAGTTCCGTACATAGGAATAGATCCAAAAACAAAAGAAATAAGTGTTCGCCCGGATATTGAGTTAAATCCGTTTTTTACTAATTTGAATCTTAAACCATCAGATGTTATTTTATCTATAAATACTAAACCATACTCATTAGATAATATTTATGACTTAATAGGTGAGAGTGAAAACTGGAAAGATAATGATCCAATTACTGTTCAGATAAAACGTGACGGAAAAGTGCAAGCTATTAAAGGAACTGTAAAATTACCATACGAGGAAAGCGAAACTTTTAAAGCTACAGATATTTCAAAAGAAAAACTAAGAAATGCCTGGCTGAAAGGTTAAAGTTTGAAAAACACAAACAAAAAAGTCTCTGATAAACTCAGAGACTTTTTTGTGAATAGAAAACCAAATAGCATTAGTTTTTTAAATATTTTTCCAGGAATTGATCCTGTTCCCAAAGTAAGTGCAGGATATTTTCTTTAGCAACATAACTGTGCGCTTCTTTTGGCAGAATTACCATTCTCGCAGGAGCGCCTAATCCTTTTAATGCCTGAAAATAGCGTTCGGTTTGTAAAGTGAAAGTCCCGGGATTATTATCTGCTTCTCCATGTACCAATAAAATAGGTGTTTTCATTTTGTCTGCATTCATAAAAGGAGACATCGTATTATAAACAGATGGAACTTCCCAATAATTACGCTGTTCAGTCTGAAACCCAAAAGGAGTCAGAGTTCTGTTGTACGCACCACTTCGTGCAATTCCGCAGGCAAAAAGATTAGAATGAGTTAATAAATTTGCTGTCATAAAAGCGCCATAAGAATGTCCGCCAACAGCAACTTTCTTGCGGTTAATATATCCTAATGCATCAACGGCATTTATGGCTGCTTCAGCATTATCGACTAATTGAGTAATAAAGTTGTCATTTGGTTCTGTCGTACCTTCTCCAATTATTGGAAAGGCAGCATCATCCAGAACAACATATCCTTTTGTTACCCAATATACAAATGAACCATAGTACGGAAAAGTAAATTCATTTGGGTTTTGACTTGTCTGTCCGGCACTGTTTTTATCTTTGTATTCTGCCGGATAAGCCCAGATTAATAAAGGCAATTTTTCTTTTTTGACTTTGTCGTATCCTGCCGGCAGGTATAAAGTGCCTGATAATTCAACACCGTCTTTACGTTTGTATTTAATTACTTCTTTGCTGACATCTTTAATGCTTTCAAACGGGTTTTTAAAACTTGTAATTGGAGTCAGGGCGTTTTGTTTTTTGATATTTCTGAAATAATAATTTGGATAGTCATTTTTGGATTGGATCTGAACTAAAACTTTTCCGGTTTTAAAATCTTCAATTTCCAAAAGATCCTCTTTTTTATCTTTATACGCCGAAGTGTATAAACGTTTGGTTTGTAAAGTTTTTAGATTAAACTCATCAATAAAAGGAAATTGCCCGTCTTTGGTAAAGCCTTCACCAATTCGATAAGCAGTATTATTCTCAATTGCTAATACATATTTGTTATAAGCATTTTTTCTGGTTTCAAAAATACCAGGGTCAGAATAGATATCCTGCGAATTCCTGTCTGAAATTACCTTTGGCTGTTGATCCGGATTTGAAGGATTTATGAGGTATGTTTTTGTATTTCGAGTATCATACCATTCATCAGAAACGATTGCTGTATTGTCGTTACCCCAGGTAATATTGTTAAATCGTTGAGGTATTTTTACTAATGTATTGGCATCCTTTGTAAATGGTGCTTCCCATAAAAATAGTTCATCTCTAAAATCTGCTTTATTGGCAGGATCTCCCTCATCTAAAGCTACAACATATGACAGAGTAGCTGGTTTGTCATTTCGCCATGCCATTTCTCTTTTTCCTTTTCTGACTGCCATGAAGCCTTTTGGTATAATTTCATTAAGCGGAACTTCATTTACCACTTTTATCTCTACCCCGTTATTGTCATAAACCACCGTTTTAGAAGGAAATCTGTTTAAGGGTACAACATACGAAAAAGGCTTTTGGATAGTGGTTAACATGATGTAATTTCCATCAGGCGAAATTCGTTCTCCGGCATACATAGCAGCTGCTTTAAACAAGGTAGCAGTTCCGTTAAGATTGACTTTATATAATTCAGAAGTGATAATGTTTTCAAAATTTATTTCATCATTTTGATTTTTCAACATATCAGGATAGGTTCTGTTTTGTGATTTTGTTCCTGATGTATTCGAAATAATAGGTCCGGTTGGCAAATCTTTTTTGGTGTCAAGCAAAGGCTGTCTGTTTTTTGGAAGCATTTTAACCAAAATGGTTTCGTTGTCTAAAAACCAACTGAATGGATTTCCTAGATTTGCATTGACAATTCCCTCAGTAAGTTTTTTAGCTTTTGCTGAAGCAACATCCAAAACCCAAAGTTCAACTCCTGAATTTGTTGTATGAGAGAATAAAATTTTCTTATCGTTTGGAGACCAAAGAATATTACTTATTTTAGGATTGTCCGGCAAGCCCGAAACCTGTATTTCCTCTTTGCTGTTTATTTTTCTTATTTTGAAATTGTTTGTATAAGTTACAGTGCTGGAAATATTAGTGTTAGGGTTGATTCTTAAACCAGCCAGCCTCAGTTCATCCTGATTTAAATCATCTAAAGTTTTATAGGTGCTTCTATAGGATAAAAGTAAATATTCTTTTTTAGTATCCATAGATACACTAGGTGCTCTTTCATAATCAGCCAGGTCCAAAATTGATTTGGAAGGTTTTTGGTACATGAGGTTTTCTTGTGCAAAAGCAATAAAACTCACGTTTAAAAATAGAAGCAGGGTAATTTTTAATTTCATAATTTCAATTTTTGTGTTTAAAAAGGAAGGACATATTTTGTTAGTCTAAAATATCGTAATCTTGTTACATTTCTTGTGGTGTTTACTTCTTTTTTAGATTTATTAAACAAAATAAAAGAAAAAAAAGAGAAATTAAGATAATGAATAGTTTTAAGAAAGTATTGAATTGTTAATTGCGAAAAAAACAGTAATTTGTATACTTATGTTTTTAAGTATACTTAAATTTGTAGTCCAAATTTTTAACAAATAATAAAAAAAATATGTATCATTCAAAAATAACGGGCTTAGGATATTATGTTCCTTCAAATGTTGTGACTAACGATGATTTGTCTAAGATTATTGATACCAATGATGAGTGGATTCAGGAAAGAACAGGAATCCAGGAAAGAAGACATATTATTCGTGGAGAAGATACCACAACTACCATGGGGGTAAAAGCGGCTAAAATAGCAATTGAGCGTTCTGGTGTTGCCAAAGAAGATATTGATTTTGTAGTTTTTGCTACATTAAGTCCGGATTATTATTTTCCTGGTCCCGGAGTTTTAGTGCAACGTGATTTAGGATTAAGAACTGTAGGGGCATTAGACGTTAGAAATCAATGTTCAGGTTTTGTGTATGCAATTTCTGTTGCTGATCAATATATTAAAACCGGAATGTATAAAAACATTTTGGTGATAGGTTCTGAGGTGCATTCAACAGGATTAGACATGACAACCCGTGGGCGTGGAGTTTCGGTTATTTTTGGAGATGGAGCAGGAGCGGCAGTCTTAAGCCGTGAAGAAGATTTAACGAAAGGAATTTTATCGACGCATTTACATTCAGAAGGACAGCATGCAGAAGAATTAGCTTTGCAGGCTCCGGGGATGGGTGCGCGCTGGGTAACAGATATTATTGCAGATAACGATCCTAATGACGAAAGTTATTATCCCTACATGAATGGTCAATTTGTATTTAAAAATGCAGTTGTTCGTTTTGCAGAAGTTATCAATGAAGGTTTAGAAGCAAATGGTTTACAGGTGTCAGATATTGATATGCTGATTCCACATCAGGCGAATTTGAGAATTTCACAGTTTATTCAAAATAAATTCAAATTATCGGATGATCAGGTTCACAATAATATCCAGAAATACGGTAATACAACTGCAGCCTCTATTCCAATTGCTTTGACAGAAGCCTGGGAACAAGGAAAAATCAAATCCGGAGACACTGTTGTTTTAGCAGCCTTCGGAAGCGGATTTACCTGGGCAAGCGCAATTATCAAATGGTAGAACTTTATATTTAAAAAGAAGCCCCTGAGAAGTATATTTCTCAGGGGCTTCGTTTTAATGTTTCGGTTCGTAGATCAGCCTTAAAAAAGTACTGAATCTTTCGTTTTCCCGACTAATAGGGATTCCTGTAACAATACCTATTAACAGATTTTCTGCAACACCAACTCTCATTTGGGGGCGTATGATCATATCAAAATCCTTATCATTGACTTCTTTATTCAATTCGACACCAATAAAATTTTTAGTGCCCGGAATCATGTAATGAAAATTAGTGTTTATCTGCCAGGAGTTAGAGATGGCATTATCTTCAAAATGATGTTCAATTACGGGGCCGGTGTAAAGAAGTGTATGAAAATTATTTCCCCATCTTTTTGCAATCACAAAAAACGGATTGTAGCTGTTTCCTGTAAATAATTTGCTTTCACCGTATCGATTAAACTCAGTAAATTCAAATTCATGAATATATCCGATGGCCATAGATGTTTTGATTTTTTCGGATACAAAAAATGAATATTGGGCTGCCAGTTTTATTCCATTAAGTTTGCTTCCCGGAACATCAGAATTTTTATTGGATGGATAAATAGTAAAAGGTAATTCTACTTCAAGGCCTAACCGATTTATTGGCGCCCATTCGTACTCTATCAGTGTTAAATATTCATCATATTTATTTTTATCAGTAAGTCCAAAACCTACGTTCCATTCTTTTTCACCTTTTCGGGCTCCAAGATCCCTTATTAAGTCAATATATAATGGTTCAGCATGTAAAATTTTTACCGGTTCTTTTGTAGCTTCTACTTCCTGGATATAAAGACTGTCAAGTATACTTTCGTTTTCGTTTTTAATTTGCGCGTTTGCAGTATGCGCTAATATGACCATGATAAAAAGCATGGCGTTATTGAATGAATTATTTTTCATTATAATTTGTTAATTGTTAAACATAAATTCGCTTTGATTTCCTTTTTGGAAAACAAAATCAAATGAAACAGAAATAACAAATTATGCCTCGGGTGGGGGAGAATGAATTTCTAAATACCTTTTTAAAGGAGATGAATTAATAAAACAAAGATTATTTGTTTTTGATTTGCATAGGGTCTGACTGATATTTATACTGAAAAAAGGAAGTGTAAAAAAGTCCAGCACGACAGTTTTTTTCAATATGGTAGGGTTGTCAGAATCGCAGTCATCTATTTCAGGAATTACATTTTGATAGCCTAAAACTTTTTCTACAACAAGCTCTATAATGCTTTCCTGATCGTTAATTGATAAATTTTCTACATCAAAATTAGAGTTAAAATCACTAGTGTCAACACTGCAATTCAGAAGATACAGTGCCATAAAAGCACAAAAGAATCTAAGTTTTTTGTTTTGCCTAATCGATTTCAACATTAGGCAAAAATATAAACTTTAAGACGAATGAAATTTTTATTAGCATTTTATTATGAGATTTTTAAAAGCGTGTAAAAATGATAATTTATATTTTAGCATTTTTATTGCTCCTTTGGAAAATAGGGAATCTTCCGTCTTTATTCTTTTATAAAATGAAGAACAGCTTAACAAAATAGTTATAATTTAAATGAAAAACCAACTCGAAATAGCCTGTTTTAATTACGAATCAGCATTGATTGCTCAGAATAATAAAGCTGATCGAATAGAATTGTGTGAAAATATGCATCTTGGTGGTACAACACCAAATTATGTTTTAGTGGTAAAGGTTCGTGAAAAACTTTCAATAAAGATGCACGTTATAATAAGACCCAGAGGTGGAGATTTTGTTTATTCAGATGAAGAAATTGTCGAAATGAAGCAAGACATAAAACAATTTAAGAAATTAGGTGTTGATGGTTTTGTTTTTGGAATTTTGAACGAAGACGGAAGTATCAATAAAAAGAAAAATCAGGAATTAGTCAATTTAGCTCATCCTCTTTCCTGTACTTTTCATCGTGCTTTTGATGTGGTTAAAAATGTTGAACAGTCTTTAGAAGATGTAATAGATTGTGGTTTTAAAACCATTTTAACTTCCGGACAGCAAATAAATGTTGAAGAGGGAATTTTCAATTTAGAGAAAATTCAAAAATTAGCGAATTACAGAATTGAAATTATGCCTGGCGGAGGATTACGATCATCAAATATTAAATTATTGCAGGATAAATTAGAACCTACTTTTTATCATTCATCAGCCATTACGGATGATACAGAAACAGCAAATCCCGAAGAAATAAAAGAAATTCGAAATTTTTTATAAATGTTAATCAATAAAAAATGCCTGAAGTTGGCAAACTTCAGGCATTTTTCTACAAGTACTAATAAAAAAATATTCAAAAGAATTAAAAAGTAGGACTAAAACATTCCGCCACCACCTTTATTAGTGTTATCTTCTCTTTGTTTACGTTGCAGGTTTTTAATTTTTCCACCTCCAAAATTATAAGTTAAACCTAAATAAACTGTTTGACTTTCCCATGTAAATTGTCCTGATTGCGGATAAGGATATTGGGTGTCAAAAGCATATTTCATAGTGTTGAAAACATCATTAAAACGTAAGCTAATATTCATTTTGTTGTCTAATAATGTGTAACGTGACCCTATATCCATTTTGTACATTTCATGACTGTTATTTTGAACTCCATCAACAGCCCCTCTGTAAAAACCGAACAATAAGAAACTTAAACGTTTATTTGCTTTAAAGTTAGAGTTCATGCGTCCGTTAAATGCTGCAACTGTAACCGGATTGTTTTTTGATGTTCCATTTGCTAAAAACACAACACCATCCTGATCTATACTTGAAAAATCGATAGACGGCTGGATATCCCACCATTTTGTAATTTTGTAATTTAAAGAAACTTCAAAACCATATGCTGTATTGTGATCATAGTTGGCAAACGTTAAAATTTGTTTATTCCCGTTTAAATCTGATGGATCCGGACGTAAAATTCTGCCAATCTGATCATTAATGCTTCTAACAAAAACACCTGTAGTAAAACTACCTTTTTCAAAGGTTTTAGTGTAATTTAATTCAACAGAATTAGTAAACTGAGGTCTTAGTTCCTGATTCCCATATGAAGTAACCAACGGAGTAGAAAACTCACGAATAGGTTTTGTCTGTTCTAAACTCGGACGGTCAACACGACGGCTGTAGCTAAGTTGCAAAGTGTTTTTCTCATTTAAATTATATGTTAAATAAGCTGATGGATATAAAGTAATATAATCATCATCAAACTTTTTCGAACCATTATTTAAATTAGCTGCCACATTATAGCTTTCAAAACGAGCTCCTAATTGGTAACTTAATTTTTTAAATTTCTGTCCAAATGTTAAATAAGCAGAATAAATATCGGTATCATAAGTATAATTAACAACTTTGTCAGTAACTATAGGATTGTTGGTTGTATAGTTATTTTCAGTACGGGTTATTCTGGCTTCTGCACCCGCTTCGAGGGTCGTCTTTTCGTTTAACGGATTTACATAATCAATATTAAAAGTGCCTAATTTTCGTTCGTCATTTATGAAATCATTGTAAACGATACTGCTGGATGTATTATCGGTTTTTGTGGTTTCAGTGTCAAAAGAGGCATTCTGGGTCTCTTCAGTGTTACTATAATTTCCTTCAAAATCTAATGTATGACCTTCTTTTTTGAAGATGTGTTTGTAAGCTAAATTATATGTACCGGTTTTGTTTGGTCCCTGATATCTTGATTTTTGATACATATTTAAGATGTCATCCGCTGAATTAACATAATCAATATTAGTATTTACAAAGCCAAGTCCTGTTGCTTTATTTTGAGTGGTGTAAAAAGACAGAGTATTATGATCATTAATTAAATAATCCATCCCCACTTTGTATAAGTATGAATCGTCTTCGTTTGAAATGTCTAAATCCTGTGTAATACTCTTGTCTGTTTTTTTGATAAATCCATCGTTAAAATGTGTTCCAAAGTTATTACCTGCATTCCCAAAGAAGTTTACTTTTCCGGTCTTATAATTCAAATCTAATGACTGATTGTATTTTGCAGTTTGTCCGAAGGTGATACCTCCACTGTAAGTTCCGTTAAAACCGGTATTCGCATTTTTGTGTAAAACAATATTAATGATTCCTGACATCCCTTCCGGATTGTATTTTGCACTCGGATTAGTAATCAATTCAATTTTTTTAATCGAAGTTGACGGAATCTGTTTCAGTAATTGTGCCGGATCAAGATTTGTTGGTCTTCCGTCAATTAATACACGTACATTCTCATTTCCACGAAGCGAAAGCTTTCCATCCTGATCTACGTTTACAGACGGAATATTGTTCATGATATCAGATGCCGAAGCTCCTGCAGTTGTCAGGTCTTTACCAACATTGATTACTTTACGGTCAATTTTTTGTTCAATTGTAGAACGTTCAGCAACAACATTAACTCCTTTTAGCTGAGTAGCTTCTTCTTCAAGAGATACATTAAAAGTAGCCATTTTTTTGTTGTCGCTTAAAATTACAGATCCAATATATTTTCTAAAACCAATATACTGAATTTCAATTGTGTAACTTTTTAGGGCAAGGTTTTTAATTGTAAAATCTCCGTTGTCATCTGTGTTTACTCCTGATACGACTTTTCCATTGTCTTTAATCGAAACTGTAGCATAAGAAATGGGAGTCTTATTGGATTTTTCAATAATTTTCCCGGAAACCGTTCCCGTATTCTGGGCTTGTGTTGTTGCAATAAAACTGAATAATGCAAACAGAAAGAATTTTAATTTCATAATTTGATAATTGATTATTTTGATTTGATTGATGATTGATTCTATCCAAATTTCTTAATAAGACATTTTTAATACCGATTTGTTACAAGAAAGTCATAATAAAAAATTAATATTTTCTTAGAGGTTCTGTTTTGTAAGAGATTAGGGCTTTGATTTTTTGATAATTTTAACAATTTTAAGAAGTCTATTTTTGATAATTTCTAATTATTCTTTGGTATTTAATATGTTTTTCGTTTTCTCTAATTGATGAATAAGCATTATATTTGCTCACTTTAAAATAAGTTTACATGTTATTATCACAAATTCTTACTCCTTCTATACAAAGCGCCATTCAGGCATTATTTGATGTTACTGTTGATAAAATCGAATTCCAGACTACCAGAAAAGAGTTTGAGGGCGATATTACCATGGTAATTTTTCCTTTATTGAAATTGACTAAAAGCAATCCTGTTGAATTAGGAAATAAAATTGGAGATTATCTGGTTGAAAATGTGGCTGAAGTTGCAAGATTCAATGTGGTTTCCGGTTTCCTTAATATCGTAATTGCAGATCGCTATTATTTGAATTTCTTTAATGAAATAAAAGACAACACTAAATTTGGTTTCATAACTCCAAACCCTGAAGATAAGGCGGTAATGGTCGAATATTCTTCGCCAAATACCAATAAACCTTTACACTTAGGTCACGTTCGTAATAATTTGCTGGGATATTCTGTGGCTGAAATTATTAAAGCTTCGGGTAAAAAAGTATATAAAACACAAATCATCAACGATCGCGGAATTCATATCTGCAAATCGATGCTGGCCTGGGAAAAATTTGGAAATGGAGAAACTCCGGAAAGTTCAAATTTGAAGGGAGATAAACTAGTTGGTAAATATTATGTTGAGTTTGATAAAGCCTATAAAGGTGAAATCAATCAATTAATAGAAACCGGTAAAACGGAAGAAGAAGCTAAAAAACAAGCGCCTATTATTATTGAAGCACAAGATATGCTTAAGAAATGGGAAGCCGGCGATGAAAAAGTAATTGCACTTTGGAAAAAAATGAACCAGTGGGTTTATGACGGTTTTGCTGTAACATACACCAATCTTGGAGTTGATTTTGATAAATATTACTACGAAAGCAATACCTATTTATTAGGAAAAGATGTTGTTCAGGTGGGACTTGACAGAGGAGTTTTCGAAAAAGATCCTGATGGTTCAGTGTGGATCGATTTGACAGACGAAGGTTTAGACCGTAAAATTGTTCTGCGTTCTGACGGAACTGCGGTTTATATGACACAGGATATCGGAACTGCAATTCAGCGTGTAAAAGACATGCCGGATGTTGGCGGAATGGTTTACACTGTAGGTAACGAGCAGGATTACCATTTTAAAGTATTATTCTTAATTCTGAAAAAGTTAGGTTTTGACTGGGCCTCAAGCTTATATCATTTATCATATGGAATGGTTGATTTGCCATCCGGAAAAATGAAAAGCCGTGAAGGAACTGTTGTAGATGCTGATGATTTGATGCATGATATGACGGCAACAGCAAAACAAATTTCTGAAGATTTAGGAAAACTGGAAAGTTATTCTGCTGAAGAAAAAGCTAAATTGTACAAAACAATTGGGCTGGGAGCTTTAAAATATTACATTTTAAAAGTAGATCCAAAAAAACGTATTTTATTTAATCCGGAAGAATCTGTAGATTTTGCCGGAAATACAGGTCCGTTTATTCAATATACATACGCGCGAATCCAATCGATCATTCGCAAAGCAGATTTTGATTTTTCTGCAACAACAACAATTGAAGAATTGCATGAAAAAGAAAAAGAGCTGGTAAAACAAATCGGACTTTTTCCAGAAGTAATTCAAAATGCGGCACAAAATCATAGTCCTGCCTTAATTGCAAATTACACGTATGATTTAGTCAAAGAGTATAATTCATTCTATCAGTCGGTACATATTTTAGGAGAAACAGACCTGACTAAAAAAATATTCAGAGTCCAGCTTTCGCAAAAAGTAGCCGAAGTTATTAAATCTGCTTTTGCTTTATTAGGAATAGAAGTTCCTGAGAGAATGTAAAGTTGTTTAATAATTATTTGAATCAAATAACAACAAAAATAGCCGATAGTTTTTAAAGCTATCGGCTATTTTAACAACTAACACAAAACAATTTATTTTACGAACTTGTCGATAATCACATCCGTTTCTGCTTTCGTTGCATTTGGTTTTAAATCAAATAAAAGAGAATATAGGGATTTTTTATCAACCTTAGCTTCTAAGTTTAAGTCTTTATGTCTTTCAAAAAGAGTTTGCCATTTATCACGTACATTTTTCCAAAGAGCATTATTTTCCTTCCACCATTTTTGACCGGCAATACATTTAATATCCGGAACTTTAGTATAAACGTCCATTCCTTTTTCCTGCGCTAACAAGACATCTTTTCCGCTGTCATCTCTGATCAGTTTATCATTGTCCTGCTCATGATTCCATCCTGTAGCAGTAATTTCATGAATGTTTCTTCTTTTTAAAACATTATAGTCATTACGTTTTGTGTGTTCTCTTCTTGGCAGGGGAGCATCAGTTATGTTTGTCCAATAGTCCTGACCGTCAACATGTACCCAGGTTGCAGTTCCTTCATATCTCGGACTGTCATCTACCTGATATACTTTTTGGGTCCATTGTCCTTTTACAGCTTTTTTATCAAGTTTTTTATACTTCCATGAAGTGTTTTTGTCAAATAAATATAAGTCTGTGTTTTCGTATAACCAATCCTGTCTCCAGTGTTTGATGATCATGTCATCACTTACAATCAATAAATGCTGCATGACGATTTTGTTAGGAGTGTCCTCTATTAATTCTACCCATTCCAAAGCAGATTCATGTTTGGTTTGTGAAGGTTTATAAGTTACTGAATCCTTTGCATACTGAAAAGTTTCGGCAAAATTAAATTTCACTTCATAGCATCCGCACATTGATTTAATTGATTTAATGTCTTGCTGTTTTTTATCCTGACTATAGCCAAAGCTGCAGGTTAAAGCCATAACGGCTGATAAGTAGAGGCTTTTTGTAATCATAACTTAATAATTAATTTGGTTAAAAAAATTTTCAGCAAATATATAAAGTTTATTTAGAATAAATAAAAATAATTATATATTTGCAGAGGTTATTAAGAATGAATAAAAATAATGAAAATAAAAATTACCCTTTTTACGCTGTTTGTTTTTTGTCAAATTTTGGTTGCTCAGGAAAAACAAAAAGATAGTGTTTTTGTAAATGAATTGTCAGAAGTTATGGTTACTACAGGTACAAGAACCGAGAGAGTACTTTCATCATTGCCATTACCAATGACAATTATTACATCAGAGCAGATTGTGAAATCCGGTGTTACAAGATTAAACGAAATTCTAAGTGAACAGACAGGAATTATTTTAATTCCGGATGAAAGTGGTTTCGAAGGTATTCAAATGCAGGGTTTAGATGCAGCTTATACCATGATTCTGATTGACGGTGTTCCGCTTGTGGGAAGAACTTCAGGAGTTTTAGATTTATCAAGGGTTTCTGTTGGAAATATTGACAGAATTGAAATTGTAAAAGGCGCTTCGTCAGCTTTATATGGTTCAGAAGCTATGGGTGGAGTGATTAATGTAATTACAAAAAGGCCAGTAAAAGATCTATTTTCAGGTAGTCTTTCGTATCGATATGCGACATTCAACACCAGCGATGCTAATGCTAATTTACTTTGGAAGAAGAAGAAATTTGCAGCCAATCTGTTTGCTAATTATTATGCAACTGATGGATATGATCTGGATAAAAGTACATCACTGAAAAATGTAGAAGGATATTATAATACCACAATTCAGCCAAAATTATATTACGATTTTTCAGAAAATCTGAAATTAATTGTAAGCAATCGTTTTTTTAATCAGAAAGCCGATAATGCTGCTGAGATTGAATCCAAAACCTATATTGGTGAAGCAAAGGAAAATGAATGGAACTCGCAAATCAAATTAGAACACAAATGGAATTCTAAAATATATTCTGAATACGAATTATATACGACCAATTATAAAAATGATTCGTTTTTGAATGATGAAAATAATGCGCTCTTTGAAAAGACCTATTACAATCAATGGCTTTTCAGGCCGGAAGTCAGAACAACTTTTTCAATAAAAAATGACAAATTGACTGCCGGAGTTGGTTTAAATTATGAAACACTGGACAGAACCTATTTTGAAAGTAATGTAAATTTTAATTCGCAATATGTTTTTGTACAATACGATTATAACCCGTCAGGAAAATTGAATATTCTAGCCGGATTCAGATATGATAATCATAGCGAATATGCATCGCAGTTTAGTCCGAAACTAGCGGTGAATTATAAGTTTAATAATAATTTTTCTTTGAAATCTTCAGTCGGTTACGGATATAAGGCACCAGATTTCAGACAATTATTTTTTGATTTTACCAATCCGTCAGTTGGTTATACAGTTTTAGGTTATAATGTAGCTGAAGATCGCTTAAATGAATTTGAAGAACAAGGTCAGCTTTTATCAAGAACAGCAGGAATAAATTTTGACAAGCCATTAGAAGCTGAAAGTTCAATCAATTTTAATTTTGGTGGATTTTACAAAAGAAACAAATTGAAAATAGATATTAATGCATTCTATAATTTGATAGATAATTTAATTGATACGCAGGTTGTTGCTCAAAAAATCAATGGACAAAATATTTTTAGTTATACCAATTTCGATAAAATATTTACTTATGGAGTAGAGTATAACTCGACTTATAGTTTTACCAAAGAATTTGTTGTATCGCTGGGATATCAATATTTAATAGCAAAAGACAAATCGGTTCTGGATAATTTTGAAGAACACCAATACATCCGAAATTCACAATTACAAACAGTTGAAATTAGTAAATCAGATTATTTTGGATTATACAATCGATCCAAACATACCGCCAATATTAAATTGGCTTATACTATTCCAAAAATCAAAACGGATATCAATTTACGTGTTTTCTACCGAAGCAAATACGGGATGTTTGATACTAATAACAATAACATTCTGGACAAATACGACAAGTTTGTAAATGATTATTTTCTAACCAATCTGTCAATTTCAAAATACATAATGGACAAATTATTACTTCAGGCAGGTGCCAATAATTTATTTGATTATACAGAACCTGCCCAGATTCCTAACCTTGCAGGGAGACAGCTTTTTGCAAGAATTCAATATAATTTTTAATTAATATTTATTTAAACATTTTTACCATGAACACAAATTTTTTAAAACTATCTCTTTTAGCATTAGTAATTTTTACAGCATCTTGCAGTAGCGATGATGATAAAAACAATACAATTCCAGTAGTTGAAACTATAAAAGTCTCTGATCTTAATGCATCACAAACAGGATATACGAAGTTTAGTTTTTCAGAAAATAAAGTAGTTACGACTGATAATTGGGACGTAGCTTTCAATACTACAACTATTATTGTAAATGGAGGAGTTAAAATGACAGATGCTGAACCAAACAGAACAGGATCCGGGGCAGCCAGTATCGTTTCGGGGACATTCGCAAGCGTAACGTTATATCCTGCGGCTTCTGCTTTTACTCAGGATGCAGCTACTGTTTATGCAATTCCTAAAGGAAGTGGAAAAGGGTGGTATAACTATGATATGAATTCTCATATTATTTCCCCTATTGCAGGAAAAGTTTTTGTTATAAAAACTCATGATGGTAAATATGCAAAATTCGAAATTTTAAGCTACTATAAAGGGGCTCCTGTAACTCCAGACCCATTAAAAACGGAGGATACTGGATTTTATACTTTTAATTTTGCTTACCAGGCCAATAGTACAACAACATTCTAAGGGATTATGATATTCAACTTTTCAATTAGTTAATAACTTGGTTTTTTTATTTTTTTTTTGATAAAGAGGTTAGAATTTTTCTAGCCTCTTTTTTGTCTTAATAATTTTCGATTAAAATATTAAAAACGTGATTTACAATAAAAAAGCGTCAAACTATTCTTGGAGTTAAATAGTTTTGACGCTTTATTCTAACAATTAATTTTTGGCTGTTTAACAGCCTTCCAACTATTTAATAATTATTTTTTTCCAGGTTTTTTCCTGATCGTTTTGCAATTCTATTAGGTAAATTCCCGATTGCAAGCTTTTCAATGACACATCAACAGTATTAGATTTATCTTTTACTTCAATAGTTTGAATTAGTGTTCCTATTAAAGAGTATACATTTATTTGATCTAAACCTGTTTTGGTTTCAATGGTAAAATTCCCGTTTGATGGATTTGGTGAAATAGAAGAAGCTTTTAAACCAAAATCATCCACACCCAAAGAAGTAGATAAAGCTGTATCAATACCATATCCTCGATTTCCTCCGTGATTGTTTAGTGATTGTCCGGCAGAGCCATTTTTGGCCCATGCAAAATCTATAGTAGTGTTTGCATAATTAAAGGTATAATCGTTTGCATCACCGGTTGAAAAATTTCGTTCTGCGATTATAGTTCTAATTCCGGAGGCTACAGTATTAGAAGTTACAGTCCAGTTTTGTGTAGCATCTGTACTTGGAGGAATACCAATTCCGTTTTGTCTTGCATCAACCAGAGTACTCCCGTTTGAGTATATTAAATCTTGTGTTGAAGCCATACCTCCACCTAATGCAAAACTTCCAAATTGCAAAGCAAACCATCTGTCAGAGGGGCCGGTAAGTTTTAGTGTTGCTTTTTGAGTAGTGTTGTTTAAGGTTAAATTTGCTGTTACACCACTAGTTCCAAAAGTAACATCTCCCGTAGATTTTTGCTGGGCAAAACTGCTCAGGCTGACTACTAAAAGTGTTAAAAGAGTAATTTTTTTCATAATCGATTATTTTAAAAGGTTAATGATGGGTTCGTTTTGAGAAAAAACAGCATATTCAAATGCTGTTTTTCCTTGATTATCTTTAATTGTTTTATCAGCTTTATATTCTAAAAGCAATTTTACTAATTCAGTATTCTTGAATTGAACTGCTAGTGACAATGCTGTGATTCCGTTTGCATCTGTTGCATTTGGATTTGCTTTTTTCTCTAACAATAATTTTACTAATTGGGGCTGGTTTTTATACGTTGCCGCCATTAGAGCCGTTCCCATATCAGAGTTGTAGTTAATGTTTTTTACATTTTCTATCAAAAATTTGGCAACTTCAATATTTCCCCTGTAACAAGCCAGAATCAACGGACTTGTTTTGTTTTCGTTAAGCGAATTGATTAAATCCGGGTTTGACTTGTTGAGGTTTTGAATTTCTGTTAAAGTTCCGCTTCGGGCAATATCAAAAACATTTTTTTCTTGTGCCGTAGAGATATAAAAGCATAATAAAGCAGTCAATACTAATAGTTTTTTCATAGTAAAATCAGTTGTTTAATTAATTTGGTTCAAGAACGAAATTCATTGTAACTTTTACATTTTCAGCTATTTTTCCCTTAACCAGGCTTGGAATTTCAATTTTATAATCTTGCGGTTTAACCGAAATGGCACTTGCTGCAAGAATTTTGGCTCCGCTTAAAGTAAGGCTGATTTTCGTTTTTACCTTTTTTGTAACACCATGTATGGTTAGGTCACCTTCTAAGTCATAGGTTGTTTTTGAAGCAGATAATTTTTTAGCATCAAAATTTAAAATCTTTCCTTTAAAAGTGGCTTTTGGAAATTGAGAAGATTCCATATAATTTTCATTAAAATGCTCTTCCATCAATGGTGCTTTGAATTTGAATGATTTTATCAGAGTCAAAGCCACAAAGTCGCCTGTACTCTTTTCAAGAATAGCAGATGCTGTTTTGTTAGTTGCTGCTATTTCTTCAAAAGCAGGCATGGAAGCTTCAAATTTTACTTCACCGGTTCTGGTTACCATTTTTTGCGAAAAAGCCATATTTCCCGCCAATAAAAACAATGCTGATATTATTATTTCTTTCATTTTATATGTATTTAATTTTTATATCCTTCTTTTTGCCAAAGTATAATCATGTCAATAGTTTGTCTTGGCATAGCTCCTGATCTTGGCATTACACTTCCGCAAGACTGAGTCTGATCTATTCTGCAAATTAAATTGCCGTTTTGAGTAGCATCTTTTACCTGATCATAAGTTTGTAAAGTTGGGAATCGGCCTCCTTCTGAGTGGCAGCCCACACAATTTGCTTGTATGACAGGTCCAACATTTGCTGTATAAGTAGGTGAAACTGATGACTCTGATTCTGAAATTTCTTCGTAAGTTCTAGTTGTACAGGAAACTAAAAATGCTGTACAGATAAATAATAATACTATATTCTTTTTCATATGTTAACTTAATTGTTTCTTGTTTTTAAAAGGATCTGTACATGTTAAATCCAAAATAAATCTTTCCTTTATTCCAGTCTCCTGAGGCAGTCGAAAATACCGCTACATCATTCATAGGCTGGCTGTTTGAGAATACGAGTTGAAAAACGTGTCCTCCGGTTTCAATATCCAAACCAACCGTAAGTGGGTTATGGTAAGGATCTATTGCTTTTTCTTCTGTTATTACCCGTGCAGCATATTCCAGGTTAACGCTCATTCTTTTGGCAATTTTGTATCGTAATCCTCCTGCTGCCGAAAATACATTTTGCTGTTCAACCGAATCATCATATAGATTTTTATAGACATTAATAAGTCCCAATTCGACTGATAATTTTTCATTTACTTTTCTGGAAACCAATAATTGGGTTGTAAAAGCCAAACGATCCGAAAATTGTAAATTTGGATACACTTCTTTTTCCAGTGCGCTGTTGATATCTATTGTGTTGTAGCCTACAATTGTAACAGGAAAGCCATTTACTTGCTGATTAGCCATTTTATATTTGGCAGTTACCTCATATGTTTTATTGTATGTGTGACGAGTTGCGCCAAGACTAAGCCAGTTTGTTACACCATAAATTCCACCAAACTTTGTCAGGGCATTGTCTAAACCAAAGAAATTATTAAATCCTTCAGACAAATCGCCAAAACGATGTGATACAAGCATATACCATTCTCCTTTTGCCGGCAATTTTGTAGATTGCATATTGGCTATCTGCAATCCTTTAAAGGCTGCAATTTCAATTTGTTTTTCATCTGATTTAATGGTATCCAGCTGACTCAGTAAATCATCTTGTGCAAATAGATTCCCCGTTAAAAAAAACACAAGCATAAAGCCTAAAAAATTCTTCATTTTTATTTTATTAATCATTATTTATTACTGAACACTCGTCTAATTTGATCTCTCCCATCAGGTCGTCATATCCTACAACTCTGCCTTTAAGAGTTATTTCCTGATCTTCTTTAATCGTAGGATCTAATTCTTTCAAATCACAAACAATTGTGTTGTCCAGAATGACTTGTTTTTGGTCTTTTTTACTGACGATTCCTTTGATGGCGATTGCTTTTTCGAGGTACTTTGCATTCGATTTGTCAATATCAGCATCAAATTCTGCTATAATGCTTTTTGAGGTAACATTAAATACAGCATCTTCTGCCGATACATTTCTGGCGCCTCCATACCAGACGTAGCAGTAACCGGAAATTGCAAAAGCAGTTATTATCAGAGCCGCTGCTATTATTTTTTTTTTCATTTCTATTCTTTTTAAGGGGTTCAATAGTAAAACAGCCTTGATGTAGATTACCCTACCAAAGAATTGTTATTTTTTGAAAAAAAATGAAAGAAATGTATTGTTTTTTTAATCCGAAATGTTTGGATTAAAAAGAAACTCTAAAGCTCAGATTTGGAGTTCTTTGCAGTGAAAATGTTTCGACATCTTCTATAGAATTTGAAAGCGAACTGATTCTGTAATATTCGCTGATTTCATTTTTCCTGTTGAGGATGTTCAGGATGGAGACTCCTAATTTGTACTGAATTCCATTGTTCATTTCCCATTTATAGGTAGAGGAAAGATTGACTTGCGAAAAAATATTCAAATTTGTATTGTTTGGTTTATTGTAAACCAACACAGGATCTGAAAGGTCAATCTTAGAAACGTCTGGAGATGTTTTTGGTCTTCCTGAAGACCATTTTGTTCCCAAAGCTATTTTAAAATTATTTTTTTCATAAATCCCGGCCCACGATATGGTGTGTATTAATTCGAAGTTGTTCGGAAAACTTGGGTATTCATAATTAGAGAAATGGTAATTATTATTGTTGTAAGTATAGCTAAGCCAGGTCAGAAAGTGATTCATCTTTTTTTGAATTAGAAATTCTGTTCCTAAAATTTCATAGTCACCGGTTGTTCTCACAAATTCTAATTGGTTCTGAAACCCCTGACTGGCAGTTGTGATTCCGTTTACTTTTTTATAAAAATTTTCTATATCCAGCAACCAGTCATTTTTTTTGTAAAATAGACTCAATGATATTTGTTTGCTTCTTTGTATTGGCATTGTTGTATTATTTGAAATAATCCAGCGTCTTTTTTCAATGCCAAAATAATCTTTCTGTAAATCAATAATTTGTTGAGAGTTCTGACTTTTTAATTCTCCAAGCAATTCCAGATTTAGATTTTTGCTGAAACCATAATTAAACTGTATGCGGGGTTCAGGAATGTATTTTTTAAATTTTTCAATATAATTTAATCGTATTCCCGCATTAAGAATTACTCTGTAAAGCGTGTCATTATATTTTCCTTCTAAGATTAAGGCATGGGTTCTTAAAACGTCTTTGCTTTTACGATAAAAATCCGGGTTAGTTACTTGTTCTAAATTAGTAACACCAATTTCATTAAACTGATAGCCATCATGAAAACTGAATTTTGAATTAATCGTGTGGTTGTTTTCTAAATTAATTCCATTATTAGCGACAGTGTTTTCCTGAATTACTATTTGATTTCCAGTTGTAGTTTTTTGGTCGGCAAGAAGTTCATACGAAGAATTGTAAATGTTGATTTTAGTAGTGTTTAAGCTATTCCAGTTTCTTTTCCAGGATAAATTACCCCCATAGTTTTGTTGTCGTAAAATATTGTCCTCAGATTTGTTTATGTTGTACGAAGTAGCACTCTGAAATACTTTTAATTTGTCTTGTATGGTTATCAAATCCAATATTATTTGATCCTTTAAACCTAGTTTTTGAACGTATTTAAGAGTGGCATCATAGAAATCAAATTCTTTGTCGCTTTTATAATTGATGTTTTGGTTTTGAGAAAAATCAGTGATAGCAGTATTTTGAAATACTTTATTAAAATATTCTTTGTACGTTGGTGTTTCCACAAAATCAGTGATGGATTTTCGTCCTGAAATTTCTATATAACTCTTTTTCGAAAGATTGTATTTTGCATAAATATCAGCATTAATCATATTGATTCCTGCGCTAAAACTATTTTTTTCTGCTTTTTCAGGTGTTGAGGAAATAGCCACTACACTGGAAACGCTTTCGCCATAAAAAGCAGAACTTCCGTTTTTATAGATAGAAATAGTATGTGCCAAATTAGGATTAAATACCGATATTAAACCAAAAAAATGTCCCGTTTGAAACATTCGTATTCCATTCCATAAAAACAGATTTTGATCGTGTGTTCCGCCACGCACATTAATACTGGAAACACTTTCGTCGATACTGTTTACACCCGGAATTTGCTGCATGGTCTGCAAGGCATCCGATTCAATAAGCCCGGGCAAAATACCAAACTTTTTTGGTTTAATTTCAAACGAACCATCACTGTTTTTCGAAATACCGGAAGCTAAAATAGGATTGGTTTTGATTTCTTCAAGTTCAGTAATTTCAGGTTCTAAGATTATTTTGAGACAATTTTTAGAATCCAAATTCGTGGTTGTTATTTTTTTGGATATAAATCCGACATGACTAATAAAAAAAATATTTTTAGAGCCTTTTTCAAATTCAAAATAACCATTTGAATCAGTAATAATCTGAGTGATGTTGTTTAAATGAATATTAGCATTTTCAATAGGCTTTTTATCAATATTAGAAAAAACATATCCGCAAATTACTTTTGAATCGTTATCTTTTTTATAAATGTTGATGAATTTATTTCCCAGATTTTCAAAAGATAAATTGGTTTTTCTGGTGAGATATTGTAGTTTTTGTTCTAAAGAAAGCGAACTTTTAGGGGGTAATAATAAAAGGTTTGCAACATTTTCTTCAGTATAATTAAAGTTTACCTGATGCTGTTGTTCTATTTCAGTTATAATTTTTTTTAAGGGCATAACATTTCCTGTGTCTTGCGCGTAAACGTTCAGGACAAGAAAAAGGTAAAAAAACAAAAAATGAAATGGTTTGGGGCGTAACATTTATTTTTCGTCAAAAATTATTTTATTTTTTGAAACTTTTTTCGCTTTTAAATGATAGGTTGTACTAATAATTTGTAATGCCATATCCAGGTCTTTCGTAGGCAGTTTTCCTGTAAACAAAGAAGTTGTATCGTTCGCATTTAATTCAATTGTAATGTTGTATTGCCTTTCAAGTTCGTCCAAAATGCTTTTTATATTTTCTTTATTAAAACATATTTGGTTGTCGATCCATGCAGGTTTGGATGACTTTATATCCGTATTGAATTGTTTTCCGTTTTCAAAAGTTACACTTTGCCCGTGTGTCAATATGATTTGTGTGCTGGCATAATTTACTTTGACACGGCCTTCATAACATGTTACATCAAATCTGTTTTTTCTGGCTTTTACATTAAATTGAGTTCCTAAAACCGAAACTTTTCCAAGTGGCGTCTGCACTTCAAAACGTCTGCCTTTTGATACCCTGAAATAAGCCTCACCTTTCAGTTCAAGACGTCTGTTAGTGTTCCAGTTCCATTTTTTATAGTTTATTTCAGATCCTGAATTCAATACCACCTCAGAATTATCAGGTAATGAAAAAGTAGTCTTTTCTCCAAAATTTACTGTCTGGCTTTGTGGTACAAAATTTTTCATCACAAAAGTTATCCCAAGTGCCAAGACAAAAATAGCCGCTACACGAAATAACCATTTTTTATATAACGGAATCACTTTTGGGGCTGTTTTTTTCTGTTGAAGAATATTTAACAGCATTGCATTTTCATCCAGGTCATCTACTTCCAGATGAGCGGTATAATTTTTTATTTTGTGGTATTTTTCGAAATCAGGACTTGCTTCAAACTTAGCTAATTCTTTCTCGGCTAATTCATCGTTGAGCCATCTGGCTAATAAATCATCTTCTTTCATTGTATTGGCATTATAATTTTAAAACAACCACGGTTGCATTTACCCTACTTTTATAAATCAATTTCTTTACGTAAACTTAACAAAGCCAAATGAATGCGCTTTTCTACTGCTTTTACGCTTATATTCAAATCTACGGCAATTTCACTATATTTTTTCTTATCAATCCGGTGCATTAAAAATGCCACACGCTGTTTTTCGTTTAAATTTTCAATAGCTTTTAAAAGTTTGACCTGAAATTGTTTTTCTTCTAAAAGATATTCGGGATTTTCATTGGTTCGGTCTAAAACTGTGAAATTTTTTTCATACCGTAAAACGACTTTTTGATGTGCAATTTCATTCAAAGTATTATTGTTTGCAATCGTATAAATATATGATTTTGCTTTTTCAACAGGCACAGACGCACAGTTTTGCCAAAGTTTCAAAAAGGCTTCCTGAGCTACATCTTCGGCCTGGTCTTTATTTCCAAATTTGTAAAAAAGAAAATTCCGAAGTGCTTTGATATGACTTTTAAAAAAAGACGAAAACACTATTTCGTCGCAAGTATTTGATTGGTTTGTATTTGGCATTAGAAGTAAAATCTTTCAATTTTGATTTGCAAAAGTATTTCTTTTTAATTCAAGTAGGGTATAACCGAAGTAAAATGTTTTTATTCAGGTATAGATTGGTTAAATTATTTAGTATTCAAAATCAGGTTTTACCTTGCCAACGTTCATTTTAGGCATAATTTATTCCTTGTAAAAAAAGGATTACTTTATGTAGAAAAATATGCAAATTACGCAATAAGTGATGCGCAATTTGCCAAAAACAATATGTTAAATTATACCTTTGTAAAAATATAAATATGTTCCGTTTTAATAAATATTTATCTATAGTGGCTTTTCTCTTCTTTTTCTCTTGTCAAAGTGAATCAGACGAACAAAGCTATAATACCCAGACAGTAAACAGTTCTTCCCCGCTTACATCTTATTTGCAAAGGGTTGCGATGGTAAAAACCGTACAGGATAACGTAATCGACGGGTCTAATTATTGTACTATAAAACTACCCTATACGGTTACTGTAAATAATGCAAGTATTGCGATTAACACTACTGCAGATTATCAAAAAGTGGTTGATAATATAAACGCAAGTACTACTGATGATGATATTGTAAAAATAGATTTTCCGGTAACAATGGTTTACTATAATTATATAGAAAAATTGATTCCGAATGAAGCCGACTTTGATTCCCTAATCGATTATTGGAATCTTTACCCTGATCTTTTATCCAAAATAAACGGGTTAAATATAAGTTATCCCATAACAATTAATATTTACAACAGTTACAATCAGTCTGCAAGTTCTGTTTCTATTACAAGTGATCAGGCTTTTTTTAATTTTATAAAAAATTTAAATGATAGTCAGTATATTTCGTTAAGTTATCCTATTTCAATAACAGAATATAATAATCAGACAAAATCGATAACGAATAATTTAGAGTTCGAAAATGCAATTAAATATGCAATTGACAATTGCGCAGAAAATAACATTGTATCGCTTGATTTTGAAGAAACAATAACTAATGGTTCCTGGAAGATTGCTTATTTTTTTAAGGATTCAGATAAAACTACTTCCTATAGTGGATATGAATTTGCTTTTAAAAACGACAAAACGGTGGTCGCTACAAAAGATGGAATTTCTACCACAGGACAATGGGATTGTAATATAGTAAACGGTGCCAAAGAGTTCAAAATTTACTTTAGTTACAGTTCCTTACTGCTTCATAAATTAGATTATAGCTGGGTATTATTTGAATTTAATAATTCTGTAATACGCTTTCGCGACATAACTAACAGTAACTATCTTTATTTTGAAAAAAATTAAATTCATAAGAGAACATTATTAGCGTCAGAATTATAGAGTATAACAAAAAACCAGTTAGTTAAGCTGGTTTTTTTATTGATATTCTCTAAATTTTACAAGTTGGTATCTTTGTGACTTTGCAACTTTAGTTTATATTTGCACTTCAATAAAAGAAAACAAAATTATGTTTGATAATTTAAGTGATAAGTTAGATAAAGCGTTCCATATATTAAAAGGACATGGTAAAATTACAGAAGTAAACGTTGCCGATACCTTAAAAGAAGTTCGTCGTGCTTTGCTTGATGCCGACGTTAACTTTAAAATTGCTAAAGATTTTACCACCAAAGTAAAAGAAAAAGCAATAGGTCAGGATGTATTGACTACCCTTCAGCCAGGACAATTATTGGTAAAGCTGGTAAAAGATGAGCTGACAGAATTAATGGGAGGCGATGTAGCCGGAGTTAACCTTTCAGGAAATCCAACAGTAATTTTGATGTCAGGACTTCAGGGTTCCGGTAAAACAACTTTCTCTGGAAAATTAGCCAACTTTTTAAAGACTAAGAAAAATAAAAAACCACTTCTTGTAGCCTGTGATATCTACCGTCCTGCGGCGATCAATCAGTTACATGTAGTGGGAGATCAAATAGGCGTTGAGGTTTACTCAGAACCGGAAAATAAAAATCCTGTAGAAATTGCTCAAAATGCAATCAAACATGCTAAGGCAAACGGTTTTAATGTAGTTATTGTCGATACGGCCGGACGTTTGGCCGTAGATCAGGAAATGATGGACGAGATTGCGCGTGTGCACAAAGCAATTCAGCCACAGGAAACATTGTTCGTTGTCGATTCTATGACAGGGCAGGATGCTGTAAACACAGCAAAAGCTTTCAACGATATCTTAAACTTTGATGGAGTTATCTTAACGAAATTAGATGGTGATACTCGTGGTGGAGCGGCGCTTTCGATTAAATCAATTGTAAACAAACCAATCAAATTTGTAGGTACAGGCGAGAAGATGGAAGCAATTGATGTTTTCTATCCGGAACGTATGGCTGAGCGTATCTTAGGAATGGGAGACGTCGTGTCTCTTGTAGAAAGAGCACAGGAACAATTTGATGAAGAAGAAGCCAGAAAACTTCAAAAGAAAATCGCTAAAAACGAATTTGGTTTTGATGATTTCTTAACGCAGATACAACAAGTTAAGAAAATGGGTAATATGAAAGACCTGGTTGGAATGATACCGGGAGCTTCAAAAGCCATGAAAGATGTTGAAATCGAAGATGATGCATTTAAGCATATTGAAGCTATTATTCATTCGATGACACCGGGAGAAAGAAGCAAACCCGCCATAATCGACGTAAAAAGGAAAGCCAGAATCGCAAAAGGCTCCGGAACAAAAGTCGAGCAGGTGAATCAATTGATGAAGCAGTTCGATCAAATGAGCAAAATGATGAAAATGATGCAAGGGCCGGGCGGAAAAAACCTGATGAAAATGATGGGTGGTATGAAAGGTATGCCAGGCGGAATGCCGAGATAATAAAAAAGAAAGTTTCAAATTTAAGGTTTCAGGTTATGAAACGAAATTTGAAACTTTTTTACTTGAATGTACATAAGTGTCGTTTCAACCTTGAAACTGAAACAAAAAATAAACCTGAAACAAAAAACAATGCAAATACTAGACGGTAAAAAAACATCTGAAGACATTAAAAACGAAATTGCAGCCGAAGTTCAATCCATAAAAGCAGCCGGTGGAAAAGTGCCACATTTGGCAGCAGTAATCGTGGGAACAAATGGAGCAAGTTTAACTTACGTAGGAAGTAAAGTAAAATCCTGCCAGCAAATTGGCTTTGATTCTACACTTGTTGCGTTACCTGAAGATATTACCGAAGAAGATTTATTAGCAAAAATAAAAGAGTTAAATGAAGACGATAATTTAGACGGATATATCGTTCAGTTGCCTTTGCCAAAACATATCGACGAAGAAAAAATTCTTTTAGCAATTGATCCAGACAAAGATGTAGATGGTTTTCACCCAACTAACTTTGGAAGAATGGCGCTGGAAATGGAAACTTTTATTCCTGCAACGCCTTTCGGAATCATGCAACTGCTAGAGCGTTATAAGGTTGAAACTGCCGGAAAACATACAGTAGTTATCGGAAGAAGCCATATTGTAGGGAGACCAATGAGTATCTTAATGAGCCGTAAAGGAAATCCTGGAGATTCAACAGTAACTTTAACACACAGCCGAACTAAAAACTTAGCCGACTTTACTAAAAATGCAGATATCATTATTACAGCTTTAGGAGTTCCTGAATTTTTAAAAGCAGATATGGTAAAAGACGGAGTTGTAATTATTGACGTTGGAATCACAAGAGTTGAAGATGCAGCAAACCCAAAAGGATATGTTATAAAAGGAGACGTTGATTTTGATGGTGTAAGCAAAAAAGCATCTTTCATTACCCCGGTTCCGGGTGGAGTAGGACCAATGACAATTGCCATGTTACTTCAAAATACACTTTTAGCTAGAAAAATCAGAAGCAGAAAATAATATATTCATAGAATTCATAAACAAGGCCTATTCAAACGAATAGGCTTTGTTGTTTTAGTATTTAATTATAGTTTAAAGTTTTTGGTTCTTAAAAATAAAAGATACTTTTGCCACACTAAAAAAACACTTCTCCAAATGGACGATTATTATTCGTTAGTATTAAATTAAAGCAGCTTTTGAAAAATTTCAAAATGCTGTGATAACACCCTGTATTTTGAAATGAAAGCCTTTTACACAAACAACAACGGAGTAACAGAAATCTCAAATTGGAATCCAAATTGCTGGATTAGTATTCAGGATCCAACAGATTCAGAAAAGAAATACTTATTAGAAGAGCTTCAGATTCCTGAAGCCTTTTACAATGATATCGAGGATATTGACGAAAGACCCCGCATCGAAATTGAAGATGGCTGGACACTTATTATTATGAGGGTTCCCATCAAAAGCGACGATGTTAAACTGCCATTTCAGACCATTCCGCTGGGCGTAATTTTTAAAGAAGATATCTGTGTAACCATTACTTTTTACAAAACAGAAATCATAGCAGATTTTGTCTCGTATTCACAACGCAAGAATATTGAAATCAAAGACAATCCTGATTTGGTTTTACGATTGTTGCTATCATCAAGCGTTTGGTATTTAAAATATTTAAAACAAGTCAATCAAAAAATAAAACTTGCCGAAGATAATTTGGAGAAATCCATCAAAAACGAAGAGCTGCAGGCTTTGCTTCAAATCGAAAAGTGTTTGGTATTCTTTATCACATCACTAAAAGCCAACGATGTCTTATTTCAGCGAGTTAAAAACCTAAAAGCACATAAGGCAAATTACGATTTGGATTTGCTTGAAGATGTCGAAATCGAATTAAGTCAGGCACAGGATACGGCTAATATTTACAGCAATATCTTAACAGGAATGATGGACGCCTATGCTTCAGTAATTTCCAACAACATGAATAATATTATGAAGCAAATGACGTCCATCTCAATAATTCTGATGATTCCTACGCTCATTGCCAGTTTGTACGGAATGAATGTGCCCAACGGGTTAGAAGATAGCAGATACGGAATCTGGATTCTGCTTTTGGTTTCCATTATTTTATCTGTTTTAGGGGTTTTGTTATTCAAAAGAAGAAGATGGTTTTAATTAAAAATCTCACTATAAAGCAAAAGCCTGTTCACTACAAATAGGCTTTTTCGTTTTTTATATATTTTGGGCGTGACCCTGTTTGCAAAAAGGCGCTCCAATCTTGACGTATATTGTGCGCCTTTCCGCAAACAGGGTCGGGCTATCCATGCTACTTCGGTAGCTTATTTCTATCCCTCACGCGGCTCACAGGAAATTATAAACCCATAGTTCCTGCAAGTTCTTCAAAACCCTGCAGGTATACTTTAAGCACTAAAACAATATTGTTTTTTATTCTAACATGACTAAAGACCTGTAAGGTTTTAGAAACCCCGAAAGAAGAATCTACATTATTCTTAAAAATATTTTTAGATTTTTATTTGCCAATTCAAAATAAATAATAACTTTGCAATACAAAGTACTTTATTTATGAATCAGAAGCACCAGGAAGATTTAGCACACATTCGTTCTATGATGGAACGTTCTTCAAGATTTATATCCTTAAGCGGACTCTCGGGAGTTTTTGCGGGATTGTCAGCTCTTATCGGCGGATTGTACGTTTATCAATTATTCAAAGCCAACGGTCTTGACTATTTTGATGGTGATCATAAATTGTATTCGGCCAATTTAGTTTCAGAGTTAGTTTGGATTGCTCTTCTTATTTTGGTCTTTGCATTTACATTTGGAATCTTTTTTACCATCAGAAAAAGCAAAAAATACAACTTGCCGATTTGGACATCTGCAACAAAAAAAATGCTTTTAAATTTAGCAATTCCACTTTTGTCAGGCGGTATATTTTGTTTAGCGCTTTTATATCACCAGATATATGTTTTAGTTGCTCCTGTGACTTTAATTTTCTACGGTTTAGCACTTGTTAATGCAGAAAAGTATACATTTTCTGATGTAAAGTATTTAGGATATTGCGAGCTCGTTTTAGGATTTATTTCTCTTTTCTATTTAGGATATGGTTTAATTTTTTGGATAATCGGATTTGGTATTTTACACATCTTGTACGGATTAGTAATGTTCAAAAAATACAAATAAGCCCATGGGAATTATTGATAAATTAAATAAAGATTTCGAAAGCCGTGTCCGATTAGGTATAATGTCTATTCTGATCGTAAACGAGTGGATTGATTTCACCGAAATGAAAACACTTTTGAATATCACAGACGGTAATTTAGCAAGTCATTCCTCTGCTCTTGAAAAAGCCCAGTATATCGAAGTAAAGAAAGAATTTGTAGGCAAAAAACCTAAAACCTCATACAAAGTCACTGATCTTGGGCGTGCTGCCTTCAAAGAGCACCTCAATTATCTTGAAAAATTAATGAAATTTTAAAGATTCAATTTTTTTTATCTAAAAACTTTGAAATACAAAGTACTTTTTAAAAAAATACAGTGATATCAAAAATAATATAATAAAATCATAAAAGATATAATTTATTTAAACATAATAGCTAAAATTCTATAATCATGAAAAAACATCAATTTATTCTGGCCAGCAGTTTGATTTTTACACTGCTTTTTTACAATGAGACAATGGGCATTAATCTGGCGCTGTTCGGCTTGGCAATAACGGCGGCCATCTGTTATTTTTTTCAGGACAAATTTACAGACAGAACTCATTTAATATTAGTCGTAACCTCTATATTGTCTTGTCTGGCATTTGCCTGGTACGGAGATTTTGCCTCTTTTTGGGCGTTGGCATTATCAGTTGTCTTTTTACAATTCAAAACCCATGAAAGAGAACTCAAAGTGATTCAGGTAATACCGCTAATCTTTTTAAACGGAATTGCTTCGTTAGGACGTATTTTAATGTTTAAACAATGGCTTCCCGAAAAGAAAATCCATAATAATTTTGCTAAAAAACTAGTTGCCTTTGTGATTATTCCAGCCGCTTTTCTGGGAGTCTTTTTTATCGTCTATTCTTTCGGAAGTGATCATTTTTCTTCTCTCTTTACAGATTATACTTTAGATATTGATCTTTGGCAGTTAATCGTTATATCTGGTTTAGGATTCTATATTTCTTTCAGTTTTTGGAATTACTGGATCCCGGAAGTTTGTTATGAAAAAAATCATTTATTAGATAATGATTTCAGCAATACAGACACAATCGAAAATCAAAATACATTTTCTTTTCTGGATGTAGATTTTGAAAGAAAGAGCGGCGAAATTACCTTGGTATTGCTAAATGTAATGTTGTTGATTTTCATCGGAACCTATAATTACGAGCAGTTTTTTGAAGTGGCCGAAAAAACAAATTTAAGTTCAGATACACACGAACGCGTAAATGCTGTAATCTTCTCCATCGTTATGGCTGTCGGGGTAATTCTGTTTTATTTCAAGGGCGGATTCAATTTTGATGAAAAAGCAGCACAGCTCAAAAGACTCGCTAAAATCTGGATTGCTTTAAATTGTGTTTTAATTGTAAGTGCGGTGATCAAAAACACTGAATACATTGCATTTTTCGGGTTAACCTATAAAAGGCTGGGCGTTTACTTGTTTTTAGCTTTAGCAATTATAGGTTTAATGGTTTCTTTTCAAAAAATTATCAGGCAAAAAACAAATGTGTATCTTTTTAACCACATGATTTGGTATGTATACGGAACTATTTTGGTTTGCAGTTATTTCAATTGGGGAAATTTGATTACCAATTATAATATTTCAGTTAATAAGGGAGTGGAGCCAATTTTTTTAAGTGATTTGAATTTTAATGATGAATCAAGAAGAGAATATTTTTTAAAGAACAATTTAGACGATCAGCTAAAAGAAGCTGCAAGAGAAACCGAAATTCAGAGTTATCAGGAAAAATCTTTTTTATCAAAAGCATTGTATTATGAGTTTTTGAAAAATAAGAAATAAGGCCAAACCCATTCAGATTTTGAATGGGTTTTTTTATTAAATGATACGGATTAAATTAGAAAGTTATTAAGAATATCTTTGTTATATTTGGTTTTAAATGTATGCTTTTTTGGGCATATTATTTTTGAGATTTGAATTATATGAGAAAAAAATTCCCCCATTATCATCAATATGATTTTATGGATTGCGGCCCGACCAGCCTAAAAATGGTTTGTAAATATTTTGGCAAAAATATAGATCTCGTTTATTTAAGAGAAATGGCCTCCATAAATGGTCAGGGAACTACTTTTGCAGGTCTTATTGATGCTGCCGAAAAAGTAGGACTAACCACCATGGGGCTAAGTGTAACCTTCGAAGACTTATCAGAACATTTGCCTTTGCCTTGTATAGTACATTGGCGTCAGAGGCATTATGCAGTAGTCTATAAAATTAGCGGAGATAAAATTGTCGTGGGAGATCCTGCAAATTTTGATTTGATCACCTATTCCAAAAAAGACTTTCTAAAAGGCTGGCTTTCGTCAAAAAATATAGATGATGACTCAGAAGGTTTGCTGTTAACATTAGAGCCAACGCCTTTGTTTTATGAGCAGGAAGAGTATGACGGGGCAAAAACAAATCTTATTTCCTTTTTAAACCAATATTTCAGGCCCTATCATAAATACGTAGGACAGATTTTACTGGGACTCTTTTTTGGAACTATCCTGCAATTAATCTTTCCGTTTCTGACCCAGCAAATAGTCGACACCGGAATAAACACCCGAAACGTTAATTTTATCTACCTAATCTTAATAGCGCAAATTGTATTGTTTATATCGCAATCGGCACTTAATATTACCCGAAACTGGATCGTTTTGCATGTCACCAGCCGGATGAATTTACGAATGCTGTCTGACTTTGTGATTAAGTTAATGAAATTGCCCATCGTTTATTTTGACAGCAGGGCGACAGGAGATATACTACAGCGAATTACGGATAACAACAGGATTCATAAATTTTTATCCACAACAACACTTGATGTGCTGTTTTCAGCCCTGACACTTTTGGTTTTCAGTTTTATACTGGCCTACTTCAATTTGTTCCTGTTCATTGTTTTTGTTATCGGATCCTCTTTTTATGTCGCCTGGATCATGTTATTCATGAAACGCCGGGCAGAGATGGATTTTCGTTATTTTGATCAGGCCGCCAGCAACCAGAATACAACCATACAACTAATAGACGGCATGCAGGAAATCAAACTCAACGGCTCTGAAAAAAGAAGACGTTGGGATTGGGAAGCACTGCAAACCAGACTGTTTAAATTAAACATTAAAAACCTGGCCCTCACTCAGACCCAAAACGAAGGAGGCTTGTTCATTGATCAGATAAAAAACATCATTATTAGTTTCATAGCCGCGAAGGCAGTTATCGATGGAAAAATGACACTGGGAACCATGTTGTCTGTACAGTATATCATTGGACAAATGAATGTACCTATTAATAATTTCCTGAGTTTTATCCGTAGTTATCAGGATGCCAAACTGAGTTTGTTGCGATTGTCTGAAATACACAGCAAAGCAGATGAAGAACCTCTGGAGGCTGATTTTATAAATGAATTCGTTGGCAGTAAAACTTTAAAAATCGAAAACGTAAGTTTTAAATACGGGAGTTCAGCCTCAGAATTAGTGTTAAAGAACATCAATATGAGCATTCCCGAAGGAAAAGTAACAGCAATTGTGGGCGCCAGCGGAAGCGGAAAAACGACACTTTTAAAACTGCTGTTAAAATTTAATGAACCAACAAGCGGCTCCATTGTAGTAGGAAATACCAATTTGAAGAATTTTGGTTTTAATTTCTGGAGAGCCAATTGCGGGGCAGTGATGCAGGACGGATTTATTTTTTCCGATTCTATTTCCAGAAACATAAGCGAATCCGACAGTAGCGGAATGATTGACAAACAGAAACTGCGTCTGGCGACTCAGGTCGCAAATATTACGGAGTTTGTAGAAGAACTGCCAAATGGATACAAAACCAAAATAGGTTCAGGCGGAATAGGAATCAGCGGGGGGCAGAAACAAAGAATACTCATTGCCCGGGCTGTTTATAAAAATCCCGAATATGTTTTTTTTGATGAAGCCACCTCAGCTCTCGATGCCAATAACGAAAGCGTCATTATGCAAAACCTCGAAGCGTTTTTTAAAAATGGAGCAGCGCAAAGTAAAACCGTAGTGGTAGTAGCACATCGTTTGAGTACTGTTAAAAACGCAGATCAGATTATAGTACTCAACAAAGGAGAAATTGTAGAAAGAGGAAATCATAACGAACTCGTTCAGAAAAAAGGCTATTATTTTGGGTTAATAAAGAACCAGTTAGAATTAGGAGATTAAATTACAGAGAAATGTCAAAAACAATAGAAACAGATATAGAAAGCGAAGTAGTAAGAGATTATTTGGAGCAAATACCAAGCGGACTCGTTCGCTGGGGAGGTTATGTAATATGCGCCGTCCTGTCGGCCTTGTTTTTAATAGCCTGTTTGCTGCAATATCCTTCCATTGTGTATGCTGATTTTAAGCTCAACGCTCATATCGTTCCCAAACCCGTAATCATGAAAATAACCGGAAGAATTGAGAAGATTCTGGTTACCGAAAATCAAAAAGTGGCCGCTAATCAGGTTTTAGGGTATGTTGAAACTACTGCCAAATATGAAGAAGTAGCCGCGCTGGACAAAGAATTAAACGGCATGGTAACATTTATAGCCACGAACGATCTTGTGAATTTAAAGCAAATTAAGCTAAAAGAATACCAGAATCTGGGCGAAATACAAAGCACCTATCAAAATTTCCAGCAGGTATATGTGCAGACTTCGGCCTTGTTTAGTGACCGGTATTACAGCCAGATCAAAGGACTTTTGGATATTGATATAAAAGAACTCAATGTTTTGTCGCAAAATCTAAAAGGACAAAAACAGCTTTTGTATGCCAATATGAAGCTGCAGGAAAGAGAATATCAAATGAATAAAAAACTGCACAAAAGCAATGTAATTGCAGAAGCAGATTTATTAAGAGAAGAAAGCAAACTATTGTCTAAAAAAGAACCCATTCAGGAAGTTGAAACCGAATTGATCAACAACACCATTTTAATCCGGAACAAAGAAAAAGAAATTTTAGACCTGACCAAATTAGCCACTCAGCAAAAAGAAATTTTTAAGCAATCGCTCAATACGCTGAGAAGTGTAATAGCCGGGTGGAAAAACCGCTATGTGTTTTACGCACCAAGCGCAGGCGAAATCAATTTTACCAGCCTCATACAGGAAAAAACAACCCTGAAAGCCAATACCGAAGTGATGTATGTTTCGAGTCCGGAGAATAAATACAAAGGAGAAATAAAGATTCCGCAGGACAATTTCGGGAAAGTAAAAACAGGGCAGACCGTTTTAATTAAGTTCAAAGGATACCCGTATCAGGAATACGGCATTATTGAAGGCAAAATAGAAACCATAGCCAAACTTCCGTCAAATAATAATACCGGTTTTTACGCCACCGTAAATTTGCCTCACAATGAAACTACTACCAGTGGCAAAAAATTAAATTTCAGAAACGGAATGCAGGCCACTGCTGAGGTCATAACAGAAGAGTTGACACTGGCACAGCGAATATTTTATAGTTTTAAAAAGGAACTCAATCTTTAATTCATTCTTTAACATTTCCTACAGAAAATACCTCTTTTTGTGTTGTTTTTTCAGTATATTTATGATTCCTTTTCTTATAACCCATATGAGTTCCGGTTATAATATTTGGCTTAGTATTAATCTAAAACAAACAGTATGAAACCATTAAAAGAAAACGCTCCCAAAAGCGCCTCAAAGCCGGTTAAAGTTTTCAAACCCTTAACAGCACAACAATTAGAAGCAGTTATAGGCGGGCCTGTTGCCTCAAGAGGAACAGTAACAAATGTTGGATCCGCAATTCCTTAAAAATTAATAATAAAATAGATATGAAAAAAATAGAACTGTAAAAAGCAAGTTATCAACTAGTAAAGTTTTTAAACCTCTTGACAAAAAACAATTGGAGACAGTTGTAGGAGGGCCAGAAACGTCAAGAGGAACAGAAACTACTGTTCAACAGGGATAATATATAATTTCAAAAAAAACACATTATGAAACTATCAAAAGAAACCGCTGTAAAAAGTAAAGTACAGATTAGTAAAGTTTTCAAACCTCTTAACAAAAAACAATTGGAGGCAGTTGTAGGAGGACCAGAAACTTCAAGAGGAACGGAAACGACTGTTCAGACAATATAATAAACAATGAAAAAATCTAAATTATGAAACGATCAAAAGAAACTGCTGTAAAAAGCAAAGTAAAAACGATTAAAGTTTTCAAGCCCCTTGATAAAAAGCAATTGGAGGCAGTTGTGGGAGGACCGGAAACGTCAAGAGGAACAGAAACTACTGTTCAACATGGATAATATATAATTTCAAAAAAATCACATTATGAAATCATCAAAAGAAACCGCTTCAAAAATTAAAGTAAAAACGATCAAAGTTTTCAAACCCCTTGATAAAAAGCAATTGGAGGCAGTTATAGGTGGTCCCATTACTTCAAGAGGAACGGTTACTACTGTTCAATCTGCAGGATAATATAATTCAAAAAAATATACATTATGAAACCATCAAAAGAAACCGCTGTAAAAAACAAAGTAAAAACGATTAAAGTTTTCAAACCGCTTGATAAAAAACAATTGGAGACAGTTGTAGGAGGACCAATTACTTCAAGAGGTACTGAATCTGTTGTTCAGCAAGGAGTTTAATCATTCAGAAGATTTACTGACATAATCCTATTCTTTTACGAGTAGGATTTTTTTTATAAAAACTTTTTTTTAATCGGCTTTTTTCAATTTTTTATTGACAAAAGGCAAAAAATAACGTTGAATGCACACTTAAACAAAACTTATTAAGAAATACTTTGTTATATTTGATTTATGAAATTTGCTTGTTATATCAGTTAAATATGCCTTAATTAACAGGATTCATAAAATCTAAATATTAATTAACAAACCTAAAAATTATTTACCATGGAAAAAATTACCCCAACTGAATGCCCTGTAATCATTTATCCTCCAGGAACAGATATTACGCCTATAGAAGGAGCAAATTCAATAGGAAATGTGACATTTCAGGAAACGAAATCTGTAGAGATTTTAGCTCCTTATGTTGAAGCGGTTTATTCTGCCAGAGAGAATACACTTACGATGAATGCTATTATTTATGTAGCTGCTGAGGCGATCAAAAACGAAGTACTTGATTATAGCATCATTCAGAATACCTATATAGATATTGAGGGAGATGCACAATTACAATTTTTTATAGTATACAATCAGCCTGAAGAATTATCAGGAGATTTGTTTATTTATGAAGTAATATTTAAGGCTGATGCAGATATTTTTATTGGAGGACTTTCAAACCTAACCTCAATTCAGACATTTCTTTGGGATTCCGATCCAATAACTTCTAGAGGAACAACAACTATTGTGCAAGTAGGAGGGTAGTTTATACAGGCACAATTATGCTGTATGACATCTAAAATATAGTGCTTAATAAGAAAGGTAAAACAAATATGATTAAGTTCAGATTAGTAATTACTTCAGTATTATTTCTTTCGTTTTTTTATGTATTCCCACAAGAACAATCTCATATAGATGAATTATTAGAGAACACAATAAAAAGAAATATTGTAAAGTATAAAAATGATATAAATTTTAGTAAAGCACAATTATTTTTTATAGAAAAAAATTGGGATTCAACATTAGTTTATTCTATGAAGAGCCTAACTATTAGCAAAAATGTTGAGTTAGTAGATTATTGTCATTATTTCAGAGGATTTAGTTTTAGAAATAAAAAACTTTACAACGAAGCAAAAAAAGAGTTTGACAAGATTTCTTCTGTGTTTAAGTTTTATTTCAAGGTGAAAATTAATTTAGGTGAAATTGCATTAGAACAAAAAGAGTTTAAAACAGCTTTGTATTATTTTAAAGAGATTGAGAAATATCCTAATGAGATCCATTACGATTTTAAAAATAGTATAATTTTACACAATATTGGACTATGTTATCTTCATCTCAATAAATTGGATAGAGCAGAAGAATACTTGTTTAAAAGTGCTCAATTGCAAGAAATACAAAAAGATACTTTATTACTTATTGGTTCTTATGTTGATATTGCAAATTTATATTATGAACAATATAAGGATGATCAGGCAATACCCTATTTTGAAAAAGCATACCATCTATCAAAAAAGATAAAATCATTTTATTTAAAAAATGCTACAGCAATGAATATGGCCGTAGTAGAAGAAAACAGAAAAAACTTTCCGTTAGCCTTAACGTACAGAAAAGAATACGAAATCTGGAAAGATTCCTTAAACGACCAGAACAAAGTTTGGGCGATTGCAGAAGTTGAAAAGAAATTTGCAGTCAAGCAAAAACAAAAAGAAGTCAACGTTCTCGCTGCAGAGAATAAAGCAAAAATAGCCGAAAGAAATGGGTTTCTCATTTCTTCGGTTTTATTGTTTGTACTGTTGGGTACCGGAGTTTATTTTTACAGACAAAAAATCAGGAACAATAAAATTATCTTAGCGCAGAAAAACGAACTGGATGAATTGAACGCAACAAAAGACAAATTGTTTTCGATTGTAAGTCATGATTTGCGTTCTTCGGTAAATGCCTTAAAGGTCAGTAATGGCAAGTTATTAGAAAATCTGGAAAGTAAAAACTATACAGAACTAGATGTTTTACTGCACAAAAACAGTTCCATTGCCGGCGGAGCTTATAATTTGCTGGACAACCTGCTCAATTGGGCTTTATTACAAACCAAACAAGCCTATTTTTTTCAGGAATCATTACATCTGGCTACAATTGTTCAGCATGTAGAATACAATTACAAACCGTTGATGCTAAATAAGAATATTGATTTTAAAAGCAGTATTTCAACTTCAGATTATGTGTTTGCTGATCTGGATTCGCTTAAAATCATCATTCGGAATTTTTTAGACAATGCCATTAAATTCTCTAAAGAAAACGGAACGATTTCTATTTACAGCCGTCCTGCATCAGAAGAATTTTGTTATCTGGTCATCGAAGACACCGGATTAGGAATGAATGAAGCAACAAGAAAAGAATTATTAAAAGAAACCATTTTGCTTTCTAAAAAGCAAAACGATGATATCATAGGAACCGGATTAGGAATGCAGTTATGCAAAAGCCTGATTCGCAAAAACGAAGGAACACTCGATATAGAGAGTGAAGAAAATGTTGGAACCAGGATTATCATAGCATTACCAAAGTTTAAAAATCATGGATAATATAAATGTACTTATTGTCGAGGATACAACCGAAGAAAGTGACGCGCTTGTAAAAGTACTTACCGAAAATAATTACAACATTGCCGGCATTGCCCGTACCTATCAGGATGCACTAACACTATTTTACGAAAAAGAAATTGACATCGTAGTTATCGATGTTTTTTTAGATGGAAAACCTGACGGAATTACATTTGCAGAAACAATAAATATTGTTCCTAATAGTGTAAAACCATTTGTTTTTCTAACCAGTTCAAAAGATCGCCAGATTTTTGAAAGGGCTAAATTGACTAAACCGTTTAGCTTTTTGTTAAAGCCATTCAACGAACTGGAGATTTTGTACGCACTCGAAATGGCTGTAGAAAAGTTTTACGGACAGACCAATGCTTTTCATAGTGAAGACCAAAATGCAGTAGTAAGTAAGGATTCATTATTTATCAAAAAAAACAAATCCTTAAAAAAGGTACAAATCAAGGATATAGTATACATAGAAGTCGAAGATCGCTATTGTAACATCATAACCGAAGCAGAAAAATTCGTCATTCTAATTTCCCTTACCAAAATCATTCAGCTGCTTGACCCGGCAAAATTTTTTCAAACCCATCGGAATTACATTGTAAATGCTACAAAAATTCAGGAAATAATAGTAAATGACAATTTGATTGTTTTAAAAGGTAATCATAAAGTTACCCTAAGTGATAAGTACAAAGACTTCGTAAAGCATTTTAGAGTATTAAAATGAATATTTCATCATTCGATTTTTATAAACAGAGACCTTCAGTATTGAAGGTTTTTTTTATGTCCATACATTAATTTTTGTTTTTTATATCATTGATATTCAGTTTTATAACAAATTAAAAAGAACAAAATAAGTTTTGATGTAGTTTTACTTCAGAAATTAAAAGCTGGCATCTTAATTTTAAACCAATTGCAAAATTGATCATTTTGTAAAAAAAAGTGGAGTTTAGTTCCCACTCAAAAAACGAGGCGTATCTGAAAAGCCATACGAGTAAGACAAAACAAACCAATAATTAAAAATTTATATCATGGCAACATTTAAAGTGAATATCCCGGCAGGTCCAATCTGGAATCAACAAGACGCAAATTTAAAAGCTCCTTTAGTGGCAGCTGCACACCAGGGAAAATGGACAGGACAGTGGAATACGGTTGTTGAAAGCCAAATGAGTGTAGTTGAGTTAGAGTTAAACGTTAAAAACGGCGGAAAAAACGAGTATAAAACAAATGTTTTGGCTGGTCCGCTTTGGAGTAATGACGAAGCTCAAAAAGTAGGTTCAGTAATCGCTGCTTCATACGGAGCTGAGTTTACAGGACAATGGTCTACAATTGTCGAAGGACAAATGAGTGTAATCGAGATTAAATATACATTCTAATCTGACTAATATTTTTATAAAACCAGAAATGCTGAAAATGTATTTCTGGTTTTTTTGTTTAAACACAAATTCAATTTAAAACAGATACAATGGCTTGGATAAAAAAAGAAAATGTTGCAATGTTTAAAGGAGCTAACTGGAATACATTCATTAAAAAAGTTCCAAAGTGCACGCCTGAAGAGGCCAAACGCATTGCTGTTAAAGACCCTGAAATAAGCTTTTTCTTCTTTTGCAGGGAATTCATGGTGCTTGAAACATTAGGAGATAAAGGTGTTTTTAATCCCGGCGATGCAGTGTTTTTTAGTGGTGAGCCCTGGTACGGAAGCGCTCCACAATGTGACTCGTATGAAAAAACAGGATTATCTGTTGCATATGTAAGTATTGATAAACTGCAAACACCTGGCTGTTACACTATGGCAGATGGAAGTGCAGCAGTAGATGTGGTTTGTGTTTTTGCGGCTAATATCAATAAAAAGCCATTTCCTCCCGGCTCGGTTGCATTAGCTCCTTATACAAAAGTTCCGGAAGGATATCCGTATGTGGTGGGAAGTGCTGAATATGCTTCGCTTACGGCGGGTGATATTCAAAAATTGCAAAATAAAGGAATTACGGTATTGTTGACTTTATTAAATAATCACGATGTTACAGGCTGGTCTGAATTTCCTGATGCAGCAACAGCAACTAATTTTTCAGAACAGTTAAAAGAAGTTGTTGACAGATTAGGACTGGACGGAATTGATATTGATGATGAATACAGTGCTGGAAAACCTATTGCTTCCTCATTAGTAACAGTGACCACTATTATGAAACAGTTGATGCCTGGCAATATTATTTCAAAGGCTTTGTTTGATGACTATCAGTATTTCAAACCGGTATATCAAAATCAGACTTTGGCAGATAATCTTACTTATGGCTGGGAAATGTCTTATTGGGAAACACCCGAAGAGCGTTTACCGATTTATACCACTTTTGGAATGACTACAAATACGCTGGTTTGCGGATTTTGGTCAGGCCACCCATCTCAATCACCATCAAATGATGTGTCATGGCTTAAAGAAAATAATTACGAAGGTGTTATGGTATATGCTTTTCAGGACCAGCCCAATATCGATTTATTAGGAGAACTTGTAAACGACTGGAACGGAAATGGCAACTGGAACAAAACATCCAATTGTCCGTAATGTCCAGGATAAATAATTTCAAACAGAAAGCCCTGAATTGATGTTCAGGGCTTTCTGTTTGAATTGTAAATTAATAATCTCCTCTTTTTTTAAATCGGGGATCGTGTTTTGAAATAAATTCTGTTCTTCTTTTTTGGGTATCGGGTTTTGGGAAACTTGCTTCTTCGGTCTTGCTGGAAGGTTCAATTAACTGATTTAATTCTTTTATTTCAGCATCTGTTAAATCTCTGTAGCGGCCAACAGGAACATCCAGTGAAATATTGATAATACGGATACGTTTTAGTGCTGTAACTTCATAGCCTAAATATTCAGACATTCTACGAATTTGACGGTTTAAACCTTGCGTGAGGATGATTTTGAAAGTGTATTTGCTAATTTGCTCTACTTTGCATTTTCGGGTAACGGTATCTAAAATTGGAACACCATTTCCCATGCGTTGTATAAAACGGTCTGTTATGGGTTTGTTTACCGTTACGGTATATTCTTTTTCGTGATTGTTTCGGGCGCGCAAAATCTTGTTTACGATATCGCCGTCATTGGTCATGAAAATTAATCCCTCACTGGCTTTATCGAGCCTTCCGATTGGGAAAATACGTTTTGGGTAATTGATATAATCGACAATATTGTTTCGAACTTCAAGATTGGTCGTGCATTCAATTCCAGTAGGTTTATTGAAAGCCAGATACACCAATTTTTCGTGTTTTTCAACGATTAACTTTCCATCTATGCGCACTTCGTCATCAGGCGAAACTTTGGTTCCCATTTCGGGTACGGCACCGTTTATGGTTACACGTCCTTCTTCGATGAGTTTATCTGCTTCACGGCGGGAACAATACCCTGTTTCTCCAATGAATTTATTAAGGCGTTTTAGATTTTCTTCCATACTGCAAAAGTAGTCAAAAATTAGACTTCTTAGATTTTTAGATTGTTAGACTTTTAGACTGTTAGATTGTTAGATTGTTAGATTTTTAAAACTAAAAATGAATTTTAATTTTAACCTCAGAAACTCAGAAAAAAACCTTTGTCCCTTTGGGTCTTCGCAACTTTGAACCTTTTTATTTATCATGAAAGCCTGAGCTGTCTTTTGGAGTTTCATTTCTGTCAAACATTCCGTAATCACGAACTACAGAGGCAATTCTTAAATGATAGTCTTTGAAAATTTCATTTCTTCCTTTAGCTTGGGCAAACCGATGCATCTCCAGGTTTCTCCATTGCTGAATACTTTCTTCATCTCGCCAAAATGACAAAGACAAAATTTTTTCAGGATTGCTAAAACTCTGAAAACGCTCTATAGAGATAAAGCCATCAATAGTGTCTAATTCAGGTCTTAATTTTGCTGCAATATCAAGATATTCATCTTTTTTTCCTTCATTAGGAATGACTTCAAAAATTAAGGCTATCATATTTTAGATTTCTTAAGATTCTTTGATTTTTAGTTTGAAGGTAAAGAAAAGGTAGTCTCTTAGCAACTTTGAATCTTTTTAAGAAGAAAACAAAAAATCAATCACTTTCTGGTACAACTCGTCATCGTGCATTCCGTGACCTAAATCTTTGGTTTCGATAAACTGACTATTTTTCCAGTTGCTGGCAATTTTTTTCCCTTCTTCAAAAGCAACAATCTTGTCTGTTGTGTCGTGAGCAATTAAACCCGGAATATTAAATTGAGAAGCAAATTTTTGTCCGGAGAAATCTTCTAGTTTAAAATTGAAATGTGTTAAAAAACGATTTTCTAAAAGCGAAAACATTTTGGTATTTAAACTCAACATCGAAACATAATTGTCAATCAGCGTTTTTAGATCTGAAGGCGCTCCCAAAATTACCATTTTATTAACACTGGTATTTGGAAATAAATACTGATGATAAACGCAGGCCGCACCGCCAATAGAATGCCCGATTATAATATCCGGACGGTATTTTTCTACTGCCTTATTGATGAACTCGGCATAAAGCGGAACGTTAAATTCCTTTCCGCTGCTTTGTCCGTGAGCAGGTGCATCAATGGCAATAACAGTGCTTCCTGATTTTTGAAGATGAGGTAACGTTTTTTTCCAGCGGGAAGAGTTACTCTCCCAGCCATGAACAAGTAAGATTTTGGTTTCGTTTCCTTTCCAGATATATGTTTGAAAATGATGTTCGTTATGGTGAAACGTTTCTGTTTCTGTGTTTTTTAAAAATTTTGGTAAACTTTCTTTTAGTAATCTGCCGTCCCGGGGCTGGCTGAAAAGTGCGTATGAAAGTTCGACGGCTTTTTGTGGGCGGACATAACTGAGGAAGTTAATGTATTGTCCTACCGATTTTAATGTAATAAAACGAATTCCTTTTTTAATTCCCAAAACCAATAAATTTTATGGTAAAAAAAAGTCCCGATGTTGATCGGGACAATTTTATTTAGATTTTAGCGAACAATTGTTCCATTTTTTCTCTCTCTTCATCAGCAAGTGCACTGTCAACTAAGATTCTTCCTGAATGTTCATCAGTGATGATTTTTTTTCTGGAAGCAATTTCAACCTGAGTCTGTGGCGGGATAGTGAAGAATGATCCTGCAGAAGCACCTCTTTCGATAGATACTACCGCTAAACCATTACGAACACTGCTTCTGATTCTGTTGTAAGCAGCTAATAATCTTGCTTCAATTTGCTCAGAAAACTCAGCAGATTTCTCCGTTAAGAAGATTTCTTCTTTTTGAGTTTCTGCCATAATTGCATCCAATTCAGATTTTTTATGCTTTAAGTGATTGCTTTTAGCTTCTAATTTTTCTTTTAGATTTGAAATAACTTCTTTCTTATGCTCGATAGAAGCTTTCATTTCTTTGATTTGCTTTTCAGCCAATTGAATTTCTAATTCCTGAAACTCAACTTCTTTGGTCAAAGAATTAAATTCTCTGTTATTGCGAACTGATTCTTGTTGTTTTGTGTATTTTTTGATCACTTCTTTGTGCTCTTCAATAGCGTTTTTCTTAGTTTTGATAAGATCCTCAACTACTTCAAGTTCACTTTTAAGTTTTTCTGAACGTGTGCTTAAACCTGCAACTTCATCTTCTAAATCTTCAACCTCTAATGGAAGTTCCCCTCTTACGTTTCTGATTTCGTCAATTCTCGAGTCAATAAGCTGTAAATCGTATATTGCTCTTAACTTGTCCTCAACACTTAATTCTTTCGTATTCGCCATATTCTATAAGTACTTAACTGGATTTGTATTTTCTTCTGATAAAATGATTGCAAAATTAAGGATTTTTTTCCTAAGATAATCAACAATATAATTTTTTGTATACCGTTCGCTCTCAAAATGACCAATATCGGCTAAAAGTAAACGATTTTCGGCTTCATAAAACTGATGATATTTTAAATCGGCGGTCAAAAAAGCATCTGCTCCCGTCTGAAGTGCGTTTTTGATGGCAAAACTTCCTGATCCTCCCAAGACGGCAACTTTCTTTATTTTTTTTCCTGTAAAGGCTGAATGACGGATTCCATCGGCAATCATTTTATCTTTTACGAAATGCAAAAAGTCTTTTTCATCCATTTCAGTTTCCAGTTCACCAATCATCCCAAGCCCGATATTTTGATGCGAATTCTGTAAATCATAAATTTCATAAGCGACTTCTTCGTAAATATGGTTGGCAAAAAGGGCTTTTAAGATTCCGGATTGCAAATGTTTTTCAAAAACAACTTCAATTTTTATTTCGGTTCCGGTATGTAGTTTTCCTTTTTCGCCAATTACAGGATTACTGTCTTCATTTCCCTGAAAAGTAAAAAAGCCTTCCGAGTTAAAACTGCAGTTGTCATAATTACCTATTGTCCCCGCGCCTGCCTCAAACAATGCATTTCTAACTTTTTCTGAATTATCGGAAGTTGTGTACGTAACTAATTTTTGAATGAAACTTTGCTTCGGAATCAAAACCTTTGTATTGGTTAAGCCTAAAGCATCACAAAATATTTTGTTTACTCCTTGCGAATGATTGTCCAGCGCAGTGTGAACGGCATAAATGGCGATGTCATTTTTGATAGCTTTTAAAATGGCACGTTCGACATAGTTTTTGCCTGTGATTTTTTTGATTCCGGAGAATAATATTGGATGAAAACAAACCACCAGATTGCAGTTTTTAGCAATGGCTTCTTCGATTACGTTTTCTAAAGCATCGTGGCAAACCAAAACTCCTGTACTTTCTGTTTCTGCATCGCCAACTAAAAGTCCAACGTTGTCAAAATCTTCGGCATAAGCCAAAGGAGCCATTTGTTCGAGTACGTCTATTATATTTTTGATTTTCATTTTTTTGCTTTTTGTTTCAGGTTTTATTTGTTTCAGGTTTCATGTTGTTGAGAAAATTTTGAAACTTGGAATCTGAAAGGAATTCATAAAACAAATTAACGAAAAATATTATACTTTCGTAAAATGAATGTACTTCGAAAAATACTTTTTCCGTTTGCCATCCTATACGGATTCATTACTTCAATCAGGAATTTTCTTTTTGATAAAGGAATTCTGAAATCAACTTCATTTGATATCCCGGTTATTGCTGTTGGAAATCTGAGCGTTGGCGGAACCGGCAAAACGCCTCAGATCGAATATCTAATTCGATTATTGTCGGATAATTACAAAGTTGCTACTTTAAGCCGTGGTTACAAACGTAAATCTGAAGGTTTCATTTTGGCTGATTCAACTTCAAATGCCGAAATTTTAGGTGATGAGCCTTTTCAGTTTTATCAAAAATTTCCAAATGTTCAGGTTGCTGTTGATGCTAATCGAACTAACGGAATTACACAATTGCTTTCGCAGACCATAAAACCGGAAATTATTTTATTGGATGATGCCTATCAGCACCGAAAAGTAAAAGCGGGATTTTATATTTTACTGACTGCTTTTGGCGATTTGTATGCAGATGATTTTATGCTGCCAACTGGAAATTTGCGTGAGAGCAGGAGCGGGGTCAATAGAGCTAATATTGTTGTAGTCACAAAGTGCCCGAAGAATTTGTCTGATGAAAAACAAGACGAAATTCGTTCGAAACTTAAATTAAATTGCGGTCAACAAATCTATTTTACTTTTATAGACTATGATAATGCAATTTATAATGTAGAAGAGAAAATTGCTGTGACCGAAATAAAATCAGAACCAAAAGTACTCTTAGCCGGAATTGCAAAACCGAAACCTTTTTTTGATTATTTGAAGAATGAAAATGATGCATGTTTAACTTTTCCTGATCATCATCATTTTTATGAAAACGATTTAAATGAAATTCGAAATAAAGCTCAAAACAAAAAAATCATTACAACCGAAAAAGATTATGTACGTTTAAAAGAAGCTGAGATAATTTCGAATTTGTATTATTTGCCTATAAAAAGTACTTTTATAAATCATAAGCAAAATTTTGACGCAACTATTTTGGAGTATGTAAAAAGTTATTGAGATTAAAAAATCAATCAAAAAACTTAGCAATAGTGTTGTAAAATATATCAGGAACAAAAGGCTTTGTAATTACATCATTCATTCCAAAAGATAAAAGCTGCTCTCTGTTTTCATCTAGCGAAATAGCCGTAAGGGCGATGATTGGTGTTGTTTTGTTAAATTCACGTATAAGCTGTGTTGCTGTTGTGCCGCTTATACCCGGTAAATGGACATCCATTAAAATTAAATCAAAAGTTTTTATTTTTAATAATTCAATTGCTTCTTCGCCATTATCAAGTATCTCACAGCATATAGATTTGTTTTCGAGCATTTTACGGGTAATCATCTGATTGATTTTATTGTCTTCAATCAACAAAATGATTTTGTTTTTTAATTGATCATCATTATAAGATTTTGCCTCCTGAATTTTTTCTGATGGGTTTTTACTGATGTCGAAGTTTAATTTAAAATTAAATGTAGAACCTTTGCCTACTTCACTTTCTAAGTGAATTTTGCCTCCTAACAGGTGAATGAGTTTTTTTACAATGGTAAGTCCCAAACCTGTTCCGCCATATTTGCGATTAACCTCTACAGAGCCTTGTGAAAAACTTTCAAAGACTTTTTTCTGTTTATCTTTTGGAATTCCGATCCCGGTATCCGTAATTTCAAAATAAACTGTTGCTTTTTCGTTTTCCAGAGCATGTAATTTTGCGATAAGTGTTACTTTGCCGTTTTGGGTAAATTTTAAGGCATTGTTAATTAGGTTCAGGATTATTTGAGAAAGCTTGGTTGTATCGCCAATTAGGTTGTCGGGAATTGCATCATCAATTTCCAGTAAAAAATGATTATTGTTGGCTGCTGCTAATTCCTTTAAAGAATTTTGAATATTGTTAAGCAAAGCCTTTAGGTCGAAACAAATTTTTTCTATTTCAATTTTTGTTGAATCAATTTTATTTATTTCAAGTATTTCATTGATGAAAGTAGTGAGGTAATTTCCGGAGAATTTCAATGAATCTAAATATTTTAATTGTGATTCTTTTGGACTTTCCTCTAGTAACAAATGTGTGATGCCGTTAATTGCATTTAATGGAGTTCGAAGTTCATGACTTACTGTTGATAAAAAATCAGTTCTGGCTTTTGAAGCTTCTTCAGCTTTATTTTTGGCAAGAATAAGCTCTTTGTTTTTCTCTCTTAAAACTAAATTGTTCTGATTTCTAATAACATTATTTTTGTACAGAGCCAAACTCAATAAAGAAAGAATTGAGATAAGTGCAATGGCTAAAATGCTTATTAATTTTGAGTATCGATACGTTTTTATTTGTGCCTTTTCTTCACTTTTTCTTTTTTCTTCATTTAAAAGATGAATTTGATTGATTTTTTTATGTTTATCAAAATTGAATTTGCTGTCATTTAATTTTAGAATATTATGCTCTATTTGATAATATTCACTCAGGTAATTGTAAGCACGCTCGTATTCTTTGTTGTTTTTGTGATATTTGCTTATGGCTAATATAATATTTGCTTTTTGTTTTAAATTTTTAGTTTTTGAATTTTCCTCTAAAGCATTATTAAAGTAAAAAATGGCAGAATCATTTCTCTTTAGTTGTATTTCAATTAATCCAAGTTGATAATAAGCTTCTGATTTTACAGGTACAGTATTATTATTGTCCGGGAGTTGAACTATCTTTTTTAGTGTTTTAGAAGCTAATTCGTATTTTTTAAGTGATTTGAATGTCATCGCTTTCTGGAAATTCAGATATTCATAAGAATCCCTGAAGTTGGATTTTTCGATTACGATGTCTGCTTTTTTATCGGAGATGGCTAATTTTTTATAATAGGAAGAACTATCTGTATCCGGCTTAGTTTGCGAATACAAAAAGGTGTAAAAAAAACTGATAAAAATAAAAAGGTATTTCATACTGTAATACTTTTTATAATGGAATCTTATGTTTTTTTCATCAGTATAATTAAATCGATAAGTCTTGATGAATAGCCTATCTCATTATCATACCAGCCAACGACTTTTACCATTTTATCGATGACAGAAGTTAGTTGAGAATCAAATAAGCATGAATTTGTATTGCCTATTACATCAACTGATACGATTGGATCTTCTGTGTAATCTAAAATGTTTTTTAAATATGTTTGGGATGCTTTTTCAAAAGCATCATTAATTTCATCTATTGTTACAGCACGTTTTACATTAAACGTAATGTCAGTTAAAGAACCGTCAGGAACCGGAACACGAATTCCGCAGCCCCCAATTTTTTGGTGTAAACCCGGAAAAATCTTTGTTAGTGCTTTCGCAGCCCCAGTTGTCGTAGGAACAATAGACTGACTGGCTCCTCTTGCTCTTCTTAAATCTTTATGCGGTTGATCATGTAAACTCTGATCAGTTGTATAGGAATGTATAGTAGTAATATAGGCTTGTTCAATACCGCATAATTCATCAATTATTTTTATCATCGGAGCCGCATTGTTTGTCGTGCAGCTTGCATTCGAAACAATTTTTTCGCTTCCGTCTAAAATTCCTTCATTTACTCCTAAAACAACAGTTTTTATAGTGTCTACTTCTGACGGAGCAGAAAGAATGACTCTTTTAGCTCCTGCTTCAATATGTGCATTTAACTCTTCGTGGGTTTTGTATTTTCCCGTTGATTCAATTACAAAATCTATGTTATGACTTTTCCAGTCTAAACTTGAAATATTCTTTTCATGAAAAAACATATAATGTTTTTCATTAACTATTATGCTTTTTTCGTCATGAGATACCGTAAAAGGTAAAACTCCATGAATACTGTCATATTTTATCAAATGTGACATCGTTTTGTTGTCTGCAATATCATTAATTGCAATCACTTCAATTTCGGGATGGTTTAAAAGTAATCGAAATAAATTTCTGCCAATTCTTCCAAAACCATTTATAGCAATTCTAGTTTTCAATTTTTTATTCTGTTGATTTGTTTAATCGGTTAAACAATTAATGATTAACCGAATAAACTTTTTACAATATATGTTTTTGTGCTTTATAAGATGAACGAACAAGAGGGCCGCTCTCTACATGGCGGAACCCAAGTTCAAGTCCAAATTTTTCATATCTGGCAAATTGTTCAGGAGTTATAAACTCTTTTACAGGTAAATGTTTTTTGCTGGGCTGTAAATATTGACCAATAGTTACTACATCAACGTTTGCATTACGCAAGTCAGTCATGGTTTGAAAAACTTCTTCTTCAGTTTCGCCAAGTCCCAACATAATTCCTGATTTGGTTCTGTTAATCCCTTTTTCTTTTAAATAACGTAAAACTTCTAAACTACGATCGTATTTTGCCTGAATACGTACTTCACGGGTTAAACGGCGAACAGTTTCCATATTATGAGAAACAACTTCAGGATTTGCTTCTACAATTCGGTCAAGATTTCTTTCAATTCCCTGAAAATCAGGAATTAAAGTTTCAAGGGTCGTATTTGGGTTCATACGTCGAATTGCTTTTACAGTTTCAATCCAGATAATAGAACCGCCATCTTTTAAATCATCCCTGTCTACACTTGTAATTACAGCATGTTTAATGTTCATTATTTTGATAGAACGGGCTACTTTTTCTGGTTCGTCCCAATCTACTGTTTCCGGTCTTCCGGTTTTTACACCACAAAAACCACAAGAGCGGGTACATACATTACCTAAAATCATAAAAGTTGCAGTTCCTTCTCCCCAACATTCACCCATATTTGGGCAACTTCCTGAAGTACAGATGGTATTTAAGCTATATTTGTCTACCAGACCACGAAGTTCAGTATATTTTTGACCAATTGGAAGTTTTACTTTTAACCATTTTGGTTTTCCGGTAGGGATATTTTCTACTACAGTTTCCATACATTAAAATTGAACTACAAATATACGCAAAGTTGTATAAGTTAGAGATGTGTCTAATTGTTATCTTGTCGAGTTTATTTGTTAATTATCGATAATTTGTTAATTTTATATAATAAATTAGATACTAATTTTAATAATGTAGAGAATTTATGGTTCTTTAACGGTTAAAAGAAATAAATATAAATCGTTTTATATTTTTAGTTCTAAGTATATTTGTTCTGTAATTAAATTAAAAAAGATGAAAAATAAATTTATAGTTTTAGGAATTCTATTGGCTTCTTTGAGCTTTACAAAAGTACAGGCACAAATTAATTTTGGTGAAAAAGCTATAGGAGCAGTTCAAAAAGGAGTGGCTAGTTTTACCCTTACAAACGAAGATGCAGCTAAATTATCTAAAGAAGCTGTAGCTAAATTAGACGCAGAACACGAAGTTGCAGGTCCTACTGATCCTTACACCTTAAGATTAAACAGGGTTTTTGGTAAGCACACTTCTGGTGAAGGTTATACTTTAAATTATAAAGTGTATAAAATAAAAGAAGTAAACGCATTTGCAACAGCAGATGGAAGTGTAAGAGTCTATTCAGGATTAATGGATATTATGGATGATAACGAATTATTGGCTGTTATTGGCCATGAAATTGGTCACGTAGCTAATAATGATTCAAGAGATGCTATGCGTGCGGCTTATCAAAAAGAAGCTTTGTTAGATGGCGTTTCTTCACAGTCTGCAACTATTACAAGTCTTACAGATAGTCAGTTAGGGAAAATTGGAAGCGCTATGATTGACAGCAAGCATAGTCGTAAACAAGAAGCTGAAGCTGATTTATTTGCTTATAATTTTATGAAAAAGAATGGTTATAATGTTAATGCCGAAGAATCTGCATTCAGGATATTAGCCAAAATGAGCGAAGGAACTCAGTCTTCTTTTTTAGATCAGATGATGAGTTCGCATCCGGATTCAAAACAAAGAGCTGAAGATGCTAAAAAGAGAGCAGAGAAAGATGGTTTGTATAAAGTGTATGTGCAGCAAAAAATTGTAAATACCGCACCGGCACCTGCTAAAAAAGCAACAACAAAGAAAAAGACAACTAAAAAGAAATAAGAAGTCTGAAAAACAGAAAACCCGACAAGTTTAATATTTGTCGGGTTTGTTGTTTTATCCTAAAACATGATGTGCCAATACTTTTTGCACATCATAAACATTTACTGATTTATTAAATTGTTTTATAATACTCGGTTGTAATTCGCTTGAAACCCAGATTTTTAATTCGGCATCAAGTTCGAACGTTCCGGCAGTTTCTACGCTGAATCGTGTAATGCTTTTGTATGAAATTGACTTGTATTCGGTCTTGCTGCCTGTAATTCCTTGTACATCAACTAAAATTAATCTTTTATTAGTGAAGACAAAAGTGTCCCGGATTAATTTAAAACCCATTTCGATTTCTTCGTTATCGGTTAAAAGCTGTCCGTATTTTTTAATTAAATCCTCCTGGCTTACTGAACCGGCGTTGCCAAGAATAGCTGAAAATATTCCCATTTTTTTTTAGTTGTTTAATTTGATTGATTTCTCTTTTTAAGCTTTTACAAAATTAATTGAATTTTCTAGTTTTTTGAAAATTTGCTAAAATATAATAAATAGAGGTTAAAACTAATGCAATCATTATCGATGAAATAATAGAAACAATAATGTTTCCGTATTCTTTAGTCCTTAGTTCTGTTGAAAATCGAAAAAATAAAATTATAGAAGATATAAGCAATAATAAAATCCAGTAAATTTTATTTATTGAGAAAATTGGAGTAGAACCTTTCGGGAGTTTAAAAAAGGTATAAAGAATAACTGTTTCTCCTATAATTGTGCTTGAGTGCTGTGCAATTTTTAATGCTGGGATTTTTATATCAAAAAAGGAAAAAGTTTTTTGCAGCCAGGAAATACGATTGACAAAATATCCATGATCGTGAGTAAAGCTGTCCCAGAAAAGATGCGATGCAGTTCCTGTTAAAATTGAAATAATTATAATAAACCAGTTGTTTTTAAAATAATTATTCCAGTTAAAATCGTTGAAGATTGAAAGCCTTATTTGAAAACTCTTAGGTAAATTTTGGAATAAATACTTTTTTACTATGTTGTGAAAAAGAAAAGCCAACAGAAGAGCGAGAGGTAAATCGAACCAAAATATTCCATCAATCGTATGACTGTAAATACTTTTTACTTTCATTCTGATAAAATATTCGAAATCCGGAACCATACTGCCAATAACTAATCCTGTTAATGAAAACCATTTTTTTGGAAAATATTTTAATGGTAAAACTATTGCAGGATGAGAAAAAGTGAAAGGCATTAAAATGTGTTTTTGAATAAATTGATTTTTGTGTAAATGTACATTTTTGATCAAAAAAAAGCAGAACCTAAATTCTGCTTTTCCTGTTTTAATTATTCCATTTCTGTTTTTATCGTTATTGGAAGATTGTATGCTGTTCGTACCGCTTTTCCATCTAATATTCCGGGAGTCCATTTTGTTCTTAATGATTTTAGAACACGTACAGCTTCTTTGCCTAATCCATACCCAGGATCGTTTTTTACTGTAATATCAGTCATTGAGCCGTCTTTTTCGATAACAAAAGAAACATATACTCGCAATGTTCTTTCGGCATCCAGTTCAGGTTTGTTAAAGTTGTTTCCAACATAAGTGTAGAACTTACTCATTCCACCTGGAAATTCCGGCATTTTGTCTAATATGGCTGTGTTTACAACGGTATTTCCGTCGCCTGTTGTTTTAGTTGCTTCTCCTCCCGTCCCATTACCGCCTGTTGTTGGTAACGCATTGACAGCCGTTCCCGTTCCGGCAGAAGTATTGTCTACTACTGGAGCATTGTCTTTGTTTGTTGCAATGTCTTGTATAGCATCCTGAGTTACAGCGACAACAGGGTTTACTAATTGACTGGATTGTGTTACTTGGGTAACAGCTTGTTGTTGCTGTGTTGGTGGGGCAACGGCTTCTTCCGTTTTAGGTTTTATTATCTGATCTAAATCAACTGTTCTAATTACTTCGTCTATAGGAGGAAGATTTTCGATTATAGCAGATGATTTTGTAAATTTACCAACCAACATCGAAAGACTTCCTAGTGCAGCTATCAATAGCAACGCCATAAATAGTGCTGTAATTGTTGTTTTGGTATTCTCCTGACGTAATTGGTACGCGCCGTACTCTTTGTTTCTGTTTTCGAAAACAAGATCAGTCCATTTGGTTTCGTAAAGGCTTAATTTAGACATAGTAATTAGATTTAAAAGGTTAAGTAACATTAAATCATAAGCATGACAAGGTTTATAGTTTAACTAATAACGAAAACAAAGAACTTTTTGTGTGTGAAATATTTGGTTTTTTAAGAATAAATATGCTGATATCTTATTCTTTGATTAAAGATAGTAAATTATCTGTTGCGTTCGATAATTTCTGCTAATAATTTTTTAGCACGAAGTAATTTTACTTTTACATTGCTTAAAGGCTCATTAATTTTGAGTGCAATTTCCTGATAAGTCATTTCCTGAAAATAACGTAACTGAATGACTTCCTGATAATGTGGTTTTAATTCTTTGATGCACAAAAGCAAGCGGGATAAATTTTGCTCTTTAATCAGTGCATCTTCTGCAGAGGGAGTAGGGTCGGCAATATTGTAGGCCTGTTGATCTTCATTGTCTGTAATTTCTATAAAAAGATTCGTTTTCTTTTTACGCAGTAAATCAATGTAAACGTTTTTTGCAATACTGATTAACCAGGTGTTGAATTGAAAATCCGGGTTGTAAGTTGCAATTTTATCGAAAGCTTTTGAAAAAGTTTCAATAGTAATATCTTCAGCTATAGTCTCATTTTCTGTACGTTTCAACATAAATCCGTACACTTCATTCCAGTAAAAATCTAATAAAAAAGTAAAGGCGATTTGATCGCCTTCTTTTGCTTTTTCTATTTTAGAATTTATTTCCAATTTGCTGGTTTTGAAAAAATATTAGTTATAAATATATTAATTTGAATAATTATAAGCACGATTTCAATAATAGGAAACCAAACTTTAAGATCATTTTCTTTTAATTTTCCTGCAGAAAATCCAAATACAATCCATACAATCGTATAGCGGGTTGCCAATAATGCCAGGACTGCGATCCATTGAAATTGAAAAGCTAGTAAAAGTATAACTAATAAAAAGAATAATAATTGTGAGCTGTAAAAAAGACCTAATTGAATTTTGTCGAAAAATTTATAATAATTTGCAGTAGCTACGTGTCTTCTTTTTTGTGTAAACCACTCTTTGTAGGTTTCTTTTGGTTTTGAATAAGTAAAGCTTTCAGATGTATATGCAATTGTGGTGTTTGCTTTGTTAGCTGCCTGGTTTACAAATAAATCATCATCGCCTGAACGAACCTGAATGTGTTCAATAAAACCGTTTACATTAAAAAATTCTTCTTTTTTGTAAGCCAGATTTCTCCCGACTCCCATGTAAGGAAGTCCTGTTTTTGCCCATGAAAAATATTGTAATGCAGTAAGAACTGTTTCAAAACGGATAATTTTATTTAATAAAGAACGCTCTGTTTTTTCATAACCTCCATATCCTAATACAATAGTTTTATTCATGGTAAATTGTGAAGTCATGGCAGTAATCCATTCTTTTGAGACTGGATAGCAATCTGCATCAGTAAATAGTAAATAATCTTTTGAAGAAGCTTTGATACCTAAAGTTAAAGCGTATTTTTTATTCCCCCAAAAAGCTTCGTTGTTTTTTACTTTTACTAATCGGATGTTTGAATATTGTTTTTCAAATTGCTCAAAAACTTCTAACGTTTCATCGCTAGAGGCATCGTCAATTAAAACAATTTCAAAATCAGGGTAATTTTGCTCCGCCAATAATGGGATGTATTTTTTTACATTTTCTTCTTCGTTTTTTGCACAGACAATTACAGAAACCGGAAGTTTTTTTGGTGTAATGGTTTGAGGTTTTCCAAAAGCGAACTTTCCAAAAATCCCTAAGTAATAAAAAATTTGTATGAATACAACAGCAATAAAGAAGTAAAGTAAAAGTATAAGCATCTGTTTTAATGTCTTTTAATTTTTGAATCTTGCGAGTGCAAATGTACTTATGAATTCCTAATTTTCAATGATTAAAACCGATTTACTTTCTGCATTTCGACATTTCTTTTGCAACAGCAATAGCCTGAGGGTTTTCGGTTTTTTTTAACTCAGAAATTATATTTTTATAATTGTGGTCATCACGATTTTGTGATAGTTTTTTAGTGGCCTGAATTTCATCAATTTCTATCTCAAAACCAAAAATACCTTTAGCTTCGCGCATTGTTTTTGCAGATAAGTTTTCTACAATAACAGGGTTTTCTGAGTTGGCTTCATATTTATCAACTAATTTTTTAAGTTGTTCAATAGAAGCAGCTTCGTCTACAATTTTAATTCGCCCGTAAACATGTACGGCTATGTAATTCCATGTCGGCACATTCTCATGATCATACCACGAAGAAGAAATATACGAATGCGGGCCGGTAAATACTGCCAGAACCTGATCATTTTCAGTAAAACCTTCAGCCTGCTGATTCAGTTTTGAAATATGTCCCTGAAGGATTTCTTTTCCATCAGCATTCACTTCAAGTTCAATCGGAATATGGGTTGCGCATAATTTGCCATTAGTCTGATTAATTAAGATTCCAAAACTGTTTTCTTTTAAAAAAGTTCTTATTGATTCAGGATCTTCATTTTTATATAAGTCAGGTGTATACATTTAGGAATGTTTTAAGTGTTTTTTGTCTTGCTAAAACTTATAAATCGTTCACATATGCTTTGATTGAAAAAAGGCTTGATATTAAGTTTTTCTAAAATTAAACAATTTTGGATTAACACTTAGCCATAAAACTATAATTCCAAAGGCAGTAAAAGTAATTCCTCCAATGATAAATCGTAAGGCAAAATCATCAGTAATTGATGAAGCAAAAGAATCGAATAGTCTCGAGAATACTCCTTTTCTGAAGAATTTAAGCCTTATAATAATGTACATTACTATTGAGACTAAAATTGTATTTAGAGAGGAAAATTTATACTTCCAATTCAAAAAAGAAATTAGAATCACTCCAGCTGATAAGCCTAAGAATATCCAAATATAAATACTAGGCCAAAAACTGGAAATATCTTCAGTAGTTGGAAACAGTCTGTTCCAGCATTCCGATTTTTGATCCTGAAAATGATTTGTAGCACAAATGAACTTTTCTGCAACAGTATAAAATCTTAATTGCAGTATGCCATGAATTAAGAAAATCATTCCGGTCAACTGAAGTAAAATTACTCTAATATTTAGTTTTTTCATTTAGGGTTAAATAGGTAAAGAATCTAGTTTAAATAACATTTACTTCCGCTTCGATTTGAATGCCAAAAATTTCAAAAACTGTTTTTTGAACATCTCTGGAAACCGCCAGAATTTCCTGCCCGGTTGCATTTCCGTAATTTACCAAAACCAAAGCCTGATTTTTATGAACTCCGGCATCGCCAAAACGCTTTCCTTTAAAACCTGCCTGTTCGATTAACCATCCCGCCGGAACTTTTACTTCGGTTTCAGAAATTTCATAGTATTTCATTTCAGGGAACTTTTTATGAATTTTTTCGAAATGAGATTTTAATAAAATTGGGTTTTTAAAAAAACTTCCGCTGTTTCCTAATTCTTTAGGATCAGGTAACTTGCTTTGTCTGATAGCGATAACGGCGTTACTGACATCTTTTAAGGTCGGAACAGTAATGTTGTTCTTGGCTAATTCTGTAGTAATATCGCCATATGAAGTATTGATTTTATGATTGCGTTTTGTTAATTTGTAAATTACAGATGTAATAATATATTGACCTTTTACTTCGTTTTTAAAAATACTTTCACGATATCCAAAATTACATTCGGTATTTGTGAAGGTTTTCATTTCCTGAGATTCAATGTTTATTGCCTCGCAGGAAACAAAGGTGTCTTTTATTTCGGTGCCGTATGCACCAATATTCTGAACAGGTGTTGTTCCAACATTTCCCGGAATCAGGGACATGTTTTCCAGTCCTCCAAAATTATTGTCTATTGTATAAAGTACGAAATCGTGCCATGTTTCTCCGGCCTGACTTTCAACCCAAACGAAATCATCATTTTCTTTGATTGTTTTTTTACCTTTCAAATCAATATGAATCACCAAAGCATCAATGTCTTGCGTTAAAAGCATGTTGCTTCCTCCGCCTAAGATGAATTTTTTCTCGTTTTTATTTTCCTTCAAAATAGTTTTCAATTCATCAACTGAATGTACGGCAACAAATTGTTTAGCTTTGGCTTCTATGCCAAAAGTATTGTAGTTTTTTAAAGAAAAATTGGATTGGATTTCCATAAATATAACGCTTTTGTAAATCCCGGATTTGGGGATAATTGATTTCAAATGTAATGATTGTAATTTATTATAGTTGTTTTTAATGTGTAATATTATTGCTTTTTTCAGTTTTTTTGATTATTTTATCAGATTTTTCACGCCTCGTTAATTAGGTATAGATTATTGGTGCTGATGCAATTTAAAAAGTCAGCTATTCGATACGAATCTGTTTTTATGAGGTCGGCGAAATATGTCTGAAGTGTATTAATTGGAGCTAAATTCTGTTTCTGTAATAAATACCAAAATAGTACTTAACGTTCAGCCGATAAAAATGTTGCACTTATTTGTTTAAATTTAATAAGGCATGATACTTCTCTGCTATGGCTTTCATATTGATGTCATAATTAGCATTGTCTTCTACAAAGTTTCTATTTTGAAGAATAGCAATATTTCGGGATTCAATATTTTCAATAGCCCAAATCAGCTCTTCGGCCAGCATTTCGATGTTGTCAATTTCAATCAACTGTCCATTTTTCCGATGTTTAATCCAGCTTTGATTTCCCGGGATATCCGAAACTACGGGATAACAATTACAGGCCATAGCTTCAAATAAAGAGGCTGAAACGCCTTCGGTAATGGGCATACTGATATAAATATTCGATTGCTGTAGTAATTTAGGAAGTTCTGTATTCGGAATTCTTCCTGTAAAGATTACTTTGTTTTCGATTTGCAATTCTCTTGCTAAATCTCTCAAAAACTGCAATCGGGTTCCGTCGCCAACGATGGTTAACGAAAAATCAATTCCTTTTTGGTTTAAAATTCCAAAAGCTTTTAGAATAGAATCGTGTCGGTATTCTGGCTGGAGAGAACGTGTTACAATAGCTTCAATTTTGTTTGGACTATGGGCTGATGGAGTAAAAATAGATAAATCAATCCCTTTTGGAAGAACCAGAACTTTATTCATATCCACGCCAATTTCTCTCATTGATATAGTCATTACAGGTCCCCAGGCATGAATTAAATCGGCTTTTTTAAAAGCATATTTTTGAATTAATTTTTTTAAGGGATATAAAACAGAAGTTTCAGGCCATAAATCAGTTCGGCCTTGCTGAGCAATTGCAATTGGATGCATTCCGGAAATTGCGGCAAGAAAACCATAACTGGTTGTTCTTTCGGCAATAATCATGTCTGGTTTTTGCTGACGGATTGTTTTTCTAATCGAAACAGGAGAAAGGATGTATTCTAAAATGCGTTTGAACCGATTCAGTTTTGAATTGTTTGGTGTTTGAAGTTCCCAAGTGCAGATTTCGAAATCGCCAAATTCTTTCAATCCTTTCATCCACGTTATAGCATCGGCACGATAAGATTCTCCCAGAAAAAGTATTTTCCTTTTTTTCATTCGATAAACTTAAAATTCCTCTGTTTCTAAAGCGCGATTAATGAATTCATTTAAAGGTTTTAGTGCGATTAGTTTCTGACTCATTTTGCCAACAAAATCTTTTTTGGTGACTTCAGAAATGTCATATTTTTGAGTAGCAGTAAAACTTTTTAATTTTAAAAAGGCAATTGCCGGATGGTCTTTTTCGTAGCCACGAGGCATGCTTTTAAGAGAATTATTTTCGTTTATATCTAAATTTCCAAATTCTTTTTTGAAATTTTTATCAGCTAAAATAGCCTCCAGATCATCGTGAAAAAATGCAATTTCTTTACGGACTTTTTTTAAATCCTCGGCTTCCGGCGAATAAAATCCTCCTGCGATAAAGCTGGCGCCTTTTTCAATATGAACATAATATCCTGCACGATTCGCGCCTTTAGCTCCGGCAGACATCCAAATGCCTAAATGTGCTTTGTAAGGTGATTTGTCTTTTGAGAATCGAATATCACGATTAATCCTAAAAGTACAATTCTTGACTTCTAATAATTCCAGTGAAGGATCAAGGGGTTTCATTACATCCAGGAAATCACTTACCAGTTGATGATAGTCTTTTTTGAAAACGTCGTACCGTTTTTTATTGTCCTGAAACCAGTCTCTGTTATTGTTCTTTTTTAAATCGTCTAAAAATTGCAATGATTCTTTTGTAAGCATAATCGATTTTTTATTGCAGTTGTTTTTTTAACTTTTGAATTCTTTATAAAATTACAAATTAAATATTTTATAACTCTGATGTGTCGATTTGACAATTTTTTCGGTACGTTCCGGATGTGTATCTGAAATAAAAAGCTGGCCAAAAGTTTCGCTGTTAACCATTTCTATTATTTTAGCGACACGGCTTTCATCTAATTTATCAAAAATATCATCAAAAAGTAACAATGGTTTTACGCCGCTTTGTTTTTTAAGAAACTCGAATTGTGCCAGTTTCAAAGCAATCAAAAATGATTTTTGCTGGCCTTGAGACCCGAATTTTTTTATTGGATGTGAATCGATTTCAAATGACAAATCATCTTTGTGGATACCAACACTTGTATAATGAAGTGCACGATCCTTATTGATGTTTTCATGTAAAAGAATCAGGAGATCTTTATCAAACAAATGACTTTCATAAACCAATTGAACTGATTCTTCGGATCCTGTTATAGCTTGATGGTGTGTATTAAATATAGGTATAAATTGTTCCAGAAAATCTTTTCGTTTTTCAAAAATAGACTGTCCAAAACTATTCAGTTGTTCATTATATATAGATAAGGTGTCATTATCAAAAACATGATTCAGTGCAAAATATTTCAGTAAAGCATTACGCTGAACAATTATTTTTTGATACTGAATAAGCTGATGCAGATAATTAGAATCTAATTGCGAAATCACACTATCCATAAATTTACGTCGTGTTTCGCTGCCTTCTACAATTAAATCACGATCTGCCGGAGAAATAATCACAAGCGGAATGAATCCAATGTGGTCCGAAAATTTATCATAAGCCTTTCCGTTTCTTTTTAAAACCTTTTTTTGCCCTTTTTTTAAACTGCAGACAATTTGCTCCGTCCTGTCATTTTTTTCTAATTCGGCATCAATCACAAAAAACTCTTCTCCATGTTTGATGTTTTGCACAGCCAACGGATTAAAATAGCTTTTTCCGTAAGCCAAATGATAAATAGCATCGAGTACATTGGTTTTGCCAATTCCGTTTTTGCCAACAAAACAATTGATCTTGTGGTCGAAATCAAAACTAACTTCGGAGAAATTTTTATAATTGAATAGAGAAATTTTGTTTAAATGCATTTTAAGGAGCTCTAAAGGTGAATTTTGGTGTTTTGGAAAGCCAAGAATTCGAGTGTGCAAATTATCGAAAATTATCGATATAAAAGGCTTTTGAGGCTTTTTCGAATGATTTATTTTAGAACTGAACTAAAAGGAGTTATGATTGTTGAAATTATTTTTTTTAAAATAGTGATAAAATTGATTTTTTTGACGTCAATTTCAATAAAAATTTTATTTTTGCCGTTCACTAAATTAATTTTAAATGGCAACTTACAATAAAAGAGGATATAAGACACCAAAAGAGAAGGAAGTAAAAGAAGTTAATGAAGAACAAGAGGTAATTATTGACGAAAAAGATAGTACAACTGCCGGTGTTTTCTCAAAGTTAGATGAAACTGCTTCAAGAACTGAGGACTGGGTGGCTAAAAATCAAAAAATCATTATTGGTTTGGTTGCCGGTATTGCTGTAGTAACAATTGGATATTTGGCTTACCAAAAATTTATTGAAGCTCCTAAGCAAGATGAAGCGGCAAATGAAATGTTTGTTGCTCAGCAAAATTTTCAAAAAGCAACTGATGGTGTAGCAAGCGATTCATTATATAAATTATCTTTGAATGGATCTGAAGGTAAATTTGGCTTTGTGAAAATTGCTGATGAATACTCAGGAACAGATGCCGGAAACTTAGCAAATTATTATGCTGGTATGGCTTATTTGAATACTGGTAAATTTGATGAGGCAATTAAATATTTAGGCGAGTTTAAATCTGATGATATGATTTTAAGCGCTTTGGCGAAAGGTGCTATTGGGGATGCTTATTCTCAAAAAAACAATCAAAAAGAAGCTCTTGATTATTATGTAAAAGCTGCAGAATCTAATAAGAACGATTTTACAACACCTCGTTTCTTGTTGAAAGCCGGAAAAACAGCTTTGGCTTTAGGGCAAAAAGAAGACGCCTTGAAATACTTTACAGATATTAAAGAAAATTTCGATGCAACTCCGGAAGCTGCTTCTGTTGATGTATTGATTGGATTAGCGCAATAATTTTATTTTTTGAGTTCAGATTTAGTTTTTAGATTTGTATTTTTACAATCTAAATTAAAAATCTAAAATCTAAAATCTTAAATATAAAAGATGGCTACTGAAAATAAAAATTTATCAGAATACGATAAAAACACAATCCCAAATGCGAAAGACTTTCGATTTGGGATTGTTGTTTCTGAGTGGAACGACACTATAACAGAAGGACTTTATAATGGTGCTTTTGAAGCATTAACAGATTGCGAGGTTCCTGCACAGCAAATTATCCGCTGGAATGTTCCCGGAAGTTTTGAACTGATTTATGGTGCAAAAAAAATGTTGCAAACACAAAATGTTGATGCAGTTATTGTAATTGGTTGTGTTATTCAGGGACAAACCAAACATTTTGATTTTGTATGCGAAGGTGTTACACAAGGAATCAAAGACTTGAATGTTCAAACAGATATTCCGGTTATTTTTTGTGTTTTGACAGACAATACAATGCAACAATCAATCGATAGAAGTGGAGGGATTCACGGAAACAAAGGAACTGAAGCTGCTATTGCTGCAATAAAAATGGCGTATATTCGTCAGCAGGCTTCAATTTCACATCCGTTTAATCAGCCTTTGTTGTCTTCAGGTGCAATTCAAATTGAAGAAACTCCAATCAAAATAGAAAACGAATAAACACAATTGTTTTAAAAGTACTAAAACCTATACTGTGTCAAATAGTATAGGTTTTTTGTTTTTTTTATGACATCACATATTCCAAAAGCCAAGAGAAAATTCTTAAATTTGTACACCTTGGTTTAGATTTTAAATCAAAATTCTTAAATCGTTAATCTACAATCTTAAATTTTAATGTCAAGTATTATTCAATTGCTTCCTGATCATGTTGCTAATCAAATTGCTGCCGGAGAGGTAGTTCAAAGACCTGCTTCAGTCGTAAAAGAATTGTTGGAGAATGCTGTTGATGCTGATGCAACCGACATTAAACTTATTATCAAAGATGCCGGAAAGTCATTAGTTCAGGTTATTGATAATGGTAAGGGTATGAGTGTTACAGATGCTCGTTTGTGTTTTGAGCGTCATGCAACCTCAAAAATCCGTCAGGCCGAAGATTTGTTTTCACTATGTACCAAGGGTTTTCGTGGGGAGGCTTTAGCTTCTATTGCTGCAATTGCGCATATGGAAATGAAGACGAAGCAAGATCAGGAGGAACTAGGTACACATATTGTTATCGAGGGGAGTAAATTTATTTCGCAGGAAGTGGCGGTCTTGCCCAAAGGTACTTCATTTGCGGTTAAGAATCTGTTTTTCAATATTCCTGCCAGACGTAACTTCCTGAAATCAGATACCGTTGAGTTTCGTCACGTAATGGATGAATTTCAGCGTGTTGCTTTAGCGCATCCTAATATTCATTTTACTTTTTATCATAACGGAAGCGAAATGTATAATTTGCCGGCTGCAGGTTATCGTCAGCGTATTGTTGGAATAATGTCTGGGAAAACTAATGAGAAGTTAGTTCCCGTAAATGAAGATACTGAAATTATAAACGTTCAGGGATTTGTTTGTAAACCTGAATTTGCTAAGAAAAGCAGAGGTGAGCAGTTCTTTTTTGTAAACGATCGTTTCATAAAAAGTGGCTATTTGCACCATGCGGTTATGGCTGCTTATGACGGACTTTTAAAAGATGGTTCTCAGCCAAGTTATTTCTTATATCTGCAAGTTCCGCCAAATACGATTGATATCAATATTCATCCAACAAAAACTGAAATCAAGTTTGATGATGAACAGGCTTTGTATGCTATTTTAAGAGCCTCAATTAAACATAGTCTTGGACAATTTAATGTTGCTCCTGTTTTAGATTTTGACAGAGATTCGAATTTAGACACACCATACTATTATAAAGATTTGGAAGCAGAAACGCCAACGATTCAGGTTGATGGAACTTTTAATCCTTTTACAGATGATAAAACAAATCAGCATTATTCAAAAGCCGGTTCAGGATCTGGGTCGGGTTCCGGTTTTAGTTCAGGGTCAAACTCATATTCCGGATATTCTAAAAGAGTAGAACCAACAGCAAGCTGGGAAAGTTTATATGTTGGGTTGGATTTAGATAATGTAGAAAGTATTGAGAGTTCGCCTTTTACATTCGAAAATGAGGAAGTAACATCGTCATTGTTTAATGATGATGAAATAGAGCAGGCAAGTCAAAAAACATATCAGATACATAAAAAATATATCGTTTCGCCCATAAAATCAGGAATGGTAATTGTGGATCAGCAACGCGCTCATCAGCGTGTTTTGTACGAGCAGTTTTTACTGAATATGACAGTAAATCAGGCTTCAAGTCAGCAATTGTTGTTTCCTTTGAATTTGTTTTATTCTTCAGATGAAATGACATTAATTGAAGAGTTAAAGCCTTCATTAGAAACAACAGGTTTTGTTTTTGAGGAAGCACAAACGGATCATATCGTAATTTCAGGAATTCCGGTAAATATTACCGAAAGCGAAGTTTCTATAGTAATCGAACAATTATTAAGTGATTTACAAGACGGAATCCCAGCCAATAGTTATAGTCAAAATGATACCATTGCCAAATCAATGGCCAAAAGTTTAGCGGTTAAAACCGGATCTTATTTAACCGAAAAAGAACAGGATAATTTGGTAAACGGATTATTTGCCTGCAAAGATCCCAATATTTCACCTTTTCAAAAACCTACTTTCATCACCATGCGTGTGGAAGATATAGATAAAAAGTTTGCCTTATGATGAATATGACTCCAGTTGTAAAACAACTGATTATTATTAATATTCTTTTTTTTATTGGATCTCAATTGGTCAAGGTCTCTTATGGATATTTACCATTGTTTTATCCGGAAAGTAATAATTTCGAAATTTGGCAAATTTTTACCCACATGTTTATGCATGCGCAATGGCCGAATTTTGCGCATATTCTCTTCAATATGTTTGCATTGTATAGTTTTGGATCTGCATTAGAACATTTTTGGGGAGGGAAAAAATTCTTGTTTTTTTATATTTCTTGCGGTTTAGGTGCTGCATTGCTTCATACAGGAGTGAATTATTTAGAGATACAGAGTATTTTAAATGCTGTAACCAATCTGAATTTGTCTAAATCTGATCTTCATTTAATTTTAAATGCAGATTATCAGTCTTTATTTGATGCAAATGGGAAAATGATACCGGGTCAAATTGCTACTATTTTAGATAAGGCAAACTGTACACAGGAACAATTTAATTCTTTGGTACAAGCAAGTTCAATAGTTCAGTCGCCTGTTTTAGGAGCATCTGGCGCTACCTACGGCTTAATGACGGCTTTTGCATTTATGTTTCCTAATGCCCAACTTGGATTTATGTTTATTCCCGTTCCTGTTAAAGCAAAGTATTTTGTTCCGGTAATTTTGGCAATTGATTTGTTTTTTGGATTAAAAGGAAGTTCTTTTTTTGCGAGCGGTAGCACCGGAATCGCGCATTTTGCACATCTTGGAGGAGCGTTAGCAGGCTATTTAATGATGTTATACTGGAAAAAAAATCAGTTTAATGGTAATCGTTGGAATTAATTTTTAACTTTAAATAATTAATAATAAAAACCAAAAAGAATCTTTTATGAATATTCTGGATGATTTAAAATTGCAATATAAAATAGGCGGTATTTCATTACGTTTGATTTATTGGAATATTGCCTGTTTCCTTATTTCGTTGGTGTTTTACCAGTTTTCTATTGGTCAGTTTGATTTTCCAAATTGGTTAGAATTATCTTCAGATCCTAATGTTTTTTTATTTAAACCCTGGACATTTTTAACGTATGCATTTTTTCATTCTTCATTTTTACATTTATTGTTTAATATGATGGTATTGAATTTTGCGAGCCAGTTGTTTTTGACCTTTTTTACTCAAAAACAATATTTGGGATTATATATTTTAGGAGCTGTTTTTGCAGGAATTACGTTCGCATTAACTTATTATTTTTTAAATATTTCAGCTCCTATTGTTGGTGCTTCTGCTGCAATTATGGCAATTTTGGTTGCAGCAACAACATATCAGCCATTGATGAATGTTCGTTTGTTATTGATTGGGAATGTAAAATTATGGCATATTACAGGTGTGATACTTATTTTAGATCTTATGCAATTGCGTTTAGATAATACCGGTGGACATATCTCACATTTAGCCGGTGCCTTTTTTGGTTTTATTTACATTAAACTGCTTCAAAACGGAACAGATTTAAGTATTATTGTTTCGAGAATAATAGATTTTTTTGTTAACTTATTCAGGAAATCTCCTTCGACCCCATTTAAAAAAGTTCATAAAAATTATCAAAAACCTACAGAAAAAGTTACTTCAAGGATTGTTACAAAAGACAAAACACAACAGCAGATTGATGAGATTTTAGATAAAATTAGTCAATCTGGTTATGATTGTCTGACAAAAGAAGAAAAAGAGTTTTTATTTAAAGCTGGAAAATAATTTTAGCAAGATAATTATGAAGAACCTTTCGTGGTTTAATAAAATAATGTTCTTTTTAAATATAGTACTAACTATTGTTACATTTAGTGTCTATATTTTGCCTTTTTTAGCACCTAAAAGTTTTCCGCTTTTATCGGTGCTTACGCTGTTTATGCCGGCTTTTTTTGTTTTAAATGGCTTCTTCTTTGTGTATTGGGCAATTCAGTTTAAAAAACGCCTTATTTTGTCTGGTTTGGTGTTGTTGACCGGAATTACATTTATCAGTAAATTCTATAAAATTTCTGGTAAGGAATATGTAGAAGACGAAAAAGATTTCTCGGTAATGAGTTATAATGTGCGTCTTTTTAATGTTTTTAAATGGTTGGATCGTGATGATATCCCTTCAAATATTAAAGCTTTTATTGATGAAAAAGACCCCGATATTTTATGTATTCAGGAATACTCAAATTCAGCTCACCTTGATTTAAAAGTGTATCCGCACCGTTATATTTTTATTGACGGGAATCAAATAAAAACAGGGCAGGCTATTTTTTCAAAATTCCCAATTATAAATGAAGGAAACATTATTTTTCCTAAATCAGATAATAATGTAGTTTATGCTGATATAAAACGAGGGAAAGATGTTATTCGTGTTTATAACATGCACTTGCAGTCAATTAAAATATCACCTGATGTTGATAAGATTTCGAATGACATTGATAATGTAAACCAACGTAAATCACAACAAATTTATAGCAGAATCAGTGCGGGATTTAGACAGCAGCAGGAGCAGGCAGAAATCTTTAAAGAAAATATTAAACAGTGTAAAAATCCTATTGTTATATGTGGAGACATGAATAATAGTCCATTTTCGTATGTTTACAGAAACATTAAAGGAAAACTAAAAGACACTTTTGAAGAAGCAGGGGAAGGTTTTGGAGCTACATATAAATTTCGCTACTATCCCGCTAGAATTGATTATATTTTTACAGATCCAAAAATGAAAGTAAAACAGTTTGAGAGCTTTTCTGATTTTGAAAACTCTGATCATTATCCAATAATGACAAGGATTTCGATGGAATAACTAATAATAAATTTCAATTTTTCATTCTCCAAATTCCAATAAAAAATTCAAAACGTAGATTATTACCCTATTTTACTTCTAATTTTTGTGCTTTTAAATAATCCATTGCAAATTTACCTTCATTGAATAGTAAATCCAAAACGCTTAGGTTATTAATAAAACCATGTTTGTCGTCAAAAACCTGAGGATATTTTTCGAATGAATTGGTGTCTTTTTTTCCATTTGCTAAATATCTGAAATCAAGCATATTTTCTGTTTCATGAAAATATTCGGTTGTTTTACCAAACTCCAATTTCATACGTAAACATTTGGTCACTATATCCAGCACTTCCAGATTTAAATCCATAAGATACATATGTTTTTTTTCGAATACAGGAAGAATATCATCCTCAAAAAATTCAAAAAAAGGAGAGCTTCTGTAGGCGGCTTCCAAAGATTTGAAATGCTGTTTTTGCCAGTCAAATTCATTCTCAATTAAAACATCTTTCGTTTTTTGATGTGCCGTTTTTGAATGTTTAACAGGAATATTTAAAAGTTGAATCCCGTTTGGACTGTAGATATATGTACGGTTTCTATTGGTCTGTTTCTGAAAATTATCTTCCATTTCAAAAGTGATATTTTCAGATTGAACCATAACTGCAAAATGGCTAATCGACGGAAAATAGGTAGGAAGTAATAAGGAGTTCATTTTATTTAAGTTTTAAAAGTCGTAAAGTCAAAAGTCATAAAGTTTTGGATTGACTTTATGACTTTTGACTTTCAGACGTTCGACTATTTATGCTTTTTTCTCTTGTCTTTTTTTCCAAAAATATTCTCCAATAAAAAATACGGCTAATGCAATCAGAAAATATTTGAAATAGGATTGTGGCTGTCCTTCGCCATCAACAGTGGTGAAAACCCTGTCCCAGCGGATTTTATTAATACCTTTTCCGTTGGTGTCCCAACTCATCCAGATAAAAACAGGTTTCCCTACAATGTGATTTTCGGGAACATATCCCCAATAACGGCTATCTTCTGAGTTATGACGGTTATCACCCATCATCCAATAGTAGTTTTGTTTGAAGGTATATGTAGTAGCCGGTTTACCATTGATTAAAAAATGTGCTCCGTCTAATTGTAGCGTATTGCCTTCATAAGTAGTTATGATGTCTTTGTAAAATGGTAACGATTCATTTGTCAAAGCAACTGTTTTTCCAGCTTCCGGAATGTATATTGGGCCAAAATTATCCTGATTCCATTTGTTGATATGCGGGAAAATTGCATTTTCATTTCCTTTAGAAATTTGCCTTTTAACATTGGTAATGCCGGGAGTATTTTTCAAACGTTCAGCATTTGCTTCTGTTAAAGCAGCAAAATATAAAGTGTCTCTTTTTGTTTGATCTCTGAATCCTAAAACATCAACAAGGTTGACATTAAGTTCTTTTAAAAGAGACTCAAAATCAATTGGTGTTTTACCGTCTAATGCTACTGCATAAGAATATTGTGGTTTTGCTCTTTCAGGAAGAATTAGCTTTTTATTATTTATGTATACAAAACCGTCTTTTATGGATAAACTATCACCTGGAATACCTACGCAACGTTTTACATAATTTGATTTTTTATCAATTGGTTTTATTACACCGGGTCTTCCTTTTGGTTCAAAGAAGTAATGCACTGTATCAACTGGCCAGTTAAAAACAACAATGTCATTTCGTTTTATTTTTTCTAAAGCAGGCAATCTAAAATAAGGTAATTGTGGCCAGCTTAGATATGATTTTCTCTTAGTTAACGGAATAGAGTCGTGTACCATTGGTAATGCAATCGTGGTCATAGGAACTCTTGGGCCATAGTTTACTTTACTTACGAATAAAAAGTCCCCAATTAGCAGTGATTTCTCTAAGGAAGAGGTTGGGATTGTAAAAGGCTGTACCACATATGTGTGAACCAACGTTGCTACAATTATAGCGAAAAGGAGTGAACTAACTGTGTCTGCTGTTCTGTTTTCGGGGGTTAATTTTCTATCGGCATTGTACTCTGGTTTTTGGGTATAGTTTACATAATAAACATAAAATCCTAAAGTGAAAATTCCTAAAATAGTATCTAAAGTTGTTTTTTTGCCAAAAGTTCTCAGTGTTTCTACCCAAACAACCGGAAACATAATCAGATTAATAATCGGGATGAAAAGCAGTAGTGTCCACCATGTTGGTCGGCTTATGATTTTCATTAAAACAATCGAATTATAAACAGGGATTGCTGCTTCCCACGATTTTCGGCCTGCAGCCTGATATAATTTCCAGGTTCCCAGAAAATGAATTATTTGTACGACTAAGAAAAAAACAAACCAAAGATAAAGTGTCATAGTTTTATATTTTAGTTCTGAAATTTCAGAATATTATTTTTTGGATTTTATTTAGATTCCAGATTTAAAACGTCTTTCATTGTGTAGATTCCTTTTTTACCTGCTAACCATTCAGCAGCAATAACAGCTCCTAAAGCAAAGCCTTCACGATTGTGTGCAGTATGTTTTAACTCGATGCTGTCAACGGTTGAATCATAAGTTACTGTGTGAGTTCCGGGAACATCACCAATTCTTTTGGCTTCGATGTAAATCTCTTCCGGTTTTGGACTTTCCATTGTCCATTTTGCGTAAGCGCTGTTTTCAATCACTCCTTTTGCCAAAGAAATTGCAGTTCCGCTTGGTGCATCTAATTTTTGGGTATGGTGAATTTCTTCCATTGATACTTTGTAAGAATCAAATTGAGCCATGATTTTGGCTAAATATTCATTTAACTCAAAGAAGATGTTTACTCCCAGACTAAAGTTTGAACTCGAAATAAAACCACCTTGTTTTTCTTTGCATAGTGCTTCCATTTCATCATAATGTTCCAGCCAGCCAGTTGTTCCTGAAACTACCGGTACATTTGCATGAAAGCAACTTGAAATATTAGAAACGGCAGCAGTAGGAACACTGAAATCTATAGCGACATCTGCTGTTGAAAGTCCGTCATATGTATTGAATTCATCTTTTTTTAAGACAATTTCATGACCTCTTTCCAGAGCAATCCTTTCGATTACCTGACCCATTTTTCCGTATCCTAAAAGTGCAATTTTCATTTTTGTGTATTTTTTTAATTTAAATAGAGCTAAAAAAAGCTATTTAAAAGTTGTAATTAAAAGTTGTAATTAAAAGTTGTAATTAAAAGTTGTAATTAAAAGTTAGTCCAACATTTGGTTTAAAAGTTACATCCGAAGGATAAATTTCCGGACGAAGAGATAGTCTTTCGTTGACGTTAAATTGAATCAAAGCAGCATCAACATTTGCGTCAATGATATTTAAGACGTAAAATCCAACAACAAATAAAGCGGATAAATCACGATTACGCTGGTAAAATTTTTGGCCGGCAATAAGTCTGTCATCGCTCAGGTAATCAAAATCACCACTTTCTGCGCTATATCCTTCAAGCCTTCGTTTGTATTCGTCACGATACTGATGGTATTTTTTGTTATTGTCAATATAAAAATACAAACTGGTACCAATTGCACCATAAACCAAAGGGATTTTCCAGTATTTTTTATTGTATGCCTGTCCTAAACCGGGCAAAATTGCCGAATAAAAGGCTGCTTTTGCAGGTGTAAGCGGATCTATTTCCTGCATTTTGGTAGTGTCTTTAGCGACTAAAACCGTTTCTTCTTTTGTTTGGGCAAAAAGAGATACGGTTCCTAAGAGAAAGAACAATAGACCTATGGGGACAATTTTATTCACTATCCGTTTATTAGTTTTATAATTCTGTTAAAGTCGGCTTCTGAATTAAACGGAATCGTAATTTTTCCTTTTCCATTTCCGGCAACTTTTATATCAACTTTTGAGCCAAAATAATCATTAAAACTATTTTTTTGTGTTTCTCTGACTACAAAAGCAGCGTCAGATTTTGGCTTTCCTTCTGCTTTTGGTTGCTGCCCTTCATGATAATTTTTAACTAAAGCTTCAGTTTCGCGAACAGATAAATTTTGGCTTACAATTTTTTGATAAATATCTGTTTGAACGTCTAAATCTTCAATATTGATAATGGCTCTTCCGTGACCCATACTAATAAAACCATCACGAATACCGGTTTGTATAATTGGGTCTAATTTTAAAAGGCGTAAATAATTGGCAATAGTAGAACGCTTTTTTCCTACACGTTCACTCATTTGTTCCTGTGTTAACTGAATTTCATCAATTAAACGTTGATATGAAAGCGCGATTTCGATAGGATCTAAGTCATGACGCTGTATATTTTCAACCAAAGCCATTACCAATGATTCATTATCATTAGCAATACGAATGTAAGCCGGAACGTGGGTTAAACCAACCAGAGTAGAAGCACGTAAACGGCGTTCTCCGGAAATTAACTGGTATTTATTGAAATCTAATTTTCGAACAGTAATAGGTTGAATCACGCCAAGTTCTTTAATAGAAGTGGCTAATTCGCGTAATGATTCCTCATTGAAATTACTTCTGGGCTGAAACGGATTTATTTCGATAGCACTAATTTCAAGCTCAATGATGTTTCCAACAACCTTGTCAGCATTTTTATCTTCTACTGATGTAATATCGTTTTCCGGATCTTTTAATAATGCTGATAATCCTCTCCCTAAGGCTTGTTTTTTAATTGCTTTTGTCATAAAAACTATTTGCTGTTTTTCTTTATAATTTCCTGAGCTAAATTAATGTAATTCACAGCTCCTTTACTGGTTGCATCATAATTAATGATACTTTCACCAAAACTCGGTGCTTCACTTAATTTTACATTTCTTTGAATTACGGTTTCAAAAACCATATCATTAAAGTGTTTTTGAACCTCTTCAACAACCTGATTTGATAAACGTAGTCTCGAATCGTACATGGTTAGTAATAGCCCTTCAATGTCTAAATCAGGGTTGTGGATTTTTTGAATACTTTTTATGGTGTTCAAAAGTTTTCCTAATCCTTCGAGTGCAAAATATTCACATTGAATAGGAATAACCACTGAATCTGCCGCTGTTAAGGCGTTTAGTGTCAGTAATCCTAAAGAAGGTGCGCAGTCGATGATAATAAAATCATATTCTTCTTTAGCCTCTTCTAATGCTTTTTTAAGCATATACTCACGGTTTTCTTTGTCAACCAATTCAATTTCGATCGCAACAAGGTCAATGTGAGCCGGTATCACGTCAACATTTGGAGCCGTACATTTTAAAATGGCTTCCTTTGGTGTTACAGTATGTTCAAGAATTTGATAAGTTCCAATTTCAACTGATTCTACGTCAATTCCAAGACCAGATGTAGCATTGGCCTGAGGATCAGCGTCGATCAATAATACTTTTTTCTCTAAAACACCTAATGAGGCAGCAAGATTTACTGATGTAGTAGTCTTTCCAACACCTCCTTTTTGATTAGCAATCGCAATGATTTTGCCCATTTATTTTCTGAATTTTGAACCGTAAAAATACAATTATTTATGGTTTTTGAAAATCTATTTTGTTAACATTTGTGAAACGTTGTGTAGCCTTTGTTTGGTGGGTGTTCTAAAGGATTTAAATGAAATTAATTAACGTGTTTTACATTCCTGTAATTGTTTGTTTAGTGAAAAAAATGTTCGGATTTTAAATTTATCCGGTCAATATATAATGGATCTCTTCTGGATTTTTAATTTAAATTTTTCTTATTTCTTAAATTGTTTTGGATAAGCAAAAAATAGTTGTATATTTGCACCCGCTTACGGGGTGTAGCGTAGCCCGGTTATCGCGCCTGCTTTGGGAGCAGGAGGCCGCAGGTTCGAATCCTGCCACCCCGACACAAAACTTTATAGGTTTTCAGAACCCCTTAAATCATAAGATTTAAGGGGTTTCTTATTTTAGTTCAATACCTCAGTTTTTAGGTTTGATGTTCATAAAAATCTTAAATTCAATAAGTTTAAAAATATATTATTCAATTGTATTAATCCTAAATACTGAATTTAAAATCTAAAAACATCCGTTTATAGCTTCAATTAGATGATTTTTTTTAAAAGTTGACAAATTTTCAGATGTCTATTGCAAATTTGTCAGTATGAATAACTAATTCTAAAATCTGGTTAAATTTGAAAATTTGTAAAAATATTTTAAATGTATATCTGTAAATTTTAAAATTTGGATCAAAATTTTTATAAAATTTTACTATAAATAAAAAACGGATTACATTTTAGAAACTGAAAAAATGTCATTTTTTTTTGCTTGGTATAATTTTGGTTTTTAGATGTGAGCCACTGCTAATCAGTGTGTGTTCAAAAAATATTGTTAAACAATTAAAAGTAAAATGTTATGAATCTTATCAAGAGAAACGGAAACCAGCTTAATGGTTTGCCACGTACGTTTTTTGATGACGTTTTTGGCCGCGAGCTTTTCAATTGGGAAAGCAACAATTTTTCAAATACAAGCACAACGTTGCCATCAGTAAACATCAAAGAGACTTCAGGAAATTATGAAGTAGAAGTGGCGGCCCCTGGTTTGGACAAAAATGATTTCAAGGTAACGCTCGACGGTAACCTGCTGACCATTTCATCAGAGAAACAAAATCAGCGCACTACTGAACAGGAGAATTTCACACGCAGGGAATTCAGTTACCAGTCATTTCAGCGAAGTTTTGAACTTCCTAAAAACGTTGTAGACGAGGACAAGATCAGTGCCCGTTATGAAAATGGTCTTCTCCATTTATCTATTCCAAAAAAAGAAGAGGCTAAGCAAAAACCTCCAAGAATGATTGAAATTGCTTAATTTCGATTTTTACCTTTGTAAAAAGCTGCTCTTTAAGGGCAGCTTTTATCATTATTAAAAATACCTTGATTCTATGTCGTCACAATATTCTCAGGTATAGTTGTGCCGTCCTGTGTAGTTTTGTTTCTAATTCTATTGCTGCACTGTTTGAGGATAGTTCTGGAATATAAATTAGTGCTGCTCTTCCAGTAAAATTTTCGCTTTAATTTCTCGAATGCATTTTTATTTAACAAATTTACTGTTCTCTATTTTAGAATAGCAAAAACTGATTAATCGTATTCTTTTTTCCAACAATAAAAACTTATTTTTGCACCAGAATTATTAACACAACCATAATACTATGTCAGATACAATCGAAAAAATTAAATGCCTAATTATAGGATCTGGTCCTGCGGGCTATACTGCTGCTATTTATGCTGCCAGAGCAAATATGAATCCGGTTTTATACCAGGGAATGCAGCCGGGAGGTCAGTTGACAACTACTAATGAAGTTGAAAATTTTCCTGGTTACGTTGATGGAGTTACAGGGCCGGAAATGATGATTCAGTTGCAGGAACAAGCAAAACGTTTTGGTGCTGATATTCGTGACGGATGGGCTACAAAAGTTGATTTTTCAGGCAATATTCATAAAGTTTGGATTAACGATAAAATAGAACTGCACTGTGAAACGGTTATTATTTCTACAGGAGCTTCAGCTAAATATTTGGGATTACCATCAGAACAGCATTACTTAAATATGGGCGGAGGGGTTTCTGCCTGTGCCGTTTGCGATGGGTTTTTCTACCGTAATCAGGAAGTTGTAATTGTTGGAGCAGGAGATTCAGCTTGTGAAGAGGCACATTACTTATCAAAATTGTGTAAAAAAGTAACGATGCTGGTAAGAAGCGAAAAATTCAGAGCTTCAAAAATTATGGAAGAGCGTGTTCGTAAAACCGAGAATATTGAGATTTTACTGAATCATGATACGGTTGAAGTTTTAGGTGACGGAAATGTAGTTCATGCTATCAAAGCATTAAATAAAACTAATGGTGAAGTTATTGAAATTCCTGCAACAGGTTTCTTCGTGGCCATTGGTCATAAACCAAATACAGATATTTTTAAAAATTACATCACTCTTGATGAAACAGGTTATATTGTAAACACTCCGGGAACATCCAGAACAAATGTAGAAGGTGTTTTTGTTGCAGGAGATGCTGCAGACCATGTGTATCGTCAGGCTATTACAGCAGCTGGTACAGGCTGTATGGCGGCGCTTGATGCAGAAAGATATTTAGCAGCTAAAGAATAAAAGATATTTGTTTCTCTGGTTTCAAGTTCTTTGGAACGTGAGGTCAATGCTTAAAAAACAAGAAGTCCCAATCAGTTCGATTGGGACTTCTTGTTTTTTACGTTTCAAAAACTTGAAACAAATAAAACCTGAAACTGTTATTTAATCTTCTTAATCAATTTTGCTTCTTCACTAAAACGTGTAAGTTGAATTGTTGGCTTACCCAAAAGCGAAACTTCAGCTTTGTCACCAATTGCCAGAGATATTGAGATTTCAGCTAATACAGTCCCTGTAGCATTAGCTTCAGCAGTAAAGTTTGCTTCTTTTATAGTAAACTTTGTTCCCGTAAAAGTAGAATTATTATCGATACGAATGCTGCCTTTTTCAGCAACTCCTTCTATAGCAGCGTTTGCTTTTTGGTATAAATCACATTTGAATTTAATTGAGGATACTAAGGATTTTATAGATGAGCTTTTGCTTAATTGCAATACAGCATCTTCAGATTTTAAATTTATTTCCGATTTTGATTTATCATCTGCGACTAAATTGAATTTCTTTGCATTCACATTCAAAAGCAACTTAGAATAATCGAAACTATTAAATGTAATATCGTCTAACTGAAGTTCCTGAATAGCATACACTATGGCTTCATTTTTAGTAATTACTTTTGTTAATGACTTTGTATAAGTAACACGAACGGATAGTTTTTTAAAAATGGAAGACTCTTTTGATGTATATAAACGAAGGGTTTTTTCTCTTAAATCCATTTGGATAATCTCGTGCAAATTATCATCAGCTTCAATTTTTATTTCGTTTTTTTCGCCTCTCTCTAAATAGACTTCAATATTATCATCTATTTCCAGAGCATCAAAATCACCAACTTCTTTTATGGATGTTGTGACAATTTTAGAACCTTTTACTTTTTCTCTTTTTTGGGCAAAAGTGAATGTAGTAACTAATAACAATAAGATCAGGGCTGTATTTTTTTTCATTAATTCTAGATTTTGATTTTGACAAATATAAAAAAATCATCCACTTTTGATGAATGATTTCTTTTATATTTAACACAAAATAGCGTTATCCTCTGCTGACACTTCCACCTGAATTTTCAGTTTTTTCGATTGTTTTAGGTGATGAGTCATAATTAACGCTTCCACCGCTTGAAGCTTCCGCTTTTAAATTTACGATTGGATGCACATCAACACTGGCTCCGCTTGAAGCTTCTGCGTGAACTTCATTAGCCAGAAGTTTTTCAGCATTAATACTGGATCCGCTCGATGCTGATGCTTTTATTTTTAATGATTTACCTTGTATGTTTATAGTGCTTCCGCTTCCCGAATCGCAAGAGATATTGTCAGATTCAATGTTAACATCTATAGAAGCTGCACTTGATGCTTCCAGGGCAATATCTTCTCCCAAAATAACTTTTTCGGTTTGTATAGTAGATGCACTCGAAGCTTCCAGTTTGTTAATAACCGGCATTTTTACAGTTACTCTTTTAGTGACATCGCCAAACGAACTGTATTTGCATTTAATAATCAATGTACCGTTTTCTACTTTCGTAATAATGTCTTTTTGCAGATTATCATCAGCTTCAACTGTAATTTCAGTTGAATCAGACTGTATTATTACCAAATCAATTGCATTGCTTACAGATACTTTTTTAAAATCACCCTCAACGATTCTTTTTTGAGTGGTTACATTCCCGCTGCCTTCAATTGAGTTCACGTTGAAGTTACAAGAGGCAAACAATAATGCAGTGATAGCTGCAATAATGAATTTCGTAATATGAATGATTATTTTTATCATGGTTTAGTTAATTTTGATTATAACTCCGTTTTTATCAGTGGTTAGCCTTCCTTTGTTCTTTTTGGCATTTAAAACTTCTTCTCCATTAATTTTAATCGAAACTTCTTTTACAGTATCATTTTCAATAGTGTCCTGTTCTTCTGTATCATTATAATCGTCTTCATCTACAGGGCAGTTCAGACATTTAATTTTGGAACCTTGTACTTTATAGCTATAGTTACCACTGAAATGTAAATTGAAAAAATCATTTTCAGAGTCATCATAATCCTGTATAGAAGCATCCGGTTTAAATAATTGTCCTTCTGGTAAATATAAAAACACATCTACTTCCTGACCTCTGAATTTATTTTTAACGTCTGTAAGAAAATAATTATCCAAAATTAAATAATTTCCTTTAATGTCAATATTATAATTGATTTTTTCTGCTCTTTTTTTAGCACTTGTAAACGAGTTTCCTCTGGCGCTTTTTTCTATTTGTAAATAAGGAGCAGCCTGGTCGGTATGCAATACATGTAAACGAACATCATTTGAATAAATTAAAGCATTGTTTGCAGAATCCTGTACAAACTCAAATTCTTTATGATGATCTAAATCTTTCGCATAGTAATCATTATATCTAAATTTCACATACAATGTGTCATTAGGAGTAATGTTGATTGCTTTTTTCTCTGCCGTTTTATTGTCGTATGAAATTTCAGTGGCCTGTTTGATTCCGATGCTAATAGCAACTGCGACTGCAATAATCCAAATGGCTAACAAAGTATATTTGGCAATGTTTCCGATTGTTTTTGTATTGGGTGACAACAATTTGAAACCCAAAAGTGTCATAAAGAAAAATGGAATTCCAACAGCAAAGAACATTAATAAGCCAAATGACCAGATAGGATATTCAGTAAAATTTCCGGCTTCAATAAAGTTTTCCCAAGGGAAATCAAGAAAAACATTTGTACCTAAAGTGAATACTCCAATTAATAATAATATTAGAACAGTGATTCCGGATATAATCAGAATTACTCCTAAAAACTTAGCGAAGATTTTAAAAACCGTCATGACAAAGTCTCCAAATGAACTACTTATTCTCTCAGCTCCCGACTTTACCTGGTTTCCCATTTTGTCATAATCTGCATTTTTAAATTTATCAGACAATGAGTCAATCTCTTCACGAACTTTTTTTTCTATGTTAGAAATCGTTACCGGTTCTCCAGTCATTTCCAGTTTTTCTGAGGTTGTAACCGCCTCAGGAGTTACAACCCATAATACAAAATAAGCTAAGATTCCAGTTCCAAAACCTGCGAAAACAAATATTAAGAACACGATTTTAATCCATACAGCGTCTATTCCAAAATAGTGTCCTAAACCTGTTGCAACACCGCCAATCATACCTTTTTCTTTGTCACGGTATAATTTTTTGTGTTTTCTGTTATCAGAATTAAAAGACTGATTAGTACTTCCTTCGTCTTCAAGTCTGTAATCTTCAGGTTGTCCCATTACCGCAATCACCTCGTCAACATCTTTCAAGCCAACAACATGTTTTTCGCTCTTCTGTTTTTCTGTTAAAAGTTCAGAAACACGCATTTCAATATCTTTAATAATTTCATCCTGACCAGATGAGTTGTTTAATGATCTTTTTATAGCGTCAAAATAGCGTGTCAATTTTAAATATGCATCTTCATCGATGTGAAAAAACATACCGCCTAAGTTAATATTTACTGTTTTGTTCATGACTTATTGATTTTGATTGGTGATTAGTTTTACGGCGTCAGACAATTCTGTCCAGGTTCCGCTAAGTTCGTTTAAAAATGTTTGTCCTATTTCGGTTAATCCATAATATTTTCTTGGTGGCCCCGATGTCGATTCTTCCCATCTGTAATTGAGTAAACCGTCGTTTTTTAGTCTGGTTAAAAGAGGGTAAACAGTTCCTTCAACAACTAATAATTTTGCGTTTTTTAAAGTGTCTAGTATTTCAGATGTATATGCGTCTTTTTCTTTTAGTACCGATAAGATGCAAAACTCAAGAACACCTTTGCGCATCTGTGCTTTTGTGTTTTCAATGTTCATAATTTCATTTCATTTTTTTTAGATTGAACAATTCGTTTTTTGATTGATGATTGATGATTGATGATGATTGATGATGATTGATGATGATTGATGATGATTGATGATGATTGATGATGATTGATTGTTTTTTAAGAGCTGTTTCCTGCTATCCGCTTTATCTTTTGTGGCGAACCCCGCCACAAAAGGATGCCACTTCTATCAGGGCTAGGGCTCTTGGTAATCTATAACTTTTAATTTTCTTATGTCGCACTGAGCTAAGTCGAAGTGTTACTTTATAAAAGGAATCGTTAGCGGATATTTGTATAATTCTCCGTTTGAAGCTTTTATCGAAGCATAAATCACTAAAAAGAATTCAACAAATTTTAATAATCCAAAAAGAACTACTGCTGTAATCCCAACACTTAAAAGACCAATGTTTCCTTCAAGATTAAAATTTCTGATGATAAAATCTTCATCATTAATAATCGCTTCGATTGGAAGATTTTGCAAAAACACAGTTACAAAAATCGGAATTGCAATAAGTGCTAAAATCAAAGTGTAAAGCAATAAGCTTAACTGAAAGTTCAAAGCCTGTTTTCCGTGGTGATCTGCAAATTCAGATTTATCTTTATAATTTGTCCAGATGATAAGTGGAAAAATATAATTTCCAAACGGAATGATGTACTGAGTTAATGTACTCAAATGAGTAAATGCTGCTGTATTCTTTTCTGATGTTTTTTCCATGATGAGTGGTGTTGATGTTTCCATGATTAAAAGTATATAGTAATTTCTTATGCAAATATATATCTAAAAGACAGTATCTTGTTTTACATAGTACCAAATATTAACATTATTTTAACAAAATTAAAATTTATATTTGAACTGTAATTGATTGAAAATCATTCTTAAGTATTGATTTTATTGGGACTTTTAGAAAGTATACTCAATTTATTGTGCACGCATAGTTTTTTTGTATTTTTACATAAAAAATATATCAAATGGCAGTTTCAGTTTCAAAACTCAATAAATTTGTGTTGTTCAAATTACCGTCAGCTTACTTTTGTGGTGTACGTGTAAAAGCTATTGATCAGAATAGTTGCACGGTAACGGTAAAACACCGTTGGATCAATCAAAACCCTTTTAATTCGATGTATTTTGCTGTTCAGGCAATGGCAGCTGAGTTAACGACCGGAGCATTGGTAATTTCACAAATTCAGGAAAGCGGAAGAAAGATCTCCATGTTAGTAGCCAATAATAAAGGGAACTTTTCTAAAAAAGCAACCGGCAGAATCACATTCGTTTGTAATGACGGGCATCTAATTGCCGAAGCTATCAAAAGAACAATAGAAACAGGCGAAGGACAGACCTTCTGGATGAAATCTATAGGAACAAACGAAGAAGGTGCTCAGGTTTCTGAAATGGATTTTGAATGGAGTGTCCGGTTAAAATAACCTAATTATACGAATATATGACCTGAACCAAAACAGGTCATTTTTTTTAGCGTTACTTTTCTCCTGTAACACTTTTGCAAAATTGCAGCCCTTTGTTTTGCTTTGATTATTTGATGTTTTCTTTTGTACTCATTTTATGCAAAAGTTATATGACTGCGTCGTGAATATTCATTTTATCTTCATTAAACACGATTAATTTTACTTTAAAATCAAGTTCTTTGTGAGAATAAAATCCACAACGTTTTCTGATTAATAAGAGTTGAATATTGTAAATGAATGACAAAATATTATGGACGATAAAAAGCAAATATTTCAGACAACTTCAAAAATACGCTGGAAAACTTTTCAATGGTCAAGCCGGCTTATTGTGTTTATTTTCATTTTAATGATTCCCATATTTTTCATTACTCTAAAAAGAGGATTAAAACCTGCTTTACCCCTTTTAGCTATTAGTACTGCAACCGGGAATGCTTTAGAAAACCCAATTGTTCCTAAGGATTTAAGTGCAAAGGAGCTGAAAAAGTTTAAAGGATTTGACTATTTTCTGAGAGCAAAAACTAAAATTGAAAAACTGCAAAAAGAGCAGGCTGTTACAAAAACGGCTACCGAAATCCGGGCTGCTTTTTACGTTGACTGGGATCCGCAAAGTTTATTTTCACTGCAAAAAAACATTCATAAACTTGATGTAGTGGTTCCCGAATGGTTTTTTATTGATCCCAAAACCGATTTATTGCGAACTGAAATTGACACTGCGGCATTAAAAGTCATGAAAAAAGGGAATGTAAAAATACTTCCGTTAATCAATAATATAAATGAATCATTAGGAGAAGGTGAATTTGATGGAGATCTTATTCATCGGATACTGCATGATAATATAAAAAGAGAAAGACTGATTAATGATATAGCAAAAGTCTTAAGTAAATACAATTTTCAGGGAATAAATATTGATTTTGAGGAATTTAAGGAAAATAGTGATGAGCCAATAATAGCTTTCCAGAAAGAATTGTATGAAAAACTTCATCCTCTTGGCTATTTAATTTCGCAGGATATTATGGCCGGTAATGATGATTTTAATGTAAAAGCATTATCAAAGTATAATGATTATATGTTTTTAATGGCTTATGACGAACATTATACGAGCAGTGTTCCCGGAGATATCAGCAGTCAGAAATGGATTGAAAGAATAGTTGATAAAACGGCAAAAGAAATTCCGTCAGATAAAATTATTCTCTGTTTTGCAGGCTATGGCTACGATTGGCAGGAAAACCAAGAAGGAGAAACAATTACTTATGATCAGGCAATTGCCATTGCGAAACAGCATAATGCTGTGATTGATTTTGATAATGATAGTTATAACAACTCCTTTAATTATAAAGACAGCAATGGTAAAAAACACCGGGTTTATTTTATAGACGCCGCAACGAATTTTAATACGATTAGGTTTAGTGACGAATATGGTCTGGCAGGAACCGCCTTATGGAGATTAGGAAGCGAGGATCAACGGCTTTGGAGTTATTATCATCGAAGTTTAACCAACGAAAGTGTCCGTAAAAAACCTTTCGATTTTAAAGTCATGAAGCGCGTAAATACGCGTATCGAAAGCCCGGCCTATATTGGTGACGGTGAAATATTAAATGTAATAGCCGATCCTGCTCCAGGGAAAATAGATATAGAAACAGATAATGATGAAGATATTATTACAGAGCAAAAGTATGTAGAGTTACCAACGAAATATGTGATCAGTAAATTTGGAAATGTACACAAACAAGTTATTTTAACTTTTGATGACGGGCCTGATCCTGTTTATACGCCCCGGATCTTAGATATTTTAAAAAGAGAAAAAGTACCAGCTGTATTTTTTGTTATTGGTATTCAGGGAGAAAGCAATATTCCTTTGCTGCAAAGAATTTATAATGAAGGCCACGAAATTGGTAATCATACTTTTACACATCCTAATATTGCATTAGTAAGTTCAGAAAGGGCTTCGGACGAGATGGAAACAACAAGATTGCTTATCGAAGCTGTTACCGGGAAAAGTACAGTGCTTTTTAGAGCGCCCTATAATGCAGATGCAGAACCAACAACCGAAGCTGAACTTAAACCTATTGCCTTAAGCAAAGCTCAAAATTATTATACGGTTGGTGAAAGTATTGATCCTAATGATTGGGAAAAAGGCGTAAGTGCCGATACTATTTATAACAGAACAATAAAGCAATATGAGGCAAATCCTGATAAAGGAATTATTTTACTTCACGATGCCGGAGGAAACAGACAGGCTACAGTTGAAGCTTTGCCCCGAATTATTAAGTATTTTAAAGACAGAAATATTCAGTTTACAACAGTTTCTCATTTGCTTGGCAAAACCAAAGACGAAATTATGCCAAAAGCAAAAGGAGAGTTTGTTACACTGGATAATTTGATTTTCGATTTTGGATATTGGTTCGGACATTTTATTGCCGCTACATTTTGGGTTGCTATTTTTCTGGGGTTTCTGCGTATTGCATTGATGGCAGCAATGGCATTTATAAAAAAATGGAGAGATCATAAATATCCGCCGGTTTATAAATCGTCTCTTGGGGTTTTTCCACAAGTGAGTATTATTGTTCCTGCTTATAATGAAGAGATAAATGCAGTAAAAACAATTGAAAATTTGCTTTGTCAGGATTATCCGGATTTTGATATTGTTTTTGTAGATGACGGGTCTAAAGACAAAACTTTTGAGATGGTCAGTGATATTTTTAAAAATAATTCAAAAGTAAAAGTTCATACCAAACCAAACGGAGGAAAAGCTTCAGCATTAAATTACGGAATTGCACTGGCACAAAATGAATATGTAGTTTGTATTGATGCCGATACACAACTTAAAACGGATGCTATTTCGCAATTAATGAAAGGGTTTAGAATTCAGTTAAAAAATAATGCCGAAATTGGTGCCATTGCCGGAAATGTAAAAGTAGGTAACGAAAATACAATGCTTACCAAATGGCAGAGTATTGAATATACAACGGCGCAAAATTTTGACAGGAGAGCTTTTGATTTGATCAACGGGATAACAGTTGTTCCGGGAGCAATTGGAGCGTTTAGAAAAACAGCTATCGAAAAAGCCGGAGGCTTTACAACCGATACACTTGCAGAAGACTGCGATTTAACCATTCGTATTTTAAGAAATGACTATCATATTATCAACTGTATAGAAGCTGTCGCCATTACTGAAGCTCCTGAAAGCCTGAAAGAATTTATGAAACAGCGTTTTCGCTGGAGCTATGGCATCATGCAGGCTTTCTGGAAAAACAGAGATGCGTGTTTTAATCCCAGATACAAAGGCTTGGGAATGGTAGCGCTGCCAAATGTTCTGATTTTTCAGATTGTATTGCCAATTTTTGCGCCATTGGCAGATTTGGTGTTGATTTTAAGTTTAATCTGGAACCATAATGATCCGGACAGTCTTCATAAAATACTAATTTATTATATTGCTTTTATGTTGGTTGATGTGCTGGTTAGTGTTATTGCTTTTATTTTCGAAAAAGAAAAACTGACCAAATTAATATGGTTAATTCCGCAACGATTTGTGTACAGACAATTGATGTATGTCATTTTATTCAGGGCATTAAAAAGAGCTATTAAAGGTGAAAGCCAAAGTTGGGGAGTCTTAAAACGGACAGGAAATGTAGTGTCGATGAAGTAGTTGTTCGGTCTTTTAATTATTTAGGCAAAAAGCTTCGGGAAACTGAAGCTTTTTTGTATTCAAAATAATTATATTTTGCTAAATTCATTTCCATAAATATGAATTTATATTTCTTCTCTATGTTCAATTGTTTTTAATTAAAAATTCAAACCTTCTCTTTTGCAAGCTGTTTGCTGCCCCATTCTCTCAAATGACTGATAAATGGAATAAGTTCCATACCAATATCAGTTAGTGAATATTCTACTTTTGGTGGTACTTCGTGGTATACTTTTCGGAAAACCAATTCATCCTCTTCGAGTTCTCTCAAAGTTTGAGTGAGCATTTTTGGAGTTACATCTGTAATAATTTTTCGTAATTCGCCATAACGAAGCACATTTTTGAGACTTAAATTCCATAAAATCCGGCCTTTATATTTGCCTCCAATTCTTTTAAAAGCGTAATCAACTGAGCAAATTGAATCTGTAGATTTATCGGGATTATTATTTTTTGTCATTTTTTACTTTTTTAAAATATTGATAATCAGTATTAGTATGATTTTAGTATGTAGGTTACAAAAAAGTGCATACTTGTATCAAAGATACTGGTATTATACTTTTGGACTTTAATTTTAAAACAATTCTTATGAAAGCCATTATATTGAACGAAGCAGGAAGCGTATCAAACCTAAAATATGTAGATATTCCGATGCCGGAAATTAACGATGATGAGGTTTTGATAAAAGTGAGGGCATTGAGTATCAATCCGGTTGATTATAAAACAAGGTCTTCTGAGGAAAGAATCAATCGTTTGTTTGGAGACGAACGTCCGGTTATTTTAGGTTGGGACTTATCCGGGACTGTTGTGGAGTCAGGAAAGAATGTGTTCCAATTTAAATTAAAGGATGAAGTATTCGGAATGATAAATTATCGCGGTAATGGAAAAGCTTACGCCGAATATGTTGCCGCTCCGGCTTCACATTTGGCTTTAAAACCTGAAAATATTTCTCATGAAGAAGCTGCAGCGGGAACACTTGCTTTTCTAACAGCCTGGCAGGCATTAGTTACCAACGGAAAAATAAAAGAAGGGGATAAAGTTTTAATTCATGGTGCTTCAGGTGGAGTCGGGCATTATGCGACACAAATTGCCAAACATTTTAAAGCATATGTTATTGGAACTTCGTCTGAAAAGAACAAAGAGTTCGTTTTGCAAAATGGTGCAGACCAACATATAGATTATGCTAAAGCAAATTTTGAAAATGAAGTTTCAGATATTGATTTGGTTTTAAATCCAATTTCAGATGAAATTAACAACCGTTCTATAAATGTTGTAAAACCAGGCGGAAAAATTATTTACATTTTGGGTGAAATTGCTCCTGAATATATAGAAAAAGCGAAAAACAAAAACATTGATTTATTTGCTGTTTTTGTTAAATCTTCTGGTCCGGACATCAATACTGCTGCCAATTTAATGCAGAAAGGAATTATCAAATCGCACGTTTCACAAACATTTTCATTTGATGAAATGAAAAAAGCGCATCTACAATTAGAAACAGGAAGAACTGTTGGGAAAATTATAATTACACTTTAAGAGAAGTTCTTTAAATAAAAAAACATCAGTTCAAAACCTGTCTGAACTGATGTTTTTATCCAATTAATTAAAGATTTAATCTTCTGAATAATATTGAGAAAACCATTGATCAAAATCTTCTTTGTATTCTTTCTGTGCTGCTTCAATAATAGCTGTTGCCTCTTCCTCTTCTACAGAATCAAGATTGAAATTCTCTTTTAGCCAATTTTTATACTCTGACAGGTTTTCGCTCTCTTCATAATCGTCCTCGTCTTTATAAAAATAAACCTCTTCATGATCAACAGAAATTTCAGAATCGAAGGTTAACAGTTGCATTAATTCAGTAATGTTTTTTGCAACAATGTGATAACCTCCTTCATCACCAAAAACGACTACAGGTAATTCATTCAGTGATTTGTTTTTGCTGTTATCCCATAATACATACATCGAACCTGTGCCATTGGCTTGTGCAAAAGGCATTAGTTTATCTAAAAAATCTTTGTCTTTGGACCAGGTTGCAATTCCGGTTTTATCATCTCTGTATAAACCAAAACCCTGAGAATAGTTTTCGAATCCAAGTTCGTCATTTATCTCAAAAAATAAAGTTAGTTCGTTTGTGATCTGATTATTGAAATTCTTTTTGAAATCGTCTAATGTCATAGTTGTTTGGTTTGTTTTATAAATGTTTAAATATATCTAAATTATACAATCCATGCATCTTCTATTTTATCAACAACCCATTTCTCTTTTGCTTTTTTAATATAGATTCGGTAACCATTTCCGCACATGTCACCACAATTCATTCCCACAGTAAGAATTCCATATTTTTTTTCAGAATCAAATTGAATTCTGCTAAAACTAAAAACACCACGTATTTGATATCTTAACTCATTATAATATTGTCTGTCATTTCCTCTAGGAAATCGAGACAGATATTTTATGCGAAAAGTTTTGTAACTATCAAGTTTTCTTCGATTTATTTTATATTCGATTGTGTCAGGAATATTATTCTCTAAAACAATTGCGTTTTTAAAATGAGTCTTAAGTTCATTCTGATTTTGCCTTGCTTGTGTTATTTTATCCAGAAAAAGCAGGTCTATTGTAAAACCTATTTTTTTATAATGTGCTAATTCTTCATTAAATTGTTTCTTATATTCTTTTTTTTGTTTAATTCTATATTCTAGAGTGTCTTTTATCTGAGGTGGAGGTGGCGGTACATAGCGATAACTTGCATTAACCCAAACAGAATCAATAAGGTCAGGATAAATTTCGTACATGACATTTTTTTCAAATTGTAATGAAGCAGCTTTATTATCGCAACTTGTTAAAATTATTCCTAAAATAAGAAGTAATGCTAAATATATTTTTCTCATATATTATTTATTATCGATATTGTTTTTAGAAAACTAAGATATAATTTATTTGTTACTAAAATCTGTTTTTCAAAGTGCTTTTAGTAATAACTTAAATTACTTAGATGGTTCAAAAAACGATCAATAATTCAGATTAATACCAAATCCAACTCCCATATCGCTATCATAATGCGTTGTGATTCCAAAGTTTCTGGCCACGATATATTTCAACCCAGCCATATATTCTTTATCCGTATTCCACATCAGACTCATTCGTAAACGTCTCGCAAGTGGAATGTCTTTTCGCTCAAATTGAAGGCGAACATTTCCATCCGTATAAACTTCAACTTGTGCTTTTACCAGCATTGGCAACGTATATTCAAGACCAGCACTAAAAGCAGAACGATTGTCTTTGGTATTACTTTGTCCAAAAAGATTTTCTTCATGCTCGTCCATTCCCATTTTTCGGTAACGCCAGTCAAAACCGATAAAAGGCATCAGCCATTGATTTTTCCCGATATATCTTCCAATATGTGTTTCGGTTTCGTAGCCATGTTCGTTATTATAACCCAGTCTCCATTCGGTTCCAATGCTCCAACGCGTATTGCTGAACATCGCTTCGCCGTCATTTCCGTTTGTGGCAAAATCATTTTCAGTCATAAAATGAAACATTCGATCATCCATTTTTAGCATTTTATAAGCCATTTCAGGATGATGAATCAACGGATTTGGAGCTGAATTTTCGTAACTAAAAATTCTTCCCATTCCTGCCATCATGTGATATAAAATGTGACAGTGAAAAAACCAGTCGCCATCTGCATTTGCCTGAAATTCGATCGTATCGGTTTCCATTGGCATAATGTCTATCACATTTTTTAGCGGAGAATAATCGCCATGTTCGTTTAGAATTCTAAAATCGTGTCCGTGTAAATGCATTGGATGGCGCATCATCGAACCGTTGTACAAAACAATTCGAATGCTTTCTCCTTTTTTAATTAAGATTTTATCCGTTTCAGAAACCACTTTATTGTCTAAACTCCAAACGTAACGATTCATATTTCCAGATAAAGTGAAACGTAATTCCTTTACCTTCGCTTCTTTTGGAAGATTTGTTTTGAAAGGAGATTTCAGCATTCCGTAATTTAAAGTCACAATTTCTGAAGTTTCAGTACTGTCACTTTCCATTTTCATTCCGTCCATATTATGATTCGAATGATCCATTGCAGGTTTTGCATTTTCGTCTTCGCCTGAAATTTCAGGATACATTACGGCATTCATGTCCATTTTATTCAAAGACATATTCATGCCCATATCATTCATTTCACCATTCATTTTCATCATATCGTTCATCATTTTCATGCCTTCAAAATATTTTAATTTCGAAAGATGATGAACAGGCTGTTTTTCTCCATTTCCTAAAAACAAAGATGCCGACCCTGTTCTGTCTTCAGCTGTAGCCAAAAAAGCAAAAGATTTATTTTCTTCGGGAATGGTAACCACGACATCATAAGTTTCAGAAACCGCAATAATCAAACGATCGACTTCTACAGGCTCAACGTCATTTCCGTCGCTGGCTACAACGGTGATTTTTCCTCCGCCATAAGTCAGCCAAAAATAACTGGAAGCGCCTCCGTTTGCAATTCGCAAACGAACTTTTGAGCCAGGTTTAAGTTCTGAAAACTGCTGTTCATTTTTTCCATTGATTAAAAACTTTTCATAATAAACATCGCTGACATCCATTGCGTTCATTCGTTTCCATTCGTTGGTTACTTTGGTTGAAAACTGTTTTTGTTTGATAGCTTCGGCATAACTTTGAGTCGTGCCCTTTTTTATGGCAAACCAATCGTTGGCATTGTGCAGCATGCGTTGTACATTTTCTGGCTTAAGATCGGTCCATTCGCTTAAAATAACTGGAATTGTCGGCAAATCATCAATTCCTTTTCTGATTGTGAAATCGTCTTTTTTCTTATTGATAATGAAAAGTCCGTACAAACCAATTTGCTCCTGAAGACCAGAATGACTGTGATACCAATAGGTTCCATTCTGAATAATTGGAAAAGTATATTTATGAGTTGTTCCCGGTTCAATCGGCATTTGCGTCAGATATGGGACGCCGTCTTCTTTATTGGGTAAAAACAATCCGTGCCAGTGCATCGAAGTGGTTTCTTTTTTGAGTTCGTTATGCACATAAATTTCTGCAATATCGCCTTCGGTAAAAGTCAAAGTCGGCATCGGAATTTGTCCGTTAACCGAAATCGCACGTTTTTCTTTCCCTGAAAAATTGACAATCGTATCACGAACGTGCAAATCGTATCGTACCACTTTTTGGGCTTTTAGCTGAAAAGCAATTAGTGAAAGTATAAAGAGGTATTTGATTTTCATATTAGATTATAATTTTAAATTTCTCAATCGTAAAGCATTTACGATTACCGAAACAGAACTTAAACTCATGGCAACGGCAGCCAGCATTGGCGAAAGTAAGATTCCTAAAAACGGAAATAAAATTCCTGCGGCAATTGGAACGCCTAAAGTATTATAAATAAAGGCAAAAAATAAGTTTTGTTTGATGTTTGACATTACAGCGTGGCTCAGGTTTTTTGCTTTTACAATTCCGTTTAAATCGCCTTTTACCAACGTAATTTTAGCACTTTCAATCGCAACATCAGTTCCAGTTCCCATCGCAATTCCGATATTCGATTTCGCCAAAGCAGGCGCATCGTTGATTCCGTCTCCGGCCATTGCTACAATTTTGCCTTCGGCCTGAAGACGTTCAATTTCTTTCAGTTTATCTTCCGGAAGACAATCGGCTTTAAAAGAACTCAAATGCAAATGATCGGCAACGGCTTTGGCTGTGTTGTGATTATCACCTGTCAGCATAATCACTTCAACGCCCTGATCAATTAATTCTTTAATCGCTTTTACGCTGTTTTCTTTAATCGCATCGGTAATGGCAACATATCCTAAAACTTCTTTTTCAATAGAAATGTACGAAATTGTTTTTCCAAGATTTTGTTCGGCATTTACTTTTTTTTCTAAATCTGAGTTGATCGAAACTCCGATTTCATCCATTAGTTTTTTGTTTCCTAAAGCTACTTTTTTGCCTTCTATAGTTCCTAAAACTCCTTTTCCGGCAATAGTTTCAAAACCCTGAACTTCTTTTAGCGAAGTGTTTTTTGCTTTCGAGAAATCAACTACGGCCTGCGCCAAAGGATGCTCACTGTACTGATTTAAAGAAGCAATGTTTTGAAGCAGAAAATCTTCATCATTATTAATCGCAAATATTTTTTCTACAGATGGTTTTCCTTCGGTAATGGTTCCCGTTTTATCCGTAATTAAAACATCAATTTTATTCATGTTTTCTAACGCTTCTGCATTTTTTATTAAAATTCCGTGCTGAGCGCCTTTTCCAACGCCAACCATTACTGACATTGGAGTTGCGAGTCCAAGTGCGCAAGGACAGGCAATAATTAAAACCGCAATCATATTTATTAATCCGTAAACATAAGCGGGTTCCGGACCGAATTTTGCCCAAATTAAGAAAGTCAAAATTGAAATAATAACAACAGTCGGAACAAAATATTTAGAAACACGATCAGCTAATTTCTGGATTGGAGCGCGAGATCTGCTGGCATCATTTACCATCTGAATAATCTGCGAAAGCATCGTTTCAGATCCTACTTTCTCGGCAACCATCACAAATGATTTTGTACCGTTTATCGTTCCTGATATTACAAAGTCTTCAACTTTTTTATCTACCGGAATTGGTTCTCCCGTAATCATAGATTCGTCGATACTGCTTTCACCTGAAGTTATTTTACCGTCAACCGGAATTTTTTCTCCTGGTTTTACACGAATCAAATTTCCTTTTTGAATGTTGTGAATCGAGATTATTTTATCAATTCCGTTTTCTACTAAAGTTGCTTCGGTTGGTGCTAATTTTAATAATTCTTTTATTGCGCCGTTTGTTTGTCCGTGTGCTTTGGCTTCCAATAATTGTCCTAATAAAACCAGTGTGATAATTACAGTTGCCGCTTCAAAATACAGGTGAATCGTTCCGTGATGCGATTTAAATTCGGCTGGGAAAATATCCGGGAAAAACATTCCGACTATACTAAAAAGAAAAGCAACGCTTGTCCCGATTCCGATTAGCGTAAACATATTTAAGTTCCAGGTCACAATTGATTTGTAAGCGCGAACAAAAAACATCCAGCCCGCATAAAACAAAACCGGAAGCGAAAACAGAAACTGCACCCAATTCCATTTTTCGATTGACATTATAGCATAGAGTGGATTATTCGGAATCATTTCTGACATGGAAATAATAAAAATAGGAAGCGTAAACAGAATCGAAATCTTCATCTTTTTCAATAAATCAGAATAGGTTTTGTTTTCTTCACTTTCAGAAGCCTGCATCGGAACTAAATCCATTCCGCAAATGGGGCAATCTCCAGGTTTATTATACGTTTTGTCGCCTTCACAATGCATTGGACAATAATAAATGCCGTTTGCACTGTGCTGATGTACTTTTTTAGTTTCTGTTTTATGATGATCTTGATTCTCTTTTTTATTACCCGAACAGCAAGATTTGACTGCTTCACCATGATTTTTAGGAGAATCCATTTCAATAGTATAATTTCCCGCCGCAGATAAAACTTCCTGGAATTTTTCTGTTAAAATATGTTTGTCCATTGTAATTGTTGCAGTCGGCGGATTTAAAGTTACTTCTGCCTGAACGCCTTCAATTTCATTCAAAGTTTTTTCTACTTTAGTTCGGCATCCGTTGCAAGACATTCCGGAGATTATATATTGATGAGTCATTGTATTGGTTTTTAAGTATTACAATGCAAATTTCCGAAGTAAGATCGAGTTGGGTTTGTAGAATTTTGTGAATGATTTGTAAGATTTACAAAAAGGGCTAAAAAGTTTTGTTTCACGCAGATTCTTCAGATTTTAGCAGATATCATTTTGTTAACCTTAAAAAATATCTGCTCAATCTGTTTAAATCTGCGAGAGAATAATTTTTCGCCTTTGCGAGAAATTAAATATTCTCGATCTGAATACGCTTTTTATCTTTCGATTGTTTGAATGAAGTAGGCGTAAAACCCGTAATTTTCTTGAACTGATTACTCAAATGCGCCACATTGCTGTAGTTTAGAATGTCTGCAATTTCACTTAACGAAAGCTCATTGTAAATCAATAATTCTTTTACTTTTTCAATTTTCTGACTGATGAAATATTTCTCAATCGTGGTGTTTTCAATTTCCGAAAATAAATTACTCAAGGAATTATAATCCTGATTTAAGTTTTTTGCCAAATAATCTGACAAGTTAATTTTAAGATCGTTGTTTTTATGATGAACTAAATCGACAATTAGATTTTTTATTCTTTCGACGGTTTTTGTTTTTTTATCATCAATTAAATCAAAACCTAAAGTTTGAAGATTTACTAATACAACTTCTTTTTGCTTATCGTCTAGTTCTTCTTTTAATTCAACTTCACCAAGTTCTACAGAAATAGTATGAAGTCCAAGTTTTTCAAACTCAGACTCCACAACCATTTTGCATCGCGCGCACACCATATTTTTGATGTAGAGCTTCATATCTATTTGATTGTTTCTACCACGTTTCCGCAAGTCAACATCGAAGAACCGTAATACGGATTCTTAACTGCTTTTTCTTTGCTTAACCAATCAGCGTCTGCCATTGGGCAATATTGTTTGTAGATTGGCTGATCCGGATTTGAAACTTTAATTAAATCGTAAGTGCTTTTAGATAATGATTTAAAAGTCTCACGTTGTTTTTTAAGATCTGTAGTAGCTGAAATACTTTTAGCATCAGCAGTTAGTTTTTTAATCACTTTCATCCAAACCGTGTGTTCATCGCTTTTCAGTTTGTCCATTTTTACAGCCGAAATTGCCGTAAGCAAATCTTTGGCTTTCGCCGAAGTTAACTTACTGTCGCTTTTAATAAGCGCGTCTTTTACAGTAAAATAAGCATCATAAACCGATTGAAGCTGACTCGCCTCAACGATTTCTGTAATTCCTGATTCTAATTTTGTTGTATTTGCCTGAATATTATTTGCACTAAATAATATTGTTAGTACTGTTGCTAAAGCTATGATTGATTTTTTCATCGTGTATTATACTTTGGTAAAGGATTTCAAATTTCCTTTAGAATTAATTAAAATTTTGATTTCAAAATAGACCCAATATGGGCTGTTCCAAATACAATAATTATATTTTCGGCTTCAGCCAGATCGAAGTAAATCCTGAAGAAATATCGGATTCACTATAAGAAGAAATAGTATTTTTTAAAGAAAAATTGAAAACATTGTTTTGAAAATCAATTTCATTTGAAACCAAAATAACGAATTGTAACGCTGAGGTACTGCAGCCGGCATGTTGGCATTTTCCATCACAATTGTGTTTTTCCTGTTTTGAAGATTTCTTCTCGCAGCATTTTTCAGAACAGCTGTTTTCTTCTTTAGCAGCAATTTCTTTGTGATGCCCCATATTGCATGCATAAGTATGACTTGGATTCAAAAAGAAACTAAGTGTTATAAAAAGCATTATTATGTGGATTCTCTTGTTCAAAGAAATTATTTTTATGAGTACAAATTTAGTTAAAAATGTTTGAGGAAATTACTTTTTAAGATTTCGATAACTACAGTTTCTTAAAATCGGTTGGCTTCATCTTTTTGCGTTTTTTGAAATAATTACTCAGATGACTTTCGTCGGTAAAACCAAATTCGTATGCAATCTGTTTAATAGGTAACTGATTATTATGAAATCTTTTTTCGATTAAAGTCGTTCTCAGATTATGGATGTATTCACGATAACTAATACTGAATGTCCTTTTGAAGTAAGCGCTAAAATACGTTTGCGCAATGTTAAAATGATCTGCTATCACTTTCACCTGAACTAACTTGGGCTGATAAATATTTTGATGAATGTAATTGGAAATTTGTTCATTATCCAAATGCGTTGATTGCAGCTGTAGATTCATGCCTCGAATGGTTTCCTTTATCAAACCAAAAATCGAGAGAATTTGATAGAAAACAATGGGTGAATTCGTTACATCAATGTATTGGTCATAAATTGTGATATTCTCGATTGTATTTCTTAGAATTGTTTTGCAAGGTTCGTCAAACTTCAAAACCGTTTCTTTTAAAATTTTATCTCTCATGAAACTTTCGGGGGTATTCACTAAAAATTCATCGCAGGTAAGATTTTGTTTCGAATTAAAATAGTTATCTGTGAATTTGATGTAAACAAAACGGGTATTTTTTTTGATATCAAAATAATGCTCATCTTCAGGAGAAATTACAAATAAATCACCTGTTTTATAAGAAAGAAGGTTTTTATTGAGATGATGAATACCACTTCCTTTTTTGATATAAATGATTTCATAATAGGTATGTGTATGTGGAGGTAAATGGAATTTCTCATCTTCAAATTCGTGAATGACTAAAGTCTCGAACTGGTTTAACTTTGGCATAACTTAAATTTACAAGTTTATGTTTTAAATATACAATTTATTTCGTGGTTGACAGTGTTAAATTTGCATCATAGAAAATATATTCCTTTCTTCTAAATTTAAAATGAAAAAAAGTCTTATTGCACTCTCATTAGGAGGTTTGACAATTGGTATAACCGAATTTGTAATGATGGGTTTATTACCTGATATAGCTTCAGATATGAAAGTGTCAATTCCGGTTGCCGGATATTTAATTTCAGCTTATGCTTTGGGAGTTGTTATTGGAGCACCATTATTGGTTGTCTTAGGAAGAAATTTTCCTCCAAAAAAAATGCTTTTAATTTTAGCCTTGATGTTAACTCTTTTTAATGCGCTTTCGATCATAGCACCCAATTATAACTTTTTATTTGCTTCCAGATTTCTTTCCGGATTGCCACACGGAGCATTTTTTGGTGTAGGTGCGGTAGTCGCAAGTCGTTTGGCTGATAGAGGTAAAGAAGCTCAGGCAATTTCAATTATGTTTTCAGGCCTGACATTAGCAAATTTAATAGGAGTTCCAATCGGGACTTATATAGGACATCATTTTATCTGGCGTTATACTTTTATATTAATTGCCATTGTAGGGCTGTTGACTTTTCTGTTTATTTTTCTATGGATGCCGAAGTTAGAAAAAAGTGGTAATGTAAATATGAAAACGCAATTGTTGTTTTTCAAAAAAACAGAAGCGTGGCTAATCATTGGAATTACGGCAATTGGTTTTGGAGGGTTGTTTGCATGGATTAGTTACATTGCTCCTTTATTAATCAATATCTCCGGATTTTTACCGGAGAATGTTTCATATATATTGATATTAGCAGGATTCGGTATGGTTGTAGGTAATTTTGTTGGAGGTAAACTGGCTGATAAATTTTCGCCAGCTCCAACAGTTTTTGCCTTATTGTTTATAATGGTTCTCGATTTAATTATGGTTTACTTTTTCTCCTTTAATCAATATGTATCATTAATTTTTACATTTTTAACAGGAGCCATTTCTTTTTCAGTTATAGCACCAATTCAAATGTTAATGATTAGGACAGCTAAAGATGCAGAGATGATTGCATCTGCAGCACTTCAGGCGAGTTTTAACATTGGGAATGCTTTAGGTGCTTTTTTAGGCGGTTTGCCTTTGGCAGCCGGTTACAGTTATGCATCGCCAAACCTTATAGGTGTTGGTATGGCAATTATAGGGATGATTATAACGTTTGTTTTAATACAAAAACATAAAAACGTTTTGAAATTACAAACCGAATAATAAATGATTACAATTAGATTTTACTACCCTTAAATTTTGTTTAAGGGTTTTTTATAGCCAAACGTTATTGATGTAGAATATTTTTGTTATGATTAGAAGAATGAATTCTTATAGAATCAATTTGGATGTATTATGTTATTATGTTATCTTTTTTTAAGTTAATGAATTCTTAAGAAAAGGTTTTTCCTCATTTTTGATTCCAATTGACGATTGGGATTTTTAGCGAAAAAAAATTATGAGAAAATTTCCTAAAAATGTATTTTTTATTGGAATTATTAAAATGTTCACAGATGATGTAATCGATTGAATTTTGTGCAATAATTTTATCGCATAAAAAATATAAAAGAACATTTCTTAATTTCAAGGCAGATAAATTGAATATATGATATTTTAAAACTGATTATTTTTTTATATGTAATTTTTTTTATGATTATTTTGTGAATTTTAATTTTTTATATAGAATTTTTTTTTATGTTTGTGTAATCGATTACACATTGCTTTTCAATGTTTTAAAATATCTATTTTTTGTTTGTTTTCAGGGGTTGCGGAAATAAATTGAAAATTAGTTTTTAACTAAAAATTATATTTTAAAATATTTTAAGGAGTAAAGTGTGATTTTAAAAACCATAAAATAAACTTTATAAACAATTAATAATTTAACTAAACACTACACTATGAATTTTAAAAAGTTATTTAATAAAAGAACAAATTGTTATCTGACAATTGTTTTCTTATTGTGTTTGCTTGCCAGTAATAAGGCAAATGCACAAGAGGTAACAGTTGAAGGTGTTGTAAAAGATGCTTCAGGATTAACCTTGCCTGGGGTTAATGTTTTGGAAAAAGGTACAAAAAATGGGGTTTCAACTGATTTTGATGGAAAATACAAATTGAAACTTTCAAGTTCAAAAGCAATTGTAGAATTTTCTTTTATAGGTTTTACAACTCAGTCAGTTGCTGCGGCGGGTAAAAAAACAATTAATGTAACTTTAGCTGAAGAAGCAAATAGTTTAAATGAAGTAATTGTTGTTGGGTATGGAACTGTTAAGAAATCAGATTTGACAGGTGCAGTATCCAGTATTTCGGGTAACGATTTGAAAAAAGTGCCTGTAGCTAATGTGGCTGAAGCTTTAACAGGTCGTATTGCAGGAGTACAGGTAACGAGTTCTGAAGGTTCTCCAGACGCGGAGATTAGTATTAGAGTTCGTGGAGGAGGGTCTTTAACGCAATCTGCAGCACCTTTATATATAGTGGATGGTTTTCCAATAAATAGCATGAGTGATATTTCGTCTTCTGATATTGAAACAATGACAGTATTAAAAGATGCTTCAGCTACAGCTATTTATGGTTCTCGTGGAGCTAATGGTGTAATTTTGATTACAACAAGGAGTGGTAAAGATGGTAAAATAGCCGTTAGTTTCAATACGTTTTATGGGATGAAAACCAGAGCGAAAGATTTTGATGTTTTGCCGGTAGATGATTATGTAAAATGGCAATATGAGTACGCTTTACTAAATCAAGGAACAGGTACAAAAGTAACTTCTAATCCTACTTCATATACAAATTATTTTGGTAATTGGCAAGATTATGATATGTATGAAGGGATGAAAAGTAATGATTGGCAAAAACAAATTTTTGGTCGTACAGGAGAGGTTCAAAGCCGCGATTTAAGTATTAGAGGAGGAAATGAGAAGTTGAATTACAATTTCAATTATGCTAATTATGATGAAAAAGCGATTATGCTAGGTTCTGATTATAAGCGTAATAACTTGTCGTTGGCATTAAAGAGTAAAGTGAATGATAAAATTGATTTAACTTATACAATGCGTTATTCAGATACTCAAATTAATGGTGGAGGAGTAAATGAACAAAATGAAAAATCAACGTCTGACTCCCGTATCAGAAATACAATTGCTTATGCACCACTGCCAATTCCGGGTATTTCAACCGATGATACAAATGAAGATAATGCTAGTAGTTTAATTAATCCAATTGTTTCAGTTTGGGATAATGACCGCGAACAATTACGTAAAAACTTTAACATGTTAGGAAGTTTTTCATGGGAACTGATCGATAATTTGAAATTTAAAACTGAATTAGGTTTGGATAATTATAATTATCAGGATGCTCGTTTTTATGGGACATCAACCTATTATGTTAATAGTTCCCCTGATGTTAACGCTCCTTTTAAAGGAATGCCAGCCTTGATAATGTCGGATAAAAAAGATGTAAGATTTAGAAATGCTAATACCTTAAATTACGATTTTAAAAAAATATTGGGTAAAGATCACCATATAGATTTATTAGTAGGAGAAGAAACTCTTAGGACATCTTCAACTACTTTAACAAATACGCTTCATGGTTTTCCTGAATTTTTCGATTTTAACTTAGCAAAAAAATTAACAACACAATCAGGTAGTATCAATCCGGCTTATTCAGGCACGCCTTCAAATACTAACCAGGCTCGTTTTGTTGATAATTATTTAGCTCCGGATGATAAATTGTTATCTTTCTTTGGTAGAGCTAATTACAGTTTTAAAGATCGTTATTTGTTAACAGCGACTTTCCGTGCTGATGGTTCAAGTAAATTTATAGGAAATAATGTATGGGGGTACTTTCCAGCTTTTGCTGCTGCCTGGAAAATTTCAGAAGAGGAATTTTTAAAAGATAAAAGTTGGTTAAGTCAGCTGAAAGTTCGTGCTAGTTATGGAGAAGCAGGTAATAATAATATTCCTACAGGACAAACGGTTCAAAACTTCGAATCTAAACCTATAACTACAGTAAATGGAGTTTCAAGTGGTTGGGCTACAAGTAGTAAATATATGGCAAACCCTGATTTGAAATGGGAAACCACAGTTACACAAAATATAGGTTTGGATTTTGGTTTCTTTAATAACCGTCTTAGTGGAACATTAGATTTTTACAATAATAAAACGAGTGACTTATTAATTGAATTTCCTGTAGCTGGTACTGGTTATGAAAGTCAATATCGTAATATGGGACAAACTCAAAATACTGGTTTTGAGGCTAGTTTAAATATTGTTGCAATTGAGGCTAAAAATTATGGTTTGAACTTTTCATTTAATATGGGGATAAATAAAAACAAAATCAATTCATTAGGTGTCTTAGGAGATTTCCCATACTCATCAGGTTGGGCATCAAATCAAATCACTAATGATTACCAAGTAATGGTTGGTTCTGCTTTAGGACAAATGTACGGTTACAGAAATGACGGTCGTTATGAGGTTTCTGATTTTGACTGGAATGGAACCACATATACTTTAAAAGATGGTTTGGTTGATAATGGACCTGTGGGTTCAGTGCAGCCTGGTTCTATGAAAATCAAAGATTTGAATGGTGATAATATAATTGATAGTAAAGACCAAACGATTATTGGTAGTGCGCTTCCAAAAAATACTGGGGGTATGGTAATCAATGCCAATGCTTATGGATTTGATTTGTCTGCAGCTTTTAACTGGGCTCTTGATTATGATGTTTACAATGCGGATAAAGTTGAATTTTCTACTGCTAGTCAAACTAATGGGGAATATAGAAATTTAAGTAGTGTAATGGCTGATGGAAAACGTTGGACGAATTTGAACCCAACGACAGGAGAACTAGTTACAAATCCTGCAGATTTAGAGGCTTTGAATGCTAATACTACGATGTGGTCACCTTATATGGGCCGTTTTGTATTGAGTGACTGGGCTGTAGAGGATGCTTCTTTCTTACGTTTAAATACTTTAACTCTTGGTTATTCTGCTCCCGAAAGTTTTATCTCTCATTTAGGTTTAACAAAGTTACGTGGTTATTTGACGGCTAGTAACGTATTTGTATGGACAAATTATTCAGGTTCTGATCCTGAAGTTTCAACAAGAAGAAAAACGACTTTGACTCCGGGTGTTGATTCATCAGCATATCCACGTAGCAGACAGTTGATTTTCGGTCTAAATCTTAATTTCTAATTTTAAAGTAGTACAAAAAATGAAACATAAAATAATAATTGCAGGATTAGCTTTGGCTACATTTTTTACAGCCTGTCAAGAGCTTGGAGATGATTATTTAGAAGCTCCTGCCCAATCAACATTAGATGAATCTGTAATTTTTTCTACTCCTGGTTTAGCCAAAGGTGCTATTGATGCAATTAAAGTGCCTTTTGGAGAAACTAATTCCTATCGTGGTCGTTTTATACCATTTTATGGGATGAATACAGATGCAGAATGGTATAATAATTCTCAATCCGTTACCGCACAATCTGATTTGGCTACTTATGATGCAAGAATAGATAACATTCAAATGAATACTAATGATAATGCATGGGCTTCGATGTACGGAGGTATAGAACGTGCTAATATTGCTGTTAAGGGTCTTCGCCAATATGGAAATCCATTACCAGGAACAGAAATGGGTCAGCTTTTAGGTGAGGCATTAACATTACGTGCTATTTATTATGCTGATTTAATGAAAGCGTGGGGTGATGTGCCGTATCGTTTCGAACCTATCAACAACGAAACTTTATATCTTCCTAAAACGAATCGTGATATAATTTATAAACAATTGATTGCTGACTTAGGAGAAGCTTCAAACTTGGTAGCTTGGCCTAATGAATCATCTGAAACTTCAACAGTTGAGCGTGTTAATAAAGCTTTTGTAAAAGGATTAAGAGCACGTTTGGCTTTAGCAGCTTCAGGATTCCAGCAATACCCAGATGGAATTCGTAGAAGTAATGACCCTGATTTATCTGTTGCTAAGATGTATGCTTTAGCTTTAAGCGAAGCACGTTCTGTAATTCAAAGTGGTAAAGCACAGTTAAATGCTACTTTTGAAGGATTTTGGAAAAATGTAAACCAGGATTATATAGCAGCTGGAGGAGAATCTCTTTGGGAGATCCCGTTTGCAGAAGGTCGTGGACGTGTGTTGTATAGTTTTGCGGTTAAAAATCAGTCACCAAATCAATTTCAGGCAAATGGTACGGGACCAGGTGGAACAGCTGGACCATTACCTACTGTTTTTTATGACTATGATGAAAAAGATACCCGTAGAGATGTTACTTGCGTGCCTTATCGCTGGGGTACTGCTGTAAGTGGTATTGCTAAACAGGAACTGGTAGCTTTAAATACATGGTATTTTGGTAAATATCGTTATGAATGGATGAAACGAAGAGTTACTGCTGCTAGTGATGATGGAATAAATAAAGTATATATGCGTTATGCTGAAGTATTGTTAATTGCAGCAGAAACAGCTAATGAATTAGAAGGGTTTGGTGCAGCTGCGCCGTATTTGAAAGAAATTAGAAAAAGAGCTTTTGCTGCTGCTGATCAGGCCACTAAAGTGGATGCTTATGTAAATGCATTATCTTCAAAAGAAGCTATGTTTGATGCTATTGTGAAAGAGCATAAATTTGAGTTTACCGGTGAAATGGAACGTAAACAAGCCTTAATTCGTTGGAACCTGTTAAAAGCTAAATTGGATGAGTCAAAAACAAAAATGACCAATTTGCGTGATAGAGCTAATGAATATATAGATGTGCCTGCTACATTATATTATAAATATGTAAAAGATGTGGCTAATGAATCTAAATATGCAGGACAAGATAATACTACTATTTTATTGATTTATGGATTAAATCGTGGTGAATCTACAAATCCAGGTGCTGATTACACAGCTTTTACATGGAATAATTTGAATGACGCTAAAATTAATTCGGTGTATAAAACTGGTGCTAATCCGGATAATCGTCAGTTCTGGCCTATTTGGCTATACTTTATTAGTAATAGTAATGGAAAATTAGTGAATGATTATGGGTATCCAAACCAATAATAGTTTTGTCTGATTATTTAATGTAGAAAAAGAAATTATGAAAAAAAGAAATATATTTAAAGCAATAATCGTCGCTTCAATGGCGGTTATACTTGCCGGAAGCTGCGATAGTTATACAGAAGATATTATTACGGAATTAAATATTGATCGTGAATTTTCCCCAACAGGTTTAAAAGCTACTGTGCGTAATCAAACTTCTGTTGAATTAGTTTGGAATACTAAAGAATCAGTAGATCATTATGTGGTTCAGTTTAGTGGAGATGATCCTAATTTTGGTACGATATTTAAAGAATTAAGTGTAACGGCTGATCAATTGCCGGTGACTGTAGCTTTAGAGGGTGAAACACTTTATTCAATAAGAGTTAAAGCTGTTAGTGCAGATGAATTAGGAGAGTCTAAATGGACTGTGACTACAGCTAACACATTGTCAGAACAAATTTTCTTACCAATTCAGGAAACTGATATAGCTGCTAAAACTGCTATTTTAAGATGGACAGCCGGTAGTAGTGTAACAACAATTGTCCTTAATCCCGGTAATATTACACATACAATTACTGCAGAAGAAAAAGCAGCTGGTATTGCCACAATCACAGGATTAAGTCCTGAAGCATCTTATCAGGCAAATTTGTTTAATGGTACTAAAAAAAGAGGTGCTACAACATTCACAACTGGTATTGATGTAGGAGATGGTATTTTGGTAAAAAATACAGAAGATTTATTGGTTGCTATTGCTAATGCAGATTCAGGAGCAAAATTATTTTTAGAGCCTGGTGATTACAAAAGTTATGATGTTGATGGTGTAACTTTGAAAACTGATATTGCATTAGCAAAATCAATTACGATTAGTGGTATCCCAGGAAAAGCCAGACCGGTATTACATTATAAAGTAACTCTTAATTCTGGAGTAAGTAATCTTTCGTTATTAAATTTAGAATTGGACGGAACTGGTATTGAAACTGGAAGTGTAGTTACGGTTTCAGTTACAGCACCTACAGAATTTCAGGATATTCTAATTAGCGCATGTAATATTCATAATTATGATAAATCTTTAGTCTCAAATTCAGGTAGTGCAAATACGAAAGTGAACTCAATTACCGTTGAAAATTCAATCCTTACGGATGTATGTACAAATACTGGATCAGGTGATTTTATTGATTTCAGGTTTTCATTTGTAAAATCAATTGAACTTAGAACAAGTACTTTTAATAGATGTGCTACACAAAGAGCCTTCATTCGTGAAGATGCTGGTGCAGGATCCGGAACAGGTACTGCTCTTAAAACTAATGTTTTAATTGATAGCTGTACATTTTATGGAGTTACAAATACAATAGCAAATAGTGTATATAATATTATAGCTGTTCGTTTTGTTTCAAATGCTTCGACAGTGAGTAATTGTATTTTTGCTGAAACTGTTGCCAGATTTACTAATAATGCTGCAACAGTTACACCAACTTTTTTAAATAATAATTATTTTAATGCTGTTACTCTTAATACAGGACCAGTTACAAGTGCCGTAAGAGCTGATACAGCAGGTACAGCTTTAAATCCAGGTTTTGCAAATGCAGCAACAGGTGATTTTACTATAAGTAATCAAACCTTAAAAGACAATAAAGTAGGAGATCCACGTTGGATTAAATAAGTTCAAAAAAATATTTGATAGTTATAAAAAAGGCATGCTGAATTTAAACATTTGCGCATGCCTTTTTTCCTTAGGTCATAAAATTAAAAGATGAATATGAATTATGGTAAGATTAATAGTCTTTTTTTTATTGATTTCATGTCAAAAGGATGATGATTATAGTCATGGAGTTTCAGATGTATTGGTTGAAAAAATTGAAATTACCGGAACAGATATTACATCCGGAATTAATACACAAATCGCGGCTAAAGTTACACCTGATAATGCAACTGATAAATCAGTCACATGGAAGGTTTCAGATGAAGCTGTTGCTGAAATATCTCCAAATGGATTGATCACGGCCAAAAAAAATGGAACTATTACCATAACTGCTACCGCAAAAGATATTGGAGCTGTAGCGGTGACTAAAGTAATTAACATCACAAGCTTTTCGGTTACTCCTGTTGCGGATTATGAAGTTTCAAATGTTACGGAATTAACTACGGCTTTAGGTAAGGTCAAGGCAGGAGAAACGATTGTTTTAAATGGAGGGACTTATGCCATGACTTCAAAAATTACCATAGTGACATCAGGAACTTCAGATAAAGTAATTACACTTAAAGCAAAAGATGGGGCAGCAAGGCCAAAACTGGATTTCTCTGTTATGGCTGAAAGTTCATCAAATCAAGGGATTGTTTTGAGTGCTGATTATTGGTATATCAAAGGGATCGATATTTACAAAGCAGGAGATAATGGAATGCAGGTTAAAGGAAGCAATAATATCATTGAATTTATGACTTTTTCTGAATGTTCAGATTCAGGATTACAATTGGATAACGGTGCGGCTAATAATACGATTTTGAATTGTGATTCTTATTTCAATGCCGATGCTTCTCTTGAAAATGCCGATGGGTTTGCCTGTAAGTTAAACGCCGGAACAGGTAATAAATTTATTGGATGCAGAGCCTGGCAAAATCTGGATGATGGATGGGATGGCTATTTAAGAGAAACCGATAATATTTCAACCACGTATCAAAATTGTTGGGCAGTCAAAAATGGCTATCTTAAATCTGGAGAAAAAGGAGTCGGAGACGGTAACGGATTCAAAACAGGAGGAAGTGATGATAAGTTGTTAAAACACAATGCAAAGTACACCAATTGTATAGCTGTAGGAAATGTTGCCGATGGCTTTGATCACAATAGCAATAGGGGAGAAGTTACGATTTACAATTGTTCGGCTTATGATAATGGTCGAAATTATTCTTTCAGTAGCACGAATCCGTTGGCAAAACTGATAATTAAAAATAGTAATGCTTTAGGAGCATTTGGTACAACTCAGGCTAGTACTTTGGATGTGACAAATAATAGCTGGCAAAATAGTATAACAGTTACGGCTGATGATTTTAATAGTATTGATTATACTCAATTATTAGGCGCCAGAAAAGCAGATGGAAGTTTGCCGGATGTAACTTTTTTTCATCTAAAATCGGATAGCGATATGATCAACAAAGGAATAGATGTTGGTTTGCAATTTAACGAGGCTTCGCCTGATTTAGGAGCTTTTGAGTTTTAAAAGTTGTCGATTATAATATAGATGAAATAAAAAAATAAAAATGATCCGTTGGCTTATTAGTTTACCATAATAAAACCAACGGATTTAAATAGTAACCATTAATAATAAACAATCAAAAATTTACTAATTTATTTAACCACTTTTTATGAAAACAAAATTACACTTGTTGCTTATTGCGATACTGCTTTCTGTATCGTTTACTCATGCCCAAAAAACTGATGTTTGGGATTTTGGAGGTGTCGCCATGACAGATACTAATTTGTATAATAATATGCTTACACCGACTGTTATCAATAGTAATTTTTATGCATTTACTACTCCAGCTGCTCCAGGTGCTGCTAATACGAGTAATGTATTGACACATGGCGGAGTTGCTGGGAATACTAATGCTTTCGATTTGACAGGCGGACTTACTTTTAGACCTAATACAAATGACAGACTTTATGTTAATACTCCCACTACTATTACTCGCTATGGAGACAATAATCTTGGCGTAAGCGGAACAGCTTATACTTCTCGAATTTTTTGCAATGGAAATGCTAGTACAACGGTTCGTTTTTTTACAATGGCTTTGAATGAGGATGATGAGGTAACTTTTGTGGCTAGAGTTGACAATGCGGCTGCTAATTTAAACATTGTTAATACTACAACTAATGCGCAAACAGAAAATATTCCGCTTACTACAAGTACTTCAGCCGTTACCGAAGCTAAGTTTATGGCAAAAGCAGCAGGTTCATTCAAAATTTCTTGTTTTGATAATTCAACAGCCAGAGCGAGTTATTACAGAATTTTAAGAAAACCAGCGAGCTATTCAACCGTTACAGGAACTATGGATGAAACAGCAGCAGCAGGTATCCCGGCCGGATATTCGGTTCGATTTACCTATCCAAATGGTAAGACCAAAGATGCCCTTGTTACATCAGGTACTTATTCAGTTTCGTTGCCAATTGGATATACCTATAAAATGAGTTTAGTAGGTGCTAATGGCTATATTATTGGTAGCGGAGAAAACATAACTGTTACTGCTGCTGCAACTACTCAAAATATTACCGTTGTTAAAGCTGATTTGTACACTGTTTCAGGTAATATAACAGGATTAAGTGCTTCTGATTTAACAAAAGTAGGTTTGAACTATGCTACAACTGGTAAAATTTATGTTCCAGTACCTGTAATAAATACTACAACGGGTGCTTATACTGTAGATTTGGAAGCTAATACACTTTATACTATTAGTGCAACAGGGGTAAATGATTCTGAGATTTTAGCAAATACCATTTCAGTAACTAGTTCAACAACTTCAAATGTTGCCTTTACAGCTAAGCCTTTGTATAATGTTACAATAAACACTACAGGATTGAATGCTACACAAATTGGATTATTGAGTCTTAAATTTACAAACTTGAATGAAGCTGGATATGTGTATAATTTTGCTCCTAATACTGCTGTTTCACTACGTTCAGGAACTTATAGTATTGATTATTCAGGCTTAGATAATCATCAAGTAGAATTGGGTTTAACTTCAAATTTAAAAATTGCTGGAGCATCTAATTCTAAAACTTTAGCGTTTAAACCCGCTACGATTTGGTCTTTTGACGACAGAGTTATAACCAATGCTTCTACAGGGTACAAAGGAATTTTATTTGGAGGGACAGCAAATTCTTTTGCAAGTCGTTCTCCTCAGGCAGATTTAACAGCCAAAACGGGTGGAACAATGCAAATACCAGTAAAAGTTGGAGATAAAATAACAGTTTCGCATTATTTTGCAGCTAATTTTTCTATTGATGGAGGAACAGCAATTGTAAATACATCAGGAAGTACTGCCAATGTTGTTAACACTGAATATACCTATCCAGGGTCGGCAGACGGTTTTGTTACCATAACACTTTTAGGTACTGCATTGACTTCTTATTTTACAGAAATAAAAATAGGAGGTAGCATTGCTTATACTTCTCCAATTACAGTTGGTGTTGGAAAAAATTATGCAACTATTAATGACGCATTAACAGCCGCTGGTAAAATGGTTCGTCCGAGTAACGAACGAGTAGTTATTGTAGTAGATCCTGGGAATTATGAAGAAATGTTAGATATAACAATTCCAAACATTACCATTAAAAATGCTTCGGCCACACCTAGTATTGCTTTGGCTAATAAAGGGGTTGATATTGCCCCACAAGCGGTACGTATCACTTCTTACTATGGTTTAGGGTATGATTATTATAGTATGAAAAATAATCAAAAATGGGATGCCGACATTTTGAGAGTAAACAAAGAAAATGGATCGCAACCTTATGCCAATGTTAGTGGAACCACCAATAACTCTTATTGGAATGCTACACTTATTGTAAGCGCCAACGGTTTTGAAGCTGAAAATATCATTATCGAAAACTCATTCAATCAATATATTTCTGCCAAAGAAGCCAATGATGTTTTGGTAGAAGTGGTAGGTTTAACCAAAGGTACAAGACCAACAAATTATGGAAACACATCTGTTCAAAACAGATCTTTTGTAGAAAGAGCTGCTGCAATTGCAATCAAAAACGCAATTGATAAAACAGTTTTAAACAATTGTAGAGTAGTGGGGCGTCAAGATAGTTTCTTTGGTGGTACTACTGCTAGAGTTGTGGTTTACAAAGGTGTTATGATGGGGGCGGTAGATTATATATTCGGAGGAATGAATGCCACTTTCTATAAAACTCAATTAGCAATGAATGTAAGTGATACTGCTGGTGATGCTTCTTACATAACGGCGCCACAACAGTCTACAGGAAGAGGTTTTCTTTTTTATGAATGTACAGTAACTTCTGCAATACCTAGTACAGAAACAGCATCAGTTTATCGTGCTAAACCAGGTTTCTTCGGTCGTCCTTGGGCAGCTAATACATCAGAAGCTGTTTTTTACAACACCACTATTGAAACTTCGGATTATCCAGGAAATATAGGTGAATCTTTAATAACACCTATTGCTTGGAATAGTTCTTTGTCTGGTACTTCGCCTAAAATGTATGAGTATGGTACGATCGAAAATTCAGGTGTAAATAATCAGGCTGTTCGTGCCTCTTGGGCTACTACATTGTCTTCGCCAACTTTGTCAGACAATACTGCTATTACAACTTTTAATTTTACAAAAGGAAGCGATAATTGGGATCCTTTACCACAATTAATTGCTAATGAAAGTTTAGGGGTTAAAGATAATACGCCAACTACTGCTGTTAAGGTTGTTGGATATAAAAACCGAATTGCTATTTCAAATATAAAATCAGAAACGGCTGTGGCTGTTTACAGCATTACCGGAGCAAAAGTGAAAGCGTTCAAAACAAATCAGGATGTTGATTTTGAATTCCAAAATGGAGCTTGGATTGTAGTAATTAAAGCTGCTGATGGTATGAAGTCGGTAAAAGTGATTACGCATTAATGCTATTAATTTAAATTATTCTTAAAGCAAGCCTCTGAATTTCTTTCAGGCTTGCTTTTTTTATAATATACTATTATGTTTTCGTTGTTTTTTGCAATAAAATATTTAAAGTGTTAATTGTCAATGCGATGTGTTAAATAAAAGCTTTTAAATTTAAGTTTTAATAAAAAAATAACTTATTTTTATGGAATCGATTACAAAATCGAAAACTAACTAAAAAATTATACCATGAAAAAAATTACTCAAAATTATTTTCAAGCAAAAAGTAAAAGAGCAATCAAGGGATTGTCGATTTTTGCTTTATTACTGATTAGTACCCAAACGAGTTGGGCACAACAACCTATTGGAACTGGTCAATTTGACGGAGGTTTTGAAAATGCAACTTTAAAAGCTACTAATGTAAGTTCAAATACTCCAGATGCTAGCCTATGGACTTTTGATAGTGCAATTCTTATAAATTCTAGAATTGCAGCTCATGGCAGTAATACACGTTCCGGTCTTAACAGTTTTAAACTAGAGGCTAATGCGGTAATGGGAGGAAAATACGCCATGAGTCCGGTATTAAATCCTCCTGTTACAGGTGGGGACGGAACTACTGCTGGACCTACTTATACTATACAATTTTACACTAAAGATCTTACTGGTGTTGCCGGTCTTGATTTTAGAGCAGCACTATATACAGATGTAAGATTTTCTTCACCTGTTACTTCTCAGGGCGCGGTAGATAGTAATGGTTGGCAGAAAGTAACATTAAATTGTGCTGGCAAAATTCCTGTTGCAAATCCTGCTAAAATGTATGTTGGATTTGGCGGTACAAGCTCATCACCACTAACAACATTTACAGGTTATGTCGATGATTTGGTTGTTTATCAAGGAGCTCTTGACATTATCGCTCCAGCTTCGGCATCAACTCCGGTTGTAAGTGGTTTGAATGTGAGCTGGACAGCTTCAGCTGATGTTGACGGAGGCGGATATGTAGTGGTTCGTTACGCAACAAATCCTAATGCTGACAATGACCCTAACCAAAATGGAGTTTATGCTGTAAATAATACAATTACGAATGGTACAGCTTCGTTATCAGGAACTGTTGTCTATGTTGGAACAACAACTTCATTTACTGATGCTGTTGCTGGATCGGTTTCTGGTTCAGATTATTATAAAATATATACGGTTGACAAGGCTTTTAATTTTTCTGATGAAATTGTGACATCAGCTTCGTTAAAAGTGAATTCTGTTACTTTTAATGAAAACAGTGTGACTATTTATAAAAATAATGAGGCTTTTTATGTGAACTCAGGAGAGGAAGTTATAAATAACATAAAAGTATTTGATATCCAGGGGAAATTAATTGCAGAGCAAAAAAATGTAAATTCAAATTCAGCTGCAATTAAAAACATTAACAAAACAAATCAGCTATTAATTGTAAAAATAAGCTCTAAAGACAATAAAGTAGTAACTAAGAAAATTGTTAATTAATAGTTGTCATGGTTCTGATTTTTTATGAATCAAATAACAATAAACAAATTACTATTTCAGAGTTATAATTTAAAAAACAGGATAGGTTGCCTAAATAAACAGGCAGCCTATTTTTTTATTTAATTCCACTTATCCAGTATTTGAAAACTTGCTTCTCTTTTTATAATTCTGAAATTAAATGGCATTAATTTCTATTTTTTAGGTACTTATCTCAGGAAACTTTTTGATTCAACTTTCGGATGGCAATGAGTTTTTGTTCAGAATTATGCTTTTTTTGGTTAAATTAAAAGATTGGTGGTATTTTTAAAATATAATTTTAGAAAAAAAACAAAATGAGTAGTGAAAAACTTAAAGCCACAGCCTTCGGAGAAATTCTTTGGGATGTTTTTGAAAACGAAAAAAAGATTGGCGGAGCTCCTTTAAATGTTGCTTTGCGTATGAAAAGTCTTGGGTGTGAGGTCGCCGTCATAAGCAGTGTGGGAAATGATGAAGATGGAGTTGCTATTCTTAATGAATTAAAGACATTAGGGGTGGGGACGGAAGTAATATTGCAATCGGAAACGTTTCCAACAGGTTTGGTAAACGTAACTCTCGATAAAAATGGTTCAGCAACTTATGATATTCATTACCCGGCAGCCTGGGATAAAATTGAAATAAACGATTTGGGTCAAAATTTGGTAAACAATTCAGATGTTTTAATTTACGGAAGTTTGGTTTGCAGGGATGAAGTATCCCGAAAATCTTTAGAATCATTATTGCAACATAAAATTTATAAAGTATTTGATGTCAATTTAAGAAAGCCGCATTATTCACATGAAATTCTTGAAAGATTAATGATGTCTGCCAATTTTATCAAATTCAATGATGATGAAATGCTTGAAATTGCTGCAGCTTTGCAGTCTCCTTTTACAACACTCGAAGATAATATTGAGTTTATAGCATCCAGAACAAATACATCGTCTATTTGTGTAACAAAAGGAAAAGATGGGGCTTTGTTGTTATGGGAAGGGAAATTGTATAAAAACGACGGTTATCCGGTTCAGGTTGCAGATACAGTAGGCGCAGGGGATTCTTTTTTAGCAGCTTTAATTACTTCTTTGCTTACAGGAAAACTGCCTCAGGACTCTATTGATTTTGCTTGTGCAGTTGGGGCATTAGTTGCAGCATCGCCTGGCGCAAATCCGGTTATTTCTTTTGGTGAAATTGAAAAATTGATTTCAGGAAAGTAATTAATTGATGTAAACTTCAATTTATCTAACTATCTAATCAGTTTAAAACAATTCCAGTTGATTGTTTGGATGAATAGGCTTGCTTTTAGGAGGTTTAGCATCTCCAAAAACAGTTTTTCCGCCATATTGGTGCGATTCGTCTCTTTCTCTTTGAATCAGTGCATCAAAATTGGAATTTGGTGTAAAACTTTCTTCAGCCTTTCTTGATATTTCAGACAACTTTTGAATTGCTTGTATTTTATCAGTGTTGCCAATTTTAGCACGATTAATAGCTCTTTGCAAAGTGTCAATTGTTTCATCATATATTTTTACCGGAACTGGAAACGGATGTCCGTCTTTTCCACCGTGTGCGAATGAAAAACGTGCCGGATCTTCAAATCGGGTAGGAGTGCCATAAATGATTTCACTAACCAATGCTAATGATTGTAAAGCTCTTGGTCCCATTCCTTTTAAAAGCAGCAGTTCTTCAAAATCTTCGGGCTTGTTTTCATGGGTTGTCCAGAGCATTGCGCCAAGTCTTTTCATGTTTATATCTTCCATTCTTACATCATGGTGTGCAGGCATAGAAAGATACTGCATCTCCTTCATGATTTTTGCTGGAGATTCTTTTGATAATTCCAGGATGCCTTCTCTTGATTTCGTGGCTGTCTGATCCGTAAGATTTAATATAGTGCCTTGATTTTCACCATAAATAAAAGTGTGCGGTTCATTTATAAAAGACTTTAAATCTTGCGAATGCCAATGGTATCTTCTCGCTGTTTTAGAGTTAGGATTCATTCCCTGTTGAATAACGGCCCATTGCCCTTTATTGTCCACAATAAAATTATGCTGGTACAATTGAAATCCATCCTGAATAGCGGTATTGTCAACTTTAGCGGTAAGTCTGCTGCAATTCGCAAGATTATTGCCGTCAAGACCTGTTTTTTCACCAACAAATAAAAGCTCTTGTGGTGTTAACATGGAATGTTTGCCTTTGCCGCCACAAATGTATATACCTAATTCTTTTGAATGTGGGTTTACCGACTTTTTTAAGGCACCAAGTACCGAAGTTGTAATTCCGGATGAATGCCAGTCCATTCCCATCACAGCGCCAAAACTTTGAAACCAAAACGGATTGCTTAATTTGCTTATTACTTCAGAAGTAGAAAATTCCATGGCAATAGTTTCTACAATTGCAAAACCAAGTTTAGACATTCGTTCGGCAAGCCACAATGGAACATGCCCATAATGTAAGGGAAGATCTGCTGTGCCGGAACGTTTCATTTATTGGAATTTGTAATTTACAAAAATAAATAAAATACCTTTAAATGTTGATAAGATCAAAAAGTTGTTCCAATTTAGAACTTTATAGCTCCTCTTCTGAATTGTCTACCGCAGAAATCTGATCCAGGATATTGGTTTGGTTGGGTGAAATATAGTTTTTTACTTCGCTGGGAGTTTCTTTCTTAAAAAGAATATCTAAGGCATTGTATAGTTTTAATAAAACATCCTTGTCTTCTTTTGCAATTTCTAAAGCCGTATTAAAATTAAAAACATAATTATTCGAATTGCGTACTTCTACTTTTATCGTTTTTGATGTGATTTTAAATTTGACTATATCCATATTGCTGTAAATTACTTAGTTTTCAAACTATTCTAACGTCTGCTATCTCTTATTTTAATATAAAGAAAATAGTGCTTACAAAATTAGGTTTTAATAGAACTAATTCCAATACAAAAGCCAAGCAATTGGTTCAAATAAGATTGGAAGTTTTGTAGTTGGGTACAAGGTATAAAATTACTTCATTTCTTTTATTTTATATTTGCATTTGAATAGATGTATTTAAGTTTCATAAGTTATGACTGTTGAAAAACTCCACCTCGCACCAATTTGTTTAAAAAAATGTGAAGGTGGAATATCATTATTATAAACTTCTTTTAATCCCTAATTCCAATCCGCGTAATTCAGCAAGACCTCTTAAGCGGCCTATTCCTGAATATCCTGGATTTGTTTTTTTCTTTAAATCGTCTAACATTTGGTGTCCGTGATCAGGGCGCATCGGAATAATCCTTCCAGTTTGTTTTTCCATTTTTACAATAGATTTCACCACTTCATACATGTCAACATTTCCTTCTAAATGGTTGGCCTCGTAGAAATTTCCTTCCTCATCGCGTTGTGTGCTTCTGAGGTGGATAAAATTCATTTTTTCTCCATTACGATCAATCATTCCTGATAAATCATTTTTGGCAATTACGCCATAAGATCCTGTACACATGCAAAATCCATTAGATGGCGAATCAATAGCATTTAGCAATTGTACTAAGTCAGCTTCTGTACTCACAACTCTTGGTAATCCTAAAATTGGATAAGGAGGATCGTCAGGATGAATTGCCATTTTTACCCCTACACTTTCGGCTACAGGTACAATTTCACGCAGGAAATAATATAGGTTTTCTTTTAATTTAGCAGCATCGATGCCATCGTAACCCTGAAGTACTTTTAGGAAATCTTCAACGCTATATGACTCCTCGGCACCAGGCAAACCGGCGATGATATTTTGCTGTAATTTTACTTTATCTGCATCAGATAACTTTTCAAAAGTCGCTTTCGCTTTTACTTGCTGGGCTTCAGTATAAGTGTTTTCTGCACCCGGACGTTTTAGAATAAACAACTCAAAAGCAGCAAATTCATTGATATCAAAACGTAATGCTTTTGAACCATCTGGCATTTCGTATGACAAATCGGTTCTTGACCAGTCCAATACAGGCATGAAATTATAGCAAACGATATGAACGCCACATGCTGCAAGATTTTTGATGCTTTGCTTGTAGTTTTCTATGTATTTCAAATAATCTCCCGATTGTTTTTTGATATCTTCATGCACAGGAATACTTTCCACAACTGAAAAAGTCAATCCTGCAGCTTCAACTTCATTTTTTCGTTTCATAATTTCTTCCACTTCCCACACCTGTCCGTTTTTAATGTGGTGTAAAGCAGTTACAATTCCGGTAGCACCGGCTTGTCTGGCATCAGCTAATTGTACAGGGTCATTTGGACCGTACCATCTCCATGTTTGTTCCATAATTTTATATTTTTTGTTTTAATTTAAAAAATTTTAGATTTAATGTAAGAATTTCGTAAAATCGTCAATCTCATCTATTTTATCAACACAAATCTGAAATCAAAAATCGTTAGTCACAAATCTGAAATCACAAATCTGAAATCAAAAATCAGCAATCACTTTATTTATTGGTTATTTTACCTTTAGGACTATCAAATTTTTGACTATTTTAAATACTTGAAGCACCAAAACCTCCATCAACTTTAATTATTGTTCCCGTTACAAATTTAGACATATCGCTGCATAAGAAAAGCAATACACCATTCAGGTCTTCAGGAATCCCAAAACGTCCCATTGGAGTATGGTCAATTATTTTAATACCTCTTGGAGTTAGTTCACCTTCCGGAGTCAGTAATAAAGCTCTGTTTTGTTCTCCAATAAAAAATCCCGGAGCAATAGCATTTACCCGAATTCCTTCTCCATATTTAGAAGCTAATTCAACAGCCATCCATTTTGTAAAGTTATCAATAGCAGCTTTTGAAGCTGAATAACCAACTACTCTTGTTAACGGACGATCTGCAGAAGCAGATGAAATATTGATGATTACACCGCTTTTTTGTTTTGCAAAAAGTTCTGAAAATACTTGTGTAGGCAAAATTGTTCCAATGATATTAAGATCAAGTACTTTTTGTAAATGATCTCTCTTTAAGTCATAAATCGCCTGATCTGGCCCAATTGTAGCGCCTGGCATATTTCCTCCGGCAGCATTGATTAAAATATCCAAACGGCCATATTTCTCAATAATACGATCTCGTATCGCTTCAAGTTCTTCCTGATTTAAGACATTTCCTTTTACAGCAAATGCTTTTCCTCCATTTTTTTCTATTTCTGCAACAGTAACTTGTGCTTCTTCAATTGATAATCCCACAATTCCTGTAGTTACCCCCTGGTTGGCTAAAACCTGAGCCATGTTGCTTCCCAATACACCTGCACCGCCTGTAATTAGCGCTATTTTTCCTTCTAGGTTAAATATCGAATTCATTTTAGTTATTTTATTTTGATTACTTACTTGTTTTATTTTTTGTATGCTAAGTACGTTTTTAGTTTTATTTTTTTTGACATCTCTTTATTTTACGTGTGCGTTCACGGATTTTATTCTAAAAATGAATTGAAATATTTTTAATTCATTTTGAATAGTCATAAAAACAAATGTTTTCAAAAATGTTTTTATTTCATAATCATGCTATTATAATTTACGTGTACGCACACGTACTTTGCAAATGTATATAAAAACTTAAATAAAAAACGTAACTTTTAAATAAAAAAAATTATTTTTGGAACTCTCTTAAATTATTTAACTTAAAGCTTAAGAATATCATAACAATAAAAAAAATAGCAGAACTTGCAAATGTTTCTCCGGGAACAGTAGACAGAATCATTCACAATCGTGGACAGGTATCACAGGAGAATATTGATAAGGTAAATGCCATTATTAAAAAACATGGTTTTAAACGAAATATTTTTGCAAGTAATTTAGCCTCGAATAAAAAATCCAGAATTGCTGTTTTTTTACCAAAGCCTGAGAAATTAGAATATTGGGAAAGTCAGTTAACGGGAGTTAAAAAGGCGGGTGAAGAATTTGGAAAATTTGGTATTGAACTGTATTACTTTCTGTACGACTTTGATAGTGAGTCATTTCAGGCAATGTTTTCGAAGTTATTAGATTTTGAATGTGAAGGATTGCTTTTTTCGCCTATTTTCCATGAAGAATCACTCTTATTTTTAGAACAGTATAAAAATAAAAATACACCGGTCGTAATGATTGATTCGGATATTAATAACGATATATCTCATTTTTATATTGGTCAGGATGCTTTTAAAAGTGGATATTTAGCGGGCCGACTCATTAGTTTTGCTGTAAAAAATGAACGGAATGTGCTTATTGTTAAAATAGCAAAAGAAATTGATAGTACTTCGGTTTATTTACAGCGTATAAAAGGATTTTATACTTTTTTTGAAGAGCATTCAGAACTGACCAATTTTAATTTTTCTGAAATTACGATTAAAGATCCTGATGTCAATCAGCTTACTTTGGAAATGTTTAAAAACATCAGCAGTATATTCATCCCCAATTCACGTGCCTACATTGTAGCTCAGTTTTTAGAACAGCAAAACATAAAAGGGATTAGAATAATAGGTTATGATCTTTTAAAAGAAAATATAACCTATTTGAATTCCGGAATAATTGATTTTTTAATTAATCAAAAACCGGAAGAGCAGGGGTATACGGGAATAAGTTATCTCTACAAAAAAATCATTCTGCATGAAAAAAATATAAATCCCACTCATTTTATCCCACTGGATATAATTGTAAAAGAAAATTATACTACAAGTTTAAATAAATAAGCACAACCCGGAAAGCCAGGTTGTGCTGTTATTTTAATTAAGCTTTGTTAGGACATCATTATTTGATAATTAACTTTTTTGTCGAAATTTTCGAATCTGACTTTAATGAAATTGTGTATATTCTAGTTTTAAAGCGAAACGTAAATTAATTGTAATGCATTTTCTGTATTAATTATGTTGGAGTAAACGAGATATCGGGCATTCTATAAATTTTTTACAGGAGTATATTTTTCTCCACCAAATAAATAATTTCCGTCATTTGGATATATAAAATCCATCTTTTGTCAGCGGATCATCAGTAGTATTTTCGCACTTTTTATAGTAATACCGTCAGAAGTCGTTTTGATTACCATACAATCTACATTCAATTCTGTCATTCTCTCAAAATCACGTAATTCGATTATTTAAGCAGAGCACTTACTATTACCTTTTAAGTGGCAATAAATTTCAAGATAAATTTAATTTTTGATTGTATTTGTTAAACAGTGAGGAATTGTTTTTAATAAAAAACCCTTAAACATTTACTGTTTAAGGGTTTGCCTTTTGTAGCGAGGACGGGAGTTGAACCCGTGACCTCAGGGTTATGAATCCTGCGCTCTAACCAACTGAGCTACCTCGCCAGAATTGCATGTGAACCGTGTTCCTCATTGCGGGTGCAAATATAAAAATTATATTAAAAATGACAAGCATAAAATGAAGAAAAAAAAATATTTTTAAAAATGCATTGTTTTCGGACATATATTCTTATATTTCGAAAAAATTTAAAGCAACACATGGATTCAAAAATACGTTACGAAATAGAGTTTCCTATCAATTCTTCGCCACAACTATTATATCAATATATATCAACACCGTCAGGTTTGTCTGAATGGTTTGCCGACAATGTAAATTCAAGAGGTGAGTTTTTTACTTTTATCTGGAATGATTCTCAGGAAAAAGCACGACTTGCTTCTAAAAAAACCGGCGAAAAAGTAAAATTTAAATGGGTCGATGAGGCAAGTAAAGACACAGAATATTTCTTTGAATTGCATATATTAGTTGATGAATTAACTAAAGATGTGTCATTAATGGTAATTGATTTTGCTGAAAAAGAAGAAGTAGGGGAAGCTAAGCAATTGTGGGAGAATCAAATCTCAGATCTGAAACATCTTATAGGTTCTGTTTAGTAAAAGTCTATTTTATGCCTTATATTTGCCCTGAACAAAATTCAGGGTTTTTTTATGATCAATTTTAACGGAAATGTATTAGAGCAGGAGAAAAATGTGTTAACTCAAAATCGTGCTTTTTTGTATGGTGATGGTGTTTTTGAAACACTAAAAATAGTTAACGGTAAAATCCTGTTCCTTGAAGATCATTATTTTAGGTTAATGGCTTCTATGCGGGTTGTTCGTATGGAAATTCCAATGAATTTCACAATGGAATATTTTGAGGAGCAGATTTTGAATTTGGTAAGACAAAAAGAGATCTTATCATCTGCCAGAGCCAGAATAACTGTTTTTAGAAATAATGGAGGATTGTATTTGCCAAAAACAAATGAAGTCTCTTATTTAATTCATGCCACACCTTTAGAAAATGCTGTGTATGCATTAAATACAGCTTCATATGAAGTAGATTTATATAAAGACTTCTATGTAACAAAACAGTTATTATCGTCTGTAAAAACGACTAATAAGCTTATAAATGTTACCGGAAGTATTTTTGCTCACGAAAATGGCTTAGAAAACTGTATTTTGCTCAATGATACGAAGAATGTAGTTGAGGTATTACAAGGAAATTTATTTATGGTCACGGGTAAAAAACTAATTACTCCGCCAGTTTCAGAAGGTTGTTTAAATGGTGTTATGCGTAAACAAATTTTAGCTTTGGCAAAGAAAATGGATGGCATAGAAGTGTATGAAGAAATAATTTCACCCTTTGATCTTCAAAAAGCAGATGAATTATTTCTGACAAATGTAATCACAGGAATACAGTCGATAACAAAATACCGAAAAAAGGAATTTACAGCTAATTTGGCTCATTTGTTAGTCCAAAAGCTAAACGAATCCATATCTGAAAATTAATTCAGATATGGATTCTCTGGTGCATTTGACCAAATTAGATAATCACCTCCAAGCTCAATAATTTGCTCTTTCCAAAAATGAGTGGTAGATTTTCCGATAATTTTATTCTTATAACTGTTATCGGTTATAATCCAGGAGTTTCCCTGCATTTCATTCTCAAGTTGATTTTCATCCCAACCTGTGTATCCTAAGAAAAAACGAATATTATTCTTGTGAATAGATCCGTCATTTATTAGGTCTTTAGTCGATTCAAAATCACCTCCCCAATAGATACCATTTGAAATCTCAACACTGTTTGGGATTAATTCAGGAATATTGTGAATGAAATAGAGGTTGTCCTGTTCTACAGGTCCGCCATTATATATTTTGAAATTGGCATCAATTTCAGGAATTAAGTCATTAATAGTGTATTTTAACGGTTTATTAATGATAAAACCTATTGATCCTTCCTTGTTATGGTCTGCTAATAAAATTACCGATCTATTAAAAGATAAATCCCCAATTATAGAAGGCTCGGCAATAAGCAGGTGTCCTTTTTTTAATTTTTCTGAAATCATACGGCTACAATTTTTATTAAATTTAATCATAAAATTTTTAAAATCCCAAATAAAATCGTTAAACCGTACAAAAAAACCCTCCATCAGGAGGGTTTTAATTATATTATAAGTTTAGAGAACTTTCCTACTTAGTTCACTGCACCTTCTAATTCAGCTCCGGCTTTAAATTTTACTACATTTTTAGCAGCAATCTGAATAGTTTTTCCTGTTTGAGGGTTTCTACCATCTCTAGCAGCTCTGGCAGATACTGACCAGGATCCGAAACCTACCAATGAAACTCTTCCTCCTTTTTTCAAAGTAGCACCTACGTTTCCTAAAAATGATTCTAAAGCTAATTTTGCAGCAGCTTTTGTAATTCCTGCATCAGCAGCGATAGCATCGATTAATTCTGATTTGTTCATAATAATTAGTTATTAATTGTTGGTTAAAAAAAATTGTTAATACACAAATTTAGTAGGAAATCTGTTCCTTGCAAGTGTTTTCTATAAATTTAGCAACAATTGTTAATAACTTATTTTTTTTGTTCATAAAACAACTGGTTTTATCACTAAAAACAGTTATAAACCCTTTGTTTTACTGAGCTTAATAGACCTTGGCTGAATCAGAAAAAGTGATCCCGTTAAGTAATTCTGTCACTTGCATTCTCTTTTTTCCGGGTAATTGTAAACTCAAAAGGTGTAAAAATCCCCCTTGCACAGCAATTTTAATCTCTTTTTTACTGGAAATAAGTTTTCCTGTTTCATGTGAATGCGATTCTAAAAACAGTTTTGCTTCATATATTTTGATACTTAATTCTTCGTTTTTATCCTTCAAAAAACACCAGGAAGCTGGGTATGGACTTAAGCCGCGAATCAGATTATTAATTTCTGTTCCGGATTTTGTCCAGTCGATTTTGCAGTTTTCCTTGTTTAATTTATAAGCCGTTTTTATATCGTCATTATCTTCCTGAATAGTTGTGGTTACATTTCCATTTTCAATGACTTTTAAAGTGTCAATCACAGTTTTGCTTCCTAACAACATTAATCGGTCATGTAATTGTCCTGCGCTTTCTTCGGGTTCAATTGCAATTTCTGAATTTAAAAGCATCGCTCCGGTATCAATTTTATCATCTATGAAAAAAGTAGTAACGCCGGTTTTGTTTTCTCCGTTGATAATAGCCCAGTTAATAGGGGCTGCTCCGCGATAATTTGGCAATAACGAAGCATGGAGGTTAAAGGTTCCTAAAACCGGCATTTCCCAAACGACTTTTGGAAGCATTCTAAAAGCGACTACGATTTGTAAATTAGCGTTCAAGGACTTTAATTCGGCTAAGAAATCTTCATCTTTTAAATTTGTTGGCTGTAGTAAAGTAAGGTTGTTGGCCAGTGCGTATTCTTTTACTGCCGAATATTTTAGTTTTTGTCCACGTCCTGCCGGTTTATCTGCAGCAGTAATCACGCCAACAACATTGTAATTGTTTTTAATAATGGTATCCAAAATGCCGACAGCAAATTCAGGAGTTCCCATAAATATAATTCTCAATTTTTCCATTATGATTTTAAAGTGTATTTATTGTTCGCTAATATGGTAATATGATTGTTTTCTAATAACTCCTGAAGTACCAGAATAATATCGTTGGCATCCAGTTTTATCTGGCTTTGAATTTCTCGCGAAGTTAAAGCAGCAGATTTTAATAAATATAGAATTTTATCAGCAATTGAATCTGCTTCGGTGATTTTTCCTTTTTGGGTAATACAATAAGAACAAACGCCACAATTCTCTGTTGTTTCTTCTCCAAAATAATCTAAAACTAATCGGTTTTTGCAGGTCTTATTCTCCTTTATATAATGCAGTACAGATGAAAGCTGTTCTTTTTTTAATTGATTTTGTTTTTCGAGATATTTTGAAACTCTGTTTATGGTAAGATCATCTTCGCGGACTTCATTAAATAATATCGTCGCGTCGTTATTTTTTGATTTGTATTCGATGATTTCTTTTTCTCTCAATTTTTCCAGAACAGCAGCAACTTGTTCTTCGGTATGATTTGATTTTTTGGCAATCAACGAAATATTAAAAGATGTTTTCATTTCGTAAATTCCGGGATACGTTCTCAAAATTGCCAAAATGATTTCTTCATCATTTGGATTCAGACTCATATATCGAATGACTTCTTTCGATTCAATTAAAAACTGCATCGTAATCTTCTCTGAAAATTCTTGTGACATTGTTATGATTCCCTGTTGATTCAAAAACTGCAAAGAGTTATACGTTTTTAAAGTAGGGAAGTCGTATTTATTACAAAAATGATTGAGTTTAAACGAAAAAGAATCATCTAAGCCTTCGCCATAAGCAATCTGAAAATAATTGCAAAGCTTCACATACATCGTTTTTAGAAACTTTTTATCAGGCAAAACACTCAGGAATTGCTGTTCTGTTTGGTTTGAATCTGAATTGTTATAAAGTAAAACCGAAAACGCTTTTTCGCCATTTCGTCCCGCTCTTCCGGATTCCTGATAATAATTTTCCAGATTTTCAGGTAATTGTGTGTGGATAACCGTTTTTACATTGTCTTTGTCAATCCCCATTCCAAAAGCATTGGTCGCCACAATTACCTGTGCTTGTTCGGACATCCACAATCCCATGTTTTTGTCTTTTTCTTTTGCCGAAAGGCCACCGTGATAATATGTTGCCTTAAATCCTAATGATTGTAATTGGGTTGATATATTTAAGCACGATTTTCTGTTTCGTACATATATAATTGAGGGTTGTGGGTTTTTCTTTAAAATTTGCTCGACACGATACAGTTTGTCTTCGATTTCAAAAACCATATAGGCAATATTCTTTCTTTCAAATGACTGCTGAAAAAAAATAGGGTCTTTTAATCCTGCCTGTGTCTTAATATCTTCTACAACTCTTGGTGTTGCAGTCGCAGTCAAAGCCAAAAACGGAATTTTAGGAAAATATTTTTTAAGTTCAGAAATTTTTAAATAAGCCGGACGGAAATCGTGACCCCATTGCGAAACACAATGCGCTTCGTCAATAGCAATTAAATTGATAGGCAGATTTTTAATACGTTCCAAAATCCAGTCAGATTGTAAACGCTCAGGCGAAAGATAAAGAAACTTATAATTTCCGTATTGGCAATTATCCAGAAGATCTATAATTTCTTCGGTATGAATTCCTCCTGTTAAGGCAATAGCTTTAATTTCTCTTTTTTGCAGATTTGCCACCTGGTCTTTCATCAAAGCAATCAAAGGCGAAATAACCAGGCAAATTCCGTCCTGCATCATGGCCGGAACCTGAAAACAAATCGATTTTCCACCTCCGGTAGGCAACAGCGCAAAAGTGTCATGACCTGCTAAGACCGAATCAATAATTTCTTTTTGCAGTAGTCGGAAACTGTTATGTTTCCAGTATTTTAAAAGAATATCCTGTGCTTCCTGCATGGCCAATGTATTAAAGTTAAAAATTTAGAACTCAGATTCTAGTTTTGCAACTTTAAATCCGTTAGCTAAATTTTGTCTAATATATAAAGAATTCTGTTTTCAACCGTGTCTTTAGGAACCTCAATTAAATCGTATCCGTATTTTTTATAGGTTTCAATAAGATGTTTCTGAATTTCTAATGCCTGTTCAAAATTTTCATAACGCTCCGTATCGCTCTGATATATTTCTTCCCAGGGAGGTAAAATAAAAGTTTTAGAATATTTATAATCCTCACAGGCTTTCGTGAAAAACTCAGGATACTCGTCGCCGATATAATCCATATAAGCCACAACATCAGGGATTCCACGGTCAATGAAAACCACGTTATCAGGTTCCTGAAAAGCACTCTTGAATTGCTGAATACGGCCTTCAAGCAGCATTTCGCTAAACAGTAAAGGCTGTTCCAAAAACAATTGCTCGATGCCTCTTTTCTGGGCTTCGAGTGTAACTTCTCTTGAAATTTCAGGGTAGCAGCAATAGCCACGAGCGACTAATTCGTTTATAAGCGTAGATTTTCCTGTGCCAGGACCGCCAAGTAGAACAATAATTTCTTTTTGCACTTTCGTAAAAATAAAGAGCAAATTTACCTAAAGTTATTCGTATTTGAAAAGAATATTTATCAGAAGCGAATGATTTCGCAAATTCAGCCAAAAAAAATTCTGCTTTCAGCTATATCTTTTTATGGCGAACCCCACCATTTAATAGTGTTTGTTTGAATGTCACCATTTACAGAATAGTCTTTTTTTGAGTCCATAAAAAAATGATTCCAAAAAAACATCTGATTTTCTGAATTTGACCAATTTTAAAATAATCGGATTAATTCAATTGCATTTTTAGAATAAAAATAATTCATGCAAATTAGTGAAATTCATGATAAATGAAATACGCGGATTTAATATCTTTTTCCAATATAAAATATCTAAAATCAAAAACGTATATTTGCGTTTATTTTTAATTACGAATGGAGAACGATAAAGAAAAAAACACCGCCGAATTTTACGAAAGATTAAAGGTTGAGCTGGACAATTCAAACACCTGGCCGGCAGAATATTTGTATAAATTTATAGTACCTTCAGTAGCCGATAATGTAGAGCGCGTTGAAAAAGCTTTTGACAGGATGGGTGCGGTTATCAAAACAACAAAATCTAAAACAGGTAAATTTACCAGTGTTTCTATAGATGTAACAATGGATAGTGCTGACCAGGTAATTGGCAAATACAAGGAAGTTTCTACAATAGAAGGTATAGTTTCATTATAATTATGATCGATAAATATAAAAAAGAAGTCGCAAATGACGTTGTTTTTAACTTAGAATATAATTCTGAAAGACAACGTTTACTTATTCCGGAATATGGTCGTCATTTGCAAAAACTGATCGATCAGGCTACCCACATCGAAGATGATGAAACGCGCAACAAAGCCGCCAAATACATTATTCAGGTTATGGGAAGTCTGAATCCTCATTTGCGCGATGTGCCGGATTTTCAGCATAAATTATGGGATCAGCTTTTTATCATGTCTGATTTTAAATTAAATGTAGAATCTCCATATCCAATTCCGTCCCGTGATGTGCTGCAATTAAAACCGGATGTTTTACAGTATCCGCAAAATTTTCCAAAATACAGATTTTATGGTAACAATATCAAGTACATGATTGATGTTGCGAACAAGTGGGAAGATGGCGAAATGAAAAATGCATTGGTTCTGGTAATTGCCAACCACATGAAAAAGTCGTATTTAAGCTGGAACAAAGACACGGTAAAAGACGATGTGATTTTCGAACATTTATTTGAATTGTCAGGAGGAAAAATCAATTTATTGCAGAGTACGGAAGAGCTTTTGAATACGACAGATTTATTGCGCACCAACAAACGCATGTCAAATAAAATTACGCCACCCGGTCAGCCAAAAATACAAAGCAATAAAAATAATAAAGGACCAGGGAAACCGAAACCTTTTCAAAAAAATAACAATCAGAAATAAATAAAGTTGCCAGTAACAGAGGTTTTAATCTCTAAAAAAAAATTAGAATCTTAGGAAATAAGCAACTCAGAACCTAAAAAAAGAATATGGGAGTATTTAAAATCGAAGGAGGAATTCCTTTAAAAGGAGAAATCACTCCGCAAGGAGCAAAAAATGAGGCATTACAAATTTTATGTGCCGTACTTCTTACGGGAGATAAAGTAACAATTAATAATATTCCCGATATTATTGACATCAATAAATTAATCACTTTGTTGGGTAATTTAGGAGTTAAAATTCAGCGCAATGCACCGGGTTCGATTACGTTTCAGGCAGATGAGGTTAATGTTGGATACTTAGAAACCGAAGCTTTCAAAAAAGAAGGAGGAGCGCTTCGTGGTTCTATTATGATTGTTGGACCTCTTTTGGCTCGTTTCGGAAAAGGATATATTCCAAAACCGGGTGGAGATAAAATTGGTCGCCGCAGATTAGATACGCACTTTGAAGGGTTTATTAACCTTGGAGCAAAATTCAGATATAACAGAGAGGATCATTTTTATGGAGTAGAAACTCCTGAAGAAGGCCTTCAGGGAACAGACATGCTTTTAGACGAGGCATCTGTAACCGGAACTGCAAACATTGTAATGGCTGCTGTTTTGGCAAAAGGAAGAACTACAGTTTACAATGCCGCTTGTGAGCCTTACTTACAGCAATTGTGTAAAATGCTGAACTCTATGGGAGCTAAAATCACCGGAGTTGGCTCTAATTTATTGACCATCGAAGGTGTTGAAAGCCTTTCTGGTTGTGAGCACAGAATTTTGCCGGATATGATCGAAATTGGTTCCTGGATTGGTCTTGCGGCTATGACAAAAAGCGAGATCACAATCAAAAATGTAAGCTGGGATAATTTAGGTTTAATACCGAATACATTTAGAAAACTGGGTATTACAATAGAAAAACGCGATGACGATATTTATATTCCTGCCCACAAAGATGGATATGAAGTAAAAACAGACATTGATGGTTCAATCTTAACCATTGCTGATGCACCCTGGCCAGGATTTACACCGGACTTATTGAGTATTGTTTTGGTTGTGGCAACACAGGCAAAAGGAGATGTTTTGATTCATCAGAAAATGTTCGAAAGCCGTTTGTTTTTTGTAGACAAATTAATCGATATGGGGGCAAAAATTATGTTATGTGACCCGCATAGAGCTGTGGTTATGGGACATAATTTTGAATCTCAATTAAAAGCAACTACAATGTCGTCTCCTGATATACGTGCGGGGATTTCGTTATTAATTGCTGCATTATCTGCAAAAGGAACAAGTACAATTCAAAATATAGAACAAATCGACCGTGGATACGAACGTATCGATGAACGTTTGAGAGCAATTGGTGCTAAAATCGTAAGAGAATAAAAAGTCTCCAATGACAAATGAACAAAAAGCTATAAAAGCTACTTATTTTAGTATAGCTGGAAACACCTGCTTAGCCGTTATAAAAGGCTTGGCGGGTTTTTTTGGCAATTCTTATGCCCTGATTGCAGATGCGATCGAATCAACTACTGATATATTTTCGTCCTTATTGGTCTTGTTCGGAATCAAATATTCGAACAAACCGGCTGATGAAAATCATCCTTACGGTCACGGGCGTGCAGAACCTTTAATCACTTTTTTGGTAGTTGGGTTTTTAATTACTTCGGCAACGATCATCGCGTATGAAAGTATATCCAATATTCAGAATCCGCATAATCTTCCAAAATCCTGGACTTTGTATGTTTTAGGTGCAATTATTGTCTGGAAAGAATATTCTTTTAGATTGGTAATAAAACGCAGTAAACAAACCAATAGTTCGTCTTTGGCTGCAGATGCCTGGCATCATCGCAGTGACGCCATTACTTCAGTAGCAGCTTTTATTGGAATTTCGATTGCGCTGTTTATGGGAAAAGGATATGAATCTGCAGATGATTGGGCAGCACTTTTTGCGTCTTTTTTTATCTTATACAACAGTTATAAAATTTTCAGACCAGCTCTTGGTGAAATCATGGATGAAAATCTTAATGATGATCTGGTAGAAGAAATTCGCATAAAAGCATTAACGGTTCAGGGTATTTTAGGAACCGAGAAATGTTTTATCCGCAAAGCCGGAATGCGTTACCACGTAGATCTTCATGCTATTGTATCAGCTAAAATTTCTGTAAAAGAGGGGCATGATTTGGCACATAAATTAAAAGATACTTTAAGAGGAGAGATTCCGGAACTTGGCCATGTTTTGATTCATGTAGAGCCAGATGATTATAATTAGAGAGGTTTCCTAAGGCTAAGCTTTAAGTTGTAAAATCTCTTATAAATTCTTGTTGCTGTAAATAAAGCAAAATTCCTTACTGAGCGGAATTGGCGGTTATGTTGTCAAATTCTAAAATAATTTAATCTGTTTAAATTGTCAGTGCAAATTTATCTGGCAAATTAAGCGATTTTTTCTGTTAATATCGTAAATATGAATTTATGGTTGATGCGTTAGGGATGGAAGTGACATCCTTTTTGTTTTTTCTTTAAAAATAAAAAGATACAGCGGACAGCCCCGCCGGAGGTAACGCCAATAAAGAATCTGCTAAAGAATTAATCTAAAACATTCAGAATCTTCAAACCAAAAATAACTCCGTTCTGCTGGATTCCGCTTTGGTACGAATGAACATAATCAACCCGGAACAATTTAAATTTACCAAAACCTAAATTATCTAAACCAACTGTGAACTCAGAATAAGGATTTCTGTCCGGAAGTGTCAATGAATGAAAGCCAATATTCATAGTTGATTTTAAAAGATTGATCAGCGGGATTTTATTAGTCAAAAATCCCATGTCATTGTGCTCTAAATGTATTTCAAGATAGCGGTCATTTGTACTGTTTGAGTAGTAGGGCATTAAGTTGAAAACATTAAGGTAACGATCTGTTGTGCCAATATGAGTCTGGTTTCCGTTAAAATGCCTGTAATCGATAAAAGAAATGTTTTTAGCATTAAAGAATTTCCCTGCCCTGAAATTCATTCCCAGAATTCCTTTGTTTCCCAGTGATAAATCATACTGAATGGAAGCACCGATTCTTTCGAATTCATATTTTTTTTCGCTTGCTGCAAAGGATTTCTCCAGGACAAGAAAAATGGTTGGATATTTATCGTTTTTAAAGTTATATCTTCCGTCAGGTCTTGAGATATATTTATTTCCAAAGTTAATCCTGGCTGTAAGGTTAGTTTTAAATAAATGGTGCTGATCAAAAGAAGATGTGAAATTTTCCGACGCGAGAGGGTTGTTTGATGAATAAACATCATTTTTACTGAAAAAAGAATAATCTGTTGTGTTAAAAAGTGATTTTCTTTGTTCGTATGCTATTTTACCATTGATATTGATTCCGTTTGCAATATCCTGAGTATAGTTAAGCTGAGCAAATTCCAAATTATACAATTTCATATAATTGTCTTTAAAAAATAAAGAGCTTACAGAATTGACTATTTTTTTTATGGGGTCAGCGCCATTAAATTGTGCCGTTTTTGTTCCTCCCGAAGCCGAAATTGTAGCATAATTTACCGTGTTAAACCGATGTGTGAATTCGCCAATAATCCGAAGACGTTCATCAGAAAATCCATAATTGAAAGTTGTATTTATTGAAGTGCTTTTGCCGTTTTCTTCATCCCATTTTTTAAATGAAAAACCAGAGTCTAAATTAAATCCCTGGACTGTATTGAAACTTAAAGAAGTAAGGTTTAGTAAACCTTCATATTTAAAAGAATACTTTTTAAACGTGTTTTTGTAATCATAGCCCTTAAGAATGTCCCAAACTTTGAATTGGTTGTTTTTGGCATCAACTGAATCTGTATATTTTTGGGATTTTCTAATGGTCTGAAGGCTGTCTTTTTTGATATAATCAGTACTTTCTTCAAGTGTTAAAGGAATCGGACGAATTTCATTCCAGAACGAATTGTCTTTTTTATTAGCATTAAGGTCAAAAGCAACTATTTCGTTTCCAAATGTCTTCTTGGCAAAAGAAGACGGAAATTCATAATTAGAGTAAACATAATTAAACTGACCTGAAAATTTTATTCCAAAAGCACCTGCATTAAAAGAAAGTGTCTGTGCATTTTTTGACCATATTTTATTTTGTGAATTATAACTGAAAGTCTGTTTTAAATTCATTACTTCAGTAAATTCATTTTTCGCCCGATAGCCTTTTATATCAAAATCAACTGCATAAATTGCAAAACTATCATCGACAATGTAAATGTAACCTTCAAAAACAGGTTCTTTATCCCGCTTTGGAATTACTTTTATTTTATAAATCTGCTGTTTGTTATCGTCATAAAAGCTTCCCTCCAGTTTATAGGTATAATAGCTTAGAGCATTACCGGCAATAGGAGAGATAAGGTTAACATCAAATTCTAATGTGTTGTCATAAAAATCGTAGGTCGATAATGCAGCAGTATTATAACTGAAGCCGTTGTTGTTTCCGGAAATTTTAGAAGCAATAATTGTTTCTTTTAACTTGTCAGGCTTTTGAAAAGTAATTTTAGAAATGGTTTCTGATAAATATAGAATTCCGGTACCGGTTGAATCCAGATTAGAAGACAAATCAGCGCCAAGGTCTATTTTTTGCCCTAGTATTTTTTTAGGCAGATCTTTAACTTTTAAAATTCCTTTTGAATAAAAGTCAGCAGTAAAACGGGCTGTTTTTTCAGAATTTTCTTTTCTGTTTGCAATGGCATTTTTAATAATTGCAGTTGCAGGATTGTTTTTTGGATCGATTATAACTTCATTTAACGCAAAACTTTCTTCCGCCATTTTAACATCAAGTACGGCAGCTTTTGAACCTGAAGAAATAGCTATTTTTTGAGTTTTATAACCCATGTACTGAAAAACGATTTTGTTTTTGCCTGGTTCTTTTACATTCAACTGATACTGCCCAAGTTCATTGGAAGTTGTACCGGAATATGTATTTTCTTCAAAAACAGATACAAAAGCTAGCGGGCTTCCTTTTTCATCGGTTATTGTACCTTTGATTTGGGCAAAAGTTGAAATTGAAAAAAATAAAAAGGCGAGTAAAATATAGTTTTTCATGTAAGTGGGCTCTCTTACAAAATTAAAACAAGTTGAATTTGTGCTTACTAATAATTTGTTAAATAATGCACTATAAAAATGACTGGATTGCCAATTCGTAGCTTTTTAATCCAAATCCTAAAATAACGCCTTTTGCATTTCCGGACAGATACGATTGGTGTCTGAAGCTTTCACGTGCATAGGTATTTGAAATATGAACTTCAATAACAGGAGTTGTTACTGCTTTTATTGCATCGCCCAGACCAATTGAAGTGTGAGTGTAAGCGCCTGCATTTAAAATAATTCCGTCGTATGTAAACCCATATTCCTGAATTTTGCCAATTAATTCGCCTTCAATATTACTTTGATAATAGGAAAGTTCAATATTTGAAAATTTTTGTTGAAGTGTTTCAAAATAATCTTCAAAAGTCTGACTTCCGTAAACTTCAGGCTCTCTTTTTCCTAATAGATTCAAGTTAGGTCCGTTTATTATAGCAATTTTCATATCTGAGTTTTGTTTAAAATTATCAAAACTGTCAATGCTGTAAGTTCAATTAATAACACTATTTTAATTGAATTTAATTGACAATGTGGTTGATTTACAATTATTTTTTAATGTTGTAAAAATAAAAAAACCGTTCTAATTAAACAGAACGGTTTCTATAAACTATGTTATATTTTTTTAGAACAAGAATCCGGCAGATAATTGTACTGTTGAGTTTTTAACATCAGCATTTTTTGAAGCTTCTGTTAATCCTAAACCATAACGACCCTGAATGAAAAGATTCTTTGTGATTTTAAATCCTAAACCTGCATTAACTCCAAATTCAAATGTTTTAGCATCTTCAACGTCAAAATCATTTTTTTCACTTAATAAAAAGGAAGCTTGTGGACCTACTTCCAGACTGAATGAATCAGTCAGATAAATTTTTGCCATGACCGGAATTGATAGATAACCTAGTTCATTTTTAAATTCAGTTACTGCATTTTTATAGCTTGCACCTTGTGTAGAGTATAAAAGCTCAGGCTGTACAGCAAATCTATCCAGTAATTTAATTTCTGCAACAAGTCCTGCATGGTAGCTTGTGATGCCTTCTTTATTAAAATCCTCACCTTCAAAAGTTGCATCTCCGGTTTGATTTGCAAAGTTTACCCCTGCTTTTACCCCAATTTTTAATAATTGTGCCTGAATTGAAGCTGATGATGCGATTATAAATGTTATCGCTAAAATTATCTTTTTCATACTATTAATTTTAAGTTTTGATTAATACAAAATAACACAAATAAAAACTCAGTATTTTTATATTTATTGTTTTTTGGGTTTCAGAATTTCCATTTGTAATGATGAAATTTCTATAAAATAGTGAATTTTTAGGCTCAAGGAGAGAATTTTACTAATAATATCAAGGTTTTCTATCTAACTGTTTTTAGTGATATTTGAAAATGTAATCGTTTGGTTTTTAGTTTTTTGTTCTTTTTAACAGGATTTTTTAAACATATTTTAATAATTATTTTATAATAAAGTTTGGTTTGTTGCTTCGAAATAATATAGATTTGTCCTACTAAATAATATATTAATTTTATCAAAAAAAAAATGAAAAAAATTGTTTTATCAATGGTTGCTGTTTTAGCATTTGGATTTGCAAATGCACAAGAATCTACAGGAAAAGGATTTTCTAAAGGAGATATTTTTATTTCTGGATCTGTTAGTATTGCTTCAGAAAAAACTGGTGATGAGAAAGCTACAGGTTTTACAATTGAGCCAAAAGTTGGTTTCTTTGTAACTGAAAACATTGCAATTGGTGGAAAATTAGGTTTTGGTTCTTTGAAAGCTGAAGACGCTGGTGGAGATACTCAGGATTTAGCATCATTAACTGTTGGAGCTTTTGGTAGATATTACTTTACTCCAGCTTCAGACTTTTCTTTATTTGGAGAACTAGGTGTTGATTACAGCTCAATAGATAACAAATTAAATGATTTTAAAGCAAATGAAATTGGTGCGAATTTAGGTTTAGGTTTAAGCTATTTCGTATCTAGTAATTTTGCTATCGAAGCTACTTGGGCTGGATTAGGTTACACTACAAATGATAATGGTGGAGACGGAGCAGACAAAACTAATTCTTTTGGTTTAGGTGCTGACTTAAGTTCAATCAACTTTGGTCTTCTTTACAAATTCTAATTTGTATTTAAACTTATATGAAAACCTTCCCTAACCGGAAGGTTTTTTTATGCTCAAAAATGTGTTTACTTTGTAAATATGAAATGGAATACCTATATTAAAGATTATCAGTCGTATTTGCGAATAGAAAGAGGTTTGTCAAAAAATACAATCGAAAATTATGGTTTCGATATTGAACGGTTATGTCTTTTTTTAGAATCGAATAAAATAGAAGTGTCTCCAATAAAAATCTCAGATGAAACGGTTCAGCAATTTATTTATTCAGTTTCAAGAGAGGTTAATCCGAGATCTCAGGCCCGAATTATTTCAGGCTTAAAAAGTTTTTTTAATTACCTGGTTTTTGAAGATTACAGAACAGATAACCCGCTGGAATTAATAGAAGCTCCCAAAACAGGGCGTAAATTACCGGATACGTTGTCCGTTCAGGAAATAGATAATCTGATTGCGGCCATAGATTTAAGTTCAAACGAAGGAGAAAGAAACAGAGCGATGTTGGAAACGTTGTATGGTTGTGGACTTCGTGTTTCGGAATTGGTGAGCTTAAAAATTTCAGACCTCTTTTTTGATGAAGGATTTATAAAAATTACCGGAAAAGGAAATAAGGAACGTTTTGTTCCTATTGGTAATTTAACCCAAAAATATATTAACATTTATCAAAAAGAAGTTCGGGTAAATTTGAAAATAAAAAAAGGAAATGAAGATACTTTGTTTTTAAATCGTAGAGGAAATCAGCTTACACGTGCGATGATTTTTACGATTATTAAAGATTTAGCTGTAAAAATCGGCCTAAACAAAAATATCAGTCCGCATACTTTTAGACATTCTTTTGCGACACATTTATTAGAAAACGGTGCCGATTTAAGATCTATTCAGCTCATGCTCGGACATGAATCAATAACAACAACTGAGATTTATGTTCATTTAGACAGAAGTTTCTTAAAAGATGTAATGCATGCTTTTCATCCCCGAAGATAATTTTTTAAAGAAAAATTAGTTATTATTAGTGACTTATTTAAAAAGGAAATTTTGAAATATTAAGGTTTCTTTTTTGTGGAAAGTTGTAGCCTCAAATTTAAATTAATTTAAACTTACACGAGTAATTATGGTTTTTGATTTAGATGAAAATACAGATTGTAATAATGTTAATGATTTTTATAAAAAATTGTTTGCTGAAATTCCTGATTTGATTTTTCAGTTTATTATCGATGTTGATAATAATTATTCATTTCCATTATTTAGTAAATCAATTGAAGAAATATTTGAATTAAGCACGAGTGATTTTTCAAATAATATCAAATCTGCTATTTCTGAAAGAATCCATCCCTCAGATCGTGATTTGTTTTTTCAGTCATTTGTAAAAGCTAGAAAACAAGTTTCTGGATGGGAAGTTGAATTTCGGGGAATATTGCCTGAAAAAGGCTTAAGATGGTTTATAATCTCATCTAAATCCGAATTGTCTTCAGATGGCAAGGTGAGTTTTTTTGGGCATCTTTCGGATATTACAGAGTTAAAAGATAAAGAATTGAAACTGCGTATTTCTGAAGAACGGTTTCAATTTGCTTTAGAAGCTTCTACAACCGGTGTTTGGGATTGGAATATGCTTACTAATAAAGTATTTTATTCCTCTTTGTCTTTGAAGATTTTAGAGCTTGAATCGGCAGATGTACTTGATGATCCTGAACGTTGGGATCAGATTGTGCATCCTGATGATTTGCCGAAATATTATTCGGATATTCAGGATCACTTTGAGAATAAGATTCCTTATTACGAAAATTATCATCGCGTAATGACCTCGAGTGGAAATTATAAATGGATATTAGACAGAGGAAAAGTAATTGAACGAGATGAACAAGGAAAACCTCTGCGTGTTATAGGAACCCACACTGATATTTCTGTGCAAAAAGAAAAAGAGTTGGAGCTTATAAAAACGATGAAATTATATAGTGATCAAAATAGTCGATTGCTGAATTTTTCACACATTGTTTCGCATAATTTAAGTACACAGGCCGGTAATATTAAATCTATATTGGATTTTATTGATATTGATGAGAAAAAAGAAACGATAAAAGAGATGTTAATACATCTTAGAACAGTTTCTAATGATTTGAATGATACTATTTTGAACTTGAATCAAATTGTTCAGATCCAGAGTAATATGAATATAATTATCAAGCCATTAAATTTGGTAGAGTACATCAATAAAACAATTTCAGCTATTAAGAATTTTAATTCTGAAACAAATGCAAATGTTATAAACAATGTACCGGAATACGTAACGATAAGTTTCAATCCTGCCTATCTTGAAAGTGTTCTTTTAAATTTTGTAACCAATGCGATAAAATATGCCCATCCGGACAGGAATCCAATAATTATTTTTGATTATGCTATAGAAAAGGATGGTCATAAAGTTCTAAAAATAAAAGACAATGGTTTGGGGATTGATTTAGATGCATATGGTGACTTGTTATTTGGAATGTATAGAACTTTTCATAAGCATAAAGATGCAAGGGGGATAGGTTTGCATATTACCAAAAATCAAATAGAAGCCATGAATGGAAAAGTCTTTGTTGAAAGTGAGGTTGGAGTAGGAACTGTGTTTAAAATTGTTTTTAATGATGAGTTGTGATTTAAGGCTAAACAGAAATAAAAAAAAACTTCTCAGGGATGAGAAGTTTTTTTTATTTGAATATTTGTGAATTTATTTAGCAATGTTTACTGCTCGGGTTTCACGAATAACAGTTACTTTTACCTGACCAGGATATGTCATTTCTGTTTGAATTTTCTGTGAAATTTCGAAAGATAAATTAGCTGCATTTTCATCAGATACTTTTTCGCTTTCTACAATTACACGAAGTTCTCTACCGGCTTGAATTGCATAAGCATTTTTAACACCGCTAAATCCGTAAGCTACTTCTTCAAGATCTTTCAGACGCTGAATGTATGAATCTAAAACCTGACGTCTTGCACCTGGTCTCGCGCCGGAAATAGCATCACAAACCTGAATAATTGGAGAAAGTAATGATTTCATTTCGATTTCGTCGTGGTGAGCTCCAATAGCGTTGCAAACCTCTTCTTTTTCGCCGTATTTCTCTGCCCATTGCATACCTAATAAGGCGTGCGGTAAATCGCTTTCAGTATCTGGAACTTTACCAATATCATGAAGTAAACCTGCTCTTTTAGCTAATTTAACATTAAGACCCAGTTCAGCTGCCATGATACCACAAAGTTTAGAAACTTCTCTGGAGTGTTGCAGTAAGTTTTGTCCATAAGAAGAGCGGTATTTCATTCTTCCGACAACTTTTATCAATTCAGGGTGTAAGCCGTGAATTCCTAAGTCGATAACAGTACGTTTACCAACTTCAATAATTTCGTCATCAATTTGTTTAGCTGTTTTAGCAACAACTTCTTCAATTCTTGCCGGGTGGATACGTCCGTCAGTTACGAGTTTGTGTAATGATAAACGGGCAATTTCTCTACGAACAGGGTCAAAGCAGGAAAGTATGATGGCTTCCGGTGTGTCATCAACAATGATTTCAACGCCCGTTGCAGCTTCAAGAGCTCTAATATTACGCCCTTCACGACCGATAATTCTGCCTTTTACATCATCGGATTCAATGTTGAAAACAGAAACACAGTTTTCAACGGCCTCTTCTGTTCCAACTCTTTGGATAGTATTGATGATGATTTTTTTAGCTTCTTGCTGAGCAGTAAGTTTTGCCTCTTCAATTGTATCCTGAATGTGAGACATTGCTTTGCTTTTAGCTTCAGCTTTTAGACCTTCTACTAATTGCTCTTTTGCTTCTTCGGCAGAAAGCCCCGAAATTACTTCCAATTGCTGTAGCTGACTTTTGTGTAATTTGTCAACTTCAGTTTGTTTTTTGTCGAGAAGCTCAATTTTGTTATTGTATTCTGCTGTTTTAGCTTCAAAATCATCATTTACTTTTTTAGCTTTTGATAATTCATTTGAAACCTGCGATTCTTTATCACGAACTCTTTTTTCAACTTCAGCTACTTTTTTGTCTCTGGTTAAAATTACCTGCTCGTGTTCTGCTTTTAATTCGATAAATTTTTCTTTTGCCTGAAGAATTTTATCTTTTTTAATATTTTCAGCTTCTAAATTAGCGTCTTTTAAAATAGATGCAGCTTCTTTTTTAGCGTTTTTGATTAAGTTAGAAATATTGCTTTTTTCGATAATTTTAGCTATCGCAAAACCAGCTGCAATGCCAACAATACCTGAAATAATGATCGTTATGATGTCCATGTTTGTTAAAATTTATATATAAAAAAGCCTACATTAATTGCTTGAATAAACTCGTAAAGACAAGTTTTGAGCTAACTCACTGTTCAAGTTTCCAAGCCGAAGCATGGCATACTATAGTAGCGACGATTTGCTCATTCTAAATTGTTAGTGTTGAGTTTACCAATTGTGAACTAATGTAGGCAGTATCTTAGTTTCGTGTAAAGAACGTTTAATTTTCGAGATATTGATCTAAAAGCGAATTTAATCTTTTAATTCTTTTGATAGTTTCCTCGCCATCAATAGTATTGTCAATTTGTTTTTGTTCTACTTGTGATGCAAATTGCAGGGCACACATAGCCAATACATCTTGTTTGTCGCGAACTGCGTAATTTTCTTCGAACTGCTTAATCATAGCATCAATTTTTTTAGAAGCACTTCTAAGTCCTTCTTCCTGAGCAGGCTCAACCGTTAACGGGTAAATTCTGTCTGCAACTGATATTTTAATTTTAAGCTTTCCGTCCATATTTACTAATCTGATAGTTGTGCAATACAGTAATCAATTTCGCGAATTAATGAATTTATTTTAAGCTTTGTCTCTCTCTTGTTATTGTCGCTGCCGAGCAACGAATTGGCTATCTTAAGTGTTTCATATTGCTTATTCAAAGCTTCAATTTCTTCAGATTGTTTCTGGATAATTTGCACAGCTTTGTTTAGTTCTAATCGTAAATCCTGATTGTTCTTCTCTAAAGTTTTTGATTTTGCAAAAAGCTTTTCGACTTTATATTCAAGAGTATCAATTATTTCAGCAATTACACTCATTATAAATCCTTTTCATTACTTAATCCTACAAAGTTAATATTCCTTTTTATTAATGCAATTTTTTATCGATTTTTTTGCATTAAAAATAGACAAATTAATGAAATTCAGTTAATTGTGTTTTTGCTGTTTAATCTTTCGGTTTTAGCTCCTTAATTTTTTATCTTAGCAAAAATGTTACCTATGAGATTTTATTTGTTTTTTTTATTTGTTTGTAATTTTATTTTTGGCCAAAATCAGTATCCAAAGGATTATTTTCGTGCGCCATTAGATATTCCGATGCAGCTTTCCGGGAATTTTGGTGAGTTGAGACCCAATCATTTTCATGCCGGATTCGATTTAAAAACCAATCAAAGGGAAGGACTGAATGTTTATGCTGTTGCTGATGGTTATGTTTCCAGAATAAAAATCTCAACTTTTGGAAACGGGAAATGTATTTATATCACACATCCAAACGGCTATACTACGGTTTACGGACATTTGCAAACAGCTGTTGGACCGATTCAGGAATATATTCATAAAACACATTATAGCGAAAAATCTTTTGAAATTGAAATGTTTCCAAAGCCGGAAGACCTTCCTGTTACAAAGGGGCAGATAATTGCACTCTCAGGTAACACAGGCTCTTCAGAAGGACCACATTTGCATTTTGAATTTCGTGACACCAAAACAGAATTTGTTATAAATCCTATGTTTTTTGGATTTGATCAATATTTAAAGGATACTAAAAAACCGACGATTTCCGGTTTATTTGTTTATCCGATGGAAAATACAACGGTAAACCAGTCGAAACAGCCTCTATTATTGAATCTTTCCCTTCAAAAAGACGGAACTTATCTGGCCGGTAAAGTGAAAGCTAACGGAAAGATAGGTTTCGGAATTAATGCTGTTGATTTCGATGATGTTTCGAACAATAGAAACGGAGTTTTTAATGTTACAGGCTTTTTAAACGGTGATCCTAAATATAATTATCAGTTTAATACCTATTCTTTTGATGAAATGCGTTTTATTAATGCTTTTATAGATTATCCGAGATATAAAAAAACGGGGCAGCGTATACAAAAGTTATTTATGAAAACGCCTTTCGCACTTAGTATCATAAAAACAGATTCGCTTAACGGAATAATTCCGGTTGAACCAAATCTTGCTTCATCTTACAGAATTGAAGTTTCTGATTATTTTGGAAATTTGAATTCGATTACTGTTCCGGTTGAATATGATTCGGAAGCGCCAATCATTAACGCAGAGCCATTGACATCAAAGTATTTTGTTCGATACAATAAGGATTCGAATTTTGAGAAAGAGAATATGTCTGTTTTTTTTCCTGCAGGTACCTTTTATGAAGATTTTAATTTGAATTTTGATGTAAAAAACAATCGGATTTACATTCATGAAGATGTTGTTCCTGTGCATTCAAATTTCACGGTTACGATAAAAGACAGTACTTATTCTGAAACCTTGCGTGATAAACTTTTTATTGCAAGACTTAGTGGTAATAGTAAAAGTTATAACGCTACCACCAGAAAAAATGATGTCTTTACTATCAAATCAAAAACTTTAGGGCAATATGGTTTGGTTTTAGATACTATTGCTCCTGTTATAAAAATCACTAAAGTGATTCAGGATAAATGGATTACCGGTATTAAAAATGTTCAGTTTACAATTGGTGATGCCTTATCCGGAATTAGATCCTATAATGGGTATTTGAATGGGAACTGGGTTTTGTTTGAATATGATAATAAAACGAGAAAAATAACCCACACATTTGATGATGCTATAGTTGCTGAAGGTGCGAATGATTTAAAAATTGAAGTAGTTGATAATGTGGGGAATTCTGCTATCTTTGAAACTCATTTTTTTAGAAGTCAACAAAAATAAAATCTAAGCGTTTGAATAATTTTAAATTAATAATTGTTTTTCTTTTTTTATGGATTGGTTATGCTTCATCTGCTCAAAGTGCTCGCGTTAAGGGAGTTATTTTAGATAGTGAAAATCATCCGGTTGCAGATGTAAATGTTACGACAGGTGACAAAGCTGCAAAATCTGATGCTAAAGGTTATTTTCAGATTTTTGTACCCTCAAACAAAAAGGTAGTTTTAGTCTTTACGCACATTTCGTTAAAAATGATGACATTAACAGTTAACCTGAAACCTTACGAAACTTTCGTTTTTAATCCTGTGATGAACAATTCAGAAGAACAGATGGGGGAAGTTTTTGTTACTTCAAAAAATAAAAAACGTGTACAGGGTATTACAGTTATTGATCAGGCTACCATAAAAAAAGTACCCGGAGCGAATGCCGGAATAGAAAATATACTGAAAACATTACCAGGAGTAAATTCAAACAACGAATTAAGTACTCAATATGCAGTTCGTGGAGGAAATTATGATGAAAATCTGGTTTATGTAAATGAAATTGAAGTTTATCGCCCATTTTTAATTCGTTCCGGACAACAGGAAGGATTGAGTTTTACCAACACCGATTTAGTACAAAACGTAGATTTTTCTGCAGGTGGATTTCAGGCTAAATTTGGCGATAAATTATCCTCTGTTTTAGATATTACTTATAGAAAACCAACTCAATTTGGAGCTTCGCTGGAAGCCAGTTTTCTTGGCGGAAGTATTTCTGTTGATGCCGTTTCTAAAAATAAAAAATGGTCTGCCGTAACCGGCGTTCGTTATCGAAATAATAGTTTACTGGTCAACAGTCAGGACACACAAACCAATTACACACCAACATTTGCAGATATTCAGACGAATATTAATTATGATATTTCTCAAAAATGGCAATTAAGCTTTTTGGGTAATATTTCGCAAAACAAATATTTATATCGTCCATTAACACGCGAAACAAAATTCGGTACGATTGATCAGCCAATGGCGCTTGCTGTTTTTTATGAAGGTCAGGAAAAAGATCAATACGATACTTATTTTGGAGCTATAAAAACAACTTATAAAGCTTCGCCAACTTTTACTTTAAAATTGATAGGATCCTTGTTTCATACTATTGAACAGGAGCATTTTGATATTTTGGCACAATACCGACTGGGAAATGTTGATGATAATGGAAACATAAATCCTGATGATGTCGATTTTACCAGAGGAATTGGTACCCAGCTTAATCATGCCAGAAACGATTTGGATGCTTTGATAGCAAATGTTGAAATTAAAGGGTTTAAAGAATGGAATGACAGTCAGCTGGAATTTGGTTTAAAATATACAAGAGAATCGATACGGGACAGAATTGTAGAGTGGGAGATGATTGATTCTGCAGGATTTTCATTAAATCCACGTATTTTAAATCTGCCGAAAAATAATCAGCCATATGAACCTTATACCGGACCTCTTTTGCCCTATCAAAATATCCGTGCGACCAATTTCAATGATATAAACAGGTTTTCCGGTTATGCACAATGGAATAATAAAACAGAGTTGGGTTCGAATCAATTTTGGTATACTATTGGGACACGTTTTCAAAGCTGGCAAGTTTCAGGAGCAACTGTTGAAGGAAAAAATCAAACAGTCTTTAGTCCACGTGTACAATTTGCTTTAAAACCAGATTGGGATAGGGACATGATTTTTAGGATTTCAGGAGGACTATATTATCAGCCGCCATTTTATAGAGAACTTCGTGATGCTGAAGGAGAAGTTAATCCGGATGTAAAAGCACAACAATCGATACATTTTGTTTTAAGTAACGATTATAATTTTAAAATGTGGAACCGTCCTTTTAAGTGGGTCACGGAATTGTATTATAAATCACTTTCAGATGTGAATGCGTATTCAATTGATAATGTACGAATTCGCTATGTTGCTGATAATAATGCCAAAGCTTATGCTCAGGGACTGGATTTTAGGTTAAATGGTGAATTTGTTCCGGGAACTGAATCATGGATAAGTTTCGGTTATCTTAAAACGGAAGAAAATTATAATAATAAAGGATTTATAGCCAGGCCAACTGACCAAAGATTGAAATTTGCAATGTTATTTCAGGATTATATGCCCAATATTCCAAGTATAAAATTGTACCTGAATTTAGTTTATAATACCGGTTTACCTGGAGGCTCACCTTCTTATTCTGATCCTTATCTGTACCAAAACAGATTGAATGATTACAGAAGGGCAGATGTTGGTTTTGCTAAGGTCTTTATTGATCAGAGTAGCGCAGCAAAGTCTGGCTGGCTGAAAAACTTTAAGGAATTGTCTTTGGGAGTGGAAATATTTAATATTTTTAATAATCAAAATGCTATTACCAATACCTGGGTTAGAGATGCTTATTCAAAAAATCAGTATGCAATTCCAAATTATATGACTTCGAGGGTTTTTAATATAAAACTGAATGCCAGGTTATAATGAAAGAACGGATAAAAAGAAAACGAATTTTATATGTTCCAGGAATGATTTCCTTGGTTTTGATTCCTTTGTTTTGTTTTTACCATTTTTATAAAACGGATGCTTTTAAGGTTCAAAGTTGTATTGCCTTTTTTTACGTTAATGATTCAATTAATAAAGAACAACTAGGAAGGATTAAAAGGAATTACAAGACTTTTTATTTTGAAAAGAAAAAAATCCAAGAGTTTAAAGAATTGAAAAAATTAAGGTTCTTTCTTCGGAATTTAGTAAAAGAATACGATACCATTAATGGTGTAAAAATTCATTTCGGATCAAAAACTGATTATGATCTTTTTATCAGTGTTCAAAATATTATGATTGAAGAAAAAGTAATGAATTGGTCTTTGTATAAAGATGATATTTATGCCTTTTCAATTGCAAGACCGCTAAAATCAAATAATTTAAAACCGTTTGATCATATTATTTGTGGATATGGTGAAGCGAATAAAGATTTTTGGTTAAGCCAAGCCAAAGAAGCAGAAAGAAAACGGTTGTTATCTCTCTATAAAAAAAACTGGATAATATTTTTAGGCTATTTAGGAATTGCATTTATCAACATTTTTGCCTTAGTAAAATTCAATAAAAATAAATATTATCACCAAAAACGCTATATTTGATAATCGAATATAATTGATGCAGATGAAAAATTATTTTAAATATATAGCCTTAGTAATTATTGGATCTTTAGCGAGCTGTAAAGAAGAAGCTCAAAAGCCCAAAGTGACTTATGATACATCAAATAAAACAAGTGCTTTAACTAAAACAGATTCAACTCAAATTGAAATAGCTGATTTGCCTATCCAAATGGAAGGTACAGATTATTTGATTCATCCTGTTGGAGATTTAAGAGTCTTTGAAAAAGGAACTAAGGTACGTTACGGATCATCGAGTGTAAATGATGTAAGTTTTACAATTTCTAATTTAGGCGAATTTGAAATCACAGGTTATCTGCAAAATTTGAAATTTCAAAAAATAGATTCAGATTCTATCCGACCATTATCTGATAAGCCGGTTTTAATTTTAACAGCGACTTATTTAAAGGCACTTGCAGATAAAAACCTTAGTCAAATTATGGTTTATACTTTGACAGATTCAGATACGAATAAAGACGGAAAAATTGATACTGGAGATATTAAGACTCTTTACTTAAGTGATATTAGCGGAGAAAATTTCACTAAAGTTTCAACAGATATGCAGGAGTTGGTTGACTGGAGTTTAATTGAATCCAAAAAGCGTTTGTATTTTAGAACAATTGAAGATACTAATCAAAATGGACAGTTTGATAAAAATGATGTTTTGCATTATTATTATATTGATTTAACTTCTAAAAAATGGGAAGCTGTAAGCTATAAGCCTATTTGAAAATGATTAGCAATAGATGAATAATTTAATACCAAACGCATTAAAAAAATTATTTTTTTAATGCGTTTAGAGTTGTTTAAGTATTCCATTTTTTAATATGCAGTAAGAAACATTAAATTAAAATATCACTTTCTAAATCTGATTTTTCTATTTCTAATCCAAAACCTAAACGTTCTACCAATTCAATGACGAGTTTTTTGTACCAGTTTTCTGATTTGGGATGAATGTAGATCTTTTCAATTAACTCATTGATATCAACGTTAATTTTTAATCCCTCATTTAATTTTAAATTACTTTGAGAAGTGTCTGTAATGATTCGGACCTCTCGCTCGTACTGAAAGCTTTTTCGTTTGAATAAAAAAGGAAAAAATGAATCATCAAAGGGTATGTATTCTTTTTTGTAATCAATGTAATTTACTTCGCCAATATATTGATCAAAATTTTTCTCAGGGTTAACTGCTTTTTGCAACCTCCCAATTGTAGACTGAATAGCCAGTCCTTCGCTGTTTTGGGTAAATATCTGCCACATTGCAAACGATTCATACTCGTTGATATGCCAGCTGCTTACAGCGACTTTTTCCCTATGTGTTTTGTAATAATTTAAAAACTCCGGATTGTCAATAGCCAATTTTTTAATTTCTTCAAAAGTAGGTTCGCTGAAAGTACCTTCATACTGATCTTCAAACTTGTCAGATCTGGACATGAATAGTTTTTTTGAAAGCAGTAAATCAAGAAATTTAGATAAATCAAGATATTTCCAAACAACAGTATCATGGTTTTCCGGTAGTTTTATGTTTGGATTGTTAAGATACATTTTGAAGAGAATTAAATGACTTATTCTTTAACTAACCTAAAGTTATAAAAATAAACACAGATTAAAGAAAATTAAACTCAGTTTTAATATTTCCTTAATCTGTGTGAATGTTTGCTGTTAGAACAAGTGAATCTTAAGATTCGAATGACTGCATAGTTACAAGCTTATTATAAGTTCCGTTGTGAGAAATTAATTCGTCGTGAGTTCCCTGTTCTACGATTTTTCCTTTTTGCATCACAACAATTACATCAGCTTTTTGTATTGTAGAAAGACGGTGTGCAATCACAATCGAAGTTCTGTTTTGCATCATGTTCTCAAGGGCAACCTGAACAAATTTTTCGCTTTCGGTATCTAATGCTGATGTTGCTTCGTCCAAAATCATAATTGGAGGATTTTTAAGCACTGCACGTGCAATCGATAAGCGTTGTTTTTGGCCTCCCGATAATTTATTTCCGCTATCACCAATGTTTGTGTAAATTCCTAAAGGGAGTTCTTTTACAAATTCATATGCATTCGCGATTTTAAGGGCTTCAATAATTTCATCATCTGTTGCATCTAATTTTCCTAGTGCAATATTAGCCTTAATAGTGTCATTAAATAAAATACTGTCCTGAGTAACCAATCCCATCAGGCTTCGAAGAGATTGTAGATTCATTTCTTTAATATTTACCCCATCAATAGAAATTGTTCCGTCAGTTACATCATAAAAGCGTGTCAGTAAATTTGCAATTGTACTTTTTCCACTTCCGGATTGCCCCACAAGAGCAATAGTTTGACCTTTTTTAATCTGAAGTGAAAAGTCTTTTAAAACCGTTTCATTTTCATATTTAAAGTTAATATGCTCAATGTTTATATCATTGTCAAAGGTTTCTTTTTCAAAAGCTTTCGGTTTAGATGTAATTGGGTTTTCCTGGTCCAGAATTTCTAAAACACGTTCAGCAGCAGCATTTCCTCTTTTTACAGCGTAAGAGGCTTTAGATATTGATTTTGCAGGTGTAAGGATGTTATACGCTAATCCCATATAGGTAATAAATTCAGCACCTTTTAAAGTGTGTTCAATCAAAACCATTTGTCCTCCATACCAAAGCAAAATGGCGATAACCATAATTCCCATAAATTCGCTCGCGGGAGAAGCCAGGTTTTGGCGATTTCCGATGCTGTTTGATAATTTAAAAAAGCGATCAGTTGAATTTTGGAATACACGATTAAAGTAATTTTCAGAGTTATACCCTTTTACTACTTTTAGCCCACCAAGTGTTTCCTCGATAGTGGATAGAAAGGTGCCTTGTTCTTGTTGTGCTTTGGTAGACTTTCTTTTTAATTGTTTTCCTATTAAAGAGATTATATATCCTGAAATAGGAATAAAAACAAATACAAAAATCGTCAGTTTAACACTTATTGTAAACATGGCAATTATAGTAAAAATGATAGTTAGCGGTTCTTTTACAATGAGTTCAAGAATAGCCAGAAAGGATGATTGTACCTCATTTACATCTGCAGAAATTCTTGAAATTACATCACCTTTTCTTTTTTCTGAGAAAAATGCTAATGGTAATTCTAATGTTTTTTTATACATCGCATTTCGTATGTCTCTTAGGATACCATTTCTTAAATAGGTAATAAAAAACATAGCAAGATAATCAGAGATGTTTTTTAATAAAAAGATTGTAATGATTCCGGTTACCAATATTGATAACGTGTATCCAATGCCGTTTGCATCAGTTATTGAGGTTAAATAATAACTTAGATAATCTGATAAATATTTTTTTAGTTTCCAAATTCCTTTGTAAACTGGAATAATATAAGTTTTATTGGATTGCCCGAACAATACATCCATCATAGGCATTAAAGAAACAAACGAAAGTGTTCCAAACAAGGCATACAAAACATTAAAAAAGATGTTTAAGTAAGCATATTTTTTATACGGATATAAAAAAGGAAGTATTTTTTTGAAATTACTCATTTAGGTGTTTTTTACCATTAAAACCCGATAGCTTGTTTAAACATCATATCGGGTTTTGAAAAAAATGTATATAATTTATTAATTCAATTGCATGTCTGCAATGATATTTTGTATTTTTTGATCTAAGAACTTTTCTGCTTCATCAAAATCCAAAACCGATTCAATTTGTGCATTCACACTGATATAGAATTTAATTTTTGGTTCTGTTCCGCTTGGTCTTGCACAGATTTTAGAACCGTCTTCGGTATAATAAATCAAAACGTTTGATTTTGGCATATCCATTACAGATTCTTCACCACTCAATAAATTCAAAGCAACAGATGATTGATAATCTTCAACCATGATTACTCTTTGCCCGTTGATTTCTTTCAATGGATTTTCTCTTAAATTAATCATCATCTGATTAATTTCTTCTAAGCCTTCAATTCCTTTTTTGGTTAAAGAAACCAAATATTCCTTGTAGAATCCGTTTTCAACATAAAGCTGTAAAAGTTCTTTATAAACACTGCTTCCTGCGGCTTTTGCCTGAGCGGCAACTTCACATATTAATAAAGTAGCAGCAACAGCATCTTTATCTCTAACGGCATCTCCAACCATAAAACCAAAACTTTCTTCTCCTCCACCAATAAATTGAAGTTCAGGAAAATCTTTAATCATTTTGGCAATCCATTTAAAGCCAGTCAGGCCAACTTTGCATTCTACGCCATAATTAGTTGCCAGTTCCATAATCATCGGAGTCGAAACAATAGTGGATCCCACAAATTGTTTCCCATTAATTTTGCCTGCTTTTTTCCATTGTTTCAAAAGGAAAGAAGTCATCAAAACCATAGTCTGATTTCCGTTAAGTAAAATCATTTTTCCATCGTTATTTCTAACAGCAACACCCAAACGATCACAATCAGGATCTGTTCCGACTACAATATCTGAATTGGTTTTGTCTGCTAATGCCAAAGCCATAGTTAATGCTTCGGGTTCTTCCGGATTTGGAGATTTTACTGTAGGGAAATTTCCATCTGGAATCGCTTGTTCAGGAACAATATGAACATTTGTGTAGCCTGCTTGTGATAGAGTATCAGGTACTGATTTTATAGAAGTTCCGTGCAAAGAGGTAAAAACAATTTGTAAATTCTCTTTGGCAGCCGCCGGAGTATTAAAACTGGCATTTTCGATAGATGATTTTACAAAAGCTTTGTCGATTTCGGTATCGATATACTGAATCAGGCTTTCGTTTGCGTTGAATTTGATTTTGTCATAATCTAAACTTTCAATAACACTAATGATAGCAGTATCTTCCGGGGGAACAATTTGCCCGCCATCTTCCCAATATACTTTATATCCGTTATATTCCGGTGGATTGTGTGAAGCAGTAAGGACGATTCCGCATTGACAGCCTAAATATTTAAGGGCAAAAGACAACTCAGGAGTAGGTCGTAAATCTGAAAACAAATAAACCTGAATTCCGTTTGCAGAAAAAACATCGGCAACAATCTTGGCCAGAGTATTACTGTTATGACGACAATCATAAGCAATCACCACTTTTATAGGCTGATTTGGAAAAACTTTATGCAAATAATCTGAAAGTCCCTGCGTGTTTTTCCCAAGGGTATATTTATTGATTCGGTTGTTTCCAACCCCCATAACACCACGCATTCCTCCAGTTCCAAATTCCAGATTTTTATAAAAACTTTCCTCAAGTTCTTTCGGCGATGTTGTCATTAATTCCTTAACGGAAGCTTGTGTCTCTTTATCAAACGTAGGTGTTAGCCATTCGTTTACAACATTCAATATGTTAGGAGCTATATTCATGTAATTTTTTTTAATGTTTAAATTAAAGATAAGTTTTTTTTAGGAGCTAATCCTGCTGTACACTATATCTTTTGTGGTCCCGTTACAAACGGAACCACAAAAGGATGCCGTTCTCATCAGGGCTATGACTTCAGGTTAAAAATTAACTTCCCGTGCTACTTTATAACGTGATTCGTTGTTTTTAGTTCGTAAAATAATTTCTCCCAGAAAACCTGCCAAAAATAACTGAGTTCCCAAAATCATTGTTGTCAGCGCAATAAAAAACCAGGGATTACTGGTAATTAAACTATATTTCATTCCATTATACATATGGTATAATTTAGAGATCCCTATATAACCGGCCAATAAAAATCCGATGATAAACATTAAAGAACCAATTGCGCCAAACAAATGCATAGGTCTTTTTCCGAATCGTGACAAAAACCAAATCGTAATCAAATCAAGGAATCCGTTAACGAAACGCTCCATTCCAAATTTTGTTTCACCGTATTTTCTGGCTTGGTGAATTACGACTTTTTCTCCAATTTTGTTAAATCCGGCATTTTTAGCCAAAACCGGAATGTATCTGTGCATTTCGCCTGAAACTTCAACGTTTTTTACGACGGCATTTTTATAAGCCTTTAATCCACAGTTAAAATCATTCAATTCAACTCCGGAAGTCTTTCTTGCTGCCCAGTTAAACAATTTAGAGGGAAGGTTTTTGGCTACAACAGAGTCGTAACGTTTCTTTTTCCAGCCCGAAACCAAATCATATTTCTGAGTCGTGATCATTTCGTACAGTCCCGGAATTTCATCAGGACTATCTTGTAAATCGGCATCCATAGTAATAATAACATCACCTTGTGCTTTTGCAAAACCAGCATGTAGTGCCTGCGATTTTCCAAAGTTTTTCATAAAACGAATTCCTTTTACATTCGGATTTTCGTTAGAAAAGCTTTCGATAATGTTCCACGAATCATCTGTACTGCCATCATCTACAAAAATGATTTCATAAGAATAATTGTTAGACTGCATCACTTTAATAATCCATGAGTAGAGTTCTTTCAGTGATTCCTCCTCGTTTAGAAGCGGTATAAGTATAGATAAATTCATTTTATTGTATTCTCTTATTTCTAAAAATTAAAGCAACTAAAAAACCAATTAGAGAGTCTCTTAAGAGGTATTTTGTTGAGGTTGTTATAACTTCTATAGGATTGAATGGATTAAATGTTTTATATGATTTTAAGGCCTCCTCAATTTTTTTCTGAGTTGCTGAGGGGTCTTGTTTCATTAGTTTAATATTGAAATCAATCATTGTTTGTCGAATAATTTCTTTTGTTTCTGGAGAAAGAACAAAATTATAAAGCAAGATTAGGTAGAGGCAAGAAATAATGCTCCCTATTAATATTGCGAAAAAATAAGCTGAAAATGCTTCTTTAAAAGTAATAAAGCCGTTTAATTTCTTTTTTGTATATCCAATCGAAATTATTCCGAAAAAGACTGTAATAGCCAATGTAAAAACACCTGCCCAGACATTTGTTATTAACTGTAAATTCTGAAAATAAATGTAACTTATAAAAAGGATTAAAAGGAAGCCCAAATAAATGCCAATTTTAAATCCTGTCTTTTTAATTATGCCTGTCATTAGAGGTGATTTCGAAATAATCTACAAATATAACAATTCCCATATTATTCCCCTATTAAAATTGGTTTTTACAATTATATAAAAAAAGAGACGCAAAGATTTGTTTATTAAAAAATAATTGTAAATTTGCAAACTCAAAATAATTAAAAGTTTTAAACAAAAAAGAGTTTCCTTTGTTTACACCTTTTTCTAACCATGAAAAAGCTTCAAAATAAAAGTGCTCTGAAACAATAAATAAAAAGAAAAGATGAAAAAAGGAATCCACCCGGAAAATTACAGATTAGTTGCATTTAAAGACATGTCAAACGATGACGTTTTTATCACTAAATCTACTGCAGATACAAGAGAAACAATTGAAGTTGACGGAGTTGAGTATCCAGTTGTAAAAATGGAGATTTCAAGAACATCTCACCCTTTTTATACTGGTAAATCTAAACTTATCGATACTGCAGGACGTATTGACAAGTTCAAAACTAAATATGCAAAACACGCTAAAAAATAATAGCTGTTTTTATTCATACAAAGCCTTCCGTCCGGAGGGCTTTTTTTTGGTTTAATCTGTCATTTGAAAATAACCGGGAGAGTTTTCTTTATTTTATGAAAACAGACTCTTAATCTAACACATAAATATTTGTAACTTTGAAACTGATAACCAAATCAAGATTTTAACAAGTACCAAATTTATTGTTTATGAACTACATTCTTTTTGACGGTCCCGTCCGGAATGCTTTATTACCTTTTACTTTTACAAGGCCCGTGGCTGATATTTTAATCGGAATCATGACGATTCGTCAAAAATGGGAGGCTCGTTTAGGTTCTACTATTACAACAATTACCGAAGATTATTTATCTGCTAAATTTCCGATGGTGGAAATGGAAGAGAATATTATGATAAATGCTGCGTATTTACCAAATGATACACTTGTCGAAATGGTTTCTGATTTAAAGGAAAATCAGGCCATTTTTAAAGGTGAGGATGTGATTGCTTTTTTTACGACTGAAAATCAGGAAGAAGTTGATTTTGATTCGTATGAAATTATTCAGTACAAAGATGATTGTTTAACAGTTGAACATACCTGGGATATTTTCTCAAAAAATGATGCTGCTATTCGTGCTGATTTTGCATATTTGACAGAAGACAGAAAATCACAACCAATCCCGAAAAGTGTAAATGTTATTGCGTCAGAAAATATTTTTATTGAAGAGGGGGCTAAATTAGAGTTTGTTACCCTGAATGCATCGACTGGTCCCATATATATAGGTAAGAATGCTGAAATTATGGAAGGAACCGTAATTCGTGGTCCTTTTGCTTTATGCGAAAATGCTCAGGTAAAACTAAATGCAAAAGTTTACGGGCCTACAACCGTTGGTCCGGGGTCAAGGATAGGCGGAGAAGTGAAAAGTGCTGTTCTTTTTGCAAATTCAAATAAAGGTCATGACGGATTTTTAGGTGATTCTGTTTTGGGTGAATGGTGTAATATTGGTGCCGACAGTAATAATTCGAATCTGAAAAACAACTATGAAGAAGTAAAATTATGGAGCTATGAAACAGAAGGTTTTGCAAAAACAGGGCTTCAGTTTTGCGGTTTGATGATGGGGGATCACAGTAAATGTGGTATCAATACGATGTTTAACACCGGAACGGTAGTAGGAGTGAGTGCTAATATTTTTGGTTCTGGTTTTCCTAGAAATTTCGTTCCAAGCTTTTCATGGGGAGGGGCAGCCGGCTTTACGACTTATATTACCAAGAAAGCTTTTGAAACTGCTAAATTGGTAATGGGAAGAAGAAATATCGAATTTGACGAAACAGAAGCTGCAATCTTAGAACATGTTTTTGAGGAAACCAAAAAATGGAGAAAAGATTAATGCGTCAATGAGATAATTAGATAATTGAAAATATTGCTCCGCAAAGTTTAATGCTTTGTGGAGTTTTTTTTGTTTAAAAGCTTTTCGTTTTTATCTAATTATCTAATTGCCAAATTCTCTAATTAAATCTATCTTTGCACCTTCAAAAAAATACTTGCTGAGAAATCTAAAAATCTAAGCAGTCTAAAATCTAAAAATCTAAATGATTACAGTTAACGATATTTCGGTTCAGTTTGGTGGAACTACATTATTTAGCGATGTTTCTTTTGCTATCAATGAAAATGATAAAATTGCCCTTATGGGTAAAAATGGTGCGGGGAAATCGACACTTCTAAAAATAATTGCAGGTCAAAGCAAGCCTTCTACCGGTAGTATTTCGACTCCAAAAGATGCTGTTGTGGCTTATTTGCCTCAGCATTTGCTGACACAGGATGGAGCGACTGTTATGGAAGAAGCGTCAAAAGCTTTTGGAGAAGTTTTTAGAATGAAAGCAGAAATTGATGAGATCAACGAACAATTAACTGTCCGTACAGATTATGAAAGTGATGCTTACATGAAGCTGATAGAAAGGGTTTCGGATTTAAGTGAGAAGTATTATGCAATTGAAGAGGTGAATTATGAGGCTGAAGTTGAGAAAATTTTAGTTGGTTTAGGTTTTGAACGTGAGGATTTCGCAAGACAAACCTCTGAGTTTTCAGGAGGATGGCGAATGCGCATTGAATTGGCTAAAATTTTATTGCAAAAACCTGATTTGATTTTGCTGGATGAGCCTACCAATCATATGGATATCGAAAGTATTCAGTGGTTAGAAGAGTTTTTAATTAATCAGGCTAAAGCAGTTGTGGTGATTTCCCATGACAGAGCTTTTGTAGATAATATTACAAATCGTACCATTGAAGTGACGATGGGAAGAATTTACGATTATAAAGCCAAATATTCTCATTATTTAGAATTGAGAAAAGATCGTCGTGTTCACCAACAGAAAGCATATGATGAGCAGCAAAAAATGATTGCAGATAACAGGGCGTTTATTGATCGTTTTAAAGGGACGTTTTCTAAAACAGATGCGGTTCAGTCGCGTGTTAAGATGTTGGAAAAATTAGTTATTGTTCAGGTTGATGAGGTTGATAACTCTGCATTGAAATTAAAATTTCCACCGGCTGCACGTTCCGGTCAATATCCGGTTGTAGTTAAAGATTTGTCTAAATCATATGGTGATCATGTCGTTTTTAAAGATGCTAATATTGTAATCGAACGCGGTCAGAAAGTTGCTTTTGTTGGAAAGAATGGTGAAGGAAAATCAACGATGATCAAAGCCATTATGAAGGAAATTGGTATTGATGAAGGAAGTGTAGAAATTGGTCATAACTCGCAAATTGGGTATTTTGCTCAGAATCAGGCTTCTTTGTTAGATGAAAATGCAACAATTTTTGAAACGATTGATGCTATTGCGGTCGGAGATATTCGTACGCAGATTAAAAATATATTAGGGGCGTTTATGTTTCAGGGGGATGATATTACCAAAAAAGTAAAAGTGCTTTCGGGTGGAGAAAAAACCCGTTTGGCAATGATTAAATTGTTGTTGGAGCCTGTTAATTTACTGATTCTGGATGAGCCTTCGAATCACCTGGATATGAAAACCAAAGATATTATAAAGGACGCTTTACGTGATTTTGACGGAACACTGATTCTGGTTTCTCATGATCGTGATTTCCTTGACGGATTAGCAACTAAAGTTTTTGAATTTGGAAATAAACGAGTAAAAGAACATTTTGAAGATGTCGCAGGTTTCTTAGCGCACAAGAAAATGGATTCCATGAGGGAGATTGAAAAATAGTTTTTTACTGTAAATACGATACAAAAAGGCATAAGTTATTTTCTTATGCCTTTTTTTGTTATGTTTTTTATTATAAGGTAATTGGCTGTCTTAAATCCTGATTCCAGGAGGAAGTAACTCTTTGTATTTTGGGTTTTTTTTAAAAAAATTTGCAATTTTTGGATGAATTGGAACTACTCTGAAATTTTTCTCTGTGCTCAGTTCCATTATGTTTTTAAGCAGAGTATCAATTATTGGCTGATTTTCAAAATTTTCAGGTGTGTTGATTTTTGTTAAGAAAATCTTTTTCTCCTGAAATGAATATTCAACACTCAATAGGCCTTCCGGGATTGTTGTTTCAAATTGTCTTGCAAACTTATTGTCTTTAATTTCCATTACGATAGGTTCCATATTTATCATGTTTTGGGGGTGAATAAAAAATATTAGAAAATGAACGGGAAAATAATTTCAGATAAAATCTTTTAATCAAGTTGTTTATCTGTAAAGAATTTGGATTACAAAGTTAATCATTTGATTTTCAATACAAAAATATTTTTAATAGCCAGTTTGAAGTTTTGCTTGGGAATGATTTTATAATTTTATTCATTTGATATTATAATTAAGAGGTAAGATTGCTGCAGATATTGGTAAAAAAAGTAATTTTAACCTTGAAATTGAAATCTGTAATTAAATTCTTTTCTAACAAATGAGTAAAATTCCTGTTTATTTTATGCCTGGTTTGGCTGCTAGTCCGGCCATTTTTGAAAGAATCCAGTTAGATGTGGCTGTTTTTGAGGTTTGTTTGCTGGAATGGGAAATTCCTCAGTTAAAAGAATCGTTATCTGATTATGCGTTTCGAATTACAAAAAAAATTAAACATGACAATCCTGTTTTAATTGGTGTTTCTTTTGGTGGAATTCTGGTTCAGGAAATGGCAAAACATATCGAAGTACGAAAAGTGATTATTATTTCGAGTGTGAGAAGCAGTTTGGAGTTTCCTAGGAGAATGAAAATTGGAAAAACGACCAAGGCGTACAAGCTCATTCCTATGAAGTTGATTTTGAATATAGAGAATCTGGCTAAGTTTTCTTTTGGTGAAAAAATCAATAAACGTATTAAGTTGTATGAAAAGTTTCTTGCTGTTAGAGATTTAAATTATCTGCAATGGGCTGTAGAATCTGTGATTTGTTGGGACAGAAACGAAATTGACGAGAAAGTAATTCATATTCACGGCGATCAGGATGATGTTTTTCCAATAAAATATATCAATAGTTGTATTATTGTGAAAGGTGGAACTCATATTATGATTTTGAATAAATACAAATGGCTGAATGAGAATTTACCGTCTATTATATTGGAGGGATAAAATAACGTTTACTACTATTGTCACCCTGAGCGAAGTCGAAGGCTTCCGTGCTCAAAAAGGGCTTCGACTCCGCTCAGGCTGGGACTACAGATAAACGTAACTTCTTATGAAAATGATTGTCTAGCCCTGATGGGAGGGAAAATCCTTTTGTGCCGGGGTTCGGCACAAAAGATTGGAAGGACAGCAGGAAATAGCTCCAAATTAAATTCCAGACTGAAATTCTAAAACAAAAAAAATCCCAAATACCTGAATTGAATTTGGGATTTTAAATATTGTGATTTTAAAGAATCTAGATTTTCTTCATTTGCTCTTTCATCATTGTGATTTGCTCTTTCAGCATTCCCTGTTTGTCTAATTTCTTAGCTTCGTTTAATAAGTTGGTAGCTTCCAGTTTTCTTCTGCGTGACATGGCGACTCCGGCAAGGTTTAATTTAGCTACAGCTAAATCCATATCCATTGACAATCCCAGTTCGATGGCTTTTTTGAAATGTTTCTCCGCCTGATTGATATTCGTTTGAGATAACATGATTCCGTGAAGGTAATTGAAGTATCCCTGTTGCTTTCTTACCAATGAAGTTTCAGGATTTTTGATATATGCCAGCCATTTTTTGGCGCCTTCAAAGTCTTGTTTTCTTAACTTAAGGAAAGCCAAAAGGATAAATTCATTTTTGAAGTAAAGAAAAATTGGAATTGCAGTAAGTAAAATAAGGAAAATTCCGTTGCCGATATTTCTTTCAGTAAATTGCCAAATGCCAGCGACTACAAGAAGTCCGGCCAAAATAAGTTTAATATTTTTATGAAACATAATAGGTGTATATTTGTGACTGCAAATATAGTAAAATGAATTAAAAATATTTTTATTAAAGTACTTGCCAGAAAAAAAAGTCTTTGTATATTTGCACTCGGTTTTAGAATAACGATATTCGAAAACAGAAAAGAGATATTAGATACCATTTTAAAGATACAAAGCAATGAGCAAAAGAACGTTTCAACCATCGAAAAGAAAAAGAAGAAATAAGCACGGATTTATGGACAGAATGGCTTCTGCGAATGGAAGAAAAGTTCTAGCGCGTAGAAGAGCAAAAGGAAGACATAAATTGACTGTTTCTAGCGAACCTAGACACAAAAAATAATGTTTCTATAAACATAAATAAGGCGTTACTTTTTTTAGTATCGCCTTTTTTTATACCTTGTCAGTAAAAAAAGGGGTTAAAATTCTGGTTTTTAACAAACTACTGCAGATTTAAATTAAATATAACTACACAATACAAATAAAATGCCTAAAGACACATCCATAAAATCAGTTTTAATAATAGGTTCAGGACCTATCGTTATTGGTCAAGCTTGTGAATTTGATTATGCAGGATCTCAATCTGCACGTTCTATTCGTGAAGAAGGAATTGAAGTTATCTTGATAAACTCAAATCCAGCGACAATCATGACCGACCCAACCATGGCCGATCATGTTTATCTGAAACCACTTACGACAAAATCGATTATTGAAATTCTGAAGGAACATCCACAAATTGATGCTGTTTTACCAACAATGGGAGGACAAACAGCCTTGAACTTGTGCTTGGAAGCGGATGAAAAAGGTATCTGGCAGGATTTTGGAGTTCGACTAATTGGTGTTGATGTAAATGCAATTAATATTACTGAAGACAGAGAGCAGTTTAAACAGCTTTTGGCAAAAATAAATGTTCCTACTGCACCGGCAAAAACAGCTACCTCTTTCCTTGAAGGAAAAGAAATTGCGCAGGAATTTGGTTTTCCATTAGTAATTCGTCCTTCATTTACGCTTGGAGGAACCGGAGCGGCTTTTGTTCACAGTAAAGAAGAATTTGATGAAAAACTAACCTACGGATTAGAAATGTCGCCAATTCACGAAGTACTGATTGACAAAGCTTTGTTAGGATGGAAAGAATACGAATTGGAGCTTTTGAGAGATAAAAATGACAATGTGGTAATTATCTGTTCGATTGAAAATATGGATCCAATGGGAATTCATACCGGAGATTCGATTACGGTTGCACCGGCGATGACATTATCGGATACCACTTTCCAAAAATTACGTGATTACGCCATCTTAATGATGAGAAGTATTGGGAATTTTGCAGGAGGTTGTAACGTACAATTCGCAGTTTCTCCAGACGAAAAAGAAGATATCGTAGCGATCGAGATTAATCCTCGTGTGTCTCGTTCTTCTGCCCTGGCATCAAAAGCAACTGGATATCCAATTGCTAAAATTGCTTCTAAACTGGCGTTAGGATACAACTTAGATGAATTGCAAAACCAAATTACAAAATCAACTTCTGCTTTATTTGAGCCGACTTTAGATTATGTAATTGTAAAAATACCTCGTTGGAACTTTGATAAATTTGAAGGAGCTGACAGGACTTTAGGACTTCAGATGAAATCTGTTGGTGAAGTAATGGGAATTGGACGCTCATTTCAAGAGGCATTACACAAAGCTACTCAATCATTAGAAATAAAAAGAAATGGGTTAGGAGCTGATGGAAAAGGATATACCAATTACGAACAAATTATCGAAAAACTGACTTTTGCCAGTTGGGATCGTGTTTTTGTAATTTATGATGCGATTGCAATGGGAATTCCGTTGAGCCGTATTCATGAAATCACGAAAATTGATATGTGGTTCTTAAAACAATACGAGGAACTTTATACTTTAGAAAAAGAAATTTCAAACTATAAAGTTTCAAATCTTCCAAAAGAACTGTTGCTTGAAGCGAAACAAAAAGGTTTTGCTGACAGACAAATTGCTCACATGGTTAATTGCTTAGAAAGTGAAGTACATACTTTGCGTATGGATCAGAATATCAACCGTGTGTTTAAACTGGTTGATACTTGTGCGGCAGAATTTAAAGCACAAACACCTTATTACTATTCTACTTTTGAGGCTGAAATTGAAAAAGCAAATGGCGAGCGTTATGTAGATAATGAAAGCATTGTGACTGACAAAAAGAAAATCATTGTTTTAGGTTCAGGACCAAACAGAATTGGACAAGGAATTGAGTTTGATTATTCTTGTGTGCACGGAGTTTTAGCAGCAAAAGAATGTGGTTACGAAACAATCATGATCAACTGTAATCCGGAAACAGTTTCGACAGATTTTGATACAGCTGATAAATTATATTTTGAGCCAGTTTTTTGGGAACATATTTACGACATCATTCAGCATGAAAAACCGGAAGGAGTTATCGTTCAGTTAGGCGGACAAACAGCTTTGAAACTGGCTGAAAAACTATCTAAATATGGTGTAAAAATCATCGGAACCAGTTTTGATGCACTTGATTTAGCTGAAGATAGAGGGCGTTTCTCAGACTTACTGAGAGAATTACATATTCCTTTCCCACAATTCGGAATCGCTGAAACAGCTGATGAAGCTTCTGCTCTTGCAGATACTTTAGACTTCCCACTATTGATTCGTCCTTCTTATGTATTAGGAGGTCAGGGAATGAAAATAGTAATCAACAAAAAAGAACTGGAAGAGCACGTTATCAATTTATTGAAAACGATTCCAGGAAATAAATTGCTTTTAGATCATTATTTGGCAGGAGCAATCGAAGCTGAGGCTGATGCAATTTGTGATGCTGACGGAAATGTTTACATCATCGGAATTATGGAGCATATCGAACCTTGCGGAGTTCACTCCGGAGATAGTAATGCTACACTGCCTCCTTTTAACTTAGGAGAATTCGTAATGCAACAGATAAAAGATCATACTTATAAAATTGCGAGAGCTTTAAAAACTGTTGGTTTGATCAATATTCAGTTTGCAATAAAAGACGATACAGTTTATATTATTGAAGCAAATCCTAGAGCTTCGAGAACGGTTCCATTTATTGCAAAAGCATACGGAGAGCCTTATGTTAACTACGCTACAAAAGTAATGTTAGGACACAATAAAGTAACTGATTTTGATTTTAATCCACAACTAAAAGGATATGCAATCAAACAGCCGGTTTTCTCTTTCAGCAAATTCCAAAATGTAAATAAAGCATTAGGACCTGAGATGAAATCGACAGGAGAAAGCATCTTGTTTATTGATGATTTAAAAGATGATCAATTTTACGAGTTGTACTCCAGAAGAAAAATGTATTTGAGTAAGTAATCTTAGTTCATAATAAAAAAAAGCTCCAGTATGGAGCTTTTTTTATGGTTAAATATTATTATTTTTTATAGTCAAAATCATATTTATAATTAAAAGTTCCTGCAGTTACTCTTGTTGTAATAGGATTTGAAGCACTTATTGGCTCTGATTCTTCAGCACAGTTAAACGAAAAAGTACCCGCTACTTTTTTAGCATTTAAATCAACAGAAGTTATAGTCAAGGTACCTTCAACTACATATTGAGTATTTTCTTTACTATTTAAAGATACTTCAATTTGAGTTACACCATAAGTATCTACTACAATAGGATAAGTACCAATTTTAAGATCGCTTCTTTTAATTAAAAGCCTAATTTCATCTATTCCAAAAATACCTCCATTACGGCCTTGCAACTGAATAAAATCTTCTTCCGGATAATAATCAAACAATGGATCTGTAGCAAAATTGGAATTAAATGGATTCTGCATTTCCCACAATACACCGTCTACTTTTGCAGTCATTGCAAATTTAGATGTTGGTGTGGAGCTGTCTGATGAGTCATCACTTGAGCAGCTATTTAAAATAAGAAGAGCAAAGATTAATAGAATTTTTGGTGTTTTCATTAGGGTTTTTAAATGTTTGTTAAATTATAAATATTATTATTAGATGTCATGATATTATTCATTAGAAAATGACATGTTATCTCTTGTATTTTTTTGAACAGAAATTGCGCCAAACAGGGCTAATAAAAAAGCAAAAGCATAAAACCCTTTTTCACTTGGTAAAATAGTTGCATTCCAAAGTCCAACAACTAAAAGGACAATTGATAAAAGTGTGCCAAACCAGCAAATCCCATAATAGATATCAGTTACAGGAAGATTTTCAAGTCTGTCCCTAACACTTTTCTGCAATGAAACTACTGCAAATAATCCGAACATTAGAACGGTAAAATAATATCCTTTTTCATTTAACAGCATTTCCGCTCTGGCCAGTCCAACTATAAATCCGATTGTTCCAGCTCCAAGCGCTACCCACGATGCCGCTATAAAGGCATTAGATGTTTTTTGTATCATATTTTATTATTTTGGTAAGTGGCAAATATAATTAAATTCAATTCATCTCTATGCAGAAAACCATATTTTTACCCAGTAAAATCTTTCAATTATATATAAAGAAAAAGCTCCAGTTATGGAGCTTATTATCTATAAAGTAAGTCTATTGTTTAATTAGTTGCTGCAAAGGTTTTAATTGTTCCATGTCGATTTTTGATTCTTTCAAAACCGATATTAAAGTTATAATGTTATTTGGATTCATATTCTTTCCTAAAACACGGACAACAGCAAAACCATTTTCTTTTCTGTTGGCAAAAACTATAAATTCTTCGATGTTTTCATCAGTGCCAACATAGCTTATTGAGGCGCCATCTTTACCGGAACCAACTTTCATTAACTCCTGATATTTGGCATTTTTTAAAATCGCTTTTACTTTTGCCCGTTCTGTTTCAAATTGTGCCTGATTTTTATCATTGGCTTTGAAAGCCAGAATATTCATCTTGTCGAAAGATTTTAAGGCTTCGTTTTGCTCTGGTGATAATTTAGTTTTTTCTAAGTTTAGAATGCTTGGAGAAAAATCCAATGCAATAAAATCCTTATTCTCTGTATTTTCTACAAAGTATTTTTGTAATGAAGGTTCAGAATTACAACTTATTAAAGTTAGCAATGCTAAAAGTGCCGGGATAAAAATACCAACTTTCATCTTATTTTTTGCCTTTAGAGGCTTTTTTTAAGTCTGTACCGCCCGGTAATTTCATTTTATCTGTCAGGACTGCAATTTCATTTAAATCAAAGTTTCCTGTTAAGGATAATAAAACGGTGTCTTCATTTTTTGCACCATCTATAAACATGAATAATTCTTTGATTTTAGTATCCGTAGCACCTGATTTAACATATATTTTTACGTTTTTCCCGCTATCATTTATGCGCATCAATTCTTCTAAATTTGCTGTTTTGATATATTTATCAGCAGAAAGCTTCATATCGGCTTCAATTTTTGAGTTTTTTGTAGTAAACACTTTTAAATTGTCCAGCTTTTTAATAAGATTCATGTATTGTTGGGTTTCTTTATCAGATGGATCTACTTTTACCTTACTCATTATGTCAAACATTTTTTTATTGACAATTACTGATGTTACGTCGTCCTGCCCGTCAAATTTATCAAATGCATTTTGTGCATAAAATGCATGTGTAAAAAAGGCCAAAATTACTGTTATGATGAAATTTTTCATATCTGTTTAATTAATTATTGTTTGAAAATTTTATTTTTTGATTGTTCGTATTCTTTAATGTATTGTACACTTTCAATACCTACATTAACATTATTTGACAATAGAGCCAAAGCTTTTTGCGTTTCGGCAAAGGCTTTTTCAGGATTGTTATAGGTTCCTAATTCTGATTGCGCAACAACCGGAGTTGTGTTTTTTTCGCTTGTATAAAAATAGGTTCCAATTCCTAGTAAAACAACAACAGAAGCTGCAATTGATAACCACCCCACATTTTGTTTTTTAGTTTGTAGTGGAATTGCTTTGTCTGTTTGATCGAGGTCCTCGAGTTTATGTGTCGATTTTTGTTGTTTTACCTGGGAGAAATAACCGAAAATGGGTTGATATTGCTTCAAATGCTGCGCAACATTTGATGAGGAAAAATAGTCTCGTAATTCATTTTCTTCAGCAATACTTGTCTCTCCCTGAAAGTATTTTTCTAATATATTTTCTATTTTATTTAATTCCATAACGGTGTGTGTTAATCATTGATTCTCTTATTTTTTTTCTCGCTCTTGAAAGTGCTACTCTTATAGCTGTTTCATTCATGTTAACAATTTTTGCGATTTCATCGAATTCATATTGTTCAACATCGCGGAGCTGAATTAGTATTTGAAGCTGTTCAGGCAACTGACTTATTATTTTTTCTACCCATTCTAAACTATTCGAGTCTTCTAGTTTTTTGTCTAATTGAGGTTCACGATCCGTAAAATTATTATGGACTATTTTAAGATTATCTGCTCTTTTAGATTTTAATTGATCCAGACAATAATTTTTAGTCATTGTCATCGCTACAGCCTCAACATTATTATACGCGTCTAAATTGTCTTTTTTGTTCCATAATTTTACCATAACTTCCTGAGTTGCATCTTCAGCCTCTTCAGTGCTTGTCAATAGTCTTTTTGCCAGACGAAAAACTTTGTCTTTAAAAGGATTTATTAATTCTATAAATACAACTTGGTTCATTTGTGGTTTTTATTGATTTTGGTCAGTAATATGGAGTTCATATATTTTTATCTGTCTTTCATTTGTTTATGATCGTATTCATTTCATAAATCAAAGATTTGGTTAGCTTATATATTCAAGACGAGACAGTATTATTTTTGTTACAAGACACGTTGAAAAATGTTATAAAAAAAACTTTACATTTATATAGTTAAAACTAAAGGTACTATTTTTACGTTTATCTATACTGAAACCCCTATTTTATGAAAAAAATATTAATAAATCTCGTTTACTTTCTTTTGATTGCATCTAGCCTGCAATCTTGTGACGACAAAGATGATGTTGCTACTCCAAAAGATCTGCAAATAAATAATTTTATATGGAGAGGATTGAATAAAGTTTATTTATGGCAAGCAGATGTTCCTAATTTGGCCGACAATCGTTTTGCTCGCCAGGAGGATTTAAATTCTTTTTTGGAAGGCTATTCAACGCCAGAAGATTTATTTCAAGATTTGCTAAATAAACCTAAAAGCAAGTACCCTAATGGAGGTGCTATCGATCGTTTTAGCTGGATTGTAGATGACTATACCGTTTTAGAACAAGAATTAAATGGTATTACAAAAAATAGTGGCATTGAGTTTGGATTAGGAAGGCAAGCAGAAGGATCAAATGATTTAGTAGGCTATGTACGTTATATTATTCCTAACTCTGATGCTTCAAAGAAAGATATTAAACGAGGTGATTTATTTACCAGTGTGAATGGAATACCACTTACGGAATCAAATTATAAATCATTACTTTTAAATTCTGAGTCTGATAGCTATACCTTAAATTTAGCCAATTATAATGGTAGTACTTTTGAGTTAAACGGTAAATCTGTAGCGTTAACAAAAACGGTTTTAGAAGAAAATCCAATTTTAATCAATAAAATAATAACTTCAGGAAGCCATAAAATAGGATATTTAATGTATAATGGTTTTTATGCTGAATATGATGACGAACTGAATCAGGCTTTTGGCAAACTGAAAACTGAAGGAGTTACTGATTTAGTTCTGGATTTAAGATATAACCCAGGAGGTTCAGTTCGTTCTGCGATTAGATTAGCAAGTATGATTACAGGACAATTCCCAGATGATATTTTTGCAAAAACACAGTATAATGCCAAACAGATGAATAGTCTAAGCAGTTCACAATTAGAGTCATTAAATAGCAGATTTGTATCATCCTTTGACGGAAAGGCAATAAATAGTTTAAAATTAAACACACTGTATGTTATAACAACAGGAAGCACAGCTTCTGCAAGTGAGTTAGTTATTAACGGTTTAGTACCATATATCAATGTAGTTCAGGTTGGAGAAACAACTGTAGGTAAAAATGTGGGATCTTATACGGTTTATGATTCCCCAACTTTATCTAAAACACAAGTAAATCCGATACACAAATATGCGATGCAGCCTTTGGTTTTTAAAATTTCGAATTCTGCTAATTTTGGGGATTATACAGGAGGATTAGCGCCCACTTTTGCACAAGATGAACGTGTGAGTAGTTACGGAGTTTTAGGTGATGCGTCTGAACCTTTATTGAATCTTGCCATTTCTAAAATCACAGGTTCAACATCAAAAAGGATTCAAACTGAAAAAGGCTTTGTTCTTCCTTACTTTACAGATTCAAAATCAATGCGTCGCTTTGGAAAAGAAATGTATTTTGAAACTATTCCAAAAGAGTTCTAAATTGTGAAAAATATAAAAAAGGCTTTCAGAGATGAAAGCCTTTTTTTCCAAAACAATTTTAAAAAAAAACAAAATTAACTAATTGATAATTATTTTTTTAACCGCTTTTCTATCCTGAGCAGTTATCTCAAACAGGTATGTTCCGGGAATTATATCAGTAAGTATAATATCGTTGTAATTTGCTGTAGGGAGATTTTTTACAATTTTTCCGGTTATATCAAAAATGATAATACTGGTTTTTTCGTTGCTATTTAAATAAACAATATCTGAAGCAGGATTTGGATATAACATCACAGAATCAATATTAAAGTCTTTATCCCCTAATGTTGCTGATTTCTGATTAATCACGCCCACGCCATTCAAATCAAAACCTCCTGCTGCAAAAGCAGTTGAATAAAGCTCATTAATAATGTTTCCAAAGCTATCATAAGATGCGTACAAGGGATTAATTGTGCCAATTACATCGATTATTTTAACATGTGTAATATTGTTTTTATCTAACAGAGCATTATCCTGAATATCTGATAAATCAAATGGAGTTCCAAAACCAGTACGGTATTTTCCGGCGAGGTTATTAATGTATCTGCAATCAACTGCTCCAAAACCTCCAATTTGAGTTGTGGTTTGTGTTTCGCTATGTGAAGGAAACCTGAAAAAATTAATACCGTCTGAGCTGACTTCTACAAAGGCCAATTCTAAAAAAGTATCAGAAAAACCATTTTCAAAAACGGCAAAATCAAACCCTGAACCATTAGCGATTGGAGTGTCGAAAGTTAAAGTTGCACTTCCTCCATCACCCAGACACACAACACCTGATCCTGATGTTCCGCCTTTCATTCCGTCTGCTGGTGTTCCGGTAGAAGCTAAAGGGCTATTTGCTATAGCAATATCCTGAGGGCCTCTTACAACTGTAATCCCTGTTGCCCAGCCTACAAAAACGGAACTGTTTTTTGCTATAGCTGTACTGCCGGCCTGACCTGCTGCCGGGGCATACGATTGTGCAGAAATTAGCGATGATGTAAGTAATAAGGTAAAAAGTAATTTTTTTATCATAATAATTAATTAAATGCCCTTATCAATTAAATTGTAAGGGCATTTTAGTTTTAGTCATTAAAGTAAAAACCGTTTGTCCCTACACCTGTTTTTAATTCTTTCAGTAACTTTCCGCTTAAATCATAAATGTAAGCTGAACCGTCTTTTTCAAAGTCTCCATGAGCGATGTAAATATGATTGTCATTTACAGCAAATCCATAAACATAACTTGCAGGAGAAGTAACAATTGGAGTACTTGAAGCCGCTGTTGCATTATCATTGATTGCATAAACTGAACTTCCGACAGTATAATAAACTTTGTCATCTTCGATATCCATAAAACCAGCTCCATCTAAGGTTTCCGGGAAAGTAATTTTAGAAACCGATTTATCAGATAATTTTACTTTTACAATTTCGCTTCTCTCTGTGTTAGGACCTCTTAAAATGTATAAAAAACCATCTTCTTCTTCAATACAATCAGCATTTGAACCGATTTCTATTGGGGCTTCCAGTTTTTTGGCAGCAATATTTACTACTAATAATTTGGTGCTTGTAACAGGGTCAGTAATATATAATTTATCATTTTCTAAAACCAAACGATTTCCAGTTGCATTCAGGTCAATTTTAGATTCGTATTTATTGGTTTTTAAGTTAATGACAGCAACGTAATCGTCTGTATTGCCAGGGGCATCAGCAGGGGCTTGCCAGGCAGCATAAGAATTTGCATTGGTAACATAGGCTTTTCCGTCTTTTACGACACCGTATCTTGGATTTCTAAGACCGGTGTCTATTTTATCAACTAATTTAAAAGTATATCTGTTAACTACGTTAATCACGTCTGAACCTCCGGCAATGATATAAGCATTATCTTCATAAAAGAAAATGTTCTGCGCATACTTGCCAAGTAAGTCATTGTCATTAGCTGTAGTGTAAACATCTTTAGTAAAAACACTAAAATCTTCACTCAAAAAACAAACAGTTCCCTGGTCTGAGCTTCCTTCATTCAAAATAAAAACACCATTATCATAAATCCCTTTTGGGTCGTTAGACTCTTCGTCATTTGAACATGAAATAAAAAGTGAGGCACTAAATGCTATTAAAAATAATTTACTAAGCTTCATATATTAAAATTTTAAGATTAAATTCATATTAAAATTGCGACCTGGCATGGGTCTGTTTTCGAGACTTTCATAAGCTTCATTAAATAAATTCAGGACCTGAAAACCTAATTTGAAAGAGTCAAGAAATTTAAAGTCATAATCGATTCCGATATTGGATATCAAATAATCGTTTATAATTTCATCAGGATCATTGTCGGCTCTGGTATAAACAAAACCATTATATAAAAACTGATAATTCACTGAAATTCTATTTATGGAATAAACAACTGCAGCTGTAGCTTTATCGAATGGGACAAAAAAAAGTTGTTTTTTGGTATCAATATTTTCAGAAATTGTATGGGCATAAGTAGCATTAAGTGCAAAAATATTTTTACCAAATTGTTTTTTCCAGCTAAATAAAGTTTCTGCTCCGTAACTGTTTACTTTGTCTGTGTTTTGTGGTGTCCATATCCCATTTTTGCCCGGAACCCATTGTAATAAGTCTTTTATTTTGATGTAATAAAAAGTCTGGGTTAATGTAATATTGCTGAATGTAAACACGTTTCCAACTTCGGCCTGATAGGAACTTTCAGGTTTTAAATCGCGATTTCCGCCTGGTTCCCAATACAAATCATTAAAAGTAGGGATTCTGAAATTACGTGATACATTCAATTTCAAATTGTACAATTGGCTAAACTGATAAGAAGAACCTAAAGAAAATAAAATCGGTGATTTGTAATTGTCTGTGAATTCTTTTCGAACACCAAATTCGTTTTTCCAGCTGGCAGAAATATCCTGTTTTACCAATAAAGAAGCAGAACTGATTTCACGGGTATTGGTTCCAAAACCGCTTCCGGTTCCTGTGGTTTTATTATAGTCTATAATCCCGTTTATTTGCGTTGATTTAAATAGAGTATAACCAAAATCAGCTTTTGTAATTAAGCTCTGTGTTTTTCCGTATGTGTAATTGTTTGTTGAATTATCAGCGTAATATTGATAGTTTTCGAATATGTATGCTGTTTTGAGATTTGCAGTGAATTTACCAAAACTACCATCGTATTCTAATAAATTTCTATTGAAACCATTGATGTATTTACTTGGAGTTTCAGTTTCTGTGATTAAAGAAGTATTTCGGTCTGTATTTGATGTTTGACTGTATAATTTAAGAATGTTCTTTGCATTAAGTTTGTATCCTAAATTGGCGCTCATCGTAAAAATATTGTATTCACCATTTCGATTCCACCGCTGTTCTCCCTTCCAGGTGTATTTATTTAGGTATTTGTAATCGTTGGTTGAGCTGTTGTTGGAAAAACCAATTTGTGCGCTCCATTTTTCATTAGAAATATTGGTTTTATAATTGATTCCAATTGTATTGAAGCTTCCGTAATCCAGTTTTAAATTATTCTCAAAACGATTATAAAAGTTCAAATCGTTATTTAAATGTACTGTTCCCCCAATAGCCCCACTGCCATAAATTACACCTCCGCCGCCGGCTTTTATACTTACCGAATTATAATCAGAGCCTGAAATTGTATTAAAATCAGTACTTCCGTTCATTTGAGAATTAATGTTGATTCCGTTCCAGATTACAGCTGTCTGAGAAGAAGTTGTTCCTCTAAAAGAAACTGTAGAAAGCATGCCACGTCCGTATTCTTTGAAATATAGGGTTGAATTAAAGTTTAATAAATCGGTTAATAAAGCTTTATTTTTATTGATAATTGAATCGTTGAGCTTTAAAACAGATTGAGAATCCGAAAATCTTTTAAGATTTGAATCCGAAACAACAACTTCTTTTAATTTTGTAATAGAGTCATTCTGCGCCCAAATAATCTGGCACAAAAGCAGAAAGCAAAAAATAAATCGTTTTTTTAAAGTCATAATTTCTACACTCTTTTTCCCGAGAGTTCGATATTTGTTAATAAGGCAGGTCTCCTGGCTTGCGTCTTGCTGTTTACCTTCCCATCACGGATGACAGTGGTTTTGTAGATAACAACAAGCATTCTTTAAAAAGAATTAAGCTTACAGTTGCGGGTACAGCTCAAGATTTATGGTTTTAAAATGTTTAAAACCAGTTACTTGATTCCCTTTTAATGTGTTTTGATAAATAAAAACACAACCTTAATTGCGTGCAAAGATAAAGTTAAAAATATGTAAAAATCAAATTTGTTTTACTTTTTAAAAGAAATTCTAAACAAATGATACTTTAAAAAACTATTTTGATGACTTCTCCAAAATCTACTTTATTTTGAAAAGCATCTTTTAATGGCAATGAAGAATGATGGCATAAAAAGCTCCTGATAGTACCTGCATGAGCGACTATAATAACGGGATGATTTATTTTGTTTGATTTTTTTTCGGATAAGAAATTATTAGCCCTTTCATGTAATTCAACAAAGGATTCTCCATTTGAAACTTTAATATTGACAAAATCTTCCATCCACGGATTGAGGTGTTCCTGCGGAATACTATTCCAGCTTTTCATTTCCCAATCACCAAAATTCATTTCCATCAGGCGTTTGTCTTCCTCATAAGAAATAGTTTTTATATTATTTTGAATGTATTTTGCCAAAGTAACACATCGTTTCAATGGACTGGAAAAAATTATCGCTTTAGAAGGTAGTTGTGAAAGGATGTTTTCGAAAACAGACTCAAAAGGCTCCGCTAAATCTACATCAGATTGTCCGTAGCAAATTCCTTTTTCGCAGATCGTTTCGGTATGGCGAACTAAATAAATTTCCATATAAAAAGAATACTTAAATAATAAACTACTTCGCAAACTTGTTGAGTAGCGCCCAGACAATCACCGGTATAGCCGTCAATCCATTTTTGAAAATAACGAGCTAAAAAATAACGAGTCAGGAAAACAGGAATTAAAACTAAAAGTATTTTATATTGAAAATAGGAGAGTGCCAATAGCGGAATTAACCCAAAGAAAAAGGAACCCAAAACTTCTTTCCAGCTATGTTTTTTTGCAATGGGCTTGCTTTTACTCGAAGCATCATCGCGCGAATATTGATGTGTAAAAATAATTGAGATTGCAGCCAAGCGACTTAAGGAATGTGCAGAAATAAACAGCAGAAAAACCAAATATTTTTCACTCGAAAAAAGTAGAACAGATTCAGAAAGTAATTTGAATTTCAATAAAAAAAGCAGCACTAAACCAATCGCACCATAAGCGCCAATTGCACTGTCTTTCATAATCATGAGGATTTTTTCTTTAGTCCAGCCTCCTCCAAAACCATCGCAGACATCAGCAAAGCCATCTTCGTGAAAGGCGCCTGTTGTGAGTATAGAAGTAATGATTGCTAGAATTACAGCTGTTTCTGTAGAAAGAAAAAGAGAAGAAATATAGAAAGCAACAAATGATATGCTTCCCACAATCCATCCAATTAAAGGGAAATATCGTGTGGCTTTGTTTAAATATTCGGGATCGTGACTGATGTTTTTCGGACAAGGAATCCGGGTGTAAAACATTAAACAGGTAAAGAAAATATTTAGTTCTTTTTTCATTTAAAAGATATTTTATATTTTATTTGAAATTGCAAGATTTGTTTTTGAATAGCCTCCTGCTTTAGCTGGAGGATGTAAGGTATATGGTAAAAGGCTTTAGCCGAATTCTATTTTTTGAACCCAAATTTCGTAAATATTTCATCATATTCTTCTTGAAAAGTTTTTCTTTTATGATGTTCTTCCTGATTTTTAATATAATCTCTTACCTTATCAATTATTGATTCTGAAACAGAAAATGCAAAATATTCATCCTGCCATTCAAACTTTTCTTTGGTCAGCTGATTTTTATTAATCCAAAATGAAGATTCACCTTTAATTAACTGCATGATCTTTTGGATGTTTTGATCCACTCCTAATGAAATAAGGCAATGACAATGATCTGAATAACCATTTATGAAATCAATATAAATTCCTTTTTCTTTAGCGTTTTCTCTAATATGATTCCAAACTTTCTGACGTAATTGTGGCGTACTCAAATAAGGAATTCTATTTTTAGTACTCCAAACAAAATGAATATGAACTTTAATTAGTGACATATGTCGAAGTTTAATTAAATTTATTTCTTAATATTTAATTCAAGTTTTAGTGAATAAAGCCCAAAGTATTTAAAAGTTTGGCTAAAGCCTTTTGATATCTAAATAATTTCCCTCCAGCTAAAGCAGGAGTCTATTCAAAACTATTGCTGCCAATAAAGCTCAGAACTATTTCCTGCTCACTCCCGCACTTTCAAAACTCGCCATTTCATTCAAAAAAGTTTCTGCAGATTTTAAAATTGGAAAAGCAACAGCGCAGCCGGTACCTTCTCCAAGGCGCAAATCTAAATTTAAAATTGGTTTTACCTCCAGATAATTCAATAATTTTTGATGTGCTTTTTCGGCAGAGCAATGGCAGAAAACAGCATTTTGTAAAATATCAGGATTTATTTTCGAAGCAATTAAAAAGGCAACACTGCAAATAAAGCCATCAACCAGAATAATCATATTGTTCCCGAAAGCCGTTAACATTCCGCTTGTCATTTGTATGATTTCAAAACCTCCAAAGTAGGCGAGCTGCTGCATTAATTCGGCCGGACCGGAATAATTTTCAACTGCTTTTTTAAGTAGATTTTGTTTCTGAATCAATTTTTCGTCAATAACTCCTGTTCCTTTTCCAACACATTCTTCAATAGGGAAACCGGTTAAAACACTCATAAGGACAGAAGCTGTCGAAGTGTTTCCAATTCCCATTTCGCCAAAACCAATGCAATTAGAACCTGTTTTAGCAATGGTTTCGACAACTGATTTTCCTTTTTCAAAACACAATTGCAATTCGGTTTCACTCATTGCCGGTGCATGCAAAAAAGATTGGGTTCCTTTTGCGATTTTAGCATTGATCAGTTTAGTATTTGTTGGAAAATCATAGTTCACACCAGCGTCTACGATTGACAATTCGATATTATTCTGCTTACAAAAAACATTGATAGCTGCACCGCCTTCCATAAAATTACTCACCATTTGGCGCGTAACATCTTGCGGATAAGCGCTGACTCCGTGATTTGCAATTCCGTGATCGGCTGCAAAAACGACAATGTTGGGATTGTTTATTTTTGGATTTAAAGTTTTAAAAACTGTTCCGATTTGAAAAGCTAAAGTTTCCAAAGTTCCCAAAGCCCCAACCGGTTTGGTTTTCGAATCTATTTTTTCCTGTAGCTGTCTGCTGAAATTGGTTTCGTCTTCAGTTTCAGGTTGAGGTTTTAAAACAAAGTCCGACACATGATTTAGAGTAACATTTTTAATTTCGGTACAATCCGGAGTTTCAGATTTTTGTTTCCAATGCAATTGTTGTAACATGGGCTGATTATCGTAATTGGTTGCAGGTTTTCCAATACAGAAATAACCCAGAGGTTCAATGTTTTCGGGTAGATCAAGTATTTTTTTAAACTGATAATAATTCAAAATTGAAACCCATCCCATCCCATATCCTTGCTCTGTCAGTGAGAGCCATATATTTTGCGCTGCACAAACCGAACTAAATTTTACCGCCTCATTGCTGCCAACAGTTCCAATCGTAAATTGATTCAGGACAGATCGGTCGTATGCAATGATAAGTCCAATTGGTGCTTCTTCAATCGCTTCCAGTTTCAGGGATTTGTAATGCTCTTTTTGTTCTGGATTATCTGTAAGTTCTTCGGCCTTTTTATTATAATCCAAAAACAAATTCTTAACAGCGCTTTTTACTTCTTCCGATTTTATGATGTAATATCTCGTAGCATCCGTCAATCCTACAGAAGGTGCCCAATGTCCGGCCTGCAAAGCTTTTTCAATCACCTCGTCAGGAACGGTATCGGCTGTAAAATGTCGGGTATCACGACGTGATTTTAATATATCGTCCAGATTGCTCATTTTTCAAAAATCAATTACAATGTCAAAATCAATATTAATTACAATTTCAAAAATCAATTGCAATAATCCTGATGTTTGAATTTATGTAAAGTTAAGGCAGAGCTTTGGAATTTGGAATTTAAAATGTTGTAATTTGTTTATTAATTGATATTGATTTTTGAAATTGCCATTGTTATTGAAATTGAAATTTGCCATTGAAATTTGCCTAGCCTTTTATTTTAACAGGAATTCCTGAAACCATCAAAACCACTTCGTCAGCATTTGAAGCCAGAAACTGATTCATCCAGCCTTGCAGTTCGGTAAATTTTCTGCCAATATGAGTATCGGCATGAACGCCCATTCCAATTTCGTTTGTAACAATAATCAGGTTAGTATTGGGTTGACTGGCTATTTTTTCAAATTCGCTTTTTGCTTCTTCAAGTGATAATGAAACATCATTTTTGGTATCAACAAAAAAATTGGTCAGCCAGAGTGTTACGCAGTCAATCAAAGCTGTTTTGTCTGAAAAATCAATTTCATTCAAATATTTTTCTTTTTCAATATTTGTCCATCGCTCATCGCGTTCCTGTTGATGACGATCAATTCGGTTCTGGAAATCAGCATCCCATTTTCTGGCCGTAGCGACATAAATTGGCGCATTTGAAAGCTGTAAAGCTAAAGTCTGAGCGTAGCTGCTTTTTCCTGATCGTTCGCCTCCGGTAATTAAGTAAATCATTTTAAAAGTAGAGTATTTTGGGCGTTCCCTCCGGTCGGGCTATTCGTTTCAAGTCCTCGCAAAATTCCATTTCATTTCATTTTGCTGTGGGCTTTCCACTGCTATCCCTAACGCAATCGGTGCCGATGTTAATTTCTGCTAATGTAGTAAGATTTATGTTTTTAGGAAATTAGTATGGGCAATGACGACAGGCATTTCCGCAACAGGTTCCTCTTTTTAAATGAAACCAGGTTTTAAAAACATAATTACCATTTTCAATATAATAATCAATGTCTTCAATTAGTTTTTCAGTTTTTGGTAAAAATATAGCTTTGTTTTTAAGTGCTTTTTTAGGTGTGATCGTTTCTACATAGGCATCAATTTTGTCGATACATGCTTCTTTAAAACATTCTGGACAAAGACAGTCTCCTCCTTCTGAAAGATTAAAAATCGGAGGAAAATCATTGCACCAGCAATTGTTTTCAGGAGAAATATTTCCGCAGCTAAAGGAAGATTCACAGCTTGAACAAACTTTCGTTTTTATATTATTCATAAATATTTAAAAATTGGTTTGTCTAAATTTGTAAGAATAAAGGTAGATAAAAAAAATAATAAATTACGTTACCTTTGTCATTATTGATAAAGACATTATTTGGAGTCAGACAATAATAATGCCATATTTCCTGAAACAATATAACATGCATATGAAACATTTATTTTCTAAATTTATTTTTATTGTCTCATTTTTTATACTGACAGGATGTAAGAAAAATGAAAGCAATCAAATTGTAACTTCTAAAATTCCTAAAAATACTATCGAGTATGCTTCCGGACTTTCTATTGTAAAATACGAAGGATACTCTGTTGTGACAGTTTCGAATCCCTGGCCGGAAGCCAATAAAAATTTTAAATATATTTTAAAAGAAAAAAATGCTGAAGTGCCTGACAGCCTACAGAATTATACAACGATTAAAGTGCCTTTGGAATCAGTTGTGGTGACTTCAACAACCAATATTCCGTTTCTTGAAATGCTCGATGTCGAAAACAAACTGACGGGTTTTCCGCATACAGATTATATTTCTTCTGAAAAAACCAGAGCATTAATAGATAAAGGTGCTGTTAAAAATGTGGGGCAGAACGAAAAATTAAATATGGAACAATTAATAGAATTGTCGCCGGATTTGATTGTAACTTTTGGAGTAGACAATAATAATCCAATGTTGGATAATTTGAAAAAAAGTGGCTTAAATGTATTAATTCAGGCTGATTGGATGGAACAGTCTCCACTTGGCAAAGCGGAATGGATTAAACTTTACGGAGCCTTATTTGGAAAAGAAGACAAAGCAAAAGAATTATTCGATAAAATTGTGACAAGCTATAATCAGGCCAAAAAATTAGTAGCCGGAAAACCTGCAGCTTCTACTGTTTTGTATGGTTCAATGTATGAAGATGTATGGTATGTGGCAAAAGGAAACAGTTGGGTTGCCAAATTTATGAAAGATGCTCAGTCCAATTATTTATGGTCAGATTTAGAAGGCACCGGAAGCCAGGGGTTGTCATTTGAAAAAGTTTTGGATAAAGCGAAAACCGCAAATTTCTGGATTGTTTCAGGGTCCTTTAAAACTTTAGACGAATTACAAAAAGCAAATCCGCATTATAATGAATTTGATGCTTTTAAAAACAAATCAGTTTATTGTTTAGAAAGTAAGTTTGGAGCCACAGGCGGAACTATTTATTATGAATTATCACCAAGCAGGCCTGATTTGGTTCTGAAAGATTATATTAAAATTTTTCATCCGGATTTATTGCCGGGTTATGAGTTTACTTTTGCAACTAAACTGAACTAAATTGCCGAACAGAAAAAGAAATACGATTTTATTTAGCATTTTAGCTTTAGGACTTCTTCTGATGTTTTTTGCAAGTATTAGTTTGGGTTCGGTGAATATTCCGTTTAAAGATGTTTATGCAAGTTTAACGGGAGATGAGGCTAGTAAATCGACTTGGGAATATATCATTATTAACTATCGTTTGCCAAAAGCCATTACAGCCATTTTAGTTGGAACGGGACTTTCAATAAGCGGTTTGCTGATGCAGACTTTATTTAGAAATCCGCTTGCAGGACCTTATGTTTTAGGATTAAGTTCAGGTGCAAGTTTGGGTGTAGCTTTTGTGATTCTGGGGGCAGGCTTTTTGCCGTCCTTTTTGAAAATAATTGCATTATCATCATACGGAATTGTTTTGGCTTCGACTTTAGGAAGCACACTCGTTTTACTCTTGGTTTTGTTAGTTTCACAGCGATTACGAGATACAATGGCAATTTTGATTGTTGGATTAATGTTTGGAAGCTTTACCACGGCAATCGTAAGTGTTTTGACCTATTTTAGTACTGCTGAACAGCTTCAGAAATTTACTTTTTGGTCCTTAGGAAATCTTGGAAACCTTTCATGGAAATCAATCATTGTTTTAGCTATTAGTGTGTCTTTTGGCTTAGTTTTAAGTGCATGCAGTATCAAACCTTTGAACGCTTTGCTACTGGGAGAAAATTATGCGAAAAGCATGGGGTTGAATTTCAAAAAAGCCAGATTAATAATCATTTTTGCGACCAGTATTCTAGCCGGAAGTATCACTGCTTTTGCAGGTCCGATTGCTTTTATTGGTCTTGCAGTTCCGCATATTGCAAAACTGACTTTCCAAACCAGTAATCATATGATTTTGTTTTGGAGTACTTTGCTTTTTGGAGCTATTATCGTGCTATTCTGTGATATAGTTTCTCAAATGCCCGGTTTTGATGTGACGCTTCCAATAAATGCTATTACGTCTATAATTGGGGCACCGGTTGTGATTTGGTTATTGGTACGAAAAAGGAATTTTAAGTAATTAATTTAAATCAATGACAAAAATTAACACCATCCTCTCAACTTCAAATTTAAGTATTGGCTATAAGTCCAGGAAAGGAACTGTGACTATTGCAGAGGATTTAAATTTGACTTTTGATTCAGGAAAACTCATTGCTTTAATAGGTGCAAACGGAATTGGCAAATCAACTTTACTGAGAACAATCACCGGAATTCAATCTCCATTGGCAGGGAGTGTTTTTCTGAAAGATAAAAATATAAATACCTACAAACCATTAGATTTAGCACAAAGCTTAAGTTTGGTTTTAACTGAAAAACTGCCTCCAAGCAATCTTTCCGTATTTGAACTGGTTGCTTTGGGCCGCCAGCCTTATACCAATTGGGTAGGAACTTTAACAGAAACTGATACTGAGAAAGTAAGGCAGGCAATGCAGTTGACACAAATTGAGCATTTGGCTTCAAAAAGGCATTTTGAGATAAGCGACGGACAATTGCAAAAAGTTTTAATCGCAAGAGCTCTGGCACAGGACACACCACTGATTATTCTAGATGAACCTACAACACATCTCGATTTACTGCATAAAGTCTCACTGTTCAAATTGCTGAAAAAGCTAACACAGGAAACTCAAAAATGCATTTTGTTTTCAACACACGACATTGATCTGGCAATTCAGTTAAGCGACGAAATGATTATCATGACTCCGGAAATGGTAGTTCAGGACGAACCTTGTAATTTAATTTCAAAAGGAAGTTTCTCTGCTTTATTTAAAGACGAACATATTGTTTTTGATGCTGAGAAAGGGAAGTTTATTGTGAATTAAAGATTATTCTCTCTGATATATCTGTTTTTATGAATTTTGATAGTTTGTTGAAGTTCGTGTTTGTCCGTATTTAAATTACTTATATTGTAGTTTATAACCTTATCTTGATCTACAATATAATAAATGAAAAAATCGCGACTATGCTTGCCTGATCCTTTTGTTTCAACTCTTTCGCTTTTAATATTGCTCCAAGAAATAAGTGCTTCATTTCTATACTGAATCCCTTCCGAATTAATTCTAAACTGTACTTCATCAATTTTTTTAAATAATTTGAAAGAGTGGTAACCTATAAAAAAAATAAGCGGCAATAATAAAACTGGCGCCATGAAACTCCTGTCAATTATCAATGAATAGATAGCATAGATTAAAAGTCCTATTGCGACTAAAATCCAGGAAACAAGAGTAGTTTGAGAATAATAAATTAATTTTTCTTTTGAATAACTTAAATTGTTTACATCAATTAAAGGTCTCATAATTATCTTTTTAGAGTAATCTGCCTCTTAGCTTCCCCAACCACAAAAGCAACTGAATTTGCAATATTAAAACTGCGAATAAACGGAGACATCGGAATAGTCAAATGATTTTCGAATCTTGCCATAAACTCCTTACTCAAACCAACACTTTCTTTCCCGAATACCAGCCAGTCACCGTCCTGAAATTCATTTTCCAAATACGATTTATCAGAATGTGAACTCATTAAAAACACACGGGATTGATCCGGAATCTGCTCAATCCATTCTTCAGCATTTTGATATTCGGTTACGTCAAGGTGAACCCAATAATCTAAGCCGGAACGTTTTAGATTTTTATCATTAATTACAAATCCAAAAGGATGAATTAAATGCAGTCTGCTTTCTGTGCCTACACACAAGCGGCCAATATTTCCGGTATTGTTTGGTATTTCCGGTTCTACGAGAACAACGTTTAACATGTTTTTTTGAGTTATGAGTTATAAGTGATAAGTTTTTTTGGAATTATCTAATTGACTAATTGCCACATCATCTAATTCTCCAATTGATCGACCTCACGAACTTCACCCGCTTTTAAGTTTTGCAAATATACATTTCCTATGCGAACACGTACAAGTCTTAAAGTAGGAAAACCAACTGCGGCAGTCATTTTTCGAACCTGACGAAATTTTCCTTCATTAACTGTTATCGAAGCCCATGAGGTTGGACCATGACGCTCGTCCCTGATCTTTTTGGCTCTTGGACCAAAATCAGGAATTTCGGTAACGATAAAAGCGGTACAGGGTTTTGTTTTGTATTTTCCTCCTTCAAAACCAATTTCTACACCTTGCTGCAATTGTTCAATTGCTTCGGGAGTTATAATTCCGTCAACCTGAACGTAATATTCTTTGTCTACTTTTTTACTTCTTATCTGTTCGCTGACTTTTCCGTCTGTAGTCAGCAAAAGCAAACCTTCAGAGTCTTCATCGAGCCTTCCAATTGCCATTGTCCCTTCCGGAAAATCATGCAATTCACCTAAAAGCTTTTTCTTTCTTTTTAATTCATAAATAAATTGGCTGAGGTAGCCGTAAGGTTTAAAAAGAATGAAATGTCGGTGCATATTTAATTTTTTGCAAAGATAGTTTGTTTCGTCTTCATTAAAAATTATCGAACAATAAACTAAAGGCAATGTTAAACCATTTAGTTTTAAAATTTAGAATTCGTAATATTATAATAGTAATTTTAAATGATATTGATATGGAAACTAATAATTTAGGCTCTAAAAAGATAAATGGAGTGCAAAAAAATATAGACGAATCGAAAGGAAAAAACATTTCGCACGACGGTAAATCTGAGGATGCAAATTTAAAAAGAGAAGTTGTTACGGATAAGAATGGAAATGAAACTGTTGTCGAAAGAGCACGAAATGAAAATGAGGAAATTAGAAATGACAGCGATAACGTAAACCGGAATAATGCCAATATAAATCGTGGTGTTTCATCAGACGAAGAGGCAAAGAAAACAGTCGAAAATAAAGATCGGAATTCAGATATTACACCAAATCGTTATCCTAATTCAAATCCGGAAAGTCATGAAGACAGAGGAAATATGAAATTGGATGAAGAAAATTAAAACATAAGTTTTTTAAAATTCTTTCATTGTACAATACAAAAGGCTGACTGGTTTTTATTCAGTCTTTTTTGCTTTACTGATTTGAAGTATAATTGTAGGTATAGCTTTATGTTTAGAGTGTTTTTGTTTGAAAAAAAATAGCGGTGTTAAAAATAATATCATCATTTCAATTGAAGAAAGGTTATGAATAATTTAAATAGTTGGGTTTTTTTTTAGCTATTGATGTGAAATGTTTATAAGTTTAGTGTATTTAAGTTTATGGTTTTATAATATTCTCTTAACTTTAAAGGATATAATTTTAGCTTCTAAATACTCTAATATTTAAACTATGAAAAATTTTTACGCTGCACGCCATTTAATGGTTTTTTTAAGTTTTTTTTATTGCTTTTCTTTAAGTGTAATTGCCCAGACAATGCCGGATGCACGGAAACTTCCCTATAAGCAGAATTTTACAGGCTTAGGAACAACTTTTCCTTTAGGAATTCAAGGTTGGTCTGCGAGCACTCCTTCAAGTTTACCAACTCCATCAAATTTTACAACCTCAGGTACTATAGCGGGAAATAAAGGTTTAACTGCAGGTTCTGCTAGTTCTACTTCTGGAGATGTTTATAATTTTAATGACAAAATAGGAATTTTAAATGCGGGAAGCTTCCTTGATCAGGCAATTGGTCTTGCATTAGAAACTACTAATTTGTACGGAATTCAAGTGCAATATGATGCGATGGTGATTCGTAATCCAACAGGGGTAGGAAGCCCGGCAACAACTAGAATTAATGAGTTCGTATTACAATACAGAGTCGGAACAACAGCAGCATTCACAACTTTGCCAACTACTGTTTATGTCAATAATTCAACTCAAAAAATAGGAGCTGGAGATACTTCGGCTCAAAATCCTCAAGTTATAAAAGTAACATTGCCTTCAGATTGTGATAATCAGCCAGTTGTGCAGCTTAGATGGATTGCAAGACAACTTTCAGGTTCTGGTTCTCGTCCTTCTTTTGCGATTGACAATATTGATATAAACAGCGATCATACAGGGCCGGTAAACGAAACAGGATTTCCAAAATCTGCTAATATATCCTCAACCCATTTTGATTTTTCTGATAAGTTGAATGAAATCGGAAAAACCTATTATGTTTTGCTTACTGGCGGAAGCACAGCACCAACTCCTTCTCAGGTAAAATCAGGATTAGATGCAAACGGAACTGCAGCTTTACAAGCAGGATCTTTAACTATAGCTGATCCTGCATTGGCTTATACTAAAAACATTGCTGGTTTAACGCTGTCAACTGCCTATACTGTATTTTCTGTTTCTGAAGATGAATATGGAAATTTACAAACAGCAGTAAATAAAGTAGATGTTATAACGGCTACAACTGCATTACCAGTAGTAACAACTTCTGTAGGTGCTCTTGATTTAGGTTTTAATGAATTAAATATAGAATCAGCATCTAAAAGTTATCAAATTCAGGCAACAGATCTTCTGAGTGATTTAGTGGTTAGCGTAACATCAAATTTTTCGATCTCAAAAGATAATGTAATATTTGTTTCAACACTTACTTATACTGCCGTTGATTTTGCTTCAAATGCTTCACAGACGGTTTACGTAAGATTTAATCCAAATTTAGTGGGTGCTTTTACAGGACAGATTACACATGAATCTACTTCTGTTATTAAAAATTTATCTTTAGCAGGAAGAGGAATCAATCCATACGTTCAAAATTTTGATGATCCAAATGTGTTAAGCAACAGTGGCTGGACACAATATGATGTAGCAGGAGCTGCTAACAAATGGACATTCACCACAACAGCAAGAAATGTAAATTCTGGAACCGGAGCGGTTCTTATGAATGGATATTCGGACAGCGGAGCAAGTAAAGACTGGTTGATTTCCCCAAAATTGCGTTTAGATACTTTTGACAAATTACCATTATTATCTTTTTATTCTCGTAAGTTCTATCCAGGGCCAGCTTTAAAATTAATGGTTTCTACGAATTACGATGGAGTAAGCAGCCCAGAAACTGCAGTATGGACAGAAATTGATGGCAGTTTTCCAACTACAACAGGATCCTATGTTCAATCTCAATATATTGATTTATCAGCTTTTAAAACTAGTCATACTTATGTAGCATGGGTTTATGAGACAGCAATAGGCGGTGGTACAGGAAATGCTTCAGAGTGGTCGTTTGATGATTACGCTATTGTAAACGAATCAGGTTATGTAGCTTCAAACCCTGTTTTAGATTTTGGTACAGTAGATCAAAACACCATTTCGGCTTCACAATCTTTTGCTTTTAAAGCCAAAGGATATGGAGATGTAACGATCACTGCACCTGCAGATTATCAGATATCTGTAGATAATAGTTTATTCCAAAATAGCATTATTTTGACAGAAGCCGATGCTTTTGCAGGAAAAACATTGTATGCGAGATTTGCGCCGACTGTAAAAGAATTTAAAATTGCCGGCCCGCTAACAGTTACAGGAACTTCATTAAACAAACAGATAGGTTCTTTAACGGGTTCTTCACTTCCAAAAGCAGAAACTTTTGATGTGGTAACTTATAATTTAGAATTTTTTGGTACCGATGTAAAAGGAACTGATAATGTAGAATTTGGCCCAACAGATGATGCCTTGCAAATCGAAAATGTGGCAAAAGTAATGAACAAACTGAATGCAGATGTTTATGTGGTTCAGGAAGTATCCGATGATCCGTCAATTGATGAATTGATTAAACAAATAAATATCAACGGAAAAACATTTGATAAATCAATTTCTACATCATGGTCGTATTCATTTAATGCTCCTGATCCGAATTTTCCTCCTCAAAAATTAGTAGTTCTTTATAATACACAAACGACAACTGTAAAAAAGACACGTGTAATGTTCAAAGAATTGTATGATGATGTGCGTGCTAATACAGTAACGTTGCCTAATTATCCGGGCGGGAATGATGATAGTTTTTTCTCTTCAGGACGTTTGCCGTATCTGGTTCAAATAGAAACTAATATTGGCGGAGTTACAAAAGAGATTAACCTGATTGATCTTCATGCCCGTGCAAATAGCGGAACAGATATAGGGAGATATAATATGCGTAAATATGATGCTCAATTTTTGAAAGACAGTCTGGATGTTCATTATCCAAACTCTAATTTGATAATTTTGGGAGATTTTAATGATGATGTAAAAGCCTCTGTTATCACTCCAAATCCTTCATCTTACGAATCGTTTGTTAATGATACCAGTAATTATAGTGCGCTAACTTTAGGAATCAGTCAGGCAGGTGCTTATAGTTTTTTAAGTTCTGGCGGGTTTTTAGATCACATTATCATTTCTAATGAATTGACAGATGAATATATTGCAAATTCTATTGCTGTGTATGATCCGCGTACAGACATTGCAAACTATACAACGAACACTTCTGACCATGGACCAGTTATTGCCCGTTTTGACTTGAAAGAAGACAATCTGGCTACAATTGATTTTGAAACCAATAACGGTTTTACAGTTAAAGCATTTCCTAACCCGGCAACAGATGTTTTGAATATTTCTGTGAAAAGCAATATAGATAGGAATCTGAAATTTAGAATCTATGATCTTAACGGACGTTTGGTAAACAATCCGTCGAATGTTACAGCTGGTCAGGATATAACAACAACATCAATTCCATTAAGTCATTTACAAAAAGGAATTTATATTTATACTTTGACAGAAAATAATAAAGTAGTGTGTAAAGGAAAGATTATAAAATAATAAAACGACAAATAATAAAACTAAAACAGGCAGTTCGATTGAGCTGCCTGTTTTTTATAATCTAAATCACTATAAAAACATGATTAAAATTGAAAATTTTTTAAAAGGTCAAAAGAGATTAATAATGATTGCTAAAGGGGTAAAGTTGCCATAATGATGTTATTCTACAATATGCTTTTTTGGCACAGTTTCAGAGGATAAAATGAAGATAAAAGATGCATATTTATTCTTGCTTCCATTTTTGCATAGCATATTATATGTTTTTATTTTAGTAATAATTAGTTAATCTGATGTAAATATTAAACAAGAAATAATGTACTAATATTGGGTGAATATTTATAACTAAATAAAAAAATAATATAACAAATCATATGAAAAGACAGATACTTTCAAAAATTTTGCCACTCCTCAGCTTAAGTATTGTTTTTTCACAAAACGCACCAAAAGTCATGCCGCCGTCACCTAATGCTTCTGCTCTGGCGCAATATGCAAATGTTCCAACGAATAATTACACTGGAGTTCCCAACATATCTATACCTCTGTATGAAATAAAATCAGGTGAGATAGAATTACCTATTTCATTAAGTTATCATGCTTCTGGTGTAAAGGTCTCTCAGGAAGCAAGTAATGTCGGTTTGGGCTGGGCATTAAACGCAGGTGGTGTTATTTCAAGGTCAGTAAATGGTGTAGATGACTTAAAACCTTTTTATGGATATACTATAGTTAATGAATTGCCTTCTACACAAAGTGATATTGCCATTTATGGAGATACATGGCAATATTTTTATGACTATAGAGAAATTCAAATGGGGTTAAGAGATGGAAAGCCAGATATGTTTTATTATAATTTTTTAGGAGAATCAGGAAAAATGATTTTCGATAAAAAGCAGTCGGGTACGAACAAAATCAAAGGCATACCTTTAAAACAAACAAATACTACATTTGTCTATGATTCAGATAAAAAAGAGTGGGAAGTGACTGATGGTAATGGCTGGAAGTACTATTTTAACGTGACAGAGGTGTCACGTAGTTATAGTGCTTCTGATAATAATGGTGCAGCATCTTATCTGGTAAATCATCAGGAACGTGAAGAGAGATTTTCCAGATTAGATCCCAATGTTAATTTCGATGAATATATATCAGCTTGGTATATTAATAAAATAATCACTCCGAAAGGTGATATATTAAATTTCGAATATGATGATGCATTAGGACGCCGGAGTATAACGCAATTAAATTTTTATGAACAAGAGAGTTATTATGGTAATACTCTTATCAGACCTTTTGAAAATGAAAATTTGTGGTATGGGAGTTTTTCAGAAAAGAAATACAACATATCTGTTGGCATGTCATCGGCTTCAGATATAAACTTAAAAAAAATAACATTTAAAAATGGGTACATTGATTTCACTACAAGTGATAGAGAAGACCTTCGTCAAAATAATCATTTTGGAACGCTATCTCCAAAATCTCAAAAATTAAATTCTATTGAAGTATTTGATTTAAATGGAGAATCAGTTAAAAAAGTAGCATTTGATTATTCATATTTTAACGAAAATATCGTAGGGAAAAATAAAGAAAATTATTGGAGACTCAAATTAAATACTGTACAGGAATTATTTTATGATAAGTCGTCTAATGCATACAAAAAAAATCAACCCTTCACTTTTACGTATAATTCAGTTATCCTTCCAGCCAAGACTTCTGCTAATGTTGATCATTGGGGATACCATAATGGATTTGATAATGATCATATCCAATATTACGAAGATGTAACACAAAAGCTATATAAGAATGATTCTCCTGCATATGATTATATACGCAATACTGTTATAATACAAAGTGAGAATGCAAATGAATATAAAAAGAAGTACCAAAGTTTTTTGCCTTTTCAGGCAATTGTTAGCCCAACAATTGGCTCTACTTATTTTCCTTTTTTAAATGGTGCTAATAGAGAAGCTGATGAAGTACAAATGCAGGCAGGGATTTTGAACAAAATTACTTATCCCACAGGAGGAAGTACGAGATTTACTTACGAGCCAAATAGCTATGATCCAAACATTGATCAGGATCCTTTAAAATATGAGTACAGATCATATTCAGTATGGCACGATGGAGATACCGCAGATGATGAAATAAGCAGTTTTAATTTAAGCGAATATACTATTGTTAAAATTGATTGCAGAATTACGACTTCTGGATCTGCAAGCACATTGGCAAATGTTAAAGCCCTAATACAAGCTAATGGTCGTAATATTGATGTAATTCGTTTTAATCCAAACATAAGTAATTTTAATTCAAACATACAGTTGGTTTTGCCACCAGGTAGTTATTCAATTAAAGCAAATACTAAAGCTCCAACAGGTTCGGTAACAATTTTTATGACTGTTAAGTTTGCTGAGACATTTAGAACAGGCACAATAATTGGCGGAGGGTTAAGAATCGCAAAACAGGAAAGTTTAGATACAGATGGAAAAGTGAAATTGAGCAGAGTTTATGAGTATAATTTTCATCCAAACACTTGGACTTCAGGAATTGCAATGAGTGATATTCAGCATTTTTATTTAGATGGGGGAAATCGAAATTATTATGATCCATATAATATATCTTTTGGTAACGATTGGACAAAAGTAATTGTACGTTCTTCTGACAATAATACCCCGTTGAGTTCATCTGCACAGGGAAATCATGTAGGCTATACACAGGTATCTGTTTCAGATGAAGATCAATTAGGAAATAAGATGGGAAGAGCTACGTACACTTATTCAAATAATCCTGATGACAGTGGATTTTATGATGTTCCGGGTATGCCTGTAATAACTCATATGGATAATGGTGATTTAATAAAGGAGGAATATTTTAATACTAATGATATTCTTTTAAAATCCATTGAAAATAAATATGTAAAAGATGAACCTTCATCAAAAATGATTAAAGGAATTAATGTCAGAACTCTGTTAAAAAACCCTCCTAGTTTTCAACCGGAACCTAATAGATTTATAAATTATTATAGAATTTACTCTGAATGGTGGCATCCTGAAAAGACTATAGAAACAGTTTATGATCTTAATGGACAGAATCCTGTCATTACAACAACAAATTATGACTTTGAAAATGTTTTGCATAAAAAATTAACAAAAACAACAACTACTAACAGTAATGGGGAAACAATAATATCCAAAAACAAATATCCACAAGATTTACAATCAGGTATAGATGAAACTCCAGCAACAACTATCTCAAGCATAATAGCAGCTAATCTTGTTAACCCTGTGATTCAATCTGAAACTACTGTTGATGGAAATGTAGTACAAGGAACTATTAATAATTTTGAAATCAGGTCTTATCTGGATGAAAATAATGTTTCTAAAAACATGTATTTGCCTAAAAACATTAAAACCATAAAAGGTGGTTCAGTAATTTATGAAAAAAAGATAGATTTTATAGGTTATGGAAAATACGGAAACCTTACTGAATATAAACAAGCTGATGGTATTACGATTGTATATCTTTGGGGGTATAAAGAACAATATCCTGTAGCAGAAGTTAAAAATAGTTCTCTATCTGCTGTTGAAGGGATTTTAACAGCAGCAGAATTAAACAATATTAAAAATGGAACTTATGATCAGGCAACAATGATTACTGTTTTAAATAAAATCAGAACAAGTCTTCCAGCTGCTATGGTAACCACCTATACTTATATTCCTCTTGTAGGTGTAAGTACCACTACAGATCCTAAGGGATATACCACAACGTATTCTTATGATAATTTTGGCAGGCTTGAATTTATAAAAGATAAGGACGGAAATATACTTTCAGAAAACGAATACCATTATAAAAATTAATCAAAGAATCATGAAAAATTTCACACTATTGGTATTTGTATTATTTCCAGTTTTGCTCTTGAGCCAAAGCCAAACAGAGAATTATATAAAAACCACTACTTACAAAGTAGAATCAACAACCAGTATCACAACCCCTACAGCGTTGCAAGCCAGTCAAAATATCACTTATTTTGATGGTTTGGGGCGTCCTGTCCAGCAAGTTGCCCACCAGCAATCCAGTACAGGAAAAGATATCGTGACCCCTATAGAATATGATGCTTTTGGACGTCAGGCAAAAGACTATCTACCTTATGTGCCCACTGTAGCTGCTTCACTCGATTATAAAACTACCGCACTCACGGAGGTTGGCACATTTTATAATACGGCGAAATACGAAAACACCACTAACCCTTTTTCTCAAAAAGAATTTGAAGCCTCGCCGCTTAACAGGGTTTTAAAACAAGCAGCTCCGGGTGAGGACTGGAAATTAGGTAATGGCCATGAGATAAGGTTTGATTACCAAACGAATACCGATACAGACAAGGTAAGGCGTTTTGGTGTTTCTTTTATTGCAGGAAATACAGAGAACCCTTATTTGGAAGATGAAGGCATTTATGATTCCTCACAATTATATAAAACAATTACCAAAGATGAGAACTGGACGCTTAATCAAGCCTATCCTGATGATCATACTACGCAAGAGTTTAAAGACAAAGAGGGGCGTATTGTTTTAAAACGAACTTTCGATGCAAATAAATGGCATGATACCTATTATGTATATGACGATTTTGGCAATCTTACTTATGTATTACCTCCCAAAACTACTACATACAGTAATATTGGACAGCAGTTTCAAAACCAGGAGATTTATCTAGATAATTATACTGACGGGGCAAACTTTTTTATAAACGACGGCTATTTTAGTGAAATTTCCATGTATGAATCTAACGGAAAATTAGAATGTTATTTTTATGCAGAATATTTTTTTGAGGAAATTTTAAAAAGCGGTAAAATAGCAGACTTAAATTTTACCCCCGCATTGCCCAATATGATTTTAGGAGATATTATGATGTATAACCTAAAGGGAGAGCCCATCGTTGCAGGTACTGCTTATATTCGGGATGGAGATTTGTATTTTGATTCCACTGGTTCTATTGTATATACGAATGCAAGCAATTATTCTCAAACACATTTTTCCATAGATCTTGCCGATTACCAAAACAACTTTACTATCCCTTTTCTGGACAGGCAAACTTTTAATGATTTGATTTATCAATACAGATATGACAATCGCAACCGGCTTGTAGAAAAGAAGCTTCCTGGCAAAGAATGGGAATACATTATATATGATAAACTCGACAGACCTATTTTAACACAGGATGCCAATTTAAAAGCTTCCAATAAATGGCTGTTTACCAAATACGATGTGTTTAGCAGACCAGTCTATACCGGCGAATATACAAATACCTTAAAGAAAACACGTGCAGATATCCAACTGTTGGCAGATACCAGTACGACATTATCGGAAACGAAACAGGCAGTAAACACCATAAATAACACTGTTATATATTACAGCAATACTGCTTTTCCCAATGCAAATGATATTGATCTGTTCACCATTAATTACTACGATAACTATGATTTTGATTTAAACGGTGGTAATTCTGTCACCTCATATGGTATCATACCCATTACCAATGCAAAGGGTCTGGCTACAGGAAGTAAAGTCCGTATTTTAGGGACTTCCAGCTGGATCACCAGCCTTATCTATTATGATGAAAAAGGCAGAGCTATTTACAACTACAGCAAAAACGACTATCTGAGCACTACCAGCACAGTAAAAAAACAATTGGATTTTATAGGTAAAATATTGGAAATCAAATATGAGCACCTTCGAAATAGTATTGCTACTTCTATAGTGGATACCTTTATCTATGATCACGCCGAGAGACTTACTAAACAAACACAATCAATTAATGGAACTGCAGCACCTGAAGTAATTCTAGAGAATGCGTATGATGAACTCGGTCAGCTTATTCAGAAAAAAGTTGGCGGGAAATCAACTCAAAATCGTTTACAAATAATTGATTATACCTATAATATTCGTGGCTGGCTGAAAGGAATAAATGATAGTGACACAAATTATCTTGCTTTAACATTAGGATCCGGTGATTTATTTGGTTTTCAGATAAATTATAATAAACCTTCTTCTAGAGCGAAAAAATTATATAATGGGAACATTAGTGAGACTTATTGGAAGACCAATACCACTATGAAAACCTACGATTATACCTATGATGCATTAAATAGGATTAAAAAAGCGAACTATTCTCAAAATCATGATTATGGGAACTATAAATTTAACGAAACTGTCAACAATTATGATCGCAATGGAAATATATTAAGCTTATTCCGTTATATATTGAAAAACCGGATGATACTACTTTATCAATTCCTATTGACAATTTAACTTACACATATGACAAAGGAAATAGATTAATGAAAGTGGATGATAACTATAAAAGTTCAACTTATGGTGATCAAGGGTTTAAAGACGGAACTAATACTGGTAATGATTACATGTATGATGCCAATGGAAATATGACCAGAGATTATAATAAAGGAATAGGAACATCTTCAACTGACGGAATTACTTATAACCATCTCAACCTTCCAGCTAGAATAACTTTTAATACTGGAGCAACGATTGATTATATTTATGATGCTTCAGGTATAAAACAGCGTAAGATTGTAAGTTCAGGAATTACAACAGATTATGCCGGAGGATTTCAGTATGAAAACAATATTTTGAGGTTTTTTACACATCCTGAAGGATATGTAGAATATAATACAGGGACTTTTAATTATATTTACCAATACAAAGATCATTTAGGCAATGTACGATTAAGTTATAAAGACATAAGTCAAACATCCACACCATCTTTACAGATTTTAGAAGAAAATAGTTATTATCCTTTTGGTTTAAAGCACAAAGATAATAATGTAGTCAATTCTACCAACTCTGCACTAAAGTATAAATACAATGGAAAAGAACTGCAGGACGAGCTGGGTCTTAACATGTATGATTATGGAGCACGTAATTATGACCCTGCATTAGGGCGATGGATAAACATTGATCCACATATTGAAAAATATGAATCTATAAGTCCATATTCATATGTTTTTAATAATCCTGTAAAATACATAGATATTAAAGGAAAAGACCCAGGAGATGTAGTAGTTGTTTTTGGTGGTGGAGATATTTTTAAGAATAACGATAAAGGTGGAGCTTTAGCAATTCAAAGAAATTTACAATCTTTATATAGTAATTCTAAGGGAGGAAAGGTTGAGTCTTTTGTTTCTAAATATTGGGGAACGAGTCTTTCAGATTCTGAAAGTCTTGATGATGCAACACAAGGCGCATATGATTATATTCTTTCAAATTATAACAAGGATAAAGGACAAGATGTAGAAGGTGGTAAGATCATAATAGAAGGGTATAGTTATGGAGGTGTTTTAGCTTCACATCTTGCTAGTAGATTGAGGAAAAATAAAATTAATATTGATTTACTTGTTACTGTTGACACGGCTGCTGGTCCTGAGTCTGATGATATTAATAGAACTGTTTCTTCAAATGTTAAAAAATATATTAATATTTTTCAAACTAATCCATCTGCAATAGGTTCTCATGGAGCGGAAAATAAAAAAGAGAAAAAAAGTAATACAAATGGAGTTAATGTCGATTTAACTAAAATTACAAATGAACATGGAAAAATTGATGAGGTAGCCTTTAAAGCTGTGATTCAACAAATTCTAAAAGAATTAAATAATTAATTTAAAGTTATGAGATTAGTAAAAAATGTTATTGAGTTTATTATTGTTTTTTTATGTTGTATTCTTTTGTATCCAATTATAGTTTATGTAGGTAAAACTTATATTAATTTAAAAAATTTACCTTTAATACCATATCATTATTATATACAAGTTTGGTTAAGTTTTCCATTATTAATATTATTGGGTTTAGTCGAATTTTTTAAATTTAAAAGAAAAGTTTTTGGAATTAGTATTGCTTTTATTGGCTTTCTTTGGTTTTTAGCTGTTTTTCTTGAAATTTACAGTAAAAACAATGGGTAGCATCTCAGATTGGTAGTGTTTCAGAGTTAGTGATATGAGAATTTAAATTTCTAACATGTTGAAATAGAATTATTAGCAAAAAATAAGATAAAGAAGAGCAGTAATGCTCTTCTTTATTGTTTTAATATTGCCTTAAAAAGAACTAAAATGAGCAAAGATGCTAGCCCAGCTGGTCCGAGCAGAAATAATTACAACGGCTAGTGCGAGTGTCTCACTCGTACCCACAAAGGATAAACACAAAAAACTAGCAAATTGCTAGGCTTTTGTGTTTATAGCGAAGCTTTTTATTGCGCTAATTGCTGAATTTTCTTTTTTGTGATAAAGGCATCAATTAGAATTTTAATGACAGATCTATCATTTTCCTGTATTTTTTCGATGGCTTTAAATTGGTTAAACAGTTCTTTATCTGTTATCGAACTATCTGCTAAATCATCAGAACTTCACTCATTAAAAAATCAGAAGATACACCTAGCGCATTAGAAATCTTTGCTATAATATTGGCAGAAGGTGTTGCCCCTTTTTCTTCATATCTTCCTATTTGAGAATAATACATACCTGCAATATCAAAAAAAGACCTTGCCGGAAAATAATTTGTTAAAAAAGCATCAAGTTAAATTTGAAATAATAACCGACTCATTTTATCCCGTAATTTTTTAGCTTTCAAATCAATAGCTTCATCTTTTTTTATTTCTAAAAAATATTCTAACTGCCATTGTTGTGTTTTCTGAGCCTGTTTACTTGTTGTAGTATCCCATGGCGGATAAACTCTCGTAGCTCTTTTGCCTTCTTTAGTTGCTGTAGAAAAAATCCCTTTTTCTAGTAAAACAGCTTTGGGAAAAATAAATTGCCCAAAACTATTTTCTTTTCGCACACTAATAATTACAAAATCTATTCTGTCCGAAAAGTCAAAGGGCTGAATGGTTCCTGATATATTACGTTTCCATAAAGTGACAAATTGCCCCGTCTTTGTTGGCGTAATTTTAGCTTCTCTGTAACAGATTGTCTTTTTATTAATCTCAAAACGATAAGCACTATATTCAGCACTTTCTGCTTCAGGTTGAGGTTGTGTGCATTGTAAATTACAATAATCGTAAACCAGTTCTTTAGCCAAAATTAAATCATCTGGAAATGTTTTCAGATTAATCCAACTGTCCGGAATTTTCATAATTTAATATCCTGATTTAAAACGAAACATTCAAACCAAAATTAAATGCCCACTGAAATTGATTAAAAGTTTGTTTGGTTAATGGATTGATGTAGTAATTCATACCAGGCTGAACAAAAACATTTGTCTTTTTGTATAAACGATATTGTAAAGTACTGCTTAGTAAGGTTCCATAAACAAAGTCACTGGCATTTAAATTATCACCTATTGAATCTCCGTTTAAGGTCACATTATTTGAAATTAATTTCCCTACAAAACCACCTGTATTTAAACTTAAACTGGTTTTGTTTTTATTAAAAATCGAATAAGAAACTTCAAGGGGCATCTCAATATATTTTAAACTCTGTTCGATATTCCCATTTTCTGTATTATCGCTTTTTAAAGCGTTTTGAGTGTTTTTTGAAACAAAAACATAGCTGGAGTTCGTTGTTATCTTTGGTGCAACTACTGCAGGACTCTGAATTAAATAGTCACTTATTGCAGGGTATGAAGCTGTTTCAGATGTTTGGTAATAAGAAACATTAGCGATACTTTGACCTAATTCATTAATTTTTAAACCAGAACTTACAGCCCATTTTTTATTGAGTTTGTAATTTGTCTTTACTCCGTATGCGTTCGTTTGTTTGGATTCGTTAACATTTCCTAAAGTCTTTTGCTTACCGTAATTTTGAGAATTTGCAACTCCTGCAAAAACGTCCAATGACCATTTTTCAGAATTAGGAATAGATTTACTTTCTTTATCTTTTTCAGTTTTAACCTCTACAATTCCCTTTTCTAAATTTTGTAATTCTACTAATTGAAGAGAATCCACTTTGGTTAACGAATTAGTATATTCAGAATTTTTCTTTTGATTATTTTCAGCAATAATTGTTTTTGTTGGTAAGGCTTCGTTTGAAACTTCTTTTGTGTTATTTTGTTTCTTTTCTGAAATTAAATTAGAAGAGTTTAAACCAGTGACAGCATTGTTTTTTGAAACTAATTTTTCTTCAAAAATAGAGTTTGGTACCTGATTATTTGAAAAAGAATTGAAAGAGTTTTGTTTTCCTGCTGTAAATGTTTTTTCAGCTACGGCCTGATTTTCATTTCTCTTTTCAGTTTGTAACGTTTGATTATTAGAAGAAGAATTGAACGAATTTTGTTTTCCTGCTGTAAATGTTTTTTCAGCTAC
>CAUPQW010000009.1:0-274760 GCA_963513545.1 uncultured Flavobacterium sp.
AAAACGTTTTAGAGAAATGCTTAACATAAAGCAGGAAGCATTGGCTTATGATCTGGGTAAAGACTGGAACCAAAAGAAAATTTCTATGCTGGAGCAAAAAGATGTAATTGAAGACAGTTTGCTAAAACAAATTTCAGCTGTATTGAAAATTCCTGTTGAAGCTTTTCAGAATTTTGATGAGGAGCAGGCGATAAATATTATTTCTAATACTTTTCATGATGAAGCATTCATCGGTAATTCTGGTGGTACTTATAATGTTAATCCATTGCAAGAAATTTTAAAGCTTCACGAAGAAAAAATTGCGTTATACGAGCGTATGTTGAAAGAGAAAGATGAAATGATGGTGAGACTTGAAAAACTAATCAGTAAATAGCCCCGTTGTTTTTTGAAGTATTCTTTACTAACATTGTTCAATATCTGTGAAATGCTGTTGCTTACTTACAACAGTTAACCATTTTATAAAGTATACTAAAATAAGTTTAGTACAATAAAAAACCTCGCAAATTGCGAGGTTTTGCTTTTATATACTTTTATAGGATCCCTTTCTTGGCACGGAAAAATTTCCGCGCAATCGTTGAGTATAACTACGCGATTAGGTTGCCATATTGCAATTTCAAACTATTGGGTTTCCATTAGATAAATAGTAGACAGTTAGATAAAATATCGTTTGTCAATCTTAACCAATAAGTTTTGTCATGCCACTATTGATGTCTATTTCTGCAAAATTGTGTTTTCCCATTACAATAAGTAGTTTGTCTGTATTGTATCCTACATATCTTATTTCAGGATTCCCTACTTTTGGTTTTCCGCAAACAGAAATTACATTGGTTTGCCATTTCAATTTGCTTCTTTTGTAGGCAGATATTGTTTGTAAGTCATTTTCAACATAATAAATAATGTTGTTTTTTTTAATTCCTCTTTTTTGTGTTTTTGCAAAATTTATTTCTGAATTTTTTGATATTAAAGCATCATTTAATTTTTCAGCAATACCAGTTTGAGTTACAAAAAAGGTTAACATAGATAATTTTAAAAATGGTTTCATCAGGATAGAATTTGGGGTTCATAATCGGCTCAAATATAACTAATTAAAGCATATAATATGGTTTTAGTAAGTCAAAAAAAATACCCTTTTTCTGAAATAGAAAAAAGGGTAAAATATGTAAGTAAATTTCGAATAAAAACGGTTTGTTTTAGCTAAAATTCTTAGATTCAGAAATAATCATAGGTAACTAATCTTTTATTCCAATTTTAAAACCTTTAATATATTCAACAGGTTTTTTTCCATCATATAGCATATTGTCAATAAATTCTGTAGTTGCAGGCTTATAGCCATCTGTTACAGGAATTTCTGCTTTTGTTAAAAATCCTTCTTCTAGTAATAATTTTGCCGCGGCGTTCCAAATTTCAGGTTTGTAGACCTCTTTGATTTTAGTATGATACCATTCGTTTGTTTTGGGTTCTGTAATTTGTCCCCAGCGCTTCATTTGAGTCAAAAACCAAATCCCATCAGAATAATAAGGATAAGTAGCATTGTATCTAAAAAACACGTTGAAATCCGGAATAGATCTTACATCCCCTTTTTCGAATTCAAATGTTCCCAACATCGAATTGTCGATTACTCTTTTTTCTCCGTCTATATAAGCCGATTTTGACAGAATACGGGTTGCTTCTTTTCTGTTCACAGGGTCATCCAGCCATTTTCCTGCTTTAATCAATGCTTTTGTAATTGCAATTGTAGTATTTGGGTATTTTTCGACAAATTCCTTCGTCATCACAAATACTTTTTCAGGATGGTTTTTCCAGATTTCCCTGCTTGTAACAACCGGTATTCCAATTCCCTGATCAACAGCCTGCTGATTCCATGGCTCTCCTACGCAATAGGCGTTTATAGTCCCTGCCAGTAATGTTTCCGGCATTTGTGGCGGTGCTGTTATATTCAACAGTACATCTCCGCCTGTCGTTCCTTTACTTCCCTGAATATTATTGTTACTGTAAAATCCCGGATTAATTCCTGCGGCAGCAAGCCAATAGCGCAATTGATAGTTATGATTCGAATAAGCAGATACAACTCCAATGACAAAAGGTTTGTTTAGTTTTTTATAAAGGTTTAAAGCCGGCATAAGCGCACTTGCAGGTATTGGATGTACCGGTTTGCCATATTCCTGCGGAATACTATCCACAATTTTTGACCATACATCTTTTGAAACTGTAATGGCATTTCCGTTCAAATCCATAGAAAATGTTGTAACAAGAGCTCCTTGTCTTCCACAGCCAACTGCTGCAGCTATGGGTTGTCCGGCCAGCATCTGTGCACCATCAATTTGCTGATCTAATACTTTATCTAAAATATCTCTCCAGTTGGCCTGTACTTCCAGTTTTACATTTAAGCCTTCAGCTTCAAAAAAACCTAAATGTTTTGCAATTGCCAAAGGAGCCATATCAGTAAGTTTAATAAATCCTATTGTTACATTTGGCTTCTCAAGAATAAGTTTTTTTGTTGTTGGAGGATCGGTTATTCGAAATTTAAAAGATGTACTATTTGTATTTTTTCCTTTAAAACTAAAAACAATAAAGAGTACAATAATAAGCGTAGACAATCTGAGTAATATAGGTTTCATACTGGCTGATTTTTGGTTAAAAAATAAATTGGCATTTACTCTAAAAAATAAGAGTACTGAATTATTTCCTCAAAGAAATAATTAGCAGAAAAACGACATCAATCGTTTAGGAGATAATTTTATAAAAAAAGAGTTTTTGATTAATTTCAAAAACTCTTTTTTTTAAGATTCCTTTTACAGTGGTTATAAAAAGGAGAAAAAAATAGAACACTTTTGGCTTCTGCCTAATTCAAATAACTAAATAACTAAGAATTAAAAAAATATAAAAGTTTTATTGTCTATCAATTACTTTTGACAAAACAGGTTGTTTTTCGTTCATTATTTTGGTAATTGTATAATGCATCCAAATCAGACAAACAACAGAAAGAAGAAGAATAAAAATCCAGGAGCTTGACCAGATTCCTGTTGCAGTTAATAAGTATCCAAAAATAATTGGCCCAAAGAAACCTCCTAAACCACCAATCATACCTACCATTCCGCCAACAACTCCAACTTCTGTCGGAAAATATTCAGGAATGTGCTTGTAAACTGCTGCTTTCCCTATTCCCCATGAAATTCCAATTAAAATTACCAATACTAAGAAAACCCACATATTGGCATCAAACTTAATTACAGTAATTCCTTTTGCTAGTAATTCTTTTTTCTTTACGGTTTGATTTTGTTCTACAACGACCTGCTGCCATGATGTACTGGTTGGAAAAATAGTACTTTCGGCTGTGATATCTTTTTTCTGAGCTACAGCAAAATCTGTCTCTCCAATTTTAATATTTTGATCAGAAACTGAAGTAATTGTTCCTTTTTTAGTCGCCAAAACTCCAGGACCTGTGGTTGTAATTTCCATTTTTGGAACCATTAACAAAGCACTCAGAATAACCGAAGAACTCAACACCCAGTACATTACTTTTCGAGCTCCGTACTTATCTGACAAGTAACCTCCAAAAGCCCTGATGACACCGGATGGTAAACTAAACATAGTAGCAAATAATCCACCCATTACCAGACTCGTTTGGTAAACGTTCATGAAATTTGGTAACAACCATTGAGAATATGTAACAAAACATCCGAAAACTAAAAAGTAATACGCTCCAAAACGCCATACACGAGCAGACTTTAAAGAACCCAACATTTGTGAAACACTTTTAGTATTGTTTTCTATTTTTTTGTTTTCTGCGAATAACAAAAATGCAACCCCAATTACAACTAATGCAACTGCATAAATAACAGGAAGTATTTTCCAGCCATTTTGTGGATCCTCTATAGAAAAATGATTTAATAACGAAGGAGCTAAAAAAGTAGTAATTGCAGCTCCGGCATTACCCATTCCGAAGATTCCTAAAGCGCGTCCCTGCCATTCTTTTGGATACCAAATTGAGGTGTATCCAACACCTATTGCAAAACTTGTCCCTACCATCCCAAACAAAAAGCTCAATATTGCAAACATTAAAAAGCTGCTGACAAAAGGCAATAAAAATAAAGGGATAGAACACAGTAATAATAATAATGAAAACACATATTTTCCACCAAATTTATCCGTAAGAATCCCCATTGGCAAACGCATCACAGAACCGGTTAATATAGGAATCCCAAGCAGCCAGCCTACCTGAACAACGCTCCAGTTAAAGATTCCGTTATCTACTAAAAAAGTTACTAAAACTCCATTTAGGGTCCAACATGCAAAACACACTGTAAATGCCAATGTGTTTAAAAATAAAATTTTGTGTGATTGCGATAATGAATTTGTATTTGTCATGGTACTTATATTTTTTTTGTAAAAATAAGTACTATGACGTAGTTAAAAACTGCGAAAACGCAGTTTTTGAAAAATATTTACGTAATTATACGTAGTTTTTTATAATAAAGAGTATTCGGCAGCTTTATTAGAAAGTTCCATTAGGTTTTTTACTTTTAATTTTTTCATTAAATTAAAACGATGTACCTCTGCAGTACGTTTACTTATATCTAAAGCCTCAGCAATTTCTTTATTCCCTTTTCCGGATAATAAAAGCGTCAAAATTTCTTTTTCTCTCTTTGTTATCATCATTTCTTCACCTAAATTTTGTTTTGGCTCTGCAGAAAGTGATGAAGTTGTTAACTGCCCTATTAAAATAGAAGAAATATCGCCGCTAAAATATTTCCCTCCATTGGCAACGGTATGCAAGGCTTTCAAAAATTCGTCTTTGCTGGAACCTTTTAATAAATACCCGTCAGCTCCTGCTTTTATAGACTTTAATACATACTCCTCCGATTCGTGCATCGAAAGCATGATGATTTTTACGTTGTTACTATCGCTTCTAAGTTTTTCTACTACTTCGATACCGGTCAAGTTAGGCATGCGAATATCTACTATAAGTAAGTCCGGCTTATGGGCATCAACAACATCAAGTGCATCGGCACCATCAATTGCTTCACCTACAACCTCTATGTTTGCTTCATTTTCAAGTAAGGATTTAATTCCATCTCTTACAAAAACATGATCGTCTGCTAATACAACACGAATAATATCACTCATATTCTACTTAATTTTAATTCTAAACTTTTACGTATATTCATCTATAACGAACCGCTAAGATACGTAATTTTTAAATTAAGAAATTAGTTAATGTGAAAATGTGTCAATTAGGTAATTAGATAATTTCATCGTGAATCAAATTTTGGTGTTCTTGAATTGTAAAATAAAAAACAGTCTAAACTTTATTATGATTTAAGAAACATCTTTTCATTGAAAATGAAAAAGTTTCACTATTAATATATAAAATATCTATTATCACATTTTTCCAATTATCTGATTGACACATTTTCTAATTGGCGCATTTTTCTAATTGACTAATTTTCAATTTTCGAAATCGGGATATTAAAAGTAATTCTCGTTCCTTCTCCCAGAATGGAGTTAATAAATACACGACCGTTGATGTATTGAATCCTTTCATTCATAAACAATAACCCCATTCCGGACTCACTGTTTCGTTTTTTATCTACGCTTGTCTTATCAAACCCTTTTCCGTTGTCATCAATTATAATACTTAGTAAAGTTTCACTGTGAGAAAGCTGCACAATAATATGGGTTGATTCTGCATACTTAATAGCGTTATTAATCGCTTCCTGGGTCAGACGATAAATATTTATTTCAATTAATGAATCCAGTCGCTGGTCAAAATCAGTTTTATTATAAAACAGGATTTCTTTTCCAGTTAGCTTAGAAAGCTCCTGAGTAAGTTTTGAAATTGAGGAAACAATTCCGTGGTCACTTAATTCTGGTGGCATCAAATTAAAAGTCGCCGTTCTGACTCCTTTAATAATATCGAGTGATAATTTTTTCAGGTATTCTATTTTCTGTGCCGCTTTCTCTTTGTCATCCAGGTTAATACTTTCCAGACTAAATTTCAATCCGGTCAGCATCTGCCCTATTCCGTCATGAATTTCTTTGGCAATACGGTTTTGCTCATTTTCCTGATTTTCAACAATTTTACTCGAAATGATTTTTTGCTGGTTAATTTTTTCGGTACTATTTTCAATGTTCAGGCGTTCAACTTCCCGTTGTGCCTTTTTACGCTCTGTTATATTAAAACAGACAATTAAAAGCTCTAGTTCATCTTTTTTAATCATCACCGGAACCATCGACAAATCAAGCCAGATAGTCTGATCTTCACGATTGACAATTTTAATTTCGCCCTGCCAACCGCTTCTTTGTTTCTCAAAAATAATGCGGTCGATATTAAGCTGTTCCTTTTCATCAATCGTTAGAACCTGCGAAAAAGTTTTATTCGAAGAAAATTTGGTATAGTTTAAAAGTTTTGCGAATTTTTCACCTACGTGAATGATAGAACCATCGGGTGCAATACGGCAATAAAGCAAAGTATTTTCCATCGCATAGTTTAGCGATTTGAGTTCTTTTACCGAATTTTCCTTGATTTCACTAATAATTTCGGTATCGTAGGCAAGTTTTAAAGCTTTCTTTTGAGAAGATAAAAGCTTAGCAATAAGCTTTTCAATTTTTTTGTTGGTAGGCCTAAAGATAAAAAAGAATTCGAGAATGAGTACCAGCAATGTAAATCCGAAAATCCAATATTCAGTTTTGCGCTGTTCTGTTACTTTTTCATGTGCTTCTTTATCGTATTGACTTACAATTTCATTCATTTTCGAAAGAAAGATTCCTTCGTTTTTTAGAATTTTCTGTACTAGCTTTTGATTGTCAGAAGAATCATTTTTTTGCTCTAAATTTAAAAGAAACAGATTCACCGATTCCACTATAGTATTGAAACTCGGTTTTATTTCTGCATATAATTTAGACAGTGCTTCACTTTTTTCTTTAGGAAAAGCGAGGCTGTCACTACCATTTTCTAATGCATCCTGATTGATTTTCCAAAGAGACAAAACATTTCGGACATGAGCGATTTCCTTTTTTGGAGAAGCATCAGAAACAAAATTTAAAATTAAAACTTCCTTGGTAATTCTTTGACTCAGCATCCTTTGTTTACCTGAAATATTGATAATTTTAGAATCGCTAAGCTGTTGTTTTAAGTTGTACTGAATTAAAAGCTGACTTAAAATAATGGTTATGGCAATAGTCCAGAGTGCAAAAAAATACAAACGTCGTAAATTTTTGAATGTAATTTTCTCTGCAACTTCCTGATTGCCTTTTTTCATTCGAAGATAATATTTGTTATAGCGGAAAATGGAATTTGCTTTCGCTCATTTCATAAAATCAGATTATAATCCCAAAGATGCTTTTATCAAATTTAAGTTTTCCTCGGAATAATTGATTTTCAAGGCTTCCTGATGTCCTTTTTCAGACATTTTATCCCAGGTTTTTTTGATGATATTTTTTAGTTTTTCATCATCATGCTTTTCAACAAACGGCTCTAAGTAATAATCTAAGAATACCAGACAAATTACATCTTCCAGCAATTGGGTTTCGGCATCTTTTTTAAGTAATTTTTTTTCAATTAAAAAGGAAACACGATCAATAAAGGCTTGCTCATACCCTGCTCTTTCCAGAATTTCAGCAGTAGTTTTTGCATGAAATTTTTTCAGATCTTCTCTCCATCTTAAATATCCCACACGATCCATTGGGTAAGACTCGCGTGCAACTTTCCATCTGCAAATATGCTGCGCTTTTGAAGCAATCTGAACTTCTTCTGATGCCTCAGGACAAAACTGCATCAGTTTTTCATACATCCTGTTTGAGTACAAAAGCTCTTTTGGATATTCAGTATTTTGATCAATTTCGATATTCGGATCCTGAGCGTTTTCGCCATCAATCCATTCACTTGCTTTCTGAAAAGGTGTATTCATTTTTTTTGAAAATATATTTTCAAATATACGTAATTAATCTAAAAAGCCAATGAACACTTCGTCTTCAACAATTTTAACCGGATATGTTGCAATTTTTAAATCATCATCACCATTGAGGTTAGAACCATCCACTAATGAAAAAGTTTTTTTATGCATTGGACAGGCAATTTTAGGAATGTCTTCTGTAGAACCTGTCATTCCTCTTGACAAAACCATTTCCATTTTGTGCGGACAGGCATTTTGGCAAGCGTACCATTCGTTACGGCGTGCAAAATTAAAAACGGCAATTTGTTTATTTTTGTATTTGATGCAACCGCCACGGTTAGTTGGAAAATCACTCACATTACCGGCTTTGAACCATATTTTGGCATCACTTGGATGCACAGTTTCGTATTGGTTTAAAATTTCTTCCATTTTGGTTGTATTTATAAATCTGTGTTCTTATCCCTCCCTTTACAATCAAGAGAGTTTGATGGCGCAGTAAAAAAGAGGGTAAGAGGACAGCAAACGTTAATATATTTTTATTTTTTTTAAACACATCGAAACATAGATTTTAATCATTGGAAAAGGAACTCCAAAAGAAAGTGGTTTCTGATACATAGCTATTTGTATAATAAAATTCTTTTTGAGTTTATAAAATCTATGTTTCCATGTGTTAAATATTAATTATGACCAGGCTTTTGGCATTTTTTGATCTCTTAAAGGAACGAAAGCAATATTATCATCCTTTTCATCTGAGTTTACAAAGTGACTGAAGCGTTTCAATAATCTTGGTTTTTCAAGAACCTGTTTCCATTCGCATTCAAATGTGTTAACCAAAGTCTGCATTTCAGCTTCTAAAGTTTCACACAATCCTAAACTATCTTCAATGATTACTTCTTTCAAATAATCTAAACCTCCATCCAGTTTTTCAAGCCAGGTTGATGTTCTGATTAGCGGACCAGCAGTTCTGATATAATACATTAAAAAGCGGTCCATATATTTAATGACAGTTTCTTTATCAATTTGTTCTGCCAATAAAACAGCATGTTTTGGATTAGCTCCACCATTTCCGCAGATGTACAAATTCCAACCACCTTCTACAGCAATTAAACCAAAATCTTTTCCTCTTGCCTCGGCACATTCTCTAATACAAGCCGAAACACCTCCTTTTAATTTGTGCGGAGAACGAATTCCTTTATATCTGTTTTCCAGTTCGATTGCAAATCCGGCACTGTCATCCATTCCGTAACGGCACCATGCATTTCCAACACAGCTTTTTACAGCTCTAAGAGATTTTCCGTAAGCATGACCACTTTCAAATCCATTATCTATTAATACTTTCCAGATTTTAGGAAGATCATCTAAATGTGCTCCAAATAAGTCAACACGCTGTGCTCCTGTAATTTTTGTATATAAATCAAATTGTTTAGCAACTTGTCCAATTACGATTAATTTCTCGGCAGTAATTTCTCCTCCGGCAACTCTTGGCACTACAGAATATGTTCCGTTTCTTTGAATATTTGCCAAAAATCTATCATTGGTATCCTGAGTTGTAAGATGTTTATTAGCTGTATCATTATAAATACTGGAGAAAATTGAGGCAATTACAGGTTTACAAACCTCACATCCATCACCTGTTCCATGATGATCAAGAACGTCATAAAAATTCTCGTACTTATTAATTTTCACTAAATCAAATAATTCCTGACGTGTATGTTGAAAGTGTTCACAAATAACATCTTTTACCTCTTTACCTAATGATTTTTGAGCTGCCTTTACCAAATCTGAAACCATTGGTTTACAGCCTCCACAACCCGAAGTTGCTTTAGTAAGCTTTACAACATCTGAAAGAGTGGAACAGCTTTCATCTAAAATAGAACAGCAGATTGCACCTTTGGTCACATTTTCGCAAGAACAAATTACAGCAGTATCAGGTAAATCCATCGCTCCCATACTTGATCCTTCTGAACCGTCTCTTGATCCTAAAATTAAATCTTCAGGATTTTTTGGCAACGCCATTGCATTGCTGTAAATCTGAAAAAGTGAATTATAATCACTTGAATCTCCCACTAAAATTCCACCCAATAAGGTTTTCGAATCTTTAGTAACATTGATTCTTTTATAAACTCCTGATAATTTATTTTCATAAATAATAGCGGTTACCTCATCGTTTTCAATAAAAGGATCACCAAAACTCGCAACTTCAACACCAATTAATTTTAATTGTGTAGACATATCGATGGTTTCTCTCATGGTTTTAGAACCATTTAAGATTTGCTCTGCAGCAACATCAGCCATTTCATAACCAGGAGCTACAAGACCATAAATGTTTTGATTATACAAGGCTGCTTCACCGATCGCATAAATAGAAGGATCTGATGTTTGCATCTGATTGTTAACCACAACCCCGCCGCGCAAACCAACTTCAAGTCCGGAAACTCTCGCCAGTTCATCACGCGGTTTAATTCCGGCAGATATAACCAACATGTCTACTTTTAACAATTCATCATCGGCAAACATCATTCCCGTTATACATTCTTTTCCGTCAATATATTGTGTCGCTTTATTAAGATGGATTCCTATATTCAATTCCTCGATTTTAGACTGCAACATATCACTTGCACCTTTATCAAGCTGTCTTGGCATCAAACGCGGAGCAAATTCAACAACATGCGGATTCAATCCTAAATCACGAACCGCTTTTGCGGCTTCAAGTCCTAGTAACCCTCCACCCAAAACAGCAGCTTCGGTAGCACCTTTTTGTTTTATTTTTTTGGCATACGCCATAATTGCATCTAAATCTTCAATAGTACGGTATACAAAAACACCTTCTTTTTCTACTCCGTCAATTGGCGGTACAAAAGCAGAAGATCCCGTTGCAAGCACTAAGTAGTCATACTTATGCGTTTTTTCTAAATGAGTATGAATAGTTTTTTCTTCTCTGTTAATATCAGTAATTAACTCCGAAGTATTTAAAGTAATATTATTATCTGCATACCAATTACTTGTTGATAATGACAAGTCGTCTGCTGTTTTCCCGCCAAAGTATTCACTTAAGTGAACACGATCATAAGCGCGTCTTGGCTCTTCTCCAAATACGGTAATCTGATAATTCTCCTGCCCCGGTTTTGCTATAAATTTTTCACAGAATTTATAACCAACCATCCCGTTTCCAACTACTATTACTTTAATCATGATTTCTTTAATTAAGTATTACTACGCAAATATAAGTATTTATACTTATACAAAATACTTATCTACGTATTTTTTTTATTAAATAGAATTCTTCTAAATACGTAGTTTATCGCATCACCTATAAGTACAAGGATTTACGATTTATAGATATTTTCATAAATTATTTTATCTGTACTATTTTACTTAAATTTGAGTATAAACTATCATATTGTTTATCAATAATTTGCACACAACAAACCTTTTCTAAATTTTACAATCGAAACTACTTCATATGAAAAAATACTTAATTTTACTGATCACAATTTCTCTTGTATATAGTTGCAAATCCGTCAAAACAAAAAACTCAAATTCGAATACTACTTCTGAAAACACATCTGAAGAAGATAGTATTACCTATTTTAAGGCTACCGGAAACGAGCCTTTTTGGGAATTAAAAATTGGAATGGAAAAAATTGTATTTACTTCTTTAATACAAGGAAAAGAAAATCTAAGTTTCTCATCTGCTAAACCAATCAGAGCAATAGGTGCAAATATAAAATCATATAAAGCCACTAATGCAGGTTCAAGTATTCTAATTTCAATTCAGCACACAGACTGCCAGAATTCAATGTCAGGAGCAATTTCTCCTTATAAAGTTTCTATTGAAATTAAGAATAACACTGAAGCTAATTATCAAAAAATAGAAGGCTGCGGAAAATACATTACCGATTACCGTTTGCACGATATTTGGGTTTTAGAAGAATTAAACGGATATAAAATTTTTATTACTGACTTTCAAAAAGAATTGCCCCGAGTAGAAATCCACGCAGAAGAAAACAGATTTATGGGATTTGGAGGCTGTAATTCAATCAGCGGAAGCTTGTTTTTTGAAAACGATTTCCTTAAATTCAACAATATTACCTCTACTTTAATGGCTTGCGCCGAAAATAACAAAGAAGATAAATTTGTAAAAGCGCTTCAAAACAGCACTACTTATTCCATCAAAAACAACCGGCTAACTCTTTCCAATCCTTCAGGAAAGCTTTTGGTTTTTAAGAAAGTAGATTAATTCCAAACAAAAAACCCAAATCATCAAAACGATAATTTGGGTTTTATTTATTCTTAAAATTAAATTATTTAGCCAGAAATTCTAAAACAGAATCTGTGATAAATTTAATTTGTTCATCATCAAGTTCCGTATGCATTGGCAACGCAATTACTTCTTTCACTAATTGATTTGTTACAGGAAACTGTTCTTCTTTATAACGCGAATCCACATAAGCTTTCTGAGAATGTAACGGAATTGGATAATAAATCGCGCACGGAATTCCTTTATCCAATAAATGCTGCATCAATGCGTTTCGATCTGCATTTAAAATTCTTAACACATATTGGTGAAAAACATGATCATTTTCGCTTGCATCAAATTCAGGTGTAATAATATGATCATTTTCAGCGAATGCGGCATTATATTTAGTTGCTGCCAAACGACGTGCCGCATTGTACTCATCCAAAAGAGGTAATTTCGCATTTAAAACTCCAGCCTGAATACTATCTAGACGCGAATTTACTCCTACAACATCATGATGGTAACGTTCGTACATTCCGTGATTAACAATACCACGAATAATATGTGCCAATTTATCATCGTTGGTAAAAATTGCCCCACCATCTCCGTAACAGCCTAAGTTTTTAGACGGAAAAAAAGATGTTGCCGCAACATGTCCAATTACTCCAACTTTGCTTTTTGTACCCGATTTAGAAATATAATCAGCCCCGATTGCCTGGGCATTATCTTCAATTACATATAAATTATGTTCTGCAGCAATTTCCATAATCGCATCCATATTAGCGGCACGGCCAAATAAATGTACTGGAACAATCGCTTTAGTTTTTGGCGTGATCGCTTTTTTAATCGCTTCGATGTCAATATTCATGTTTGTGATATCAACATCAACCAAAACCGGAGTCAATTGCAACAAGGCAATAACTTCAACTGTTGCAGCAAATGTAAAATCTGCCGTAATAACTTCGTCACCAGGCTTCAAATCCAGTCCCATCATCGCAATCTGCAAAGCATCTGTTCCATTTGCACAAGGAATTACATGTTTTACTCCTAAATAATCTTCAAGATTTTTTTGAAACAGATGAACCAAAGGTCCATTTATATAAGTATTTGTATCTAAAACTTCCTGAATAGAAGCATCAACAGTAGTTTTTATTTTCTCGTATTGACTTTTCAAGTCAACCATTTGAATTTTTTTCATTTATCTTTCTTATTTAAATCTGAAGATTCTGATTTACACCAAAATCTTTAAAACGAAAAGCAAAAATAGTTATTTAATACCTTCAAACAATGAAAATAATCGAAAGAAACGTATTTTAGCCCCAAAAATAAACAGATGCTTTTTCTATACAATTTAGTGGTTTTAATTACTGGTTTTTTTCTTAAAATAGTAGCTCTTTTCAGTCCGAAAATTAAGCTTTTTACAGATGGTCGAAAAAATGTTTTTACTATTTTAGAAGAAAAAATAAAACCTGAAGATAAAACAATTTGGTTTCATTCTGCTTCATTAGGAGAATACGAGCAAGGCCTTCCGGTTATCGAAAAAATCAAAGAAAGATATCCAACACATAAAATCATTATTACCTTTTTCTCCCCTTCAGGCTATGAAGTGCGAAAAAACAACACTATTGCTGACATCACAATTTACCTCCCTTTGGACACTAAAAGCAATGCTAAACAGTTTTTAAAATTAACCCATCCTGAACTGGTCTTTTTTATTAAATATGAATTCTGGCTTAACTATTTAAAAGAGCTGGAAAAATTAAAAACACCTACATATTTAATTTCAGGTATTTTTAGAGACAACCAAATGTTCTTTAAATGGTATGGTGGATTTTACAGAAAAGCATTGAAAACTTTTACTTATTTTTTTGTTCAGAATGAGAGTTCAAAACAAAAAATTGAATCTATAGGATTTCAAAACGTAATCGCTTCAGGCGACACCCGCTTTGATCGTGTAAACGCAATTTTAGATAGAGATAATTCACTTGAGTTTATTGAAACTTTCAAAAACAATCAACCAACAATAGTTATTGGGAGTTCCTGGCCAAAAGACGAGGTGTTATTAGCTGAATATATCAACCAGGCTCCTGAAAATGTAAAATTTATTATTGCCCCTCACAATATAAAAACAGAACAAATTGAAAATCTAAAAAATACCATTACAAAAAAAACAGTTTTGTTCTCTGAAAAAGAAAACAAACTCTTAGCAGATTACACTGTTTTGATAGTTAACACTGTTGGTTTACTAACTAAAATTTACAGCTACGGAACTATAGCGTACGTAGGAGGTGGTTTTGGAAATCCCGGTATCCATAACATCTTAGAACCTGCAACCTTTGGAATTCCAATTGTTATTGGACCTAACTATTCTAAATTTGCCGAAGCCATTGAGTTAGTAAAACTTGGAGGCTGCACAACAATCTCGAATACAGAAAACCTAAAACATACCTTTAATCAGTTGCTCTCAGACAACAATTTTCTGGAAGAAAAAGGAAAAATTTGCCAATCCTATATTCAAAACAACAAAGGAGCAACAAATACCATCATAAAAGCCATTGCACAGAAACAAACTAACTAACAAATTTCATGTTTCTAAGATTTGAATGTTGTAAAATCTTCCCAAAATAGATCACATCACTTTTTTTTCAATATAGAATTATCAATCAAAAGCAAAACAAACCACAAACAAACAATTCAAAATAGCCAAATGTTTTTCGAATATTCAATAAAAAATAAAATTCACAAAAAATACAACAATACAATACATTTTGCAGGTTTTGGCATGCTAATTGATAAATAACAACATCGAGTAACAAAGGAAAATATTTTAAAAAAAAAATAAAAAAATATTTTACATATTAAAAAATTTATATCTTTGCCTCGAATTAATAATTAACCTTTTATAATAAAGTAAGATGAAAAAAGTATTTTTAAGTTTAGCTGTTGTTGCTGTTTTAACTGTTGTATCTTGTAAAAAAGCTGACGCTGCTGCTGAAGCTCCTGCTGTAGATTCTGCTGCTGTAACTGTTGATTCTGCTGCTGCTGTAGTTGATTCTGCTGCTGCAACTGTTGACTCTGCTGCTGCTAAAGTTGATTCAGCTGCTGCTAAAGTAGAAGAAGTAAAAAAATAATTAGAATCTAGTTCTAAAAATTTTAAAACCATCATTAAGATGGTTTTTTTTATGATTAAATTCTAATCACAAAAAAAAGCGTTTGTTATTGCAAACGCTTTTTTTTATAATACTTCAGCTCCAGCCACCATTTCGTCATCAAAAATCAAATCATTTGACGAGAAATCCAAAATCTCTGCTTTTGAGGCATACAGAACAATTTCTTTTATTCCTTTCTGCAAAAGCAATTCGGTCGTGTATTTACGACTCATCGCAAACTGAACCTCACCCAACATTAGTTTAAAGAAATACTTTCCACCTGAGCCCTTAAATTTTAAAAATTTAGCATGCTCCACATTCAACTTAAACCTTTCAATATCTTCCTCACATTCAAATTTCAACTCATAGCTCGAGCTTGTAAAAATTACTTTTCCTTTTCTGGAAGTAAATACAAATTTATACTCATCATTAAACCTTCTACTAATTACGAAAGCACCCATGTTGATTGTTGATTGTTGATTGTTGATTGTTGATTGTTGATTGTTGATTGTTGATTGTTGATTGTTGATTGTTGAAATAAATTTACTACGCAAATTTACCCACAACACCCCCGGATTTACACCATAAAAAAAGCCTCTTCAAAAAAGAAGAGGCTTTAGTACTCAGAGCGGGACTTGAACCCGCACGAACATTGCTGTTCACTGGATTTTAAGTCCAGCGTGTCTACCAATTTCACCATCCGAGCAATTAAGCTTTTAATGTTTATATTTAGCTAATTTTTTAGAAAAACTAATCAAACACAACACCATTTAAGCATTATATGGTTTTGAGCGAAAAACGGGGCTCGAACCCGCGACCTCGACCTTGGCAAGGTCGCGCTCTACCAACTGAGCTATTTTCGCGTTTCAAATCTTATTAAGAACTCGCAATACTTGTTCTGTATTGCGAGTGCAAATTTAGGACATTTATTCAATTAAACAAGACTTTTTCAAAAAAAAATCAAACTTATTTTATAACTTTCTGATAACCTAAACTTTAAATATAAAATTTATTTCTTAATCAGCATTCGCTTAATTTCATTCAGCTTCATTAATGCTTCAACCGGGGTAATTGCATTTATATCAAGACTCATAATCTCTTCTTTTATCTCTTCCAGCAAAGGATCATCCAGATTAAAGAAACTCATTTGCATTTCATCATTTGCAGATTTGATTCCGTTTAGCGCATCGCTGGAATGATTTTTCTCCAGTTTCTTAAGTAATTTTTGTGCCTTTGAAATAACCAACTGTGGCATTCCCGCCATTTTCGCTACATGAATACCAAAGCTATGTGCACTTCCTCCTTTTACGAGTTTACGGATAAAAAGTACTGTATCTTTTAATTCTTTTACCGCCACATTATAATTTTGGATTCTTGGCAGCGATTCTGTCATTTCATTTAATTCATGATAATGGGTTGCAAACAATGTTTTTGCCCTGCCCGGATGTTCATGCAAAAACTCGGCAATAGCCCAGGCAATCGAAATTCCGTCATAGGTACTCGTCCCACGTCCGATTTCATCTAATAAAACCAGACTCCGATCTGAAATATTATTCAGAATTGAAGCGGTTTCATTCATTTCGACCATGAAAGTCGATTCACCCATTGAAATATTATCCGAAGCCCCTACTCTGGTGAAAATTTTATCCACAATCCCCATCCTCACACTGTCTGCCGGTACAAAACTCCCCATTTGAGCCAGAAGCACAATTAAAGCAGTTTGCCTCAAAATTGCCGACTTACCCGACATGTTAGGACCGGTAATCATGATGATTTGCTGAGCTTCCCTGTCTAAATAAACATCATTTGCAATATAAGGAGTGCCAACAGGCAATTGTTTCTCAATAACAGGATGTCTTCCGTTTTTGATATCCAATTCGAAGGTTTCATCAATTTCCGGACACACATATTGATTTTCGACCGCCAACTGGGTAAAGGAACACAAACAATCTAATTGAGCCACCAAACTTGCATTCATCTGAACCGGCTTGATATAAGTTGCAATCCAGGCTACTAATTGTTCAAAAAGGTCGGATTCAATTTTATGAATTTTTTCTTCGGCACCTAAAATTTTAGTTTCGTATTCTTTTAATTCTTCGGTAATGTAGCGTTCTGCATTTACCAAAGTCTGTTTACGAATCCATTCTTCCGGCACTTTATCTTTATGTGTATTTCGAACTTCGATATAATAACCAAAAACATTATTGAAAGAAATTTTTAAAGAAGAAATTCCGGTTCTTTCAGATTCTCTTCTTTCAATTCCCTCCAGAAACTCTTTTCCTGAAGTCGAAATAGCACGTAACTCGTCTAATTCTTCGCTGATTCCTTTTGCAATCGCATTTCCTTTCGAAATCGCTACTGGTGCATCCTGATTTAAAGTGATTTTAATTTTCTCTCTTAGCAAATCACAGGCATGTAAACTGTCTCCAATGATTTTAACCGCTTCCTGCGGACTTTCCAATGCTAAAGTTTTTATTGGAATAATAGCATCCAGAGATTCTTTCAAATAAACAATTTCACGAGGCGAAACTTTTCCGGCTGCGATTTTAGAAATCAAACGTTCTAAATCTGAAATTTGTTTAATTTGATATTGAATATTGTACAAAACTTCAGGATTTGATTTCAAATACGAAACCACATCATGACGTCCTTTTATTTTATTAGCATCTTTCAGAGGCAAAGCCAGCCAACGCTTCAACAAACGCCCGCCCATTGGCGAAAGCGTTCTGTCAATTACATCCAAAAGCGTTACAGCATTTGGATTATAGCTGTGGTATAATTCTAAGTTTCTGATTGTAAAACGATCCATCCAGACGTAAGCATCCTCAGCAATACGCTGAATTGCAGTAATATGCTGCACACGATTGTGCTGAGTCTCTGACAGGTAATACAAAATCGCTCCGGAAGCAATAATTCCTTCTTTTAATTCTTCAACTCCAAAACCTTTTAAAGAAACAGTCTGAAAATGCTTTGTTAGAGTTTCTAAAGCATAATCTTCCTTATAAATCCAGTCTTCCAGATAAAAACTGTGAAAGTCATCTCCAAAAGCGCTTTTAAAATCGCCTTTGTTGTTTTTAGGAACCAGAACTTCGCTCGGATTAAAATTTTGCAATAACTTATCTATATATTCAGCATTTCCCTGAGCTGTTAAAAACTCTCCGGTCGAAACATCCAGAAAGGAAATCCCTATATTTTTATTGGCAAAATAGACAGATGCCAAAAAGTTATTGGTTTTAGACTGTAAAACTTCATCATTTAAAGAAACTCCAGGCGTTACCAATTCAGTAACACCACGCTTAACAATTGTTTTCGTCATCTTAGGATCTTCAAGCTGGTCACAAATTGCAACACGAAGTCCGGCTTTAACCAATTTTGGCAAATACGTATTAATAGAATGATGCGGAAAACCTGCCAAAGCTGTTTCGGTTTCAGAACCAGCACCTCTTTTGGTTAATGTTATCCCGAGAATTTTAGATGCCCTGATGGCGTCTTCTCCAAAGGTTTCATAAAAATCCCCTACTCTGAAAAGCAGACATGCATCAGGATATTTCCTCTTGATTTCGTTGTACTGTTTCATCAAAGGTGTTTCTTTCACCACTTTCTCTTTCGCTGCCAAATTATTGTGTTTTAAAAATGAAAATTACGACAGCGAATTTATAATATTTTAGTGGCATATTGAAGGGCATCAAAAATTAAAATATTTTAAGGAATTTTTAAGTTGACATTTAAGAATTTTACATAGATTTGTTCATCATTAAAACAAAGACTCTTAAAAGATGAAAAAAATAATTTTATTCGCTATGTTGGCTGTAGTTGGAATTACAGCTTCTAATGCTCAAAGTACTAAAAAAGCTGCTACAGCTAAAGTTGCTAAAGTTCAGGGTGCCGGAATGGTTTTCGAAAACGAAACAATTGATTACGGAACTATCGCTCACAATGCTGATGGAAACCGTCAGTTTGTTTTTGTAAACAATGGAACAAAACCATTGATTATTACTAACACTCAGGGATCTTGCGGCTGTACAGTACCAACTACACCAAAAGAACCAATTGCTCCGGGAGCTAAAGGTGTTATTGGTGTAAAATATGCTACTGACAGAGTTGGTGCATTTACAAAAACGGTAACTGTTACTTCTAATGCTGAGGGACAACCTACAAAAACATTAACTATTAAAGGTACTGTTTTACCGGATCCGGCAAAAAGCTAATCTGAAAACAATAAAATAATCGAAAAAGCTTCCTTATCTTTGGAAGCTTTTTTTATGACCATAATTCAACCCGAATGAGAAAACTTGAAAATAGTGAACTGGACCGAAAATCGATTGACGATTTTAAAAAATCAGATAAAACTCCTTTGATTTTAGTATTAGACGATATTCGCAGCTTACACAATATAGGATCTGTATTTAGAACTGCCGATGCTTTTTTGGTAGAAAAAATTATCTTGTGCGGCATCACAGCTACGCCTCCTAATAAAGAAATTCATAAAACAGCTCTTGGCGCTACTGAAACCGTTTCCTGGGAACATCAGGAAAATGTTTTGGAAGTTATTGAAAACCTTAAAAAAGAAAATGTATTAACCCTTGCTATTGAACAAGTAGAAAGCGCTATTTTTCTTCAGGATTTTAAAGTTGAAAAAAATCAAAAATATGCATTGGTTTTCGGGAATGAGGTATTTGGAGTTGCGCAGGAAGCCGTAGCTATTTGTGATGGCTGTATTGAAATTCCGCAATTAGGCACCAAACATTCTCTAAACATTGCAGTTAGCGCCGGGATAGTGGTCTGGGATTTGTTTTCTAAGTTAAACTGGTCAGGAAATCATTAAAAATCATAATTTTCATAATAATCCCTACATCTTTAACACTAAAATAAAAATATCCTTTTTTTTATTATTATAAAATTGATATTTTTATAGGATGAAAAATATCAATTTCTTAAAAATATCAATTTTATTTTATATTTTAATTTTTGTTCAGACTTACGCAGCTGAAAAAAAAACTGTTGAGAGAAACTCAATTACTTTTAAAAATGACACTTTAAAATCAAATAAAAAAAGTCATTCCAAAATAGTTTTTGCAATTGATCCTCCTGTAATCAAAGCTCATGGAAACCAACTATATTGCCCTCAAAGCAATATCAATATTGTAACAGGAATCGCTATTAGCCATGATCCTTCAGAAACAGGAACTCAGGCAGTTTATATCCAGATTTCTTCAGGATATTCTAATGGTTTTGATAAACTTGAACTTTCTAACCCTGCATTACACCCTTCAATTACAACAAGTTGGGATGTTACTGCCGGAAAATTAAAATTATCAAGTCCAACAGGAATTGATGTGTTGTACTCCAATTTTGAGTCAGCAATTAGAGATGTTGTATTTTCAAACCCTTCTGCTACTGCCTCCGGAACCAAAACTTTTTCTATCACTATTGGTCAGGCAAATTATTTACCATCAACCGGACATTTTTATCAATTCATCTCTAACGTTGGCATTACCTGGACACAGGCAAAAGCAGCTGCAGAAAACAGCACCTATTATGGCCTGAAGGGCTATCTGGCCACTATTTCAGCAACAGATGAAGCAAAATTATCAGGGGAACAAGCCTCAGGAGCTGGCTGGATTGGCGGAAGTGATGCTGAAACAGAAAACATCTGGAAATGGGTCACAGGCCCCGAAGGACTCGCAAATAATGGAAATGGAACAATTTTTTGGAATGGTCTTTCTAACGGCACCACTCCTAACTTTGCTTTTTGGAACAACAACGAACCAAACCAGTTGGGAGATGAAGATTATGCACATATCACAGCTACAGGGATTGGAATTCCGGGTTCTTGGAATGATTTATCAGATACAGGATCACTATTTCCAGGAGATGATTATCAGCCAAAAGGATATATTGTTGAGTATGGAGGAATGCCCGGAGAATTACCTTTAGAAATTGCTGCCAGCACCCAAATTACAATTCCGGAAGCTATAATAACTTCTCCAAAACCAATTTGCGACTCAGGAATCTTTGTTTTAAAAGCGATCTCGAATGCCGGAACGATTAACTGGTATGATGCAGTTGCAGGAGGCAATTTATTGGGTACCGGAAACACATATACGACTCCAACAATAAGCACTACAACAACTTATTATGCTGATGCTGGTTGCGAAATAAATCGAAAAGCAGTAGTTGCTACTGTTAATAAAACTCCGGATACTCCAACTGTACATTCCCCTGTTTACAGGTGCGGAGCAGGAACTGTACCATTACAGGCAGCATCAAATATGGGAGTCATTAATTGGTTTACAACTTCAACAGGCGGAACAAGTGTTTATACAGGAAATAATTTTAATACCCCTGATATTTCAGCAAATACAACTTATTATGCTGAAGCTTCTGATAGTGGGTGTACTTCAAATCGTACTCCGGTAAATATAATAGTATATACTCCTCCTGTTGTTAGTGACGAAGAACTTATTTTATGCGAAAACCAAACCGTTATGCTAGATGCTAAATTGAGTGGAATGTTTTATAAATGGTCAACAGGAGAAACGACTCAAACTATTTCTGTTTCAACTTCCGGAAGTTATAGCGTAGAAGTAACCAGTCCGAATCCTGAAAACTGCACCAGTAAAAAAACTATAACTGTTATTGAATACAAAAAGCCAATCATTAAAAATATTAATGTCAACAAAACAACTATTACTATCAATCTAAATAATGCATCAGATTATTTTGAATACTCTGTTGATGGGGTAAATTATCAAACTTCAAATACTTTTTATGATGTGGCCGGTGGTTTGCAAACCGCCTATGTAAAAGCAAAAGATAATTTGTGCAACATTAATGAAACAACTCAGCATTTTATTGTATTAATTATTCCGGCATTTTTCACTCCTAATAACGATTTTCAAAATGATTTCTGGGAAGTAACCGGAATGGAGAATTATCCTCAGGCACAAGTCACTATTTTTGATCAGTACGGAAAATTATTAGCACAATTAAGCGGGTCAAAATTGAGTTGGGACGGCACTTTCAACAAAGCTCCTCTTCCTTCCTCGGATTATTGGTATGTATTAAAAATTGACGATACAAACCCTCTTTTTAAAGGCCATTTTTCTTTGAAGAGATAATTTAACTAGAAAATTTGTCAATTAGAAAATGAGATAATTATCTATACAAAAAGACAAATTTTCTAATTATTAAAATTGGAACATTATCTAATTACCTTTTGAATTTGATTCAATATAAAAAGATAATCTTCATGTTTCCTGACGAAATCACGATCTGAAACATCAATGATCAAAACATTAAGATCTGTTTGAGATTTAATATATTCTAAGTACCCGTTATTGATTTTATCTAAATATTCAGCCGAGATATTTTGCTCATAACTTCGGCCGCGCTTTTTTATGTTCTGAAGCAGTCTGGTTGTGTTTTGATATAAATAAACATACAGATCCGGCTTTGGCATTTCTTTATAAATGATATCAAACAAGTTTCGATACAGACGGTATTCATCTTCTGCAAGGGTAATTTTTGCAAAAATCAGGGATTTAAAAATATGATAATCGGCAATCACAAAATCTTTAAACAAATCAAATTGTGCCAAATCATCCGATAATTGCTGATAACGATCAGCCAGAAAAGACATTTCTAACGGAAAAGCATACCGGTTTTGGTCCTTATAAAATTTTGGTAAAAAAGGATTATCTGCAAAACGTTCCAAAACGGTTTTTGCATTAAAATCTTCAGCAATTTTTTGTACCAAAGTAGTTTTTCCTGCACCAATATTTCCTTCAAAAGCAATATAATTAAACCGCTCAAGCGGAATTTCATCCAATGGATTTTTTAAGTCCTGAACCACAGTACAAATGCTATCATCCGGTGTTATTGCAATTAATTCAGAAACAGTTTTATGAAGAACCGGGTGTTTCCAGTTTAATTTTAAATCCTGCATGGGCAGCAAAACAAAATTTCGGTTTTGCATTAATGGATGCGGAACCTGAAGCTTATCCGATTCGATAATTTCATCATCAAAAACAATCAAATCAATATCGATAATTCGGGATTGGTAGCCTTGCTGATCAGAACGGATACGCCCTAATTGTTTTTCTACTTTTAAAACCTGACTGAGTATTTTTTGTGCAGAGGAAGAACTGTGCAAAAGCAAAGCACAATTATAAAAAGCATCACTTTCGAATCCCCAGGCAGGCGTTTCGTACAATTTTGAAACCCGGATTACGGTTCCCACTTCCTGATGTATTAAATCAATACAGCTTTCGATGTTTTCCAGCCGATTGCCCTGATTGCTGCCTATTGATAAAATGACTTGATGCTGTGATTTCATAATTAATGCAAATTAACTAAAACTATTTTAGAATTAACAATATATTTGTGTAGTGCCATGCTTGTTCAATTGAAAATTTATCCATAAAAGTTGTAACAAAGCAGCACCTTTTACTACTTATTAAAAAAAAGTATTTTTATGAAATTTCTAGGAAATGTAATTGCCACAGTTGTTGGTATTTTTGTTTTTATTATGTTATTCTTTTTTGGAGTAATCCTAATCGGAACTATTTTTGGAAGCGAGGACACTGTTACAGTCAAAGCCGATTCAGTTATTGAATTAGATTTAAAAGAAATCAATAATGACTATGCCGGAAAATTTAAAGATCCATGGGTAACGCAATTCTCCAAAGATGGAAAAATTGGTTTAACTGATTTAATTAATGCTATTGAAGCGGCAAAAACAGACGACAAAATTAAAGGAATCTCTATATTAAATGATGAATCTTCTTTAGGACTGGCGCAATATAAAGATTTGAGAAATGCGTTGGAAAGCTTCAAGAAATCAGGAAAATTTGTTTGGGCTTACGCCAATACTTATTCTCAAAAAGAATATTATTTGAACTCGGTAGCGAATACTATCTATTTGAATCCTGCCGGAGATCTTGATTTTAAAGGACTTTCTTCTGAAGTAATGTTTTTTAAAGATTTTCAGGAAAAATCAGGTATCCATATGGAAGTGATTCGTCACGGAAAATACAAAAGTGCCGTTGAACCTTTCCTCGAAAACAAAATGAGCGATGCTAACAGAGAACAAATTACTGCTCTTTTAAATTCTATATGGTCAACTGTGGTAGCCGATATTTCAAAAAGCCGAAATATTCCGGTTACCAAATTAAATGAAATTGCAGACGGCTTGTTAGCCAGAACACCCGAAATGGCAAAAACTGCTCATCTGGTTGACATTATAGCTTATGAAGATGTGTATCACAATGCCATAAAAAAAGCTTTAAAAGTGACCGGAGATGATGATTATAATAAAATCTCGATTTTAGATTACACTCAAAATAACGTAACCACAGCTTTAACTAATACTGCAACCGATCAAATTGCAATTATTTACGCTCAGGGCGAAATTGGCAGCGGTGAAGGTGATGTTAATCAAATTGGTGAAGGTTCCATGAGACGTTCACTTCAGGAAGCCAGAAAAAATGAGGATGTAAAAGCTATTGTGCTAAGAGTAGACAGCCCCGGAGGAAGCGCACTAACTTCTGATTTGATCTGGAGAGAAATTGAGATTACCAAAAAAGTAAAACCTGTTGTGGTCTCAATGGGTAATTATGCTGCATCCGGAGGTTATTATATTGCTTGTAATGCCAATAAAATTTTTGCCGAAAAAAATACAATCACAGGTTCTATTGGTGTTTTTGGTGTTTTACCAAATTTTAGCCCTTTGGCAAACAAATTAGGAATTAATACCGAGCAGGTAAAAACACATGAAAACTCAGCAAATTATAGTCCGTTTGTACCGGTTGACGAAAAATTCAAAGCTTTTACACTGGAAAGTGTTGAACACATTTACAACACTTTTGTAACACACGTTGCCGAAGGTCGAAAAATGACTTTTGCACAAGTAGATGCCATTGCACAGGGAAGAGTCTGGTCTGGGACTGAAGCTCTAAAAATTGGTTTAGTAGACCAAATTGGAGGGTTGAATGATGCTATTGCTGAAGCAGCCAAAATAGCAAAAGTAAAATCATACAGCACAGAGAATTATCCTGAATACGAGAAAGATTTCAATGACCTTTTATCAGGTCTTCCATTCGCTCAGTCAAAAGAAACTTTCATAAAAGAAGAAATTGGTGAAGAAAATTATTTGCTTATCGAACACATCAAAAGACTTCAAAAACTTAAAGGAGCTCAGGCCATAATGCCCTACACCATCAACATCAAATAATTTCAGAAAATGAATAAAATAATTCTTCTTCTAACCATTTTTATACTAAGTTTTGTTAATGCTCAGGACAAAAAAGAAATCGCTTTTAAGGAATCTCCAATTGTATTAAAAATAAATACAGATCAGCTTTTTGGAACATTAACGACTCCTGACCTAACAAAAAAATATCCCGTAGCGTTACTAATTTCAGGTTCAGGGCCAACAGACAGAAATGGGAACAATCCGATGATGAAAAACAATTCATTAAAAATGCTTGCCGAAAGTCTTGCAAAAAACGGAATTGCATCATTACGCTATGATAAAAGAGGGATTGGAGAAAGCAAAGCTTCGGCAATTTCAGAACAGACACTGGTATTTGAAAATTATACCGAAGATGCTAAAAGCTGGATTAATTTACTAAAACAAGACAAACGTTTTTCTGAGGTAATTATCATTGGACATAGTGAAGGTTCATTAATAGGAATGATAGCCGGAGCAAAAGTAAACAAATTCATTTCGATTGCAGGTCCCGGAGAATCTGCTGATATATTAATAAAAACACAAATCGGATCTAAATCAAACAAACAACTCAACGATTTGACTTTTCCAATTATTGATTCGCTGAAAAGCGGTAATACAGTAAAAAAAGTTGACCCGATGCTGAATTCTCTCTTCAGAGCCAGCATTCAGCCTTATTTAATTTCATGGTTCAAATACAATCCACAAACAGAAATTAAAAAATTAAATGTTCCTATTTTGATTGTTCAGGGAAATAAGGATTTACAAGTAACCGTCAAAGATGCCGAGCTTTTATCTCAGGCCAATAAAAATGCCGAACTTTTGATTGTCGAGAACATGAACCATATTCTGAAAAACATAGAAGGTGATACTCAGGCAAACATGGAAAGCTATAACAATGAAAGCTTACCTGTTTCAGAAGTCATGACCAATAAGATTATTTCTTTTATCAAAAAGTAATCAAAATCATAAAACCATAAAATATCCGTTTGAATCTATATTCAGACGGATATTTTTTTACCCCTAAAAATCAAGTATGTTTCTGAATATGTTTGAGAAAAGTTTATCTTTAAACTCAATCAAAAAAACTATTTTTGCACTAAGAACCTGTTTAAAATTTATTTATTGGCTTTTTTATGATGATTTTCGGCTACAACTTCTTTAAATTTTCATACAATAGCGCTGCTATTCTATAAAAATTTGCCTTATTTCACTCAAAAATCATTCAATAATAAATCTCAAAAATAAATTTAAACAGGCTCTAAGTCAATTATATAATTAAACCTCAAATTCTATTTATATGCTTAAGAAAATTCTAAAAATCACCGGAATTGTACTCGTAGTTTTTATTGCGGCTTTATTTGCGATTCCCTACTTTTTTAAAGATCAGATTAAAGCTAAAATTGCTGAAGCCATCAACGAAAGTGTAGATGCAAAAGTAAGTTTTGCAGATGCTGATTTAAGTTTATTTAAAAATTTCCCAAATGCAAATGTTTCGATTGAGAAATTAGTGATCATCAACAAAGCTCCATTTGAAGGAGATACTTTAGTTTCCTTAGGTGAATTAGATTTAAAGATGAGTATCAAGGAGCTTTTTAAAGGAAAAGAAGAACCGATGAGCATCGAGGGAATCAGTTCTCAAAATGGTCTGATCAATATTATTTTCAACAAAGACGGAATCGGAAACTTTGATATTGCTTTAAAAGATAAAAAAGAAACTCAGAAAGATGATAAAAAAAGTGATCCCCTTTCTCTAAAAATTCAGAATTATAAAATTGAAAATTTTACTTTCAGATATATCGATCAGGGTTCAAAAATAAAAATGGTAATTGATAGTTTAAATCACGAAGGTACCGGTGATTTCACTAATTCAAATCTTGACCTGACTACAAAATCTACTGCTAAAGTTTCTTTGGACATGGATAAAATGAATTATCTTAAAGATGTAAAACTGACTTTAGATGCTGTTTTAGGAATTGATTTAGCGAAAAGCAAGTATACTTTTAAAGAGAATAAAGCCCTGATTAATCAATTGCCTTTAGAATTTGACGGATTTATTCAGATGGTAGAAGCTGGACAGATTTATGACTTGAAATTCAAAACTCCTACCTCATCTTTTACTAATTTCTTAGGATTAATTCCTTCAGCCTATGCATCAAGTTTAGATGGTGTAAAAACAACCGGAGATTTTACTATTGTTGGTTTTGCAAAAGGAGAATTGACAGAAACAACAGTTCCTAAATTCAACATTGCAATCGCATCAAACAATGCTTCTTTTCAATATCCAAACTTACCAAAATCGGTTCAGAGTATTGTAATTGATACTAAAATCATCAACGAAACCGGTATTTTGAATGATACCTACGTTAATCTTGACAAACTTTCTTTCAAAATCGATCAGGATGTTTTTAGTGCCAAAGCAAATATTAAAAATATAACGGTAAATCCTATTGTTGATGCAGCTTTAAAAGGAACTATCAATTTAGCGAATCTTTCGAAGGCCTATCCTATCAAATTAGATAAGCCACTGGCAGGAATCTTAAAAGCTGATGTTACGACTAATTTTGATATGGCATCTGTAGAGAACAGCCAGTATCAAAACATTAAAAATGCAGGAACGATAAGTTTGTCAGGATTCAAATATACTGATGAGAACAATAAATCAATGAACATCAGCACAGCTTTGGTTGAGTTTAATCCGAGCAGAATTAACCTAAAGCAGTTTAATGCTACCACCGGAAAAAGTGATATTGCCATTAATGGAATTTTAGAAAATTTCTACGGTTTTATGTTCAAAAAACAAGAGCTGAAAGGGAACTTCAATATGAGTTCAAACCAGTTGGCTGTTGACGATTTTATGACTTCAGGTGAGCCTGCAAAAACTACAACGACAAATGGTGAAGCTAAAGCTGAAACAAAAACGACTGGAAAGCCTGCAGATGCGATGAAGATTCCAGCATTTTTAAATTGCACTTTAAACGCAAAAGCAAATACCGTTTTGTATGATAATTTAAAATTGACTGCTGTTTCAGGAAAACTAATCATCAAGGATGAAAAAGCCACTTTAGAAAACTTTAAAACATCTATTTTTGGAGGATCTATCGGATTGACAGGTACGGTTTCTACAAAAGCAAAAGTTCCTACTTTTGATATGAATTTAGGCTTCAACCAGGTTGATATTGCTCAGACATTTACGCAATTAGATATGATGAAAAAAATTGCACCTATCGCAGGAATAATTAACGGAAAATTAAATTCCACTATTAAATTAAACGGAAATCTGGATGCCAAAGAATTAACTCCTGATTTAAAATCACTTTCCGGGAATTTACTGGGTCAATTGCTTTCGACTACGGTAAATGCAAAAAATTCGACTTTGTTGAACAGTTTGAGTTCTAATGTTAAATTTATTGACGTAAATAAACTAAACTTAAATGATTTAAAAATGGCACTGACTTTTGATGACGGGAAAGTAAATATCAAACCATTTGACATAAAATACCAGGACATTAAAATTAACGTTGGCGGAGCTCATGGGTTTGATCAGACGATGAGTTACAATATAAAAATGGATGTACCGGCAAAGTATTTAGGCACTGAAGCAAATGCTTTTCTCTCTAAGTTATCTCCTGCAGATGCTGCTAAATTAGAAAACATTCCAATTTCAGGTATGATAACCGGAAACTTCTCAAAACCTAAGGTTGCCATAGATACCAAAACGGCTGTAAATAATCTTACCTCTCAGGTGGTTAAGCAACAAAAAGAAAAATTAACCAAACAAGGTGCTACAGCCCTTACGGATTTATTGAACAAAAACACCAAATCAAAAGATACAACAAAGACGGCTACTGATAAGGCGAAAACTAATGAAGAAGTTAAAACTAAAGCAAGTGACTTACTGAATGGCTTGTTTAAGAAGAAAAAGTAACACAAAAAGAAAGGTCAATCTGTTTAGATTGACCTTTCTTTTTAAATTGCTTTATAATAGATAGCTGATTTTCCGTTATTCAAAATTGTATCAAAAACTCTAAAATAATCTTTTTTCGAAAAATTATTTATATCAATTCCAATACTATTATTATCGTATGGTTCATATTTCTTTAATTTTGAAACAGAAAACAACCCTACTGTTGGCGTTTGAACCGCACTGGACAGATGCATGATTCCACTGTCGGCACCTATGAACAAATCGGCATTAGCTATAACAGCACCAATTTCCCGAATATGTTTACTATAGAATGTAGGTGCTTTAAAACCAATCTGAGAAACATTTTCTATTGGTAAAATTTCTATAATATTATAATTTTTATATTCAGCTTTTAAATTGGCATAAAAATCTTCCCACCAGGATTCCGATAAACATTTTGCTCCTGTTGCATAAGTAAAAATACAAATAGTTTTGTTCGTGTTCTCTACCAAATTTTCCAATGTTTTCTTACCCGCTGCAATTTCATGAGAATTCAGTTTAAGATCTAAAGGTGCAATAGTACTATCTTTTTTCTCAAATCCTAATTTGGTCAAATAATCCCGAAAGTGATAAATTGGATATTTGGCAATATGAGCATAATCGCCATAATATAAATTGGCAGAAAAAGGTAAATCGCCAAAAAACTTAAATTTAGAATTAGAAAATTTGGTTGCCAATCGACCGGAAGAAGAACCCTGATCTACGTTTATGGCAATGTCGTATTTGTACTTTTTTAAGGAAATCCAAACACTAAAATATTTTAATAAATTGCTAAAAGGCTTATTAGGCAATTCTATTATTCTGGATATTTGACCATAATTTTGAAAAATGACAGGCGCTAAAGAACCTTTTACAAACAAATCGATTTTACAATTTGGAAACGTCTGTTCTAATTCCTGAACAAAAGGAGTAATCAATAATAAATTCCCTAATCTGGCATTCGGTCTGCAAATCAACACTCTTTTGATATCGTTTCTATTAACCAAAGTAATCCCTTGTTCAGTGTTTGATTTTCCAATATTCTTAGTCAAATTACGCATAAGGCTGCGTCTGACAACATTTACTTTACTTAAAATTCCCATTTTATAACTAATTAAGCTGATTTGTAATTTAAAAATGAATTCTTCTTGTAATCTGTTACAAAACTAATTCGTATATCTTTTTAAAATTAAAACCTCTCAATAAGTAATTATTATAAAATTGTAATGAAATGTTTCATTTTTCGCACATTAACATTTTAAATATCAATAAATTAAAAAACAAAAGCTTTGAGAAATCCCAAAGCTTTGTTTAATATATTTTAAATCGTATCTCTTAAACTGAAATTGTAACTAAATATCCTTCAGATCCTCTGACATTAAAAACAGTACCGTTTTCAAAAATTAAATACTGCCCTTTAATTCCGACAAGCTTTCCTTGAAACGATGGAGTTTTGTCCAAATTTAAGCTTGCTACTTTTACAGGATAATCTAAAACCGGGTAATGTAAGTCGTATACATCATTCTTTTCACTGTAAAAATATTCCTGAGCTTCTGCAGGGATTAAACTTTCTATTTTTACTTTTTCGGCAATCAAATCGAAAGTTTGGATTGGGTTTTGAAGCATTTTTCTCCAATTGGTTTTATCTGTGTAGAAGCTTTTTAAAGCGACTTCAGTAATACCTGCCAGATATCTGTTAGGAACCTCAACCACTGAAATTGCCTGACTTGCCCCCTGATCTATCCATCTGGTTGGCACCTGAGTTTTACGTGTTACACCCACTTTTATTTCACTGGCTACAGCAAAATAAACAACATGAGGCTGCAATTGTACTTTTTGTTCATACTCCAGGTCACGATCAGCGATTCCTAAATGTGCCGTACTCAGTTCAGGTCTCATAATCCAGTCTCCAACGGCAGGACTGGAGTAAAAACAATCGTAGCAAAATCCCTGACGAAATATTTTTTTCTTTTTGCTGCAATTCAAACATTGATACCCTGCAAAACTGATTTCTATTTCGCTATTCAATAATTGGTTCATATGCAGAAAACTATCTTCAAAAACCAGATAATATTGAATTGGATTTCCAAATTCGGTTTGCATTTTTGTAAGTACACCTTGATATTGCATTTGAGATTGTAATGTTTAAATTGTAGTGTTTGAATTTTTGTTTCCTCTTTAAAATTAAATTCAAGAAAGGGAATCTTTGTCGCAAATAAATTGTTTTTTATAAAAAAACACTATTTTTGATATAACGACAAAGTTAGTATTTGTATATCGATATTCAAATTTTAAATCTCCGGCTTTTGCGAAAAGCATGAATCAGAAAATTTAAAATCTAAATCTAAAATTCCCCCATGCCTATATCCATAATAAATTCTTTTGCTTCATGGGTCCTGAAACAAAGGATACATCAAATAGAACTTTTTTTAAAATATCCCAACGAAGTTCAGGAAGAACTGCTTCATAATTTATTGACTGCTTCAGAAAACACCATTTTTGGAAAACAATATGACTTCGCTTCTATAAATTCGTACCAGACTTTTGCAGAAAGAGTGCCTGTTTCAAGTTATGAAGAGTTACAGCCTTTGATTGAGCGAACACGTCAGGGTGAACAAAATGTATTTTGGGAAACTCCTATAAAATGGTTTGCCAAATCGAGCGGTACTACTAACGCTAAAAGTAAATTTATTCCGGTAAGCAATGAGGCCCTTGAAAACTGTCATTATAAAGGAAGCAAGGATTTGCTTTGCATGTATTTAAATAATAATGAAGATTCACAGTTATTTGTAGGGAAAAGTCTTCGTTTAGGCGGAAGTTCACAGATCTACGAAAACAATAATACATTCTTCGGTGATTTATCGGCAATTTTGATTGAAAACATGCCTATTTGGGCTGAATTTAGCAGTACGCCGAGCAGTAAAACTTCCTTAATGACCGAATGGGAAAGTAAAATAGCAGCTATCATCAATGAAACCAAAACCGAAAATGTAACAAGTTTTGCCGGAGTTCCTTCATGGATGCTGGTTTTAATGAATCGGGTTTTAGAAGATACCGGAAAAGGAAATCTCCTTGAACTTTGGCCAAATCTGGAAGTTTATTTTCACGGCGGGGTGAGTTTTTCTCCATATAAAGAACAGTACAAGAAAATTCTCCCTAGCAAAGATTTCAAATACTACGAAATATACAACGCTTCAGAAGGCTTTTTTGCCATTCAGGATTTGAATAATTCAAGTGATTTATTATTGATGCTGGATTACGGTATTTTCTATGAATTTATTCCAATGGATACCTTCGATACGCCAAATCCAAAAGTGATTTGTTTAGCCGACGTTGAACTGAATAAAAACTACGCTATCGTTATTACTACCAATTCCGGATTATGGCGCTATTTGATTGGCGATACGGTTCGTTTTACTTCATTGAACCCTTACAGAATAAGGGTTACGGGAAGAACCAAACATCATATTAATGTTTTTGGTGAAGAGTTGATGGTCGAAAATACTGATCAGGCAATTGCCAAAGCCTGCGAAATCACTCAAACCGAAGTGATTGATTATACCGTTGCTCCAATTTTTATGCAGGACAAGGAAAAAGGTGCCCACGAATGGATGATTGAGTTCAAGAAAAAACCTGCTGATGTTGGACTTTTCCAAAAAGTTTTAGATGAAACTTTACAGACTTTAAACTCAGATTACGAAGCCAAACGCTACAACAATATGACGTTAAATCCTTTGGTAATTAATATTGCCCGAGAGAATTTGTTTTATGACTGGCTGAAAGAACGTGATAAATTGGGCGGACAGCATAAGATTCCTAGGCTTTCGAATCAGAGGGATTATTTGGAGCAGTTGAAGGGAATGTAAACTCTTGAATTGACATAATTAATCCCAACACAAACAAAATGAACAAAATTTATTTTCAGATATTATTTTTCTTAGCATTAACAGGTTGCCAATCAATCAACGGACAAAATTATGCAGTTCGGTTAGATAGTTTAAACATGTTTGATTCTCAAAGAAACAGGAAAATTCCAATCGCATTTTTCCTGCCAAAAACAGATAAGAAAATCAATAATCAACAAATTGTAATTTTTAGTCATGGCTATTACCAAAATAAGACACATTCAAATCTTAAATATTCTTACCTAACCCATTTTCTTGCTTCAAAAGGGTATTTCGTAGTTAGCATTCAACACGAATTACCCACAGATAGCTTAATTCCTTCTTCCGGAATTCCTCAAGTTGTAAGGCTACCATTTTGGGAAAGTGGCGCTAAAAATATTTTGTTTGTAATAAATGAATTAAAAAAAACAAATCCTGAATTAGATTTCAAACATATAACGCTGATTGGCCATTCTAACGGTGGTGATATGACTGCTTTATTTCCACAGGAATATCCAAATATTGTCAGTAAAATAATTACTCTGGATAATAGACGAATGGCATTACCAAGAACGAATAAACCGAAAATTTATTCCTTGCGCTCCAGTGATCAACCAGCAGATGAGGGTGTTTTGCCAACAATAGAAGAACAAAAAAAATTTGCTATAAAAATTATTAAACTTCCAAATACAATTCACAATAACATGGACAATCGCGCAAATGAAGAACAGCGGGAAGAAATAAATAATTATGTGTTAGCTTTCTTAAAAGATTAAAAGAATAGTCCGGTACGCTTTTTTTTGTGAAATATGCCCCAAAAAAAACCTTAATTCAAATTTATGAACTAAGGTTTTATATTTACTTAATGAAGAAGACGCTGCTGTGCGCCTCTACCGTAATGCATACTATAATTTGTTACATCATATCAATATATCGGTCGTGATATCCTAACAGGTACAACACACCATCAAGACCTAAACTTGAAATCGAATTTGAGGCGCTTTCTTTTACTTTTGGTTTAGCGTGAAAAGCGATTCCAAGACCGGCAAGATTAATCATTGGTAAATCGTTTGCTCCGTCACCAACTGCTATGGTCTGGTTGATATGGATTCCCTCTTTCTCGGCAATGGCCGTTAGGTACTCTGCTTTCTTTATACCATCTACGATATCGCCTATATATTTACCGGTTAGCTTACCATCTTTAATTTCTAACTGATTGGCGTGAACATAATCGATTCCCAGCTCTTTTTGCAGGTATTCTCCAAAATAGGTAAATCCTCCTGATAGAATCGCAGTTTTATAACCATAATATTTTAAAGCTTTCATTAAACGGTGTGCTCCTTTTGTGATGGGCAGGTTTTCAGCCACTTTTTGCAAAACATCTTCGCTTAAACCTTCCAGCAATGCCATACGTTTTTTGAAGCTTTCGTTGAAATCAATTTCACCGTTCATTGCAGATTCTGTAATGGCCCGCACTTGTTCTCCTACTCCGTTGAGTTCGGCCAGCTCATCGATTACTTCAGTCTGGATTAGTGTAGAATCCATGTCGAAGCAAACCAAACGTCTGTTTCGTCTGTAAATATTATCTTCCTGAAACGAAATATCAACGTCCAGGGTTCTGGAAATTGCCATAAAATTGGCCGTCATTTCGATTTTGTTTACGATATCGCCGGTAACGGATAACTGGATGCAGGAACGTGGATACTCTTCTTTTTCAACAACAGAAGTTCTTCCAGTCAATCTAATAATAGAATTGATGTTCAGGTTTTGATCTGTCATTATTTTAGTCACAGCCGCCAATTGTACGGCAGTTAATTTTTCTCCTAAAATATTAATGATGTAACGCTGATTGGATTGTGATTTTACCCAGGTTTCATAATCTTCGACAGAAATAGGAATAAATTTAACCTTTACTTCCAGTTCATAAGCTTTAAACAAAAGGTCTTTCAAAACAGGTCCTGAACTTGAACCGGCTTCTATTTCGAATAAAATTCCTAAAGATAGTGTATCGTGAATATCTGCCTGACCAATGTCTAAAATAACCGCATCATAAGCCGCTAATACTGTGGTTAAACCAGCTGTAACGCCTGGTTTGTCGTGTCCTGAAACTTTTAATAAAATAATTTCCTTATCGTCTTTTGCCATTTTATCCTTGTTGATTTAAGAAGCGACAAAAATCGGCAATCTATTGCTGATATAAAAGTATATTGTTTGTTTTTTATAACGAAAAAGCACAAATCAATGTGCTTTTTCAAGTTATTTAACAATTATGTTCAGGTATTAAAATAACCTAACTTTTTTACTTATTTATTTGGTTCATTTACATCAAAATTTACCATCCAGTTTATGCCAAATTTATCTGTAAACATTCCGAAATAAGAGCCCCAGAAAGTATTATCCATAGGCATGAAAACGTTTCCTCCAGCTGAAAGTCCGTTAAAAACTCTGTCGGCTTCTTCTTTGCTTTCTACATTGATCGAAACTGAAAAGTTACCGCCAAAAACTACATCTCCGGATTGCTCGTTGCTGTCACTTCCCATTAAAATGGTGTTTCCAATTGGAAGGGAAACATGCATTATCCTGTTGGCATCTTTTTCTGAAAATTCTGCACAGCCTCCTTCTTCTGCAGACGGCATATCTTTAAATTTTCCGATATACTGAAATTCTCCTCCAAAAACTGATTTATAGAATAGAAATGCTTCTTCACAATTTCCATTAAAAACTAAATAGGGATTTACTGATGTTGCCATGATTGATATTTTAATAATTATTCATTTTTATTGTCATTGCAATTGATTTTGCAATTGCCATTTGATATTTTTATTTCTCCGAAAGTTCCTTAACTGATTCTAATCCTTTTGGAAAAGCTTCTTTAAAATAATCTATATGATTTTCTATTACGTCAACCTGAGAGATCAGATCCGTAAATTCATCATCCGGAATTAAACGGTAGGTTTCCATGTAACCGCTCCATTTTTCGGTTTCTTCGTTAAGAGGCTGTTCCTTAAAGTCTTTTATTTCTCCAATATGCTTAAAAGCCATATATTCATTTGGGACTTTCTTTTCGATAATACTGTTCATTCCTTCTCCGTTTGGAGCCATAAAATGTATTTTATCACCTTCATTCCAGTCACTTACTGCGTATGAGCCTTCGCAAAAAGAACTTGTCCATTCTTTGTAGGTTTCATCATCCCATAAAACAGACCAGATTTTTTCCGGCGAAGCTTTAATTCTGATTTTAAATTCTAATGTTTCCATAATTATGATAATTTACTAAAATCCATAAATAAGACATTCCAACGATGGCCGTCTAAATCTGAAAAACCGCAACCGTACATCCAGCCCTGACTTTCTGCCGGAGGGGCAAAAACAGTTCCTCCCGCGTCCTGTACTTTTTGTGCCAGTTCATCAACTTCTTCACGGCTCTCTGCATCAATCGAAATCAAAATCTCAGAACCGGCATTGGTATCTGTAATACTGTTTTGCGAAAAGCTTTCAAAAATTGATTCTTCAAAAAGCATCACTACAAAATGTCCCTCACCCACCACCATACAGGTCGAAGTTGGGGTATCATGCTGTTCATTAAAAGAAAAACCAATTTTCCAGAAAAAATCTTTCGCTTTTGCCACGTTTTTTACAGGCAGATTCAACCATATTTGTTTTGCCATTTTTTGATATTTTATTTGTTAAACAATTATTTTAAATCTTAATCTTTGATATGAATTAACTTTTAATCTCTACAAATCTGTTGCTCTGAACCTAAAAAACTAATTATTCTCAGCGTAATTTTTAAAATTATCCAGAATGGCCTGCCAGCCGGCGCGCTGCATTTCTTCGGGATTTTGTGTTTCTGGATCAAAACTTTCAATTATCTCTACTCCATCAGCAGTTTCAGTAAAAGTGATTTCTGCAGTTCTTCCGTCACCTATTACGTATTTTATCGCTTCATTTTCTTTTACCAAAGTATATTCTCCCCAAAAATCAAAGCTCATACTGCCATCTTTTGCTGCCATGGTTGTGGAGAATTTTCCGCCTTCCCTTAAATCATTTTCTGCTTTCGGCGAATGCCAGTCAGCTGATGCAAAAGCCCACTTTGTAATATGTTCCGGAGAATTCCAGAAATTCCAAACTTTTTCTATTGATGCTTTTATTGTTGCTTTTATTGTAATCATTGTCTCGTTGTTTGTTTAAAAATATTTATTGATTCTTCGCTGCATTTATCCATTGGTTTATAATTTTTTGCAGCTCCTCTTTTCCGTTTTCAATTTCCTGACTATTTTTAAAAATTATGATTGCCCTGTCGTTTTCTTTCCAGACTAACATTTTACTTTTATTTTTAATCAGTTTTTCTTTTGGCTGCTCTTTCTTTTTTGCTCCTCTGTGAAAAATCAACTGCACATTTGTAGTCACTGGCTGAATCCTCATTGTAATTCTGTCTTCGTTTTCAAAGCAATAATTAGGCGCATTCCATTTTATATTTTCAGTAAGGTTTCTATTTGATTCTAAAATATAATTCCTCAATTCCTCGATCTCATTTCTGAACGGGTGACTTAGATCATTTAAAAACTCAGTTACTTCGCTGCTTTTAATTTTTTGTTTTGTCATTTAACTGGCTTCAGTATATCTCTTAAAATTATCAATAACACCCTGGCAAAATTGCTTTTGCTCATTTTCAGGATTTGCTTTTTCAGGTTCAAATATTTCTGTAATTTTCACTTTATCTCCCTGAATTTCAAACTGAACACTTCCTGTTCTGTTGTCAACAAGTTGATATGTTATAACTGAAAAACTTTCAACATTAGTATAAAAACCTTCAAAATCAAAGCAGACACTTTCATCTTTTAATGCCATCGTGTATTTGAACTTGCCGCCAACTTTTACATCATTTTCTACAGATGGTGTGTGCCAGTCATCAGTAGGATTATTCCATTTCTGAATATGTTTTGGTTTTGTCCAAAACTCCCAAACTTTATCAATTGGAGCATTCACGATAGTTTTTACAGTTATCATATTTAAATTGATAAAGATTAATCCATTTCTGGAATCTGACTTTCATCCATAGAGAAAACTTCCCAATGATGTCCGTCGGGATCCAAAAAAGTTCTCTGATACATCCAGCCATAATCATTTGATTGCTCGTAATCAGTTCCTCCGCCTTTCACTGCTTTCTCAATCATTTCATCTACCTGTTTACGTGTACCGACAGAAATAGAGATAAGTGCTTCACTGGTTGTGACCGAATTACAAATTTGCTTTTTGGTAAAGGTTTGATAAAACGCTTCAATCAAAAGCATCACATTGATATTTTCATCAATGACTATACAAGCGCCTTTTTCATTTGTAAATTTTGGATTGGTGGGAAAACCTAGTCCGTTAAAAAAAGATATTGCCCTATTTAAATCTTTTACAGCAAGATTTAAGAAAATTTTTGTTTTCATACTATTAAAATTACAAATTATTTAAAACAAATTTAAAATTTCAAAACCAATATTAAACTACAATAAAAGTCATCTTTAGGGTCATTTAAGACAAAATGTATATCTTCGTAATACTGTAAAAGCTAAAATCATGAGTAAGAAATTAGGGCTAATTTTGGGGCATGACTACAAATTACTGAGTGTAGCAGCCATTCTGGAAGTTTTTGAAACCGCCAATAAACTGAATACAGAAGCTGAAAAACCTTTTGAAATTATGGTTTTCCAGTCGGCTGAACAAATCAATGAAAAAAAATTATTTGGGTATGAAGTCAATTCTATCGAAACATCTAATAAAAGTTTAGACCTGATTTTAATTCCTGCTTTTACTACCGAAAATATGGGCGAGATGATTGCCAAAAACTGTAATTTCATTCCGTGGTTACAAAAGCATCACCAATCGGGAACCGAACTGGCCAGTTTTTGCACCGGTGCATTTTTGTTTGCCGCTTCAGGTTTACTGAATGAAAAACTCGCCACAACACATGTCGATGCCTGCAGCGCGTTTACAAAGGCTTTTCCTTTAGTAAAATTAAAACCCGAAGAAACACTTACCGCAGATGGCAGTTTGTACACCAGCGGCGGATCGACATCAACTTTTCATTTGTTGATTTTGTTGGTTCAGAAATATTGCGGAAACGAAATCGCTGTACAGATTGCTAAAATATTTTCAATCGACTTAAACCGATACAAACAAAGCTATTTCAGCACTTTCAGGCCCAATCATTTACATAATGACAGTTTAGTGGCACGATTGCAGCAGAAGATTGAAAACGAATACAGTACAATTGAAACCTTAGAAGAAATCACCAAAGATATTCCCACCAGCACCCGAAACATGACACGGCGATTCAAACAAGTCACCGGTATACCGCCCATTGAATATCTTCAAAATATACGGGTCGAAAGTTCAAAAAAATATCTCGAACAAACGCAGCTTTCGATTTCTGAGATCATCGAAAAAACCGGTTATAATGACCCTAAAGCTTTTAGAAAAGTATTTTATAAAATGGTAGGCATGAAACCCATTGAATATCGGGAGAAGTTTAGGGTTCGGTAATTTTTTTATTAGCAGAAGTTTCATTTTCAAAATTACCTCTCGTCCTGCTCTGCGCTATATCTCTGCCTGCGAACCCCGCAGCCAGAGGATATCGCTTCGATCAGGGCTAAAAAGAAAATTTAGTTTTCAAAACTTAAACCTCTTAAATGATTAGGATTTTATAACCCACATCAAAACTTTTTTATGCTGTTTTAGTATTTCATCGATTTCCTTCATACTTTCATTAGAAACAGCCGGACAGCCCCAGCCTTCAGATGTTCCTTCAGGATAAACTTCATCGGCAGAAATAGCTTCCCAGGAATGCAGGACTATAGCACGTTTTGCCGAATTTGAGTTCGATTTATCTTTCCCCTGCAAGACATAATTTACTTTAATTCCCCATTGACTTACGCCTCGGTTCAATATAACATATTTACCTGTAGACGAGCAATGCGAATCGAATTCATTACTGATTACCGGATTTTCTTTGGACTCTGTTCCGCCCCAACGATTATCAGCACAACCATGACTTACCATGTAGGATTTTACAACCGCATTTTTATTAAAATCATAAACAAAAAAGCGTTTTAAACCTGAATGTATTCCCAAATCTATAAGAATAAATTTTTCCTGATTCAGCTTATTGTCTTTACAATATTGCTGTGCCTCTTTATAAAAATTGCTATAATCAGTTACGGCACGAGGTTTTTCTTTAGAAACTATTTTCCTTTTTGACACATTTTGAGATATATTTCCTTCTTTAATTTCTTTATTACAAGAAAAAATCAGAACCAGAAAAACTATCAGGAAGATCACATACTTTTTAGTCATTAATTTCATCTTGCAAAATAACTTGATTATTAAAAAAAGCATTAAACATTTTAAAATGTCCTAAGTATTCATCTTGAAAACTAACATCATCTATAATGCTATTCATTATTTCTCTGGGAAATTTTGAATACAGCAGTTTGTTTTCAACTATATTTTCTACTTCCAAAACCAAATCTTTAATTTTCCTAAAATCTAAATTCTCTTTTTCTAATTCTTCAAGTCTTGATTTTGAAATAAAGATTTGATTAGTATGAATTGTGGTTTTTATTACATAATAAGGAATTAAAATACTCATATACAAAGTGATTGAACAAAGTTTCCCGTCTTCAACAAAAGTCAAAAGAAATGTATAACATCGGTCCTGTAAATCGAGCCTTGACAAATCCTGAAAATCTTTTAAAACCAAATCTTTGTCAAATTCTTCTTTAATAGTATTTCGTGTTTTCTGACTTTCATCAGAATCAAAAAAATCTATTATTGATTGTAGTCTTTTATATTCTAAAGTTTCTAAGTACAATTCTTGCTGATTCCATGGACATATATTTTTAGGATAATATAAATATGCTAAACTTTTTAAAACCTGAATTATCATATAGTATTAATCAATAATTAAAACCAAATATATTCTTTTAAACTGAATAAAATAAAGAAAGAAAAATAGCCATTGAAAATATCTGCCATAAAAAAACCTGCTCAAATAAATGAGCAGGTTTTAGAAAAATATTATTTTAAATTATGAAGCAATTTCCATACGCTTCAATAAATTTTTACTCAGCGTATGTTCTGCATAATCTTTATCAATTGATAAAACTTTATCGTCAGAACTTGGCAATTCATACATAGCGTCAGTTAAAATTGCTTCACATAACGAACGCAATCCACGGGCCCCTAATTTATATTCTAAAGCTTTGTCTACAATAAAATCTAAAGCTTCATCTGTAATACTAAATTCCACTTCATCCATTAAAAACAGCTTCTGGTATTGTTTTACCAACGCATTTTTAGGCTGCGTTAAAATGGCTCTCAATGTTTCTCTGTCTAAAGGATCCATGTGCGTTAAAACCGGTAAACGACCTATAATCTCAGGAATCAATCCAAAGTCTTTAATATCTTTCGGAATAATGTATTGCAGTAAATTATCTTTGTCTATATTGTCAGCATTTTTAGAAGTCGAGTACCCAACTGCCTGACGATTGAGACGTTTAGAGATAATACGTTCAACTCCATCAAAAGCTCCTCCTGCAATAAACAGGATATTTTGTGTATTAACCTCAACAAATTTCTGATCCGGATGCTTACGGCCACCTTTTGGCGGTACATTTACAACGGTTCCTTCCAGCAATTTAAGTAAAGCCTGCTGAACACCTTCACCGGATACATCACGTGTTATAGACGGATTGTCGCTTTTTCGGGCGATTTTATCAATTTCGTCAATAAATACGATTCCTCTTTCGGCTTTGGTTACATCATAATCAGCAGCTTGCAGTAAACGAGTCAAAATACTTTCAACATCTTCACCCACATAACCCGCTTCTGTAAGTACGGTCGCATCAACGATAGCCAAAGGTACATCCAGCATTTTTGCAATAGTTTTTGCTACTAATGTTTTTCCTGTACCGGTTTGCCCCACCATAATGATATTACTTTTTTCAATCTCTACTTCATCGTCTAATTGCTGCTGCATTAAACGTTTGTAGTGATTGTAAACTGCCACCGACATTACTTTCTTTGTCTGATCCTGTCCAATAACATATTGATCTAAGAAAGCTCTGATTTCTTTTGGTTTCTTTAAAATTAAGTCACCAACCAATTTTGAGCTCCCGCTCGATTTTAATTCTTCTAAAACAATTCCGTGTGCCTGTTCAATACATTTATCACAAATGTGTGCATTAATCCCCGCAATTAATAAATTAGTTTCTGGCTTTTTTCTTCCACAAAACGAACATTCTAATACTACTTTTGCCATTCTTTATAAGTTACTAAGCTGCAAAGATACTAAGTTTCTGAGATTTTATTATTTAAAGCTCAAAAACTTAGTATCTTAATTACATCTTATAAATTTTGTTTCAAGTTCTTAAGTTTATATTAACTAAGAAATCTGAAACCTGAAACTAATTTTAGCTTCTTCTCAATACTTCATCAATCATACCATATTCTTTGGCTTCATCGGCTTTCATCCAGTAATCACGCTCACTGTCTTTATGTACTTTATCAAAAGTCTGACCGGAATGCTGTGAAATAATATGATATAATTCATCTTTTAATTTCAACATTTCGCGTAAGTTGATTTCCATATCTGTTGCAACACCTTGCGCTCCTCCTGAAGGCTGGTGAATCATTACTCTTGAATGTGGCAATGCAGAACGTTTTCCTGCAGCTCCTGCACATAATAAAACAGCTCCCATTGACGCTGCCATACCTGTGCAAATTGTAGCTACATCCGGTTTAATGTACTGCATGGTATCATAAATCCCTAAACCTGCGTAAACGCTTCCTCCCGGAGAGTTTAAATAAATCTGAATATCTTTTGAAGCATCAGCACTTTCTAAGAAAAGTAATTGTGCCTGAACGATATTAGCGATTTGATCGTCAATGCCTGTTCCTAAAAAGATAATCCTGTCCATCATTAATCTGGAGAAAACATCTAATTGAGAAATATTCAACTGACGTTCTTCAATAATATATGGAGTCATATTAGTTGGGTTCATTGCTGCTATGATTTTGTCATAGTACATGGCATTTACTCCCTGGTGCTTTGTAGCAAATTTTTTGAATTCTTTACCGTAGTTCATATTTTTAGTTTAAAAGTTTGAAAGTCTAAAGTCTGAAAGTGACTTTAAACGAATTAAACAAAGTTCATACCTTTTTATAAATGATGTCAATTTGTCTTATTTTTATATTTCATAAGTTTTAAAATTTATGAAATATAAATTTAAATCATAAGCTTAAAACTTAAAAAAAGAGCGTCAAAAATCATCTTTTTGACGCTCAAATATAACTATTTTTTATCTTTCAATATCTGTAATAAAATCTTAAAGTTAGAAATAAACTAATAAATCTCTACTTCACAACTTTTGACTTTACAACTTTTGACTTTCGACTAAATTTATTCCCCGTAAGAAGCGGCAATAAATTCATCATAAGTAACTTCTTTTGTTGTTGGATTTGCTTTTTCTTTGAACAAGTCTAACAATTTAGCTGCTACAACCTGCTCAGAAAGTCTTTTTACTTCTTCCTGATTAGATAAAACTCTGGCAACAATTCCTTCTACTTCTTCTGCAGTTGGATTTGTTTGTCCAAACTGAGCCATTTGTTGTCTGATAGCATTTGTAGTAAAAGCTTTTAAGTCTTCAAAAGTAATCTGGATATTACTTTGAGCCATTGCTTTTCCTTCGATTAATTGAAAACGCAATCCTTTTTCAGATCTTGTGTATTCAACTTCAGCTTCTTCTGCAGAGAGTTTTTTCTCTCCAACTGTCTGCAACCATTTTTTTAGGAATTCAGCCGGTAAATCGAATTTTGTGTTTTCGATTAGAAAATCCTGAACATCTAATAATAATTTTTGATCAGCCTGTTGTGCGAATTGAGCTTCTGCATCTTCTTTAATTTTAGCTTTCAAATCTTCAAGAGAAGCTACTTTTCCTTCACCAAAAAGTTTATCAAATAAATCCTGGTTCAATTCTGCAGGCTCAGAAACATTGATTGCTTCGATTGTAAAAGTTACATCAACTGCTAAATCATGTACATTATCATGACCTACTTTTAAGTAATCCATTAATTGGTGATCATCTTCAAATAAACCTTTTGTGTTTACAGTAACTACATCACCAACTTCTTTACCTACAAATAAATCAGCTGTTTTTTTATCTTTGAAAACTGACAATGAAAAAGTTGTTTTGTTTTCAATTCCGTTCTCTGCATTTACGAAAGTTCCTGTAACATCAGAATCTGCAGTAACTTTTTCAACAGGATTTGCTTTTCCAAATTGTTTTTGGATACGCTCAACTTGTCCGTCGATTAATTTATCATCAGCAGTAACGATATATTTTACGATATTATTTTTAGCTTCTAAATCAATTTCGAAGTTCGGCACTAAACCAATTTCGTATTCAAAAGTTAACTCTTCAGCATCCCAGTCGAAGTTTTCATTTTCTTTAGCAATAGGAGTACCCAAAAGATTTAATCTTTCAGACTGAATAAAACGCTCTAGAGCCAAATCAACTACTTTTTTAATTTCTTCTTGTTTAATACCTTTTCCGTATTGTTTTTCAACAAGATCTTTAGGCACCTGTCCTTTTCTAAATCCTTTAACTTGTGCCAAAGGCAATTTTTCGTTTATTCTTTTTGCTACCTGACCTTTGTAATCCATATGAACAACGTTCAATACAATTGTCTCGTTTACAGCGTCTATTGCTACTCTTTTAATATCCCTCTTCTTCTTTAATTTACATAATAAAATTGGGTTGCAAAATTATAAAATTTTTGCAACCCAACCAAGTTTTTAATGTATTGTATTTGAAGCGTTTTTAGAGTACTTCGCATTTTTATTTTTTATCGTCTCCTAATATTTTATAAGTTATAGATTGCAGTACAGACAAAATAACACTAAAAATTAATGCTGTCAAAAACGAATCGACTGCAAAACCTCCAACTATTTTGGTACACAACAAAATAATAACAGCATTGATAACGAGTAAAAACAAACCAAGAGTCACAACTGTCACAGGAAGAGTCAGGAGAACCAAAATTGGTTTTATAAACATATTCAGCAGTCCTAAAACTACTGCAACAATTACGGCGGTAGCAAAACTGGCAACGTGAACCCCGGACAAAAGGTTTGATAACAATACAACCAAAGCTGCAGTAACGAAGAGTCTAAGTAATAATTTCATGGTTTTTTCTGGTTTAAAAATTCAATTAAAAGTTTTAAAATTATTAAATTAAGATTTCAAAAATGCACTAGTAAGCTCAAAAAACATTTTAGGGTTTTCAGCATGAAGCCAATGTCCAGCATTAGGAATCGTCTCTATTTTTAAATCCGGAAAATGTTCCAAAATCTGATCAATATCCGTATCTAAAACATAGCCTGAATTTCCGCCACGAATGAACAAAGCCGGCTTATCAAAAACCAAACCTTCCGCCAAAGGCTTTCCTATTGCATCCAGATTATTATTAAAAACCTGAAGATTAAACCTGAAAGCCAATTGACCGGGTTCTTTCCAATATAAATTTTTCAATAAAAACTGCCGTGTTCCAAAATCAGAAACATATTGCGCTACAATTTCTTCTACATCATTTCGGCTTGGTTTTACAGAAAAGTCAACAGCATTTAGACCTGCTAAAATATCCTGATGATGCTGTTTGTAAAATTTTGGTCCAATATCTGCCACAATTAATTTATCTACTAAATCCGGATGTGTAGTTGCAAAAAGCATTGCTACTTTTCCACCCATAGAATGTCCAAGAATATCAATTTGCGTCAATTGATTTGTCTCACAATATTCGAACACATCCTGAGCCATAGCCTCATAACTCCATTCATCCGAATGAAAACTGCGTCCATGATTCCTTAAATCTAAAAGATGAACCTGAAATCCGGCTTCTACATATTGTCCGGCAAGTGTTTTCCAGTTATCTGACATTCCCAGAAAACCATGCATAATAACGAATGGTTTTCCTTCGCCTTCTATTTTTGAGTAAAGCATATTTATATTTTTTATTCTGGAGAATTATTTCAATTTATTCAGATACATATTAACCACATTATCCAAACCAAGATATAGCGCTTCCGAAATTAAAGCATGACCAATAGAGACTTCTAATAATCCCGGAATGTTTTGTTTAAAAAACTGAATATTATCAAGACTTAAATCATGTCCTGCATTAATACCCAAACTTAATTCATTTGCTAATTCTGCAGCTTTTACATAAGGATCGATTCCGTTTTTATTTCCTAAATCATATTGATGCGCAAAAGCTTCTGTGTATAATTCGATTCTGTCAGTACCTGTTTTTTTTGCACCTTCTATGATTTCCAAAACCGGATCAACAAAAATTGAAGTTCGAATCCCGTTTCTTTGAAATTCCTGAATAACCTCGGTTAAATAGGCCTGATTTTTTATAGTATCCCAACCTGCAGACGAGGTAACGGCACCAATTGCATCGGGAACCAATGTTACCTGATCTGGTTTACATTCCAATACCAAATCAATAAAATTATGTTGTGGATTTCCTTCAATATTATATTCTGTTGTAACAATTGCTTTTAAATCCCGGGCATCCTGATAACGAATATGGCGCTCATCCGGACGTGGATGTATGGTGATTCCCTGACCCCCAAAATTCTGGATATCTTTGGCAACTTTTAATAAATCAGGAACATTTCCACCCCTAGCATTTCTCAGGGTAGCAATTTTATTAATATTTACACTTAACTTTGTCATATAAATAGATTATTAATTCTAGTAACATTATATTTGTAAAGACAAAAATACAAAGTAAAACGTAGCGTTTTTTGCTATTTTTTGATTATTTTGCATCAAATATCTTCAAACCACTTATGACAGAAATTACCAACTATATCACAAACGATTTTAGAGCAATCGACAGTCAGGAAACGATAGCATCAGTTCAGGATTTTTTTGCTGAATTAAGTTTTTCTCATTTCCCGGTTTTAGAAAACGGAACCTTTATAGGAAGCATTGCTTCTGATGATATTGAAACTTTTGATATTGATAAAAAAATTATTGACTACAAATATACATTAGAGCGATTTTTCGCCAGAAAATCAATGATTTGGCTGGATGTTTTAGAGATTTTTGCCAAAAACCATACTAATGTCATTCCGGTACTTGATGAAAACAATTCCTATATTGGATATTATGAAATGGAAGATATCATGAAATTTTTTCAGGAGACCCCATTTTTAAAAGAACAAGGAGGGATCATTATTGTTCAAAAAGGCCTTTTAGATTATTCTATGGCTCAGGTAACGCAAATAGTAGAAAGTAACAATGGCAAAATTCTGGGTTGCTTTATATCCGAAGCTGATTTAGAGAATGTTCAAATTACTGTGAAAATTGGAGTTGGACCAATGAATGAAATCATCCAGACTTTCAGAAGATACAATTACGAAATCATCTCAGAACATCAGGAAGACACTTACATTAACAGTCTAAAAGAACGTTCTGATTACTTAGACAAATACCTTAATATATAATTATAATGTGACAATTAGAAAATGAGTCAATTAGATAATTTTCACATTGGCACATTATCAAATTGACTCATTATCTAACTTAACAAAATGAAAGTAGCCATTTACGGACAGTATTATCAAAACAGTACCGAACCCATCATAAAAGATATTTTTGTGTTTTTCAACAACAATAATGTCGAAATGGTGATTGAAGAAAACTTTCTTAACATGCTTTATGAGAAACAATTAATAAAAAAAGAATACAAAACTTTCTCTGCAAAAACAAAACTTGATAACAGCTTCGAAATGCTGCTCAGCATTGGTGGAGATGGAACTATTTTAAGAGCAGCGAGTCTGGCTCGTAATTCAGGAGTACCAATTTTAGGAATCAATGCCGGAAGATTAGGTTTTTTGGCCACGGTACCAAAAGAGAGTATTGATAGCTTCTTACAGTTTGTAATTGATAAAAATTACACCATTTCTGAAAGAACTTTATTAAGCCTTACCTGCGATCCTAAAAACGACGCTATCCAAGATGATTTAAATTTCGCCATGAACGAAGTTACCGTTAGCCGAAAAGATACGACTTCGATGATCACAGTCGAAACCTATTTAAATAACGAATACCTAAACTCTTATTGGGCAGACGGACTTATTCTCTCAACACCAACGGGATCAACAGGTTATTCACTGAGCTGCGGCGGACCAATATTAACTCCTGATGTAAAAAGTCTGGTAATTACACCAATAGCACCACATAATTTAAATGCAAGACCATTAGTCATTCCTGATGATACAGAAATCAAACTTCGTGTTTCCGGAAGAGAAGACCAATATTTGGTTTCTCTGGATTCCAGAATCGCATCCATTAAAAATGAATCCATTTTAACCATTAAAAAAACAGATTTTAAAATTAAAATGGTTGAAATTCCGGGGGAAACTTTCTTAAAAACACTCAGGAAAAAATTACTATGGGGAGAAGATAAAAGAAATTAAACTCTTTTAAGAATTCCAACTATACGATATTAGTACTTTTTTTCGTTTTGCACATATCTAATGTTCATTAAATGTCTCAAAATCATAAGGTAAATCTAAAAAAAGACACATTTAACTAAAGGAACGTTGATTAGTAGTGATAATTATTATATTTGCACGCAATTTTTAATTAAATGAAGAAAATTTTTAATTTATTGTTATGTTTTTTCCCCTTTATTACACTGAATGCTCAAATTAATGAGATTGGTGTTTTTTTAGGCGGAAGCAACTTCGTAGGAGACGTTGGAAGCACCACTTATATTGCTCCAGAAAATTTTGCTTTTGGGATATTATACAAATGGAACAAAAGTCCACGCCATGCTTATCGTTTTTCTTATACCCAATCAACGGTAACTGGTAATGATTCAAAATCAGAAGAATCCAGTCGAAACAAAAGAGGCTTCAACTTTAAAAATAATGTAAAAGAACTTTCTGCCGGGTTAGAATTCAATTTCTTCGACTTTAATTTACATGACTTAGATACCAAAATTACACCTTATGTATTTTCAGGTATAAATTATTTTAGATATGATGAATTATATATAGAAAATGGAATAACTGAAAAAGACAAAGCATCCGGTTCTTTTGCTATACCTATAATATTAGGAATAAAATCAAACATTAGCCGTCGTTTTGTTTTAGCAGCTGAAATTGGAGCACGATACACTCTTACAGACAACATAGACGGAAGCAATCCTGAAAATGATTCCTTTACTAATAATCGTTTTGGTAATTTAAATAATAATGACTGGTATGTTTTTACTGGAGTAACATTAACATATACCTTTGGACAAAAACCTTGCTATTGCGCAGAATAAAATGAATTTATTAGAATCCATAGATAAAACAAACTTACCCCAACATCTTGCCATTATTATGGACGGAAATGGCCGTTGGGCAAAACAACAAGGTTTTCTTCGTGCTTTTGGTCATGAAAATGGCACCAAATCAGTTAAAGAAACTATTAAAACATGTGCTAAACTTGGTATTGGGTTTCTAACTTTATATGCTTTTTCTACAGAAAACTGGAATCGCCCAAAATTAGAAGTACAAGCACTTATGAAAATACTTGTAAATTCATTAAGAAAAGAGCTCACTACTTTACAAGAAAACAATATCAGACTTAATGCTATTGGAAATCTTGATAAATTACCAAAATCTGCTCAAAAAGAATTAATGGATGTTATCGAAAAAACAAAAAACAACACCCGTTTAACACTAACACTGGCCTTAAGTTACGGATCAAGAGAAGAATTAGTAAATGCCGTGAGAATCATCAGTGATAAAGTTAAAAATAATATAATTTCATTAGACACTATTGACGATTCAATTATAAATGAGCATCTTTACACGCAAAATTTACCTGACGTAGATTTATTAATACGAACAAGTGGAGAACACAGAATAAGTAATTTTCTGCTATGGCAAATTGCCTATGCAGAATTATATTTTACTGATGTACTCTGGCCAGACTTTAAAGAACAACATTTATATGAGGCTATCATTAGTTATCAAAAAAGAGAACGTAGATTTGGAAAAACCAGTGAACAAATTAAATAATATTTTAGTGTTACAAAAAAGAATACAAATAGTACTTACCCTGTTTATTTTGGGTAGTTTTTCTCAAATTAAAGCACAAGAAAGAATTCCTTTTGATCAGGGAAAAAAATATATTCTTGCAAAAGTTTCTGTTGTTGGTAAAATAAGCTTCAATGAACAAACCGTTGTAACATTTTCAGGTCTGCAAAAAGGTCAGGAAATCACTGTTCCTGGCGAAGAAATTAGTGGTGCAATCAAAAAATTAGGAAAACTTGGTCTTTTTGATGAAATAACTTTTTACGTAAATAAGGTAGAAAATGACAGTATCTATTTAGACTTAAACATAATTGAGCTTCCTAAATTAAATGAAGTGAAATTTGTTGGTATTAAAAAGAGTAAAGTCGAAGGATTAATAAAAGACAATAATCTGACAAAGAGTAAGATTGTAAACGAAAATTTAATCACTACTACAAAAAATTATATCGAAAACAAATACAAAAAAGAAGGATTTTATAGCACAAAAGTTACTATTACAACTACTCCTGATACTACTGCAGGAAACAATGTTAATATGCTCGTTCGTGTAGACAAGGGCGATAAGGTAAAGATTAGCAGTATAGACTTCATAGGCAACAAACAATTCACAGACAGCAAGTTGAGAAGCGCCATGAAAGATACGAAACAAAGAAATATCCTTCGTGTACTAAAAGCTTCAAAATTTATTCCTGAAAAATACAAAACTGACTTAGAAAAAGTTATTGCAACCTATAAAGAAAAAGGATATCGTGATGCACGTATTATATATGACTCTGTCACTTATAATAAGGAAAAAAACATGCTAGCCATTAAAATTAATTTAGAAGAAGGAAACAAATATTACTTCGGAAATATTAAATTTTTAGGAAATACCGTTTACTCTGATCAACAGCTTAATCGTTATTTAGGAATCAAAAAAGGTGAAACATACAACGGAGTTTTATTAGAAAAAAGAATCGCAGATAAGACTAAACCGGATGGTGAGGACATTACTAACTTATACCAAAACAATGGATATTTGTTTTCAAATATTAATGCAGTAGAGGTAAAAACTGCTAATGACACAATTGATTTTGAAATTAGGATTACAGAAGGACCAATCGCTTATTTCAACAAAATATCAGTAGTAGGAAATGATAAAACAAACGATCGTGTTATTTATCGTGAACTAAGAACGAAACCAGGTGAAAAATATAGTAAAGAACTATTAGTAAGAACCATTCGTGAAATAGGACAATTAGGATTTTTTGATCCTGAAGCAATTGACCCTAAATTTAAAAATGTAGATGCCGCATCAGGAACAGTAGATATCGAATACAATTTGGTTGAAAAAGGTTCCAGCCAGGTAGAGTTACAAGGTGGTTATGGTGGCGGAGGTTTCATAGGAACCTTAGGATTATCTTTTAATAACTTTTCGGCAAGAAACCTATTTAAAAAGGAAGCTTATAAACCATTACCTATGGGAGATGGTCAAAAAGTATCACTTCGTTTACAAGGAAGCACCTATTTCCAAACTTATAGTGTATCGTTCTCAGAGCCTTGGTTTGGAGGGAAAAAACCAGTACAATTTAGTTCATCTATTTCATATAGTAAACAATTCAATTACAGTTATGGCCGTAATGTAGATAAAAGCCAAAGCTTTAACATCCTGACTTTACAGCTTGGACTTGCTAAAAGGCTGAGTGTCCCTGATGATTATTTCGTATTATCTCAATCTGTAAGCTACCAACATTATGATTTGAATAATTATTTCACGGGACTTTTTACTTTTGGTAATGGAACTTCAAGAAATTTAGCCTATACAATTGGTCTTACGAGAAGTAATAAAGGGGTAAATCCTATATTCCCGACATATGGTTCAGAATTTAGCGTTTCAGCAAAAATAACGCCTCCTTATTCATTATTTAACGGCATAGATTATTCAACATTAGGAGAAAAAGAAGAATATAAACGAAAAACTACTGCGGATCAAAAAGATGCTAGTGGCCAAGTAACAATCCCAAAAAACAGTTATTTAGATTCTGCTGGAAATGTAGTAAGTACTGCAGAGGAAGCGGCAGCTGATCCAGCAAAAGTAGATCAGGAAAAATACAACTGGCTTGAATATTATAAAATTAAATTTAAAGCAGATTGGTATAATAAAGTATATGGTAAATTAGTTTTAAGAACATTAACTGAATTTGGTTTCATGGGAGCCTATAATGCAGATAGAGGTATTGTACCTTTTGAACGTTTTTATTTAGGTGGAGACGGTATGGCTAACTATTCTATGGATGGTAGGGAAACAGTTGGATTAAGAGGATATGAGAACAACTCTTTAACTCCAATTATTACTGACAAAACAGATTCCAGATATGGACAGCAAGTAGGAGCAACCATTTATAACAAATTCTCAATGGAATTACGTTATCCTATAACACTGAAACCATCAGCATCTATTTATGCTTTGACGTTTTTAGAAGCAGGTGCATCATATGATGGATTTAAAAATTATAATCCATTTGATTTGTATCGTTCAGCCGGTTTTGGACTTCGTGTTTTTATGCCTGCATTTGGATTATTGGGTATTGATTTTGGTTATGGCTTTGATGCTCAGCCAGGTGAAACCAAAGCACATGGTCAGGAAATTCACTTTATTATTGGACAACAATTTTAAAAAGATGATATTTGGTTAAAATTTAGACAAAAACCTATCGTATGAGAAAACAATTTTTATTTATATTTTTAGCTTTGATTGCAGCAAACACAAATGAGGCACAAACAAGATCGACTAGAATTGGCTATATCGATATGGAATATATTTTAGAAAATGTTTCAGATTACAAAGAATCTAAATCTCAATTAGAGTTAAAAGCGACTAAATGGAAGCAGGAAATCGAAATTAAAAAATTAGAAATAAACAAATTAAAAGAAAACCTTAAAACCGAAAAAGCATTACTTACAAAAGAACTTATTGAGGAAAGAGAAACCGAAATTAAATTTCTTGAAAATGAAATGCTGGAATACCAACAAAAGCAATTTGGAGTTGACGGAAATTTAATGCGTCAAAAAGCAGCTTTGGCAAAACCAATCCAAGATCAGGTCTTTACCGCTGTTCAGGATATTGCAGAAGCAAAAAATTACGATTTTATTTTTGACAAATCATCTGATTTGACTATGCTTTTTTCAGCAAAAAGATTTGATATAAGTGACCAGGTTATACGTATTTTAAATAGAACAGAAAAGAGGGAACAACTGACTAAAAAACAATTAAAAGAGCAAGAGGCCAAAGAAAACATTGAAAACGAGATTGACGAAAATCCGGCAATGGCGGATAGACAGAAGGCTTTAGATGCAAGAAAAGCAGCAAGGGAAAAATTAGTTCAGGATAGAAAATTAGAACAAGAAGCTAAAAGAAAAGAATACGAAGATAAAAGAAATGCTATAGCAGCTGAAAAGGCAGCCAAAAAAAATGGCACGGTTTCTGAAACTGCTAATACAACAGGGACAGCAAAAACTGACACAACAGCTAAACCTGCAACAACAACTCCAGTTGAACCGACAACAACTACTGAGCCTGCAGTTAATAAGGCAGAAGAAAGACAGAAACTTTACGAACAGCGTAAAAAAGAGTTAGAAGAAAAAAAGAAGAAAATTTTAGAAGAAAGAGAAGCGGCTAAAAAAGCTAAAGAAGCCGAGACACAAAAAACAAATACGACCAATAATTAATTAATATTTTAAAATGATGAAACAAATCAAAACTTTACTAATTGCTGCAGTGCTTATTTTGACTGCAAACAATACAATGAATGCGCAGGCCAAAACGGCTCATGTTGATGTTAGCGAGATTATGTCGAAAATGCCAGCTATGCTTGATGCTCAAACTCAATTACAAAAATTAAGTGGAACATACGATGCTGAATACAAAAAAATGATTGAAGAGTATCAGACAAAAATCAAAAAGTATGAACAAGAAGCTGCTACTGCTACTGAAGCAGTAAATGGGGAACGCTCTAAAGAAGTTCAGGATATGCAAAAGAGAATTGGTGATTACAGAGACAATGCTCAAAAAGAATTGCAACAAAAAGAAACTGATATCGTAAAACCTTTAATGGAAAAAGTAAGAGCTTCAATCCAAAAAGTTGGAAAAGCTAAAGGTTTCCAATACGTATTAGACGGTTCAACACTTTTATTGGCAGATGGTCCAAACATTACTGCTGATGTTAAAAAAGATTTAGGATTCTAAAAAACAAATTTGTTATTACAAAAATGGCTCAACTTAAGTTGAGCCATTTTTGTTTATAATTTTATTTTACCCCTCCATTAATCGTAAAACCATCCCCATTTGAGCTTATACGATCAAAACTGAGAATCATTTACCAAATTAGATAAATTGTTTCTGTTAAACAAAAAAGTGCCTGCTCTTAGTCTGCAAAAATTGGAATTTTTATTTTTTAAAATCTGGTTTTGAAATTGAAAATATGAACCTAAAAAAGATTCACATTCGATTAATTTTCTAATTTATTTAACTTAAAATCCAATAAAAAGTACGAATTTAGATTCTCAAAAAATATTACTTTATTTTATGACGAACAATAATCCTATAGGCGTTTTTGATTCCGGAATTGGAGGAACTTCAATATGGAGCGCTATTCACGAATTACTTCCGAACGAAAAAACCATATATTTAGCAGATAGTAAAAATGCTCCTTATGGTCAAAAAACCAAAGAAGAAATTGTTGCTTTAAGTAGAAAAAACGTAGATTTTTTAATTGAGAATAACTGTAAATTAATTGTTGTAGCCTGTAATACAGCTACTACAAATGCCATTCAGGAACTTCGTGCGGAATATGACATTCCTTTTATAGGAATTGAACCTGCTATAAAACCTGCTGCACATAATTCGAAAACACAGGTTATAGGCATTTTAGCCACTAAAGGAACCCTGAATAGTGAGTTGTTTAACAAGACTGCTGAAATGTTTCATGACACAAAAATCATAGAGCAAGTTGGTTATGGATTGGTTCAGCTTATCGAAGACGGCAATCTGAATTCTCCGGAAATGACCCGGTTATTAGAGACTTATTTACAGCCTATGATTGAAGCCAATATTGATTATTTGGTTTTAGGCTGCAGTCATTATCCATATTTAATTTCACAAATTAAAAAAATTCTTCCCGAACACATTCAAATCATAGATTCAGGAGAAGCAGTAGCCAGGCAGACCAAAAATATTTTGCGTGAAAAAGTAGGTTTTTGTAATGCTGAAAAAAGTGAACCTGTGTTTTATATCAATTCAGGTCCGGCTGTTTTAAAATCAATTTTAAATAATAAATACAACGTGATCCAAAAGGATTTTTAAGCTAATTATTCTATTTTTCGTTTAACGAACCAAATTCCGTCTAATGATAAATTAAGCGATAATTTATGATAATTTTCCTTTATCAACCCATCGCCAATCTTGCCTTTTTGTCCGTAGGAATAAGAAATATTAAGAGCCGAAAAAGTGTTGTCGACCGGTAAAGTAACTCCAATAGAAATTGCAGCATTATTAACCCTTTTCCCATCAACTTCGAGATAACCTGTGTCAAAATTCACCCCAGTTCCATATTGAACTCTATCCCAATAACTTCTAATATCTTTATTTTTTCTAAAACTAAACCCTAAGGCAAAGCGATCTTGGTTTACAAAATCCCCATATAATTCTGATTGGTTTGTATTGTTCCAAAGACTTTTTTCATAATCAAGGGTCATAATTAAATTGTTTTTGAAGCGTTTGCTGATTCCAAAACCAATTTCTAAAGGCATATAATAATCATCGGCATCAGAAGCTACATCAGATTCTATAACACTTTCATTTGAATTGCTTATATTTTCTACAGTCTGAACTTTAGATGCTTTTATTTGACTTGGCACTTTAAAAGTCGAAGCAATAGTAAAAGTAGAGTCAATTTTATATTGAGTTCCTAAAGTTGCACGTAAACCGCTATAATCTGTTTTTTTATTGATCGTTGTTAATGAACTTGAAATTAGATAGCTTCTTTCATCTGTAGTATTTCCAAAAAGCACAGTTCCCGTAACTCCCATTGCTAATTTTTTGCTTATACGATAACCGTATGAAAAATCAAAATTATTTAATCCACCAGATCCCTCAGCATTCAAAGTATAATATTCCGAAGTATTTGAAATAGGTAATTTTAAATCTGAAATTTTGAATGAAGCGCTCGAATATGGCCGCAAAGCAATACTAAAAGCAGATCTTTTAGTTATCGGGAATGCAAAAGCAATATGCGAAAACTGAAAATTATTACGCTTTTCTGTTTTAGAACTACTTTGAAAGGTTGTCCCAATCGCTTTTCCTCCAATTTCAAACATAAAATGATTCAGTGGCACATAACCTAATGAAGCGGGATTGAGGTTGTTGATAAAAGTATCTGATGGAAGCGCAATTCCGGAAGAGCCAATTGAAGGAATTGAACCATAATCTGCTTCATATATACTTCCTAAACCATATAATGAATAAGGAGAACTGGAAATACTTTGCGAAAATGAGGTTACATACATTAAAATGAAGCAACTTAAAAAGGCGATTTTATTTTTCATTTAATAAGAGAGGTAATAAATTTTCAATTGAATTTTATTATTCACATGCTTTTGATCACCTAATACAAGCCTGTTTACGCCTTTATTAATATTTGGCAAAACAAAAACCAGCGATGATCTGGAATCTGATTGTTTGAGCATTTCTTTCTGCAAAAAATTCCCAAGTGATAATGAGTATTGTACATTTTCATTAAACTCATCACTTTCCTTGTTTAGCGTAGCGTATAGTGCGGTACCTGAGGAGCTATTTAAAGTACTGCTAATCCTGTTTAATTTATCTGCAACATATACCCGCAATGAATCAGCCAAAGGATACTTTTCAGAATACGTATTATTAACGGGTTTTACAATCAATTGGGCATCAACAATTGCACCTTTATCTGATATGTACTTAAGCTGTTTTATGTTTGGAAAATCAACTCGGCAAGCCAAACCGGTTCCAGACTGGATATAACTTTGATTATTGGTCAGCAAACTGGACAACTTACTGTTTGAAGCTGGCAAATTCTGAATTAAAGTACCCGTTTTATCCAGCGAAATGGCATTGAATTGTTTAGTAGGATCCAAAAAAGTAAAATCTTTAATATACGACGTTTCGGTATCGCTTAAACTTTTAGAATAATAAAGCCTTACTTTGCTGGTTAAAGCAAATCCAATTACACTTGAAGAATTTTCAGTTGACGGAACAAGTACGAACCCTTTCAAATATTCTGTAAAACTGTCAAAATCTGTAATCTCTCTTTGCTTAAATTTTTGAAAAAGTGCCTGTCCAAAAGCAACATCCATTTTAATATTGATAGAATCTTTTTCAAGTGGTCTGGGCTTATAGGAAATAGTTCCTAAACTCTCCGGACTATAATTTAAAGATGAATTATTATAAAAAGAATCATCGTCCGTATTCGGTTTCACTTTCTGTATTAATCGATGAATATTAAATGTTTGTACTTTGGTTGTATCTCCATAATAATAATTATCATATTTTAAAATCATGGAAATAGAATCGAAAACATAATTTGTTGCTTCTGTATCAGATGAACTACTGGCTAAACTATACGAATCTGAAGCCAATTGAAAATAACTGTTTGATTTTACCTTACCAAAAAGAGGATCATCATAGTTTCCAACCAAAATTTTGCTTTGATTAGACGTAATAAGAGAATCGAAATTTATGGTCGCCATTTCGACCGTTACAGTATCGATTAAAATTACCTTGTTGTTTACTGCCAGATAATCAGATCCAACTACGAATTCCCCTGCATCTGTATCTGTGCCACATGAAACTATTGCGAAGCCAAAAAACAACATCAATATAAACTTATACATAATCCAATTTTTTGAACAAATATAAAAGGCACATTTCTGGAGAACACTATAACATATACAATTCAGCATTTTTAGCCTATAGATAGTACAAAATCATCTACAACAGGTTTTAAAAGATCAATACCCTATTGAGCCTTAAAAATTGCCATTTCGTCTACCAAAAACAACCATACATATATCTTCTTTTTTTTAAGACAGGCTGCCCATTACTTTTGGACTAATTAAAGAAGTAATGAAAATAAAGGTTTTAGTTTGGTTGGTGTTTTTAGTTTGTACTTTAAGTATTAAGGCACAAGAAAATCTTTGTGTCGATTTCAATTTAAAGAATGAACCAACAGAAGAAATTACTTTTAATGAAGTAAATAGCTTTATATCTGTTTCCAAAAAATTAAACGATAAAAATGAAATTACAAATAAACTGGAATACACAAATCTTACAATTAAATACGACGCCAGAGCTTATGAATCTTTTGAAAATCTGAATCAGTTTAATCGAATTCAAAACGAATTTAAAATTTCACATAAAGTTTCTGATGCTACCAAATTAAATTTAGTCATTACACCAACAATTAATTTTCAACAAAATTTGGGTATTTCAGATGCAAGTGTTTTAGGAAGTTTTCAATTGAATCAACAATTAAATTCAAAAATAGCTTTAAACATTGGTTTTGAGAGATCAACAGTTTTCGGCTCACCCAAATTCATACCTACGATATCATTTTCTGGAAAAATAAACAATCAAAGCAGCTTAATAATAGGCTTTCCGGATTCTAAATTTACTTATTCTAATAATGAGCGAAACAAATTTAGTTTGAGTAATAGCTATAATGGCAGTTTTTACAATCTGGATGAATCTGTTGCTTTATATACTACGGCAGCAAAAATAAGCACATCCCAAATGACAACTGCACTAGAATATGAAAGAAATATGGATAAAAACTGGTTCATAAATTTTAAAGCTGGTTATGACTTCGACAAAAAATATAATCTTTTGGACGAAAACACTCATAAATTATATGATTTTAATACCGGCAACGGTTACATTTTAAGCATTGGGATCAAATACAAACAATAAATAAATTTAAACACTATGAATAATTTAAAAAAAGGAATATTATTCGCGGCACTATTTTCAAGTCTGTTTTTTATAGGCTGCAGTAATGATGACGAAGATGATGAATTAGTAGGAAACTGGATTAAAAAATCATCATTTGATGGGCCGGCCAGATCTAGTGCAACCAGTTTTATTATTGGAGATTATGCTTATATTGCTACTGGGTATACTGGAGACGAATATTTAAAAGATTTATGGGCCTACAACTCAAATGGAGATTATTGGGAACAAAAAGCTGATTTTACCGGAATTGGAAGAAGTTCTGCTTCTAGTTTTACATTAAACGAAAAAGGATACGTTGGTCTTGGATATGATGGAACAAACAAACTGAAAGATTTTTATCAATACGATCCAAGCAGCAATTCATGGACACAGAAAACTGATTTTACAGGATCGGCACGTTATGGAGCAGTTGGTTTTCAGGTGGGCGGAAAAGCTTATTTTGGAACAGGTTATGATGGAAATTATTTAAAAGATTTTTATCAATATGATGATTCTGCTAATACGTGGACACTTGTTAGCGGTTTTAGCGGAAATAAAAGACGTAATGCTACCGTGTTTGTTATAAATGACAAAGCCTATTTAGGAACTGGTGTAAATAACAGTGTTAATCAGGTAGATTTTTGGGAGTTTAACCCCGCAACTGATGTTTGGACCAGACTTCGGGATATTGATCAGGATGATGATGATGATTACAGCTGGAATAATGACTATGCTATAACCCGATCAAATGCATCCAGTTTCAGCTTAAACGGATTAGGATATGTTGTAGGCGGTGAAGGTATTAAAACTGTATGGGAATATAATCCTTCTACTGACTTATGGGAAGAAAGAACTGCACTCGAAGGAGCTGCCAGAACTGATGCCGTAGGTTTTGCAATTAACAATAGAGGTTTTTTAATGTTAGGAAGAATTGGCTCAACGTATTTCGATGATGCCTGGGAATTCAAACCGTTAGAAGAACAAAATGACGATGATAATTAATGCCCCAAATTTAAAATTCTTCCGGAAAATATTCTGGAAGAATTTGCTTTTTATTCTATTTTTCCTGCAGTTTACATCTTGTACAGAAAAGGAAACTCTGCATGTTGAATCTATAAAAACCGCATCCGGCTGGGGATATACAATTTCGCATAAAGATAAAATTCTAATCAAGCAAACCATTATTCCGGTTATTAGCGAGGTCAAAAGTTTTAGTTCGGAGGAAGATGCTTTAAAAGTGGCTGATTTAGTAGTAAAAAAGCTCAATCAAAATACATCACCATCGGTAACCAAAAATGATTTAATTTTATTAAAAATAAAAATGTAAATGAATATCGGCGCCCTTAAAAATACAAATTCAAATAAAATTTTATTCCATGTTACGATATGGACTTTCTTTATATTGACATCACTGATTCAATTTTATGAAAGCCCATTTAGAATCAACAATGATTTCTATGTACAATGGGGAACGGGAATTATTTTGTTTTATCTGAACTATTTTTATCTGGTGCCTGTTTTACTTTTAGAAAAAAAATACTGGCTCTTTTTTGTCTTTGTAATTGTATTAATTGTATTCTTTATGGTTATACGAATCAATTATTTTTTTCCTGAATTTAATCATTTGCGGCCTCAAAAGATGATGCCACCCAGAATGATGCCCGATGAAGCCAAAATGTTTGTTCGGGACGGTAGGATTCCTTTGCATAAACAGCCTCTTTTTTTTAAAATTGGCCCTTCTTTTTTCTATCTTCTAATTACAGCCATTAGTACAATTATTAGAACCTTAACGGAATTTTATCAAAACCAACAAAACAAATTAATAGCCGAAACACATAGAACAAACACTGAATTGAATTATTTACGAAAACAAACTAATCCACATTTTCTCTTTAATTCTCTTAACAGCATCTATTCTTTGGCTCACAAAAAATCTGATTTGGTCCCTGATGCCATCGTGACATTATCTGAATTAATGCGCTATATGCTGTATGAAACAGATAATAAAACGGTGGCTTTAGAAAAAGAGATCAATTATATTCAGAATTATATTGAATTACAAAAATTGAGGCTCAACAACATTGAAGCCATAGTTATAAACGTTCATGGCGATACTAAAAATAAATTCATTGAACCTTTGTTATTAATTTCATTTATTGAAAATGCCTTTAAATACGGAACAGATTATAAAGGAGCTGCTCATGTAAAGATCAAAATTTTTATTCTAGAGAATAATCTCGATTTCTGGGTTGAAAACACTATCGAAAGCTATGAAAAAGATCCTGAAAATTCAGGCATCGGATTAGTAAATATCAAAAGCAGATTAGATTTGTTATATCCTAACGCACATGAATTAACGATAAAAGAAGATAAGCAATATTATCATGTACATCTACATTTAAAACTAGATAAAATTCAAACTGACATTCATTAAAATCAATACCAAACAAAGCTAGTTAATTTAATATTTTAACTAAATTTTAAATTGTAAATCTTTCATTTAAAGCTACTTTTGACTTGACCAATTTATTAAAATTTAAATCGAAACAGATGAGATGTGTAATTATTGATGACGAACCTTTAGCAGTAGATTTGTTAAAAGATTTTGTTAGCAAAGTTGAATCATTAGAATTAATCACCACTTTCAACAATGCCATTGATGCCGTGTCTTTTATTAATCAAAATAATATCGATTTAATTTTTCTCGATATTCAGATGCCCCATTTCTCAGGGATTGAATTTTTAAATACCATTGAAAAAAAACCTTTAGTTATTTTTACAACGGCTTATTCTGATTATGCCGTTGAAGGTTTTAACCTTGGTGCAGTTGATTACCTGGTAAAACCAATTCCCTTTCATCGTTTTTTAAAATCTGTAGTTAGGGCACAACAAATTTCAATTCCAACAACAGTTCAGGCTATTTCGGAAAATACAACAGTCCCTGAATTAGAGCAGGATTTTATGTTCGTGAGAGCCGAATATGAAAATGTTAAAATGAATTTTTCGGATATATTATTTATCGAAGGATTGAAAGATTATGTCAAAATCTACACTACAGATAACAAATTCACTCTGACACTCATCAGCTTGATAAAATTAGAAAATCTACTATTCAGCAAAGGTTTTTCAAGAATTCACAGGTCATACATCATCAACATCAAGCATGTAAAATCAATACAAAAAAATAAGGTTTTGATTAGCGACAAACGCATTCCGATTAGTGAAAGCTATAAAAATGCTTTTTTCGAAAGAATCAATTTATAAATTCAATCTTCGTTTTTAAACCAGCCTGAATACATCACATAATTATTTGAAATACGCTCGATTTCGCCTGCAAAATCTGACTGATCAATATCTTTTACCTTTTTGGCAGGAGCACCAGCGTAAATACTTCCTGAAGTTACCACTGTGTTTTGTGTTAAAACTGCCCCGGCTGCAATAATCGAATTACTTTCGACAACACAATTATCCATTACGATAGCTCCCATTCCAATCAACACATTGTCATGAATAGTACAGCCATGTACAATCGCATTGTGTCCTATTGAGACGTTATTACCAATAATTGTTGGATGTTTTTGATAAGTACAATGAATAATAGCACCATCCTGAATATTGACCTTATTCCCAATTTTAATAAAATTTACATCGCCACGAATCACAGCATTGAACCAAACACTACATGAATCACCAAAAATAACATCGCCAACAATAGTGGCATTTTCGGCAACATAACAATCATCAGGAATTATGGGAGACTTCCCGTTTACAGCTTTTATTAACATGATATTCTAAATTTAATTAACCGCAGGACATTTACAATCGTATCGTTCTCTGGTACAAAACAAATTAATCCCAAGAGTAATCTGATGATAACCGCCTGTATCAAATTTTACATCGCCTGTAACGTTTGAATAGGTATAGGCAAACATGAATTTTTTATAATTAAGACCAATTATAGGTGTTATATATTGTAATTTTTGATTATTAGCTCCGCTTCCTGCGCTGTATCTTGCTCCGTCAAAACTTCTTCTGTAAGACAATGCTGCCCATAAACTCCCAAAATCCATATTTTTATAAGCTTTCAAATTCAGATCAATAGACTTTTCTTTCGTTTTATCAAAATATTGAAATAATATAGAAGGTTCCCAGGTAATATTTTCTGTTTTTCCAAAAACGTACCCTGCACTCAAAAGATATTTTCTCAAATTATCGCTTTCATAATCCGTATATAATTGCCTTCTGGTTTCAATAAGTCCCTGAACAGTCGCGTGAGCATAAAAATCCAAAAAATTATATGAAGCACCTACATCAACATTGAAGTAAGAATCTGTTTGAACTGATCCGAAAACAATTGGGTCAAACACTCCTCCAAATGCAGTTTCATCCAACTGGCTCTGAATCAATCCTCCACTAATACCAAAAGAAAGCTGGTTTAAATCCAGTTCACTTCTTGAAAACATAATATGATGGGCATACGTAAGTTTCACTCCCTTTTGCGAATGATAACCATTTTTATCATTAAAAACGATAATACCTGCACCAGATCTTTCACCAACTCTGCCATTAAAACTTAAGGTTTGCAAAGAGGGTGCATCATCCTGACCAAACCATTGTTTTCTGGCAGTCAATCTTATTTTGGCACAATTTGCTGCGCCAGCCATAGAGGGGTGAATCAAGTAATAATTATCAGACAAATAATCAGAGTATACCGGAATTCCTTCTTGCGAATAGGAATAAAGAGAAGTGATTATAAAAACAAATAAGATTCTGATTCTCAATTTCGTATAAGTAAACATATTGGATGCTTTTTAAATTTAACAAGATTGATTACAAAAAGAATCTTAATTATTTTATTAAAAAATCAAATATAGCCATTAGTAGAAAATAACTTTATTAAATTTACAAAAAATATACAGACATGGCAAAAATCACTATAAAAGAAACTCAAAATCCGACGATCATAAAATTCGAATTTGAAGATTTTATAACTCAGAATCAAAATTTTGAATTCAAAAATATCGATGAAGCAAAATCATCCCCTTTAGCCCAACAATTATTTTATCTTCCATTCGTAAAAACAGTTTATATTTCAGGGAATTTTATTGCTGTTGAAAGATTTAGTATTGTAGAATGGGAAGATGTTCAGGATGCTGTTGCTGAACAAATTGAAGCTTTTGTAAATAACGGCGGTACCATCATAAACATAGATGAAAACAAGTCTAAAAAACAACCGATAACTGTTTATGGCGAAACAACTCCAAATCCGGCTGCTTTAAAATTTGTAGTAAGCAGAATGCTGACTAAAAATGCTGTTGAATACAAAAATATAGACCAGACAGCTTCTTCTCCATTAGCAAAAGAATTATTTAAGTTTCCATATGTGAAAGAAGTTTTTATTGATGAAAATTACATTTCGGTTACAAAATACGACATCAATGACTGGCAGGAAATTACTCTTGAACTAAGAACTTTCATCAAACAGTTTATTGAAAATGGAGGAACAGTTTTAGACGAAAGTTTAATTGAAACTTCTACTAAAAATGATATTACAAAAGATGAAGCTTTTGATAAATTAGACGTAACATCACAACAAATAATTAACATTCTGGAAGAATATGTAAAGCCGGCTGTTGCAGCAGATGGAGGAAATATTGCTTTTGATTCGTATAATGAAAATGACAAAGTTGTAAAAGTGATTTTACAAGGTGCCTGCAGTGGTTGTCCATCATCTACATTTACTTTAAAAAGTGGTATCGAAAATATGCTAAAAAGCATGCTGAATGATGAAAAAATTACTGTTGAAGCTTTAAATGCTTAAAAAACAAATTAATTTATATTTAAAAGCGTCATTTATGGCGCTTTTTTAAGCTCTATACCTTACTTGTTTTCAGTAATTTATCAAAAAAACAATCCAATATTTGAGCAAAATAGTTAATATTGCATTAACTAATTAATTTTATGAAACATGGGACTATCATCGTTTTTAAGAAATTTACTCGGCAAATCTAAGAATTCCTCTGTCGCCCTCAGTACTCAAACACAAAATACCAATACGGAAACCGAAGAAACAACTGCAACACCATACATTGAGAAAGCAGAAACTTTTTTCGAAGAAACTTTTACTAAAATTAAAGAAGCATCAGAACCTATATTCGAAGAAGCTGAGGAATTTACAGATCACGCAAAAGATATCCTAAGTGAATATGTAGAAAAAGCAACAGACTCTATAAATGACATTATTGATTCCGTAAAAGAGAGTGTAGAAACTGAAAATACTCAACCCATAGCTTATGATACAGTAGTAGACATTAGCGAAAAAGCAATAACAGAAAATGACCAATAACTGTTATATCTTATAAGGATTAAGACTTTTTTTCAACGGTAAATCTTTATATTTGCAAAATTAATATACCTTCTCTTTGAGAAGGTTTTTTTATCTAAAAACATGGATGTTAACCCAGATCAACTCAGTAATTACGCAACGCGATTTATTGATTTATTAATTGATTATTCGCCGAAATTAATTTCTGCTTTTTTAATTTTATTTATTGGCTTATACGCCATCAGATTGACAAACAGAATCATTAGAAACATAATGATTAAAAGAAATTTAGACCCCACTTTATCTAAGTTTCTTGCTGACATATTGCTATGGGCTTTACGAATTTTATTATTCGTAACCGTTATTTCAAATCTGGGAGTACCAACTTCATCGTTTGTTGCTATTTTAGGAGCAATGGGTTTAGCTGTGGGCTTATCATTACAAGGTTCACTTTCAAACTTTGCCGGCGGAATGCTGATTATTCTTTTCAAGCCATTCAAGGTAGGAGATACTATTGAAGCACAAGGCATTATTGCTACAGTAGCAGAAATTCAAATTTTTGTTACAAAATTAATTACAGGAAACAACCAAACTGTTTTTATTCCAAATGGAGCATTATCCAATGGAAATATTATTAATTATTCAATGCAGGGTGAGCGTAAAGCTGATTTGACTTTTGCCGTTTCTTATGACTCTGATATCAAAAAAACAAAGGATATTTTGTTAGACGTGTTAATTAAAAACCCTAAAGTCCTTAAAACTCCCGCACCCGAAGTTTTTGTAAAAAATTTAACGTCAAGCTCTGTTGAATTTGCTGTACGTCCCTGGGCAAAAAACGAAAACTACGGGGCTGTTTTTTCTGAAACTTTGGAGAATTGCAAAATAGCACTAGATGAAGCGGGTATTGCAATCCAGCCTTATACACTTCAGAAATAAATACTTATTTCTTTTTTGAAGGAGTAATCATAAAATCTTTTAAATAATAGGGTTCAAAATAAGCGACATCTACAGTGTCGCTTTTTTGATACTTATCATAACTGATTTTACTCATTGCTGCAGCCGAAGGATATTTGACATCTTCTAAAAATATGAAGTTTTCGTTGGTCAAAACTAACTTGCATTTTTCTGCACAGTCACCAACAAAATAAATTGTTTCAGTAAAATCCTTAAACGAATTTTCATCAATAACTTCTGCAAGTATTGGTCTTTCAATTTCTAAGTCAGCATTATAAATTGCGCTGTAAACCTCCATTCTTCTGGCATCCAGCATTGAAATTATTTTCCCTTCAGTAACTTTAGCCTGAGATGCTAAAGTTTGCAAAGTATCTACTGCAATCAATGGGATGTTTAATGCAAAACATAATCCTTTTGCTGCCGAAACCCCTATTCGCAGACCGGTATAAGACCCAGGTCCCTGACTTACGGCAACAGCTGCTAAATCATGTACTGAAATTCCTGTTTCAATTATTATTTCTTCTATAAACACATGTAATTTTTCGGCATGCGAATATCCTTCTTCTGCAATTTCTTTGCATATAATAGTTTCGCCATTTTTAGCAATGGATACAGAACAATTTTTGGTAGCCGTTTCGATATTGAGAATAAAAGACAATTTTTTTTATTTTAGTTATTATTAGATCAAATCAAGAAAAAAGAAAAACACATATTAAAAGTAAAAGCAGAAAAATGCATAAATTAATCGCCAGAAAACTCACATAGAGCATCACTTTCTTAGTCACAGAAAAATAAACATATTCTTCTTTATAATATTGACTTTTATAAGCTTTATAGTGACTAATAAAAAAAAGGACTACAGCCATAATGAGTCCGAAAATAAATGCCAGAATAAAATCTGCCGGAGGGCTTCCACAAAGTGAAATCATATTAATATTTTATTTTTTCGGAGCTTCAGCTTTTTTAAGTTTTACTTTATCTCCGGAATTTAATTCTTTAGAAACTGTCGTATATGGACCTGTGATAACCACATCGCCTGTTTTCAATCCTGTCATCACCTCGATATTAGTATCATCCTGAATACCTGTTTTTATAATTCTGATTTTGGCTTTATCACCAACTTTTACAAAAACACATTCAAATCTTTTATCACTTTTAGGTGTTACCTTTTTATCTTCATTGGAATCCTCAACTTTAAAATCCTTTACAGCTGTTGTATCTGATTTTACAACAACAGAGCTAATTGGGACTGCCAAAACATTAGTTTTCGTTTTTGTAATAATATCAACGGTTGCTGTCATTCCGGGTCTGAATGGCGAATATGAAGCAGGCTTACCTTCCAGCAGATCCAGGTAAGATTCTTTTAAAATCCTAACCTTTACCTTAAAATTAGTCACCTGATCTGAAGTCAAAGTGGTACTTGCAGAATTCGAAATACTTGTTACAGTACCTTTAAATTTTTTCTTTAGATAAGCATCAACTTCAACATTAGCTTCGTCTCCAATTTTTATTTTTACAATATCATTTTCATTTACATCTACTTCAACTTCCATATTATTAAGGTTGGCCACTCTTAAAAGTTCCGTTCCGGCCATTTGTTGCGTTCCCAGAACACGTTCACCCAACTCTACATTTAATACTGAAATAGTTCCGTCTGCCGGAGCATAAATTGTGGTACGTCCTAAATTATCTTTTGCCTCATTTACAGATGCAGAAGCACTTTGAACATTATAATACGAACTTTGTCTGGTCGCTTTAGCAACTTCAAATGAAGCGATAGCCTTGTCCCAGTCAGATTTTGAAATAACACCTTTATCATACAAGGTTTTATTTCGCTCATAATTCGCTTTTGCTTCTTTAAAACTTGCTTCTGATTGAGTTAAGCCAGCCTTGGTTCCGGATAAATTCGAAACAGATCGATTATAACTTGAGGTGTATAAATCCGGATTTATTTTTACCAGTAAATCACCTTTTTTTACAACCTGACCTTCTTTTACATTTAACAAAATAATCTCCCCTGAAACTTCAGGCGATATTTTCACTTCTATTTCAGGTTGAATTTTTCCTGTAGCTGAAACTGTTTCAATAATAGTTGAAGCTGTTACTTTTGATATTTCTACTTCTTTGCCTTCGTCCTTATTCCCTATTACTCCTGATTTGGAAAGACCTATTAAGGCTGCAATTATAATAACTGCTCCACCAATTAAGAAATAAATTGTTTTTTTTGACATAATAAATTAGTTTTTGATAATTGGAACTATTGGAATTCCGAAGTAAAATTCAAGTATTTTTATTTTGAACATGTAATCATATTTTGTTCTGATAAGATCAGATTGCGCGTTGGTCAATAATGTCTGTGCCTGAGTGAAATCAAATGAATTCATTAAACCAACATCGTATTTTTCTTTCGCATAATTATAGGATTGTTGTCTTGCTTCTAATGTTACAGTCGAAGATTCATAAGCATTTAATGCTCCTTTTGCATCTGTAAAAGCTGTGTAAACATTACGTTGCAAATCTAAACTTTTTTGCTCTAAATCTATTTTAGATTTTTCTAAACTTACCTTATTACGCTCAACATTATTTCGTGCTGAAAAACCGTTGAAAATTGGAACTGACAATTGAAAACCAAAAGATTGACCTTTATTGTTACTAAATTGATCCAAAATTCCATCCGGACTTCCCAAAACCGGAGAATAATTATTCGTCAAAACTGACTGATTTGTTCCTTCTACATAACCAATTTGTGAAGTTGGATTTAACGTATTCGGAACTGATCCCGTCACAATATCTGAATAACTTGCTCTGGTATTAAAATTATAAAAAGCACTCAAAGTAGGCTGATAAGCACCTTTAGCAATCGCTACATTTTTTTCAGCAATTTCAAGATTAGTCTGTGCAATCTTTAAATCGGTTCTAATCTCTTTGGCTTTGTTGTAAATATCTACCGGATTTTGCGCCAAGATATTATTTTCATCTTTTACATTGGTATCATCAATTACATCAAAATCTGTAAAATCCTTAAGCTGTAATAATTGCGCCAAACTCAATTTAGAAATTAACAAACTATTTTCTGCAACAATAATTGCTTGCTGGTCTGTTGCGACAGTAGCTTTCAGGTCGTACAAATCACCACGTGGAATTGTACCTGCTTTAACCATCTCTTCCGAACGGGCAAATCGTTTTTCATCAATTATCATTTGCTCTTTTTTAACTTTCAAATTTTCTTTATTGAAAAGAATTTCTAAAAAAGCATTTGCAACATTTAGAGAAATATCCTCTTGCATTTTTACCAATTGATATTGTGATGCAATAATAGATAGTTTTGTTCTTCTATAGGTATTTTGAATTTGCAATCCTTTGTAAATATCAACACCCACACTAAGACCTACAGAAGAATATTGTGTAGTTTGATTTTCAAGTAAACCGGTAGTAATATTTTGATTCAAACCAACGTTCCATGAATGGGAAGCACTACCGTTTACAGAAGGCAGATAATTTCCAAAAGCATCTTTTTTATCTATTGCTGCGTTTTTAACATCTAACTCAGATAGTTTTATCGTGATATTATTATCTAATGCATATCGCACACATTCTTCCAGTGTCCATTGTTTTGTTTGTGCCTGAGCTGATAATCCAAGCCCAAATAACAAGGCAAAAACAAGATTATTATATTTATTTATTTTCATATATTTCGAATGAAAGCAGAGTAAAGATACCATGCAAATTTAACATTTTATAAACCCAAAAATATTTTACAAAATCAAATTATTTTTTTTCGCCTTCTCCTTCACTAATCAATCCCTGATTCCAGATTTTAATTTTATCAGAAGATTTGATCCCGCTCTTAACCTGAACATAAATTCCATCACTAACTCCTAAAACCAAATTTTTACGTTGAAATTTTTGAGCAGTAGTCTCTACTTCTACATATGGTTTTTGCGTTTTTTTGTCAAATTGAACCAATGATTCTTTGATAGCCAAAACCTTGTCTGCCTTTTCCAAAATAATTGAGGCATTTGCACTTAAACCGGCTCTGATAAAAGTAGCATCTCTATTTTCTAAAGAAGCTTTAATCTCAAATTGAATCGCTCCGTTTTCAGTTACTCCTTTGGGAGCTATATAAGTTAAAACTGCATTAAATTTTTTATTTTCTATGGCTCCGACTGTAATTTCGATTGCCATTTTTTCTTTTATTTTTCCAACTTCAGATTCATCTATCTTTCCAATAAAAATCATTCTTCCAACATCTGCAACACTTGCTATAGTCGTCCCCTCATTAAAATTATTACTCTCAATAACCTGATTCCCTACTTTCACCGGTACGTCTAAAATCATTCCGTTAACTGTAGAACGAATAAGTGTATTTGCATAATTTCCTAATGATGCAGTTGTTCCTGTTTTTACAATATCCAGGTTTTGTTTTGCAGACAAATAATTTTGTTTAGCCTGCTTATAAGCCAATTGTGCGGCGTCAAAATCATTAGCAGAAATTACATCTTTATCAAATAGGGTCTTTTGTCTTTGGTATATCTTCTCCTGATTATCTAATGCAATTTTAGCTGTCTGAACCTGATTTTGAGTACTGCTCACATTAGATACATTTGCAACAACCTTAATTTTTGCAATCATATCTCCGGCTTTAATTTTTTCTCCGGCTTTAATATAGACCGCTTCAATAATACCTGAGATATTTGGTTTGATTAAAACTTCTTCATCAGGCTGAATATTACCGGTAGCAATAGTATTTTTTACAATCGTTTTAATTTCAGCTTTTTCTGTTTTAAAAACAATTGGTGATTCCTGGTTTTTAGCATACAAATAATATAAAGCGCCAAAAAAGACAATGGTAATAAGAACTAAAATAGTTATGGTTATTCCTTTTTTCATTTGTTATTATTTAATCGATTATTTTGATTGATAATTTTATTCTGTTCTTAATGCATCAACGGGTTTTACTTTTATTGCAATCTGAGCCGGAATAAAACCCGCTAATAGCCCTGATCCCACTAATATTAGTAAAGCAACAAATACAACTCCTAAGTCTACACTTGGGTTTGCAAACATAGTATTGCTGTTTGGAGGCATTGAATCTAATGCCATGTTTAAAAGCGCAATGATTCCGGTGGCTACGGCTATCCCAAACATACCTGAAATGATTGTTAAAAATATGGCTTCTGATAAAATCTGTCCTCTAACTGCTGCCGGAGTAGCACCCAAAGCTCTTCGAATTCCAATTTCTTTCGTACGTTCTTTAACAACAATAAGCATAATATTTGAAATACCGATTACACCTGAAATCAAGACCAAAGTTCCTACAAAATAAGCAATGATTTTTAAAATATTAAAAAGACTTTGCACTTTATTAAACTGTTCGTATAAATCAAAATTCCCAACCGCTCTTTCATCAGCAGGATTAACAGAGTGAAGTGCTTTTATTTTTTCTAAAATCTGTGGTTTTAAATCCGTAATGGATGTTTCATCTTTGGCTGTGAGTGCCATCCATCCTACTTTATCTCCATAATTAAAAGATTGCTGAAAAGTTGTAAACGGGACAAAAATATTTTTTTGTTCCTGCTCAGCATTTCCTCCTTGTTGTTTAGAGTTATAGACCCCAACGACCATAAAATTAATTCCGTTGATTTTTACATATGTCCCAACAGCTTCTTCTTCTTTTCCATAAAGTTCAGTAATAACACCTTTTCCAATTACCGCTACCTTTCTTCTTTCAAGTATGTCTTGTTGATTTATAAAACGCCCTTTTGTGATATCCATTGGCTGCTGCTTTATCAATTCAGGATAATCACCATAAATGGTAAATGCAGAAGTTTTTGTCCCTCTGACTACATTGTTTGTGCCATTAAAATCACCTAATTGATTTCGGGGAGAAACATATAATAAATCCGGAAAAGCAGCTTTTAAAGATGCAACATCGCTATTTCTAAAATCATAACGACGTACTTTTGGTAAGCCTTTATATGCTTTTGACGTCGTCTGGCTCCACATAAACATAGTGTTTGTAGCTATTCCGTCAAAACCTTTTTTTACCCCGTTTTCCAATCCATTTCCTGCAGCAAGTAATATTACTAAAATAAATATACCCCAAAACACACCAAATGCAGTTAAGACTGTTCTAAAAACATTCGCTGTTAAAGCCTGTAAAATCTCATCCCAATTATCTTTGCTAAACATAGTTATTCGTCTCTAAGTGCTACAATAGGTTTTATTTTTGCAGCTCTGTATGCAGGAAAAAAACCAGCCATAGCGCCTGCAAATACAAGTAAAACAAGTGTTGTTAAAGCTACACTAAAATCGACTTCAGGATTTCTGAAATATTCGCTCTGAACCATTGGCCCAACAAATTCGAGCAATAACAAACTAGCCAATAGTCCGGAAAAACCGGCAATAGTGGTGATAAAAATAGACTCATGAAGTATCATAGAAATAATAGAAAAAGGTGACGCTCCTAACGCTTTTCTGATTCCAATTTCCTTCGTTCTTTCTTTTACAATAATGAGCATAATATTACTTACCCCAACAACTCCTGCGATTATAGTACAAATACCAACCCACCAAAAGAACAATCTGATGTAAAGATTTAAATCATAAAATTGTTTTGCTTCTTCAACAGAATTATAAACTCCTATAGCACTATCGTCATTTGGAGCAATAATGTTTTTAGCTTTTAACAACGTTTTGACATCTTCGGTAAATTTTTTTGACTGTGCCAAAGCTTCATCATAATTAGCTTTCTTATTCAAAACAAACTGCATACCGGTTATTTTATCACCTGCACCAAAAGCACGCTGATTAGTGGTCATAGGCATATAAATCCTGGATTCTTCTCTTTCTCCGGAAGGGTCTGTAAAAACTCCAATTACTTTAAAATTTATATTATTGACTAAAATCTCTTTTCCTATTGGGTCTTTCTCTTTAAACAAATCTTGCTTAACCTTCAAACCAATGGCAACTACTTTTTCATTATTTTTCATATCACTATTGTTAATGAAACGTCCATTAATAATAGTACCATTTTCAAGAGATAAATAATCCGGACTAATACCTCTAAACTGATAATTCCCGGATTCTTTTCCATAACTCACAATGCCTCCCCACGTATTACGAACAGATGATTTTTTATCAATCTCCTCATCAAATTTTTTAACCGGAAGATCATAATCACTGTTTCTTAATTGAATTTGCCTGCCTGGATTTAATCCTTTGTATTCTTTGGTTGTGACATTTGACCAAACTTCAATAATTCCTTTAGCATCATTCTCGAATTGTTTTTCAATTCCATTTTGAAGTCCTTTTCCCGCACCAAGCAAAATCACTAAAATAAAAATTCCCGAAGCCACAGAAATTCCGGTAAGAAATGTTCTTAACCTGTTTTTGGAGATTGCTTCAAAAATTTCCTGCCAACGCTCAATATTAAACATAAGATGAAGCTCTAACTTGTTCTACCTTTTTATCATCAATAATTAATCCGTCTTTCAGGACTACATTTCTTTTGCACATAGCGGCAATATCAGGCTCATGAGTAACAATTAAAATAGTTTTCCCTTCATCATTAATTCCCTGAATAAGCTCCATAACCTCATAAGAAGTTTTAGTATCTAGAGCCCCTGTTGGCTCATCTGCCAATAAAACTTTTGGATTTGATGCTAATGCCCTTGCAATGGCAACACGTTGTTTTTGACCACCTGAAAGTTCATTTGGTAAGTGATGCGAATGAGACCCCAGCCCTACTTTCTCCAAATATTTCATTGCAATATCGTAGCGTTCTTTTCTTTTTATTCCTTGATAATACAACGGCATAGCTACATTATCAAGAGCAGTCTTATAATTTATTAAATTGAAAGATTGAAAAACAAATCCCAGAAATTTATTCCGATATTTTGATGCTATTGTTTCGTTAAGTTTTTTTATCGGAGTTTTATCTAATATGTAACTTCCCGAATCTGCCTCATCCAAAATTCCTAAAATATTAAGGAGTGTAGATTTTCCTGAACCGGAAGATCCCATTATGGCAACAAGCTCTCCTTCTTCTATATTAAAATTTATCCCTTTTAATACATGCAATTCTGAACTTCCCATTTTATAGGATTTATGCAAATCTTTGATTTCAATCATAATACCGGTGAATTTTAAGACAATAATAACATTTTAATTACGCATTTTATGGTAATAAAAAGTTAATAAATTTAATCTGATTTTTAGAATAAGACTACATTATCGACTAATTGTTACACTTTTTTCAAAGAATATAATTCTTTTCTTAATTTTACAACTAAAACAAAACTGATGAGAAAAATCTTCTTTTTATACCTTTTCACAACCTTAGCATTATTAACAGCCTGTTCTACTTCTCAAAAATTGGCAACTTTAAAACCTGAGCCGGACGATGCAAGTCCATTAATTTATGACAGCAATCCATCTTTTATTAATTTACCTATCACTGTAAAATTAAAAGATATTGAAAATCAAACCAACACACTTTTAAACGGATTGATTTTCGAAGATAATAATATTGAGGATGATGACATCGAAATAAAAATCTGGAAACAGGCCCCAATCAAAATTCAAAACGATCCGGCAAACGCAGATAAAAAGATAAAAACCATTTTGCCTTTAAAAGCAAATATTAAATACAGAATTGGAACTAAGAAATTAGGAGTCGAACTTTACGACACACGTGAATTCAATTTGAATGGCGTAATTACTTTGTCAAGTGAAGCCAACTTAACAAACTGGAAACTAAACACAAAAACAGAATTTAAATCTCTTGACTGGAACGAAAGTCCAACGATGACTGTTTTGGGAAAAAACATGCCTATCACTTATTTAGTAAATCCTGCAATTTCTATTTTTAAATCAAAAATTGAAAAAGGTATAGATTCGGCAATTGAAGAATCAATGGATTTTAAGCCGAATGTTTTATCGGCTTTAGAAAAAATCTGCACGCCTTTGAAAACGAACGAAACTTATGAAAGCTGGCTGCGAATTGTTCCGGTAGAAGTATACTCGACTAATGCAAAACTCAAAAACGATTTGTTTTTACTGAATATGGGAATGAAATGCAATATGGAAACTTTGATTGGAAAACAACCCGAATCAAAGTTTAATGCTTCTAAAATTGTTTTGAAACCGATAGCTAAAATTCCAAATCAAATTACAACTAATATCGCTGCTATATCAAGTTATGTAGATGCTTCAAAAATCATGACTAAAAATTTTGCGGGACAGGAATTTGGAACCGGAAGTAAAAAAGTTACCGTAAAAAACGTTGAAATTTGGCATAAAGACGGAAAAATGGTAATTGCTCTTGAGGTTTTAGGGTCTGTAAACGGAACCATTTATTTAAACGGTTATCCTCAATATAACCCACAGACTAAAGAAATTTATTTCGACAAACTAGATTATGTTTTAGATACGAAAAGCAAATTAATACGAACTGCCAACTGGCTTGCCCAAAGTTATATCCTAAAAAAAATGGAAGAAAGCTGCCGATATTCAATACAGCCTAATTTAGAAGAAGGTAAAAAAAGTATGACTGCTTATCTAAAAAATTACTCCCCAATGCCAGGTGTTTTTATAAACGGAAAAATGGAAGATATACAGTTTGACAAAATACAACTAACCAATCAGGCTATCATCGCTTTTATCAAAATAAACGGAACCGTAAATGTCTCTGTTGATGGATTGAAATAAAAAGAAAGCCGAATAAAATTATTCGGCTTTCTTTTTTGATTGATACATTCTATAAATTAAAAATCCAATTATAGCTACAAGCAAATACGGAATCGCCATTAAATAAACGATTCCATCATTTACAGCTTCAGCTTTTTTAATGTTTGATTCTCCCGAAAGAGCAGCACGACACATTGCACATTGAGCATTTGCAGTGAGAGAAAAGAATATAGAAAATAGAATATAGAAATATTTCTTTGAGACCAAACTCGCAGCTATACTTCTATACTCTATTCTATTTTCTTTATTCGTTATTCTATTTTGTATGTTAAGCATAATAAGGAGAAATCATTAAATAAACCACAACACCTGTTACGGCAACATATAACCAAAGAGGAAACGTAATTCTGGCAATTTTTCTATGCCTGTCAAATCGTTTCGCAAGAGCTCTGACATAGGTAATTAATACTAAAGGAATAATAGCTATTGATAATAAAATATGGGTTATTAAAATAAAGAAATAAACATATCTAATAAGTCCTTCACCACCAAATTTAGTCGAATCAGCAGTCATATGATACGCTACATACATTACTAAAAAAGCAACTGACAAAGCAATAGCAGCCGTCATTAAACCTTCATGGACTTTCTGATGTCCCTTTTTTATTGCTATAACAGCTAAAATTAAAACAATGGCCGTAATACCGTTAATAGTTGCATATATGGGAGGCAAAAAGGAAAGTGGTTCTACATTGTATCCAAAATCTTTCAGTTTTACACCAAATAAAATGGCCACAACAACAGGGATTATAATTGAAACAGCAACAATAAACTTACTATATTTTTTTTCTAATGAATGATCTTCCATTTTATTCTTCTAATAATATTTTAATATCCTGCTGAATGTCTCTAACGCCTTTTTTATCCAAGCCATCATAATATAAAATTGGATTTCCGAAATCATCCTTACGGCAACGAATATTCCCGTCTTTATCAATTAATGCAAATAATCCGGAATGTTCAAAACCACCATTGACTTTCGCATTCTCTCCAGCATACAAATTAAATCCTTTATTGGATAAATCCATAATAGTTGTTTTATCTCCGGTAAGAAAATTCCAATTTGAAGATTTTACACCTAATAATTTAGCATGATCTTTCAAAACTTTTGGCGTATCATTAGCAGGATCAATTGTAATAGAAACGATCCCGAAGTTAGGATTCCCAAAAAAAGTTTTTTCAATCTCTAACATACTCAGATTCATTTTTGGACAGATAGATGGACAAGTAGTAAAGAAAAATTCCAATACATAAACTTTACCCTTATAAGTTTCATTTGAAATTTTAATATTGTCCTGATTAGTTAATTCAAACTTAGGAGCGGCACCAATTTTTACTAATTTTGTATCTGCTTTTGAAGTTTTCTGATCTACATTATCCAAGCGGTCCCCTTTTATGACTTCGCCATTTTTTATCCTGTCTACAATTTTAGGCACTGCATAAATTCCGAAAATTAAAATGATAAACGAAATTCCGATATACGATTTATTTTTAAACATACAGTTTTAATTTATAGTTGTTTAGTAGCATTATGATTTTTTTTAAGAGCTGCACGGTATTCGTACAAAATAATTTTAAAATCATCCAGCATTTCGTTGCTTAATTCAGACGGATGAAAAGTACTATAACCCTCTTTATATTCCTCTTTTTTGTCTTTATTATCTCCTTTTCTGCCTCTAAGATTTCTTTCTTTATCAACAATAAAAACATTAGGTGTTCCCAGATTTTGATCTAGTTTCCCTTTTAAATGTAATTGATTATAAAAAGCTTCAATTTGCGCAGGAGGAGCAAAAATAAAATTCCACCCTTTAACATCCGTAAAAGGTTTAAGTGCATCAACCACTTTTTGAGCATCCTTTTCTGTACCCATTGGACAAACTATTACAAATTGAAGATCTTCAAAACCATAATAACGTTTGTAAATTTTTTCATTTAAATTAAAATAATTTCCACGGTTGCTTAAAATATCAGATCCCGAAAATCCTAAAACAGTAATTTTTTTATTAAGAGAAACTTTTTTATTATCTAATGATTTCCAATTTCCAAAATCGGGAATTTTTGGAGTAATTACAGGAAGTGTAGTAAAGCTATTTACGCCGGAAGCAAAAAACAAATAGGCAACAATTGGCAATACAAAAAGCGAAAAAAGAACTATATTTTTTTTCATTGTTACAATGGAAGTTAATGAGGTACAAAAATAAAAAAAGCTCCGTTAAACGGAGCTTCTTTTCGAATTAATATCATGTTAAAAATTCCATTTAATAGTAGAATCTTTAAAAACCCCATAAATATAATTTCCTTCTGTTAAGAGAATAAACAATAAATATAAAACAAGGAAGATAACCGGTGAAACAACAGACCATCTAAGGCTGCTTTTTTCACCTTCCATATGCATAAATGCCCATACAATATAATATGCTTTGAAAATTGTAAGGATATAGAAAATCCAGTTTAACAAGTTCAAACCAACAAAATGATTAAATTCTAATGATTCAGGTTTTAAAATACCCAAAATAACTTCTACTGTAGTTACTACTGATAGTAATGCAAAAACAAACCAGATTCTTTTTGTATTTGATACGTGCTCGTGTGACATAATAATTAAAATCTAAAATTAAACTAAGTAGAAAACTGTAAATACAAATACCCAAACCAGATCGACAAAGTGCCAGTATAAACCAACTTTCTCTACCATTTCATAGCTTCTTCTTTTCTCGTAAGTACCTAATAACACATTAAAGAAGATAATGATATTAATAATAACTCCAGAAAATACGTGAAAACCGTGGAATCCTGTAATGAAGAAAAAGAAATCAGCAAATAATTTACTTCCATACTCATTTCTTGTCAGGTTAGCTCCTTCTACTACATATTTTGCAGTACCTAAACGAGACTCAGACTCTACCCTTGTCAGTACTGTTTTCTTCTTTTTATCAGTAAGTTGTTCAGTTCTGATTAATAATTCAGGATGTGCTTTAAAACCAGCCTGAACTTCAGCAACAGTATATGTTGGTTGTGTTTCAGCATCTTCAACAAACCAGGTCGCGTGGCTTCTTGTTAAAGCTTCTCTTTGCTCTGGTAATTTTACTGCAAAATCAGCTAAAGCTACTCTTTTACCGCTTGCATCAACAAACTGCAATAAACTTCCTCCAGCAGTTTCAACCGCACCGTATTCCCCTTTAATGAAGTTTTTCCATTCCCAAGCTTGAGAACCAACGAAAATTAAACCTCCAATAATAGTTAAGAACATATATACGGCAACTTTTGTTTTCTTTAATTGGTGACCTGCATCAACAGCTAAAACCATTGTTACAGATGAAAAAATCAAAATAAAAGTCATTAATGCCACATAATACATCGGAGCCGAAACACCGTGCATAAATGGGAAGTGAGTAAACACTTCATCAGCCAAAGGCCATGTTTCAATAAATTTAAATCTTGAAAAACCATAAGCAGCAAGGAATCCAGAGAATGTTAAGGCATCCGATACGATAAAAAACCACATCATCATTTTACCATAACTTGCTCCTAATGGCTGAACATCGCCGCCTCCCCAAGTTTTTTCTTCATTATTTGCAGTAGTAACTGTCGCTTCCATAAAAGATATTCGTTAAAAAGTTCCCAAATTTACGTTTTTTTCTTATTTAAAGAAATATAAAAATAAAAATAAATAAACCCACAATAAGTCCAGAAAGTGCCAATACATTGCACCTAGTTCTATACCAAGAGTTTGAGTCGAATTGTATTTTTGTTTAAAATGATTATAAATTACAATTAAAAGAGAAATCAATCCTCCTGCCAGGTGTAATAGGTGTGTAACCGTTACTACATATAGAAAAGTAGTCGTAATTGAACTTCCCTGGCCCGTAAAATAATACCCTTTTTCTACAATTTGTCCAAAACCTGCAAATTGTAAAATCACAAATAAAATTCCTAATGCTAAAGTAGCTAAAAGAAAACCTGTAGTAGCATTTCTATTGTTTTTTTGTATGGCTTTTTTTGCCAGATAAAAACTAACACTGCAGCCAATAATTACGGCTGTACTATAATAAAACGCAGATGGCAGTTCAAAATTCTTCAACCAGTCTGCTCTCGACTTACTTACTACAAAAGCACTTGTTAATCCGGCAAACATCATTGTCATACTTACCATCGCGAACAATAAAATCAACTTTGCCGATTTTGCTTTTGTTACTTGCTCCTCACTTATTTTCATTGTCATTTCCATAACTATCTTAAAAATTTATCTACTATATATACAATCTGCAATAAAGAAATATAAGAAACACTAACCAACATCAGTGTTCTGGCAGCTTTAGAAGTCCGCAACTGATATAAGCGTACTGCATAAAACAACATCCATAATCCCAATAAAAAAACCACAACTGCCGCGATAGGTGTAATAAACAATTGTCCTGTATATCCTAAAACCGGCAATAAAGAAGCTATGATTAACCATATCGTATATAGCATTACCTGCAAAGCTGTACCTTTATCTTTTTTTCCTGTTGGAAGCATAAAAATTCCAGCCTTTTCATAATCTTCATACAAGAACCAGCCAATAGCCCAAAAATGTGGGAATTGCCAGAAAAACTGAATTAAAAACAATGTACCGGCTTCTATTCCAAATTCTCCTGTTGCTGCCACCCACCCTAACATAAATGGAATTGCTCCTGGAAAAGCTCCCACAAAAACAGATAATGAAGTTACTGTTTTTAAAGGCGTATAAAGACTTGTGTACAAAAATATAGATATTGCAGCAAACATTGCCGACTTTGCATTTATTGTATACAATAACACGACACCAATAATTGTCAATAAACTTGCTACAAACAAAGCAACTTTTGGAGACATGCGTCCTGAAGGAACAGGACGATTTTTGGTACGATCCATTAAAGAATCAATATCTTTTTCAATTACCTGATTAAAAGCATTTGAAGCCCCGACCATACAGTAACCTCCAACCATCAACGCAGCTAAAACGCCCCATTGAAAAGGATTCTCACTATTTACACCTAACAAATATCCCGCAATCGAAGAAAACAAAACACTAATTGCTAAACCGGCTTTGGTAATCTCTTTGAAATCCAGAAATAATGATTTAAGTGAAATTGTATTTTTAGTAGCGTTCAATACCGTAATTGTTTGTGTATTTTTTTAAGTGGTGCAAATGTACAAATTAGATTATAGAATTTTGACCTATAAAATTAGATTTTTCTAATAAAACCTTTATAAAGTAAGGACTTGCAAATCTTTAACACATTTTCCTTGAAAAATCTTATTAAATATTAGTAATCAAAATACCAATTAAATACATCTGAACGCAGTCCTATAGTAAACCAGGTTGTGCTTTGCTTAAAAGTAGTTGCAGTATTCTGCATAGGATCAAAATTTCTATAAATAAAACTTCCGAAAAACTTTAAATTAGTCATCGGGTTTATAAGATATCCTCCCTGAATATCGGCGATAAAAATATTGGTTTTATTGCCCTGACCTACTTTTACACCAGAATCATACGGGCGATTTTCTTCATAACTTTTATAGATATTTCCCCCATAATTATAACCATCTTCTGTTGTATCAAAATCAAATCCTCTTTTTCCAATTGTTAGCTTCACATCAGCATAATAACGGCCTTTGTGGTAACGTGCTATTGCAATTAATTCATTAAAATTACCACCCCATTGATGACCAAGACTTTGATTATTATGACCGTAATTTGTTATTACCGCACTATGGGAATACACATACGGACGTACATGATTATATTCTAACTGCATTAGTAAATCTTTTACTTTAAAAGCATTAAAATATTTAGCCCCTATTTGGTAACCAAATTTGTTTTTCCAACTATTATCTCCCCCTTTTACATCACCAAATGAAAATTCATCGATTAAAAACTGCCCATACAAATTAATCTGATTACTCCATTTGTATTTAGACGTAAACCCTAAAAGAGCATTTCCGCTTTTCGATGACGAAGCGAACTCAACAGAACGATAAAAAATAATTGGATTAACAAAATTCACATCAAAACCTCTATTATTACTATCTGTCCAAACTACAGATTCAAAAAAACCTAAATTCAGTTTATTTGAAACGTTCCAACTCAAATAATGGTTGGCCATATATTTTGATGCATACGTTTTATCTACCGTAACACCTGGACGAACATCTTTGAGCCACATATATGTATTGGTATATTTTATTTTCCAAAACGTAGTATTAATTTTTAAATAAGGATATGGACTTGCTCCGTCACTTTCTAACAATGACCGATACCCATCACCAATAAAATTTCTTCCATAGCCCAATTGAAAATCGAAAAATTTACTTGGAGTATAGGTTATATTCGCCTCGGCCAAAGGAAAATCATAAGAATCTGTTTTAAATTTTTTCGCAATACCCATACCTGGAATTATAGCAGGATTCCCTCCCGAAGGTTTTAAAGAGTTCGCATAATCGTTAAAATAACCGGCAAATCTTCCCTGACTTTCAAAAATTGTAGTTGTAAAATTGATTTGCTTTCCTACACCTCCTCTAAAATTAATAGCTCTGGTATTTACATAGGTAGAACCATCATAGTCCGAAGCCTTACCCGTTTGCAAATCAACAATAGGATTCAAAGCTAACCAATAATCTTCACCCTGAATCTGAACCATATTTTCATTCCACCATTTTCTTCCTAGCCAGCCTGAAGTTTTCTTTTGCAGCGATTCGTTTACCGCTTTTAAATTATAATATTTTGAAACTTCAGCATACGTATAAGGCTTAGATGCAGTATGATTATTGCTGCCAACCTGATTCATTGCTCCATCAAATTGAGCATAATAACTATGAGAAAGGGGAATATTCAAATGACTTTGAAATTCCGGATTATTGTATTTTTTATACACAATACTATCCAATTCCGTCATTGGTTTTTCTATTGGCTTTAAAATTTCTGCAGCAGCCAATGCCTCAGCTGCGATTTGCTCTGAACTTTTTAATGGTAAATCAATTGAAATAGTATATTTAGAATAGGTTGCAACACCATTATATGTGGAAGGTTTGATTTTAGGAAACTTACTAAAAACGCGTTTAGCCTCTTTAACTAAATCATCATTTACTGCATTAACGTAAATCACTTTAAAAGAACCATTTGCATCAACTTCAAACAACACTTTAACTTCACCCTTATAATTTGTCTGTTTTAAATTCTCAGGAATTTCAAAGTTCTGATAAACAAAATCCTGAACTTCTTTGTAAAAACAATTTTCTAATTGTTTAGATATCAAATTTTCACAATTAGGAAAAACAGGAAATTGCTCAGCTGTAAAACCTGACCTTACAGAAGATTGGTTTGTTTCCTGAGCTAAAACAAGGAATGATGATAGCGCCAGACACAAAGTTAAAAAACTTTTATTCAAAATATTTTTGATTTTCATTAGTATTGATTTGTGGTATTTTCTCCATTTACAATTGCTTTAGCAGATGAAGTTCCGATACGTTTAACACCTAAACGAATCATTTCTATTGCTTCCTCATATGACTTAACACCTCCGGCAGCTTTTATTGGCAACGGTGAAGCATTTTCCAACATCATAATTATTGCAGAAATAGTTGCACCATTTGGAGAATTATCCTTAGTTTTATAAAACCCAGTTGATGATTTAACAAAAACTGAAGCATATTCTTCCTCTTTAAAATTCGAAATAACAATATTTTTTATCAAAGAAGAAAGCTGAATAATTTCTTTTTCATTCAATGCTGCTACTTCTATAATCCATTTAACTGTTTTATTATTTGCTAATCCTATTTGCGTGGCTATTAAAATCTCTTGTTTTACTAATTGAATATCTCCGTTTTTAAACGCTTCGTAATTACAAACAAAATCAAGATCATCTGCACCATTCGCTATTGCTTCATTTGCTTCCCTGATTTTTGTTTCAATATCAGATTTGCCTTCAGGAAAATCTATAACAGTACCAACATCAAGATTAGAATTGGCTTTTAAAATCATTTGTTTAGCTAAAGTCACATATTCCGGCCGAACCATAACCAGTTTAAAACCTTCGACGATAGCTTCAGCAATTACATTTTTAACCACAATCTCATTTTCTGTTTCCGAAAGACCGGCTTGAGATGCTGTTTTTAAGTAAGTGGAATCTAAATACTGGTTAACATTCATGATTTTAAAATTACAAGAATTGCAACAAAAATACATTTAAAATTCAAAAAAATGACATACTTTTTTTAAGCTTGCCTTATTGAAAATAAAAAACCCACCGAAGTGGGAATTAATATTTTATATTTTATCGATTTGCTTTTTAAAAGCTATTGCCGTAAAAACAGCTGCTGTAGCCCCAATTGCATTACCTAAAATATCCGTTACATCAGCTGCTCTTGTTTTAGTAAAAACACCTTGCAAAATTTCGATGGTTATTCCAAAAAAAACTGAAAATATAAACGAAATCAAATACACCTTATAATCATCTGTTGTCTTTCCTTTGAATTCTTTTTTGAAAAACAAAATCCACGAAATTGTAAATCCAAAATGGAAACAAAAATGCACTATTTTATCTATACTGGGAAAACTTACTGCCGGAATATTACTTGAGTCTGTAAGACAAAGATAGGTAATGATTCCTGAGCAAACTATAGCCCACAATAAAAGCAATTGTTTAGGCACCTATCAGTTGTTTGTATTCTTCATCTGACAACAATGAATCAATCTCTGAAGCGTTAGCAATTTTTATTTTAATCATCCATCCAGCTCCGTATGGATCAGAATTTACGCTTTCAGGTGTGCTTTCTAAATCTTCATTAAAAGCAATGATTTCTCCAGTTAAAGGTAAAAACAAATCAGAAACCGTTTTTACAGCTTCAACAGTTCCAAAAACTTCGTCTTTATCCAATGTCTGATCTAAAGTTTCTACTTCAACATACACAATATCTCCTAATTCTTTTTGAGCAAAATGAGTAATTCCTACAGTTGCAACATCTCCATTGATGCTAACCCATTCGTGATCTTTTGTGTACTTTAAATTTGCTGGTATACTCATAATACTATGTTTGAAAATTGATAATTTAATTTTAGAGCCACAAATGTAACAATCTTCTAATAAAAATTAGTTTAGAATCACAAAATTAATTTCCGAAGTTATATCGAAGTGTAAACCCTGATCGAATGTTTGTTAGCGGAAATGAAGTCGAAATTACTGCTTTCGAAAACGAATGATCATAATAGAATATGGCTGTAAGATTCTTGCTGAATGCATAATCTGCAGTAAGTTTTAATGACCATATATTTTGACCAGCTGCTAATTGATTATTGTCATAATCTAAATATCGAACCAGAGTCTGATTATTTCTATAAGAGAAATCTGCTTTGATATTAATGTCACTTTTTATAATTCCGGTAGGATTATCTGCTAAAGTCGATGAAAAAATAACATCTTTAAAGCGATATCCTAAACCAACAACATATTCAATACCTTTTACTTCTGTCAATAAATTATTATCAAAACTCATTGATAAAGCTCTGTCTTTTTTAACTTCTGTAAGCACTCTTAAAGATCCTTTTAATTCAAAATCAACACGAACCAACGGACTAAACTGTTCAACCAAATTCACATTTGACATGATCGTCTTATTGAAGAAATTACCATTTATATCCGTGCCACCTGGATCTTCATTATAATCAAAATTAGATCTGAACTGATTAATCGTATAGGAAGCACGATAATTGTGCTGCAAAGAAAAGCGTTTAAACCTGTCTTTAAAATATTTGTAACGCATCAATCCATTATATTTTATACTCCAGTTTGGAATCGGGAAATTTCTAAAAATCCCGGTTGAAGACTTAGAAGCATCACCACCTGAATAAGCAGCTAAAAAAGCAGGTAATAAAACCGCCTGATTACTTTTACCATACCCAACAGGATACCCGTCATTTGCAATAATTTGTTTTCTTTCAGTATTATTTGGGTTTGCAAGGTTATCTACTGGCAAAGTTGCATCTTCAACAGGAAGAGTTCCTGCATCATACCTTGGAATTGTTGTTCCGTATCTATCTTCTGCCAGACGATTTGCTATAATCAAACGATTACTTCTAAAATCATCAAAAGCTGCTGATACATTTTCATCACTTGCAGAAAATGCTGTTTTGATTAATACAGTTGAAATTGAAAACATTCCATATGTGTATGGTGACAAGGACTGATATGGAACATCAGCAGTCATGTCAACACTATACTGTTCTGAAGAATTTTCAGAATAGGATCTGTCCATTGTTAAATCTATTTTTAAATCCGGAAACAAATCAAGATTAGCCGTTATCTTTAATGCCTTAGTATTTACTTGGGTAAAATTTTGATTGAACTTATCCGAAGTGGTCAGCCAACCGTTTTTAGCAGATTCGTAACGCACGTCATCCTGACTTCCAAAAATAAAACCTAAACTTGGTTTAGACGTTCCTAAAAATCCAATACTTGGCGTATAGCCGGGTAAAACGGTTCCACTATTCTCTGTATAATTTACCTGAATATTTTTTACACTCGTTAAAACACCAATCAAACCGTCATAAAAAGGCCTGCTCGTTGCAACTGTTTTATTGTTATTTACTATTTTCTCTCCAGGTTTTGGAGCTGTTGTAGCTTTTTGCTTAGTAGCCTTTTTTGCTCCTGGCGTTAATCCTAAATACTTGTACAACGTTGTCATATTAAAAGTTGTATTTAGCGTATTTGAATTTGCATTTTGAATCGTATTTCCCAGATTATCGACTGTAATCGATCCATCAGGATTTTCTACTTCAAGTCCAGACATCGCAGATGAAGAACGTTGCCAGTTATAATCAGCGGTATAGGAATAATTTGCTTTTACAAAACTAAAAATCGGTAACTTATTGATTGGGATATCATAATTTAAGATTAATTGTTGTGTATGTTGATTTGGTATTCCAATATTAAAATAATCATCCCAGAAATTAAAATCGTCTTTTGGGGTATTATCATCATTCAGATAATTTTTGACAATATTATTTGATGAAGCTGTATAGTTTAGTTTTAAAGATTTAGTCAGATTAAATCCAAATCCATATTGATAATTATACGCAAAGTTTCTTCTGTAAAGAGTTTCCAGGCCAATTCCCGGCACATCTTGTACCTGCCTGAATTGTTGGCTATTGCTCTGTCTTATTATATTTGTATTGAATGAAATATTAGAAGGCAGGTAATTAAAATTAAAATCACTTAACAGTTTCCAATACTCGCTTTTTTTCATGAATTTAGTCTGCTTGAAAGGCACTACTTCTTTTGGCTGAAACGTATAAGCATAGTTTACAGATGAATTTGACATTTGGTCTTGATATTCCTCTATTTCATAATCATGACGCTCCACCTGATTGTAGGATTGAGAAAAAGTAAAATTCTCTACATCATAAACATGTGGTTTTTGCTCTTGTGATCTGTCTTTTCTAACGCCAATAAAATTAATACTTTTTCGCTTGGTATAATCTATTGCTCTATTTTTGTAAATATCTTTTTGAGTCTGATCTGTTGTTTCGTTTAACAACTGTTCCAATTTAATATCCTGGTTAAAAGGATCGTATTCAGGTGTAATTATTTCTTCTCCGATTGCATAATTAAATGGAAGATTTATACCCCATTTCGGCGGTAATAATTTCCCTAAGTTTAAATTCGTAACAATATTATACTGCTGAATATCTTCACGATCCCTTTCATTTGCTCCTTCTTCAATAGATCCAAAACCAATGGTGCTTTTTCGCCCTGTTGCCGAAACTGTAGCAAAATCAGCCATGTTGGTATCGATACTTAAAATGGCAGCCATACCACCTTTGTTATCCATATCAGATAATCGAAGTTCATTGAACCAGACTTCACCTTTGACTTGTTTATCTGTTTCATTATTTTTAAGACCAACCATTAAATTTCTAACCATCCCAAAGTTTGGATTTCCTTTTATACCTAATCTCAATCTGCTGTTTCCATCCCTTAAATCAATATCTCCATCAATATCTCCATCTTCATCCGGGTAATAAATTCCATTTATGTCACGCTTAGGCGAATTGATATCAATACTCATTCCCTTAATTTTCATTTTTGTCAATAAAGCAAGAGCCAAATCCATTGCATTTTCTTCGGGCCAAACCAAATCAGGACTTATATTACTCCCTCCTCCTGATTGAGTTACTTTTAATGGCATTTCAATCTGATAAAAGTTCTCTGTAAAATCATTTCCAAAACGAATAAATGCAGTCATTTCATTATCCCCAAGAGCAACTTCTTTTTCTAGTGATTCAGCATGAAGAAACATTTTTAGTTTTTTATACTGACGCATATCAAGACTTACATTTTTAAAAGCAGCCCTTGAATCCTGTTCTTCCAAACCGTTCCCTGATACACGTAATGCTAATGACTGTTCATTTTGATTAATCACGGTATTATTATTAAACAGTTGTTCTCTTTGAACATTTGGCGGCATAACATAATTTACCGGAGATTTTGTGCTGTTTTCCTGAATATTAACTGCCTGTACTTCAAAAACAGTTCCGTCATCCTTCGGGTTTGTATCAGCTGCATCCAGAGTACCATCAAACCTTCTCCATTCACCTCTAACCAAATCCAATGCCCCAAAGCGCACCGTAATCTGATCGTTAAATCCAGTCATAAACATTCTCATAAAACGGATAGATCTAAAATCTGAAATAGTTCCAATTTTATTTTTATATTCTGAAACCGGTATTTTAAACTGAATCCATCTTGCTTTAGTAGTTGTACCATTAGGCAATGGAACATCATTTACTATTCTATCATCAGTAATATAATTTTGTCCAACAGCCATACCTGGCTTCATATCTATGCTATATTCATAATAAGCATTAATGGTATTCATGGTATTGTCCCGATTAATATCTTCGACATCAGGCAGTGTCGTAGATGCTCTGTTAGAATTGTTTATGTCCACAGCTGAGTTTCCTTCAACGCCATTGTATTTTTTATAACGATCCAGAACGCCTCCGTCTGAATTTAAAAAATAAGTATAATTATCTGCTGCAGGATCTTCTGCTGCTGCATAGTTAGTATAAACTGTAGATTCTTTAGAATCTGGTAAACCATCCAAACCTACGTCCTGATTAGTCCTGTTTCCTGCATTATTATCAAAAGCATAAATTAGTGATTGAGAAGCAGGAACATCTCCCCAAATTGGCTTAGGTGTAACTAATATCTGATCAGGTCCCAATCCGTTTTCATATTGCTTTCTTCCGTCTTTTAAAACATCTTCTGAAATCTCTCCTAAGTTAAAATAAATTTTACCGGTATTGGAAGGCTGGACTGCGCCATTTCCTTCATAATAAGGGTCCAACATCCAAAACTGGATAAACTCTACATTGCTTTGCTCAAAATTGGTTGAATTTAAAGAACGCATAATTCCACCAAAATTACCATTTACCGGATTTGTTGCAAAATCTGGATTATTGTTATATGGCCCTCTCTCTGATGGATAATAACTCAAATCCAGGGTATTTATCACTTGTAATTGCCCTTGAGCAATATCTGTATTAGGATATAATTCTTTGCTATAAATTCTTCTGGTAGTATTTAAAGACAAATCGTCATTTGATATTCCGGATGGTTTTTGGGTATAAAAAATTGGATCTATAGAATACCATGAAAGTTTTGCTCTTTTATATCCGTAATTCAGCGTATTCAAATCTGCGCCAAAAGTAGTATCTGTATCCGAATTAATAAATGGTGTTGAAGCCAGACTCCAGGCATAAGCAGATCGCATGTCAATGGTTGACTGTGACCCCTCGAAATCATCTACATATATTGTTGCTTCTCCTTCAAAATCGCTTGCTTTTGGGGCATCAGGCTTTAAAAAAGCTACTTCTCCTCTTATCGAAAGATTGGAAGGAACATCTGTATCTATGTTAGGCAGCTTATTTACTAATCTTGTAAAAAATGGAATTTCAGTTGAATAATTTCCATTAAATCCAAAAATCGTATTATTTACAGATTCCTGACCATAACTAGATTTTTGAGTAAACGGTTTTTCGGTCATTTTTAAATACGTACCACCAATAACAAATTTATCAGAAATTTTATGTTCAATATTAATTCCCATAAACCTTCTTGTCTGTTGACCGAAGACCGAATTATTTTCTAACGAAACCTCTATCGGTGTATTGGACGCCTGTAAAGACGCATCCAAAATCTGCACCCTTCCTAACTGATAATCGACGCTATAATCAATTCCTTCAACCAAAACTCTTCCTCCGGCCGTAACGACTACTGAACCTTGCGGAACGTTAAAAGCACCAATAGGAATTCCATCGCTGCCTGATGATTTATATTTTCCTCTTAATAAAAACTTGTTTTTATCGCTGTCCTGTAAAGCACCTGACTGTGTTGTCTTATACATGCTTTGAAACACATATTTCTTTTGATTCGCGTTATATGTAGAAGGTATATCATAATTTTCTCCCGCTGTTCCCGTATTTAATTTATCAAATAGTAACTTTCCAAAAGGCTCTTTGGTAGTAAAAATAATACGTCCGTTTTGAGCATCAAAAGTGATTCCCTGAAGATAATCGAAGAAACCGTCACCTCCGGCTTGCGGATCGTTATTGTAATTTAATTTATCTAAATTAAAAACTTTCAATAATGGCGTATCTGTAACAGGAAAAGTTGTTGGAAAAGTAGTTCCGTCAACCGGCTTAATGTAATTGATAGGCGAAGGATCTGTGTAAAGAATATTGAATCTAAAATCATCCTGTTTTATCTGATAAGCACCCGGTATTTGATAGATATTTTTCATCATCAAATTCCATACTGGATTATTAACATTGGTCAAACTGCTTTTCAGCATTTTCAAAATCAAACTCTGTGTAATAACTGCCTGATTATTATTCTGAGCACTTCCTGTTACAACTGTCCCATCAACCCCGTCACTCCCAAATTCTCCTACCTGATATACCTCTCCGCCAACAGTATACTCATAAGCTACTGCTAAAATTTCATCATTTGCCAAACGCTGCTGTAAGGAAATATATCCTAACTGAGGATTAAATGTATATTCAGTAGCTGTTAATTTTCGGGCGTTTTCAAGTATTGAATAATCAGTTCCTTCATTTACATTAGGAACATCGGCAGGATTAAAACCCGATTTAGCTGTTACAATTTCTCTTATATTTGAATTTAAAAATGATCCGGACTGACCAATTACAGTAGGATCATATTTATTATTTCCATTATCTGTCGGTGAATCAATATTAGCAGTAAAAAAGCCAGCAGAAGTATTCACAACCACCTCTGAATCAGACAATCCTGTAAGCCGACTTTCACCTAAATCCTGAAGAGCAATAACATTTCTTAAGTTGTTACTTGTTGTACTAACACGATTTTGCTTGTTTGTTACCCAAATCTCCAACCTTGTAATCTGAACCCGGCTATCAATAAAAGGATAATTTCTTAATGAAGCATCATATTTATTTCTAAAATATTGTGATAAAAAGAAGTGCCTGTCGTTATCGTAATCCAGTGCATACAAATCAAAATTCTGAATTGTTCCACCACCTTCAGCCACTATACTTTTTGTTTGTGACTTTTGCTCAGAGAAAACTCCCGTAAAGGTTGTTTTTCCAAATTGCAGTTGTGCTTTAACACCAAACAAACTCTGTGCCCCACGAATCAAAGTGCTATTTAATGGCATGCTAACATTACCAACTTCTACTTTTTGGACAATATCGTCTTCTGTGGGTGTATAGGCAAGTTTGAATAAGTTTTGGAAGGCAAATGTAGATTGGGTATCGTAGTTGGCGTTTACCTCTAATCTGGTCCCTACTTTACCCATCAGACTCATGCTAATTCTTTGATCAAAATCAAAAGTGAGACTTGATCTGTTTCTTGGAGAAAATGACGGATTGTCTTGCTTGCTATATCGCAATCCCAAATCCATTTCAACTGAACCAGTAGGCTTTACATCAATTGTATTACTCCCAAAAATAGATTCAAAAAAACTCGAGTTGACATAATATCTTGGCAATAAATCTTTTTTAGCTTCTTCGCTCCCGGCTTTTTTACCATCAACAGCAATCATTTTTTTTCTAAAATAATCTCTTCTTGATTCTTTTAGAAGTAAATCTTCGTATTCCTTTGGTGTTAAAACAAGAGGATAATTAATCGAAAAACCATTTACTGTACTCGAATAAATATACCTATCTGTGATAGGGTCATATCTGTATGCAGTAAGTATACTTGGAGGATTCTCAAGCTCTAATTTACCTACAGAAAATCCTGTTTTTGTAGTATCCTGAATTGTTGGATTTACCTGAGCATGCAAAGCATTGCCACAAAATAAAACCAGTAAAAAAAGTAAAATTTTACGCATACAATTCAAGTCTTAATAGTAATTTATAACGTTTTTAAAGCCTTTTTGATAATAGTTTCTACAGAAGCTTCCGGATCTTCTTTTATAATCTTCTCGACAACTTTTTCCGATGTTTTTCTAACAAAACCTAAAACTTCTAAAGCAGATAACGCTTCATCTCGATTTGTATTGTTTTGAACTACAGAAACTTCATCCAGATCATATAACTTTAAGACTTTTTCTTTCAAATCCAGTATTACTCTTTGGGCTGTTTTATTACCAATTCCTTTAATCGACTGAATTACACCAACATCTCCTGAGGCAATAGCATTTATAATTTGTCTTGGTTCTATCGAAGACAACATCGTTCTGGCAATATTAGCCCCAATACCCGAAACTGATATTAACATTCTAAATATTTCTCTTTCGGATTTTTCAACAAAACCGTATAATGTATGCGCATCTTCCTTGATTAAAAGATGCGTATACAATTTTACAAAATCAGTATTTGGGATTAGAGAAAAAGTATGCAAAGAGATATTTACCTGATATCCAACCCCTGCACAATCAATCACAACCTCTGTTGGATTTTTCTCCACTAATTTTCCTTGCAAATGTGCTATCATAGTATTATTTGTGATGCCAAATATAATAAAATTAAGACAATATTAACAACGGCTTCCGTCTCTGTTATTTAGTTATTTTGTTTTTCTTTAATTCTTTTTCCTGAGCATCAATAACTGCAATAGCCGCCATATTAACCATCTCTTCAACACTTGCTCCCAACTGGAAAATATGAACAGGCTTGCCCATACCCATCATAATTGGACCTATTGAATTTACTTTATACAATTCTTTTAATAGCTTATAAGTAATATTTGCTGACTCGAGATTAGGAAAAATAAGGGTATTTACTTTTTTTCCAGCTAATTTGGAGAAAGGAAATTTTTCCTGAAGCATTTCCGGATTTAATGCAAAATCAGCCTGAATTTCTCCATCCACAACCATATCAGGATAATTTTTATGTAGATAAGCAACGGCATCCCTAACTTTTGACGCATTCTGATGAGTTGAAGATCCAAAATTTGAATACGAAACCATTGCAATAACAGGCTCTATACCAAACATTTTTGCTGTTTTGGCAGTCATAATTGCAATATTTATTAAATCTTCTGAAGTTGGATTAATATTAATAGCAGTATCTGATAAAAACATTGGCCCACGTGATGTAAGCATCATATTGGCGGTTGCAACAAGTGAAGCGCCCTGTGCTTTGTCAATTAATTGCAACATTGGTTTCAATACACTTGGATAACTTCTTGAATAACCGGTTACTACAGCATCGGCCTCTCCTTCATTTACCATCATTGCTGCAAAATAATTTCTTTCGCGCATAAATCTCTGAGCATCCAGCGAAGAAACACCTCTCCTTTCTCTTGTTTCCCAATATGAGTTTGCAAATCTGTTACGTCTTGCTTCTTCTTCATTCATTTTAGGATCAATGATTTCAACATCTGCTTCAAAACCCAATTCTTTCTTAAGTTCTAAAATGATTTCTTTATTACCTAATAGAATAGGAAAACCAATACCCTCTTCATATACAATCTGTGCCGCTTTTAAAACATTTAAATGTTCTGCTTCGGCAAAAACAACTCGTTTTGGATCCATTTTGGCACGATTAGTAATTAAACGCACCATTTTATTATCATTCCCTAAACGTTCTAACAGTTTTTCTTCATAAGCAGACCAGTCTGTGATCGGGTTTTTAGCAACGCCTGATTCTATCGCTGCTTTTGCTACAGCGGGTGCCACAATTGCAATCAATCTTGGATCAAATGGTTTTGGAATAATATATTCACGGCCGAAACCTAACTTTGTTGCACCGTAAGCTACGTTAACCTGTTCCGGTACAGATTGTTTTGCTAATGAAGCCAGCGCTTTTACTGCCGCCATTTTCATTGCTTCATTGATTTTTGTAGCCCTGACATCCAAGGCTCCTCTAAAAATGTAAGGAAACCCTAAAACATTATTTACCTGATTAGGAAAATCTGAACGCCCAGTAGCCATGATAACATCCTTACGGGTTTCTACTGCCAGATTATAATCTATTTCAGGATTTGGATTTGCCATCGCAAACACAATTGGGCTTTCGGCCATTGACAATAGCATCTCAGCCGATAAAATATTTCCTGAAGATAATCCTATGAAAACGTCTGCATCTTTTACAGCTTCTGCCAAATCAATTTTAGCGCCATCCACAGCATATTTCAATTGCAATTCTGAAAGCGAAGGATTATCTTTTGTTAAAAGTCCTTTACTATTGAACATTAAAACATTCTCTACTTTAACGCCCAGCAAAACGTATAAATCTGTACAGGCTATCGCAGCTGATCCAGCACCGGACACTACCACTTTTACATCTTCCGCTTTTTTACCTGCTAATTCTAATGCATTAATTAAAGCTGCCGAAGAAATAATAGCTGTTCCATGCTGATCATCATGCATTACCGGAATATCTAACTCTTCTATCAGTCTTCTTTCTATTTCAAAAGATTCCGGAGCTTTAATATCTTCCAGATTAATTCCTCCAAAAGTGGGAGCAATATTTTTTACGGTCTGAATAAATTCTTCAACATCTTTTGTTCCAATTTCAATATCAAAAACATCAATATCAGAGAAAATTTTAAACAGCAAACCTTTTCCTTCCATTACAGGCTTTCCTGCTTCGGGACCTATATCTCCAAGACCTAAAACAGCTGTACCATTTGAAATTACGGCTACTAAATTTCCTTTTGCTGTATATTTATAAACGTCTTCAATGTTTGCTGCGATTTCCAGACATGGCTCTGCTACCCCCGGTGAATAGGCCAGGGATAAGTCTCTTTGGGTTGCATATTTTTTAGTTGGAACTACCTGAATTTTTCCTGGAGTCGGTTCTGCATGATACAATAACGCTTCTCTTCTTTTAGTCTCTTTATTCATTCGTCTTCGCTTTTTATTTTGCCTTACAAAGATATAAGACTTGGTTTAAATCAATCTGTTTTTGAATATTCTTTTCCCTAAAAAAAATTGAAATACTACAAAAAAAATAGCCCAATGTAATTTGGACTATTTATAAGTTTATTTTATAAATCGTTATTGCGAAATATAAGAATTTAAGTAATTAATGGTATCCTTTTGTAATTCAATGATAGCCTTTACAACATCACTGATCGAAATAATACCTACAACAATTTCGTCTTCTAAAACCGGCAGGTGTCTTATTCTTTTTGTACTCATGAGTTCCATACAGTCTTCTAAATTATCTGAAAGTTTTACTGTAAAAACTGTACTTTCCATAATCTCATCAACTAAAGTTTCTTTTGAAGATTTATCTTTTAAAACAATTTTTCGTGCATAATCCCGCTCAGACAATATACCTTTTAGTTCAGAACCATCGATAATCAGAATAGCGCCTATATTTTTTTCGCCCATCACTTTCAATGCTTCATAAACAGTTGTAGTCGAACCTACAGAATAAACATTTTTTCCTTTTGCGTTTAATATTTGATTTACAGTCATATCTGAAATATTTTAGGACTATAAAGTTAAAAAAAATAGAATACAAAAAACACCTTCTTATATTTTTTAACACATAATCAATTCATATCTAATGAAATACAAAACATTTAACTTTCAAAAATATTATCATAAAGAAAACAATGATTCATGGTTTTATTGTAAAAGCACAAACCTTACTTCTTGACAAAACAATTAAACAAAATATATAATAGTGGATAGCTAAAATATTATTCTAAAAACTTTATATTCCTCTTTAAACCATCAAACTTGGTTCTTTTTATAGGAGAATTTTTAAAAACAACACGAAAAGTTTCTTCTGTAATTTCTATCCAATCTTTTTTGGAAAACGAAAGCAGCTCACGATTGGGATTAAACAATGGCTCTGAATGTGATTTTGAAAACCGGTTCCAGGGACAAACATCCTGACAGGTATCACAACCAAACATCCATTCATCAAATTTACCCTTCATTTCATAAGGTATATTTTCTTTAAGTTCAATAGTGTAATAAGATATACATTTACTACCGTCAATTACATGGGGTTCTACTATGGCTTGTGTAGGACAAGCATCGATGCAAGCAGTGCAAGAGCCACAATGATCTGTCGTTGCATAATCATATTCCAGATCCAAATCAAGTATCAGTTCAGCAATAAAATAAAAAGAGCCTACTTTTTGAGTAATCAAATTACCACTTTTACCAATCCAGCCCAAACCACTTTTGGCAGCCCAAGCCCTATCCAGCACAGGTGCAGAATCGACAAAAGCACGACCCGAAACATCGCCAATTTTTTCCTGAATAGAAAACAGAAATTCTTTTAATTTTTCTTTAATTACAAAATGATAATCCTGACCGTAGGCATACTTTGAAATTTTAAAACTATCCTGACTTTGAGTTTCTCCTGGGTAGTAATTTAATAAAAGCGAAACAACACTTTTTGCGTCATCAACTAGTAAAGTTGGGTCTAACCGTTTATCAAAATGGTTTTCCATATAAGCCATTTGACCGTGATGATTTTTGTTTAACCATTTTTCAAGTCGGGGTGCTTCTTCTTCTAGAAAACCAGCCTTAGAAATACCACAAGAAAGAAAACCTAATCTTTTAGCTTCTGATTTTATAAATTTCGAATATGTCTCTTTAGCATTAATACTCATCTTTTCAAGAATAAAACTTGAACCCCAACAGGCTTTAATGTTATCAAAGGGTTAAAATTGACTTCGTCAGTATTCGATACGATTCTATTTTTTTTCACGATATGAGCAATGGTCAGACACATTTCATATATAGCAAAACCGGCTCCAATACACATTCTTGGTCCTGCGCCAAAAGGATAAAAATATTGCATTGAAATTTTCTTTTGTTCACCCAAAAAGCGCTCGGGATCAAAGCTATCAGGATTATCCCAATATTTGGGATTTCGATGTAACGCATAAAATGAAACACCAATTAAGGTCTCCTTTTTAATATTATAGCCAGCCAATGTATCGTCTTTTACATTTTGTCTATCAGTAATCCATGCTGGAGGATATAAACGCATTGCTTCATTTAGGACAGCATTAGTATAAGTCATTTTCTGAAGCTGTTCTACAACATTATCTGTCTGGGATTCAATTTCTAAAATTTCATCTAGTACTTTTTGTTGAACTTTTGGATGTCGTCCTAAAAGGTATAAGACAAATGTTAAAGCATTGGCAGTAGTTTCGTGCCCGGCAATAAATAAGATTTTAATTTCATCTATGAGTTGGGTAATTGACATTGGCTCTCCGGTATCTTCATATCTGGTTTCCATTAACATGTTGAGCAAATCATTATATTCTTCATTTGAAGAATTTCTTACACCAATAATTTCTTTGATGATATTATTGTTTTCTAAAGCAAGCTGTTCGTGCTTTTTCACTTGCCCACTTAATGAAAACCACCAAGCTTTATGAGGAAGTCTTATTTCCTTAACCAAAAAGTTCTGAACTTCTTCAATAATAAATTTTATTCGATCTAATTTTTCTTCAGAAATGGAAAATTGAAACAGCGATTTAGCGACAACATTAAATGCCAACTGACTCATTACGGGAAAAAGATCAATTGTTTTTTCTTCTACTAAACTATTCAGTTCCAAAACAATTGTTTGATTCATATTCTCAACCAATTGATTCATTTTTTGTTTATGAAAAGCAGGCTGAATAAGTCTTCTTTGTTTTAACCAAAAATCGCCATCAACTGTCAATAATCCTTTCCCTAAATATTTAGAAAGATAAACCGACTGAAATTTAGATTTATGGTAATTTTTTTGATTTTTCTGCAATATATATTGTGCAACTTCATTGTCTCTTGACAATATTATATGCTTTGAAAATCCTATCTTAATTGAAAAAGAATCTCCAAATTTTTCAAAATATTTTTTATGATAAGGTATCGGATTCCTTCTAACGCCTTCAGCATCCAATAGAAATCTTCCTAATGAAATTTTATGAGGATAATTATATTTTTTACTCTCAGACATTGATATAGCTATTAAAACAATCCGCCTTGAATATTCGTATTGATCTTACCTAAATGTTTATAAGCTTTATCAGTAACCTCACGTCCTCGTGGTGTACGCATAATAAAACCTTCCTGAATTAAAAAGGGTTCATATACTTCTTCGATTGTTTCGCTGCTTTCAGAAACAGCTGTTGCTAAAGTCGAAAGGCCAACAGGTCCCCCTTTAAATTTATTAATAATTGTTAACAGTATTTTATTGTCCATTTCGTCAAGACCATGTGCATCAACATTAAGCGCTTTTAGAGCATAACGAGCAATTTCGAGATCGATAGTCCCATTGCCTTTTATCTGAGCAAAATCGCGTACTCTTCGTAACAATGCATTAGCAATACGAGGAGTACCACGGCTACGACCAGCTATTTCAATAGCAGCATCTAAAAAAATTGGCATTTTAAGGATAGATGAACTCCTTTCAACAATAGTCGTCAAAAGTTCGGTTGTATAATATTGTAAACGTGACGAAATTCCAAAACGAGCACGCATTGGAGCCGTTAATAATCCGGAACGTGTAGTAGCTCCAATTAAGGTAAAAGGATTTAAATTGATTTGAACCGTTCTGGCATTTGGTCCTGATTCTATCATAATATCAATTTTGAAATCCTCCATTGCTGAATATAGATATTCTTCAACAATTGGACTTAAGCGATGAATTTCATCAATAAATAAAACATCTCTTTCGTCAAGATTTGTTAGTAAACCCGCTAAGTCACCCGGTTTATCGAGAACAGGCCCCGAAGTAATTTTAATTCCAACTTCAAGTTCATTAGCTAAAATATTGGCTAAAGTAGTTTTACCTAATCCCGGAGGACCATGAAAGAGGGTATGATCGAGTGCTTCACCACGCTGATTAGCTGCAGCAACAAAAATCTTTAAGTTTTCTAAAACTTGGTCTTGTCCGGCAAAATCATCAAATGATAGTGGACGCAATCTTTTTTCAAGATCTAACTCTTCTGGGTTATATCCTTTTGTGGTAGGATCAAGGTTTTCATTCATTTTACAAAGATATAGAAACTAATGAGTTTCTAAAACAAGATTCTTTAATGAATCGTAAACAAAAAAAAGACTGCCATTTCGGACAGTCTTTTGTTGAATTATTTTTTAGTGATGTAAAACTTCTTCACCTTCTTTCATTGGTACATTTTGCGGTACAAAATCTACATCATGATTTGGATTACTATAGTCATATGGCCAACGGTATACATGTGGAATTTCACCTGGCCAGTTACCATGAATATGCTCAACTGGTGTAGTCCACTCAAGAGTTGTAGATTTCCATGGATTCTGAACAGCTTTCTTACCGTAGAAAATACTACTAAAGAAATTGTATAAGAATACTAATTGGAAAGCACCACCAATCAAAGCAAACATTGTAATTAAAACATTCACATTTTGCAAATCATCAAATAATGGAAAGTTTGTATTTGTATAATAACGTCTTGGCAAACCGGCTAATCCAATAAAGTGCATTGGAAAGAAAACTCCATAAGCACAAACAGCTGTTACCCAAAAGTGAATATAACCTAAATTTTTGTTTAACATTCTTCCATACATTTTAGGAAACCAATGATAAATACCGGCAAACATTCCATAAAGAGCAGAAATACCCATTACTAAGTGAAAGTGAGCAATTACGAAGTAAGTATCATGAACGTTAATATCTAAAGTACTATCTCCTAAAATGATTCCTGTTAAACCACCAGTGATGAATGTAGAAACCATTCCAATAGAAAATAACATCGCAGGATTAAACTGTAAGTTACCTTTCCATAAAGTTGTAATCCAGTTGAAAGCTTTTACGGCAGATGGAATTGCAATCAATAAAGTTGTAAAAGTAAACACCGATCCTAAGAAAGGATTCATTCCCGAAAGGAACATATGGTGACCCCAAACAATTGTAGATAAAAACGCAATTGCAAGAACTGACATAATCATCGCTCTGTATCCGAAAATAGGTTTACGAGAATTCGTAGCCATAATTTCAGAAACAAGTCCCATTGCTGGTAAGATCACAATGTAAACCTCAGGATGTCCTAAGAACCAAAATAAGTGTTCAAACAATACAGGTGAACCACCTTGATAATGTAAAACCTCTCCTGCAATATAAATATCAGAAAGGAAAAATGAAGTACCAAAACTTCTATCGAAAATCAATAATAAAGCAGCTGATAATAGTACCGGAAATGAAATAACACCAATAATAGCTGTTACGAAAAATGTCCAGATAGTAAGAGGAAGTCTGGTCATAGACATTCCTTTAGTTCTTAAATTGATTACAGTTACTATGTAATTTAAAGATCCCATTAATGAAGATGCAATAAATATAGCCATTGAAACTAACCATAAAGTCATACCTGCTCCTGATCCTGGAATCGCTTGTGGCAAAGCACTTAATGGCGGATAAATTGTCCAACCTGCAGAAGCCGGTCCAGATTCAACAAATAATGATGACAACATAATTACAGCCGAAAGAAAAAACAACCAATATGAAATCATATTCATAAATCCGGAAGCCATATCTCTTGCACCAATTTGAAGCGGAATAAGTAAGTTACTAAAAGTACCACTTAATCCGGCCGTCAGTACAAAGAATACCATAATAGTACCATGAATAGTAACTAAAGCTAAATAAATATCATTTGCCATTACACCATCAGGTGCAAACTTATCACCTAATAAAACATTAAATATTTTAAAAGATTCTTCTGGCCAAGCCAATTGCATTCTAAAAAGCAAGGACATTCCAATACCAATTACTCCCATAATAATACCTGTAATCAGGTATTGCTTAGCAATCATTTTGTGATCAATACTAAAAATGTATTTAGTAATGAAAGTGTCTTTATGATGATGTTCGTGCTCGTGATGATCGTGTCCGTGATCGTGATCGTGCGCTTCTGCTGACATATATGTATACTTTAAATTTTCTTAATAAATATTATTATTTCATAGCAACTTTAGCTACAACAGCTTTAACAGTATCAATTACCGCTTTAACAGTATCTTTAGCAGTGCTATCTGTAGTTGCTTCAACTCCACCTTCTGCCGGTTTCTCAGCTGCAGCTGCAGCTTTAATATCCTCAGTCAAAGTAGTTTTTTCGCTTAACCATTTTTTATAATCTTCAGGAGAATCAACAACTACCTTCATTTGCATATTGTAATGAGAAGCTCCACAAATTTTATTACATAATAATAAATAGTCAAATGTATAAGGATCTAATGCTGTACCTCCCTTAGCAATAAGTTCAGCACTCTTCTGTGCTCTAAGCTTATTGATATTTGCAACTTTTTCAACCATAAAAGGAAGCTCTCTATATTCAGAAGTTGTATAAGTTGGAATAAAAGCAAACTCAGTAACCATACCTGGCACACAGTTCATTTGAGCTCTAAAATGAGGAAAATAAGCTGAGTGTAGTACATCTTGAGAACGCATTTTGAAATGTACCTTTTTTCCTTTTGGAATATGCAATTCACTAACTACAATATCATCCTGAGCATTAGGATCTGACATATCAACTCCTAAAGTATTAACTCCTTCAATTAAACGAACGTTTGCTTTTCCTAAAACATTATCCTGTCCAGCATAACGTGCTGTCCATTTAAATTGTTGAGCATATAATTCAATTTCTATTACATCTTCATCTTTATCAACAAACATAATATTGTTCCAAGCGTACAGTCCATAAAGAATTAGAACCGCTAGAACAACAGATGGAATAATACTCCAAATTGCTTCTAATTTATTACTATCAGCAAAGAATAATGCTTTTTTATCCTTATTCCCTTTATATTTAAAAGAAAACCAGTATAATAATCCTTGTGTAATAACTTGTACAGTAAAAATCAATACCCAAGTAATATTCATTAAACTATCTACTAAAATACCATGCTCTGAAGCTGGCGTATGAAGTGCTAAATTACCCCATTTTAGTAAACCGTAAATAGTAAAGATATAAATGAAAGCCAGGAAGCCAAACATAATATATCCCTGAATATTATTATCATTATCTGATGCAACTTGCGAATCGTCCGAAGAAGATCCTACTTGAGTAAGATCAAATATCTTGGTCAATTGCCATAATGCAACTGCTAATAAAACTAAAACTACAATTACCAACAAACTTGTCATCTGTTTATTTCTTTAAATATTAATAATGAAAATGTTTACTTTCTTCGATGAAAGGATTTCTTTTTGCCAATAAAGGAGATTTGCTTAATGCAGTAAACACTACAAAAATAAATAGTCCTAAGAAGAAAAGAATAGATGCAATTTCAGAAACTCCAATAAACCATCTGTCACCAACTGTACCAGGCATAATCATATTAAAAAAGTCAACATAGTGCCCCAATAAAATAACAATACCAGCCATTACAATAACCCAGTTTAGACGTTTAAAATCAGTATTAACTAAAATTAATACAGGGAAAACAAAATTCATAACTACAGCACCAAAGAAAGGAAGGTTGTATAATTGAATTCTTGTTATAAAATATGTAACCTCTTCAGGAATATTTGCGTACCAGATCAACATAAATTGAGAGAACCATAAATAAGTCCAAAATATACTAATTCCGAACATAAATTTAGCTAAATCATGAATATGACTTGTATTTACAAATTCTAAATATCCTTTAGATTTCAAGTAAATAGTTACTAAAGCGATTGTCGTAATACCGCTTACAAAGAAAGAAGCAAATACATACCACCCAAATAAAGTACTGAACCAGTGTGGGTCAAAAGACATAATCCAATCCCAAGACATAATAGACTCAGAAACTATGAAGAATACTAAAAATCCAGCTGTTTGTTTGAAATTCTTTTTATAGTTTAAATCATCATTCGCTTCATCCTGAGCTAAGCAATTTTTTCTAGTAATATAGCGGTACAAATTCCATCCTCCTAAAAATACAGCAGCTCTAGCTATCCAGAAAGGAAAATTTAAATAACCTGACTTTCCTGCAATAATTGCATCATAATGCTCACTTTTTGGATCTGTAACTCCTTCTCCTAACCATACAAAAATATGATTAAAATGAAGTCCACATAAAATTAGTATAACAAAGAAAATCAGAGAACCAACAGGCAAATAAGCTGTTATTCCCTGCATAACTCTAAACAATACAGGAGACCAGCCAGCTTGAGCAACATGTTGAATAGCATAAAATGCCAAAACCCCCATAGAAAGCAACAAAAAGAAAATACATGCAACATACAAGGCAGACCATGGCTTGTTTTGTAATTGGTGCAAAACGTGTTCTGCGTGTGCTTTAGGATCATGTTCATGAGAAACTTCCTCATGTTTTTGATCTTTTATTTCATGTTTAGTAACATTAGCTTCTGCAACTGTACTCTCGTGTGCTTCTTCAGTTTTTACTTCATTAGCGACTTCTTCTTTTGCAACAACTGAATCTTTATGTGCAATAACTGAGTCTGCATTTACAGCTACTTCAGCATGTGCATCTTTAGCCTCTTCATGATGAACAACTTCCGGTTTTTCTTCATGGTGAGTTGCTTCAGCGGATTCTTCATGATGTGCTGCAGCAGCTTCACCATGTCCTCCACCGTGCTCAGATGCTTCTTTTTTAAGAAGAGTTTCTACGTCTTCAATATTTTTAGGAGCGTTTAAAAAACCATATCCAATCCCTAATATACCAACGGCCATTAAGATGAAAGAAAACGTTTTTAATTTACTTGAAAATGTGTACATATCTATTACGATCAGTTTGTTCAACAATTATAATTGGCTTTTTAGTTTTAGAACATAGTCAGCAACTAACCAACGTTCGTGGGCACTTAATTGATTTGCATGAGAACCCATCGCGTTTAAACCATAAGTCTCAACATGAAAGATACTTCCTTCAGTGATAACCCTGTCTTTATAACTAGGTACTCCAAGAAATTTCTCTCTTTCAACTAATTTACCTTTACCGTTTCCAGAAGCACCATGGCAACTTATACAGTAAATTTCAAAAAGCTCTTTTCCTTTTTCAGAACTTCTCTCTTCCTGAGTCAACGGTGATTTTAAATTAGCTTTAGCCAATTCATAACCAGCAGTTGAATTTTCATACTCATAAGGTTCAAAACCTCTATTGATAGTTCCCTCTACAGGAAGCTGCCCTTCTTTTCCACCTTTAAATACAGAAGCCTCAGAATAAGTTTCGTATCCTACAGATTCATACATATTAGGGAAATACTGATAGTTTGGCGCCGAATTATTGTGGCAAGATGAAACTAAAATAGTTATACCAACTAAAAGTGTTATTTTATATATCCTTTTCATAGCTACAATTAATTCTTTTCAATTACTTTAACTTCAACTGCTCCTGTACTTTCGAAAAAAGAAACTAGTTCTGCTTCGTTATCATTTACAGCAACTTCCATTAAAAAATGGTCATCTGTTGTTCTTACATCCGGGTTTTCAGCTTCTTTGAATGGCCATAATCTACTTCTCATATAAAAAGTAATAACCATTAAGTGAGCAGCAAAAAATACAGTCATCTCAAACATAATAGGCACAAAAGATGGCATATTCTGAATAAAACTAAAACTTGGTTTTCCACCAATGTCCTGTGGCCAGTCATGAATCATAATATAACTCATCATAAATGTTGCAACAGAAATACCAACACATCCATAAAGAAAAGCACAAATTGCTAATCTTGTTGGTGGTAAACCCATCGCTTTATCCAATCCGTGAACTGGGAATGGAGTAAAAACCTCTTCAATATGATGGTGTGCAGCTCTGGTTTTCTTTACTGCATCCATCAAAATATCATCGTCATTATAAATGGCGTATATTACTTTATTACTCATGGTGTGAATCTTTATTTTCTGCTCTTTCTCTAATGTAATTATCTCCAGTTCCTTTCAAAATCGTTTTAACCTCTGCCTGAGCAATTACAGGGAATGTTCTAGAGTATAATAAAAACAATACGAAGAAGAAACCAATTGTTCCAATGAAAATTCCAATATCAACAAATGTTGGTGAAAACATTGTCCAAGAAGATGGAAGGTAATCTCTATGTAAAGAAGTAACGATAATTACGAACCTTTCAAACCACATTCCGATGTTTACTACAATCGAAATAATAAATGAAAACATAATACTCGTTCTTAGTTTTTTGAACCACATAAATTGTGGAGAAAAAACGTTACAAGTCATCATTGCCCAATATGCCCACCAATAAGGTCCAGTTGCTCTGTTTAAGAACGCATATTGCTCATATTCAACACCAGAATACCAGGCTACGAATAATTCAGTGATATAGGCAACACCAACAATAGAACCGGTAATCATAATAATGATATTCATCAATTCAATATGTTGAAGTGTAATATATGCTTCAAGGTTAGAAACTTTTCTCATAACAATCAACAAGGTATTTACCATTGCAAATCCTGAGAATACCGCTCCTGCAACGAAGTACGGAGGGAAAATTGTTGTATGCCATCCCGGAATTACAGAAGTAGCAAAGTCCATCGATACAATAGTATGTACAGAAAGTACAAGCGGAGTAGCCAAACCTGCAAGAACTAAAGATACTTCCTCAAAACGTTGCCAGTCTTTTGCTCTACCGCTCCATCCAAAACTTAGGATAGAATAAATTCTTTTTGTAAAAGGCGTTACCGCTCTATCACGTAGCATTGCAAAATCAGGTAACAAACCAGTCCACCAGAAAACCAATGATACTGAAAGATATGTTGAAATCGCGAATACGTCCCAAAGTAATGGCGAGTTAAAGTTTACCCAAAGAGATCCAAATTGATTTGGAATAGGTAAAACCCAGTACGCTAACCATGGACGACCCATGTGAATAATTGGAAATAAACCTGCCTGAACTACTGAGAAAATAGTCATTGCTTCTGCAGAACGGTTAATTGCCATTCTCCAACGCTGACGGAAAAGTAATAATACTGCAGAAATCAAAGTTCCCGCGTGACCAATACCAACCCACCAAACGAAGTTCGTGATATCCCAAGCCCAACCAACTGTTTTATTTAATCCCCATGTTCCGATACCGGTAGATACGGTGTAAATTATACAGCCTAATCCCCAAAGGAAGGCTATTAATGCGATTGAAAATACAATCCACCAATGTTTGTTTGCAGGACCTTCAACAGGTGCAGCTACATCTACTGTTACATCGTGATAAGATTTATCACCTATAACTAAAGGTTTTCTAATGGGTGCTTCGTAATGAGACGACATAATCCTTTATATTGTTTCTTAATTAATAATTTTTTGTACTACGTATTTCTAACTTTAACATGGTAAACCACATTAGGTTTTGTTCCAACATGTTCCAATAAATGGTATGATCTTTCGTCTGCAGCTAATTTAGCCACTTTACTGTCTTTATCATTAACATCTCCAAATATCATTGCTCCAGAAGAACAAGCGTTAGAACAAGCTGTCTGGAATTCTCCATCAGCAACTGGTCGTCCTTCATTTTTCGCTTTTAATTTTGTAGCTTGTGTCATTTGGATACACATAGAACATTTTTCCATAACACCACGAGAACGAACGTTTACGTCTGGGTTTAATACCATACGACCTAAATCATCATTCATGTGATAATCAAATTCACTGTTTTTGTTGTACAAGAACCAGTTGAAACGACGTACTTTATAAGGACAGTTGTTTGCACAATAACGTGTACCAACACATCTGTTGTATGCCATATGGTTTTGACCTTCACGACCGTGAGATGTAGCAGCAACCGGACAAACTGTCTCACATGGTGCGTGATTACAGTGCTGACACATAACTGGCTGGAAAGCCACTTGTGGATTTTCACCTGCTTTTTCCATTTCATTAAATGTAGATAATGAACTAGATAAACCTGCGATATTCTCTTTTCTTTCGTTGTCACCTTCAAAAGTACTTTCAGAAGAATAGTATCTGTCAATACGTAACCAGTGCATATCACGGCTTCTTCTTACCTCTGCTTTACCTACAACAGGGACGTTGTTTTCAGCGTGACAAGCAATAACACATGCGCCACAACCAGTACAAGCGTTTAAGTCAATTGACAGATTAAAGTGATGTCCTGTAGAACGATCAAATGATTCCCATAAATCTACTGTAGTAGCTTTAACTTCCTGGTGATCCAAAGATACCATTGGTTGTTCGTTCCAATGCTCTGCTTCTTCTTCATTAAAAATCTTAAGAGTAGTTTCTTTAATAATATCTCCTCTACCCATTAATGTTTTTTGACCCTGAACACAAGCAAACTCATGCTCACCTGATGCTTTTGCAATAGATACAGATTGAACACTATTGAAATTTTTATATAATGAGTAAGCATTCAAACCTACTATCATTTCTTCTTTCAAAGCTGCCTTACGACCGTAACCTACAGCTAAACCAACTGTACCTACAGCCTGACCAGGCTGAATTATTACTGGAACATTTTCTAACTTAACTCCATCAACTGTAATAGTTGCATAACTTCCGTTTAAACCTCCGTTTGCAACAATTGGGTTTGAAAAATCAAACTTTTTGGCATCAGCGCTAGAAACTGTTAAATAATTATCCCAAGAAACTCTTGTGATCGGATCCGGAAATTCTTGCAACCAAGGATTATTGGCTTGCTGCCCGTCACCCATACCTGTTTTAGTATACAATACTAATTCAAAATCACCAGTAGATTTTGATTTAGATAATGTTGCCGCAGCAGAAGAATAGTCATATGAACCTCCTGTTAATACACTAGAACCTATTACAAAAACCCCATCATGCAATACTTTATTCCAAGAAGTGCCCGCAATAATACCAGCTGAATTAGCTTTGATATAATCATAGAAAGTTCCAGGAATTCCGTTTAATGATAGTAAAATATCTTGAAATTGTTTTGTATTGAAAATAGGACGAATAGTTGGCTGAGTCAAACTATAAGTGCCCTTTGTAATTACAACATCTCCCCAAGACTCTAAATAATGAGGCGATGGTGCAGCAATTGTAGTAATCGAAGCAGTTTCATCTTCTTTTAAAGAGAATGCAACTGAAGTTTTTACTTTTTTCAATCCCGCTTCAAAAGAAGCAGCATCAGCTAAAGTATAAACCGGGTTAACTCCGCTCATAATTAAAGTATGAACACTTCCTGCATTCATATCTTTCAATAACTGAGCAACAGCAGCATTAGAACCTTTTCTAATTTGTCTTGTCCCAGCTGTACTAAAAGATTCACTTGCCAACACTTGGTTGATAGCTAAAACTAATAATTGAGCATTTTTATCTTCAAGTCCAGATACTAAAACTCCTTTAGAACCAGCAGCTTTAAGTTGTTGAGCAGCTTTCACTACTTCAGCTTTAAAAGCACCATCTAAAGAAACAGCAACATTAGCTCCTGCAACAATATTATATATTTGAACTAAAGCTTGTTTTTGATTCGCAATAGTCATCGGAATACGCTTATCAGCAGCAGCTCCAGATAAAGTCATATTTGATTCAAACTGAAAATGACGAGACATTTTTCCGTTTTGAGGAATACGTCCTTTAGCATAACCAGAGTCATATCCACCACCTTGCCAGTCTCCTAAGAAATCAGCCCCAACAGAAACAATTAAAGAAGCTTTTGAAAAATCATAATCAACTAAAGCTCTTTCTCCATAAACAGTCTCAAATGCATCTAATGCTTCAGAAGAAGAAACAGCATCATAAACAACGTGTTTAGCATTTGGGTTTTTAGCAATAAATTCCCCAATTAATTTCTCAGTTGATGGACTTGCCAAAGTATTAGTCAACAATACAACCTGCCCACCTTTTGCTTTTGCATCAGCAAGACTAGATTTAATTTTTAAATCAACAGCAGACCAGCTACTATCTTTTCCGTCCAATTTAGGCTCTTTCAAACGCATGCTATCATATAAAGATAAAATAGACGCATGAATCCTAGCATTGGCTGAAAACTTAGCTCCAGAAATAGTATTGTTATCAATTTTAATTGGACGACCCTCACGAGTTTTCACTAACAGGTTAGCAAAATCAAAACCATCAAAAACTGTAGTTGCATAATAATCAGCAACACCAGGAATGATTTGTTCCGGTTGTAACACATAAGGGATAGACTTGTGAACAGGACCTTCGCATGCAGCAAGAGTTACGGCTGCAGTACTAAATCCTACGTACTTTAAAAAGTCACGACGTGAAGTTCCAGATGTAGCTAAAGCATCTGCATTTCCTAAAAATTCATCAGTAGGAATTTCTTCAACAAATTCGTTATTTCTTAGCGCCTCAACAATAGAACTATTTTCTAGTTCTTCAACACTTTTCCAGTATTTTTTGTTTGATGACATTGTATATAAATATTAAAATCTTAATAATTCGATTAATAGTGGCATTTACCGCATTCTAAACCTCCCATTTGCGCTGCAGTCAATTTCTCTACACCGTATTTTTTAGAAAGCTCAGCATGAATTTTATCATAATATGCATTTCCTTCCATTTTAACATCAGTTTTTCTATGGCAATCAATACACCATCCCATTGTTAATTTAGAATATTGCTTCATGATTTCAAACTCCTCAACAGGACCGTGACAAGTTTGACATTCAACACCTGCAACATTTACGTGTTGTGAGTGATTGAAATACACGAAATCAGGTAAATTATGAATACGAACCCATTTAACAGGCTGTGTTTTTCCAGTATAAGCCTGTTTTGCCTTATCCCATCCAACAGCATCGTATAATTTTTGAATTTGAGCATCATAGAACGCTTTACTGTACTCAGGCGTCGCAGTAGTTTCAGCAACCTCAGAAATATTTTTATGACAGTTCATACAAACATTCAAAGAAGGAATACCTGCATTTTTACTTACACGGGCAGCTGAGTGACAATATTTACAATTGATCTCATTATCGCCAGCGTGAATTTTATGAGAGTAGTGAATTGGCTGAATAGGCTCATAGTTTTGATCCACACCAACTTGCATTAAGAATCCGTAAACAAAATATCCACTCGCTAAAAGCAAGAATATAGACGTAACCAATACTAAAAATTGATTTCTTGCAAATGCTTTCCAAAGAGGAGTTCTTGCTTCTCTCGGCCCAACCACAATACCATTATTACTTGCAACTTTAGTCAACACTTTGTTCACCATGAACAACATCACAACCAAAATAGCCATAACAAGCGCAAGAGCACCTAAAATAATATTATTAGATATTCCTCCTCCTTCTACTTTTCCTCCAGGAGGAACAGTTCCAGGAGTACCTGCAGCTGGCTCAGCTTTAACTTCAGAAGTATAAGCTATAATATTATCAATATCACCTTCAGACAATTGAGGAAAAGAAGTCATTACAGACTTGTTATTTTCTTCAAAAAGCTTAACAGCAACTGCATCTCCTGATTTAATCATATCAGAACTATTATGCACCCACTTGTAAATCCAAGCCATGTCATGTTTACCAGCAACTCCCCTTAAAGCAGGACCAGTAGATTTAGCATCTAATTTGTGACATGCAGCGCAATTTGCATTAAAAAGTTCTTTCCCTTTTACCGGATCACCACTTCCAGAGGCAGCAGCCGGAGCAGCCGCAGCTTCAGTTGCCGCAGGAGTTGCAGCCGGATCTTGAGCAAATGAAGTTAGGGAGAAAATTAGGGTTAGCGATAAGCTAAGCAGCAATTTTCTTGAGATCGAATTATGGTTACCCACCTTTTTCATATAGTATAATAATTATCTACTAATTTTTGGTATGGTTTTTTCTGTATCAAATAAGCAAAAACCGAATACCCTCTTTTAAAACTTGCACAAAAATACAATTTAAGTACTATTCTCAAAACCTTAAAATAGTCTTAAATATCAATTTATATCAATTCTAAATAATAAGAACATTTCACAAATAAACTTTAAATATTACTTTTGTATAAAAACCATCACATTATGAGAATTTTAACCCCTTCGAAAAAGATTTTACTATCAATATCCATGTTTGGTTTAACCTACAATATTAATGCTCAAGACCAAAACATTACCTTAAATCAAGACCCAAAATTTGAGCAATTATTGAATGATAAGCGTAAAATTAACACGTCAATTAGTACCAACGAAACATACAAAATTCAAATTTTCAGTGGCAAAAGCGAGGAAGCAAAAAAAACATTATCGAATTTTAAAAGAGAATTTAACCCAATTGACGGCACTATAATTTTCAATACTCCCAACTATAAAGTTATAGTTGGAAATTTCAAAACCAGAATTGAAGCTGAACGAAATTTGGAAGAAATCAAAAAAAAATACAAAAGCGTTTTCCTTGTTAAACCAAGCAAATAGAATTAAAAAAAACTAAAAAAGAGGCTATCTCAAAAGTCGAGACAGCCTCTTTTTTATTCGGGAAACTATCAGAAAAATTTTTCATTTACGCAATTCTCAACAGCTTGATTTTACTTTTGAGACGGTCTCTTTTTTATATACTCCAAGGTAAGTAAAACCCAATCATCAATATAAGTAGATCTCAGTATCAAATTTTCTTAATCTATAAAACAAACTCCTTTTTTGATATTAAACTCAAATAACAACTTCATATCGTGACACCCATGGTTCCTTTATAAATTTTAGAATGTTAATTTCATTCTTGTATTTACAAGTTAAAATCATTTTTTAAACTTTTCTAATAGACAATTTTTACAGCAGACGCAACCATAGACATAGCTCTTTAATTAAAACTTTTAGCTTAGCAAGTTGTTACTTTTAAACAATATTCGTCCTCTATCGAAATAACACATAAATAGTACTATTAATTTTTATATTTTTTAACTACATTTTTAAAGCTCGCATCATTTTGTATTCATATAATCTCAAACTTTATTTTTGAAGGAATTAAAAACTAATCAAGAGACAACGAGTATTTAATGTGATTTTACATAAAGTGGTCCAGTTCCCTATATCCAATAATATTTAATTTCAGATTCTTTAAAGCCACTATTTTGAGAAGACCAGCTTGCACTGCCCTTCATTAATTTACTAATAATTTCTGACTCCCTAAATAACCTATCAACCCCAACACACACTGCTTTATCACTTAAACAATCAAAAAAATATTATATAATACGAAGCATTTTCAGTCTTACAACTATAAAGAAACATTTATCTGCAGGTGAGAAATAAAAAAGTCCCAATTTTCATTGGGACTTTAATTTTATCATCGAATTTTATTTCAATTTCTTTTTGATTGCTACTTCATGATAAGCTTCAATGACATCTCTTTCTTCTATGTCGTTGTAACCTTTAATCTGAATACCACAATCATAACCTTTAGACACTTCTTTCACATCATCTTTAAAACGTTTCAAGGCTACAAGTTCACCTGTGTGTACTACTACTCCTTCTCTGATAACTCTAATCTTAGAAGTCCTCATAATCTTACCGTCCATTACCATACAACCAGCAATTGAACCCACTTTAGAAATTTTGAAAATCTCACGAATTTCAGCAGTCCCCAAGATTTCTTCTTTCATCTCTGGAGCTAACATTCCTTCCATCGCATCTTTCAAGTCATCGATAGCAGCATAAATAATAGAATAGTAACGAATATCAATTTCTTCTTTATCAGCCAGTTGTCTTGCATTTCCTGCAGGACGAACGTTAAATCCAATAATAATCGCATCAGAAGCCGAAGCCAACATAACGTCAGTCTCAGTAATTGCTCCAACACCTTTATGAATAATATTAATTTGAACTTCTTCTGTAGAAAGTTTAGAGAACGAATCTGATAATGCTTCAACAGATCCATCAACGTCTCCTTTAAGGATCACATTCAATTCTTTAAACTGACCAAGTGCAATACGACGACCAATTTCGTCAAGCGTAATATGTCTTTGTGTACGTACTGATTGTTCACGCATTAATTGAGAACGTTTGGATGCAATTTGTTTTGCTTCTTTTTCATCTTCAAATACATTGAACTTATCCCCTGCAGTGGCCGCACCATCTAAACCTAATACTGATACCGGTGTTGAAGGCCCTGCCTCTTTTACGATATGGCCACGTTCGTCATGCATAGCTTTAATTTTACCATGATGCTTACCTGCTAACATATAGTCTCCAACTTTTAAAGTTCCATGTTGAACCAAAATTGTAGAAACATATCCTTTTCCTTTATCTAAGAAAGCCTCAACTACAGTTCCCTGAGCCGCTTTATTTGGATTCGATTTTAAATCTAAAATTTCAGCCTCTAATAAAACTTTTTCTAATAATTCTTTTACCCCTGTTCCAACTTTTGCAGAAATATCATGTGACTGAATTTTTCCACCCCAATCTTCAACAAGTAAATTCATACCAGCCAAACGCTCTTTTATTTTCTCAACATTCGCATTTGGTTTATCAATTTTATTGATTGCAAATATAATTGGCACTCCTGCAGCTTGTGCGTGAGAGATTGCCTCTTTTGTTTGTGGCATGATATCATCATCAGCCGCTACAACAATAATTGCGATATCGGTAACCTGAGCTCCACGTGCACGCATAGCGGTAAAAGCCTCGTGACCCGGTGTATCTAAGAATGCGATCTTTTGACCATTATCCAAAGTTACTCCATAAGCTCCAATATGCTGTGTAATTCCACCCGACTCACCAGCGATAACATTTTCTTTACGAATATAATCCAGTAAAGATGTTTTACCGTGATCGACGTGCCCCATTACAGTAACAATTGGTGCTCTAACTACTAAATCTTCTTCTTTATCTTCAATAACTTCAATAGCATCTTCGATATCAACAGTAATAAACTCAACCTCATAACCAAATTCATCAGCTACGATGGTTAAAGTTTCAGCATCTAAACGCTGGTTCATGGTAACCATGATTCCAAGTGACATACAAGTTCCAATTACCTTGGTAATAGGCACATCCATCATGATTGCAATTTCACCTACGGTAACAAACTCAGTAACTTTAATAGTTTTACTTCCTTCATCAAGTGCTCTTTGCTCTTCATCAGATTTCTGACGGTGCGTATCTCTTTTATCTCTTCTGTATTTAGCCGCTTTTGATTTACCACCTTTCCCCTGAAGTTTTTCAAGAGTTTCTCTAATTTGGTTTTTTACTTCCTCTTCAGTAGGCTCTACTTTAGCTACAATAGCAGGGCGATTTCCTTTTACAAAACCAGGTCTCGCACTTCTGTTAGCATTAAAACCTCCTCCTGTTCCACCCGCATTTGGTGTTATTTTGTTAGGATTTGGAGTTCCTGGTGCATTCCCTGTTGCAGGTCTTGGTGTACCAGGAGTACCTGGTTTAGGAACAATTCTCTTACGCTTATTTTTATTAGCATTATTGTTTGCTCCAGGAGCACCCGGTTTATTTGGTGTTATCTTTGGATCCTCTTTCTTTTTCTTCGGTTTATTGAATTGAGACAAATCAATTGTTTGTCCTGTAAGAGTCGTTCCTGATAATTTTTGATATTGTGTAGTGATAATCTCTTCTGCAGTTTCTGGATCAGTTGCAACAACTGGTTCTTTAGCTGTTTTAGAAACATCAACTTTTACTTCTTTTTTCTCAGTAATAATAGGTTTTTCTACCTTTTTCTCTTCAGAAACTACAGGAGCAGAAACTGGCTCTGCCTGTACAGTCTCTTTCTGAACTGGTTTTTCTGTTTGAACAGGAGGAGTAATGACAGCTTTTGGTTCCTCAACTTTGGCAGTCTCTTCGGGTACTGAAACAGCAGCAGGTTTTTTTGGATTCAAATCAATTTTACCCACCTGAACAGGCCCTGTTACAACAGCTCTCGCTTTTATAATCTCCTGCTGTTTTTGGCGCTCCTCATCTTGTCTGCGTTTGTCTTCAATTTCTTTCTCACGCTCTACACGAAGTGCTTCTTTTTCTTTTCTTTTTTCTTCTCCTACTTCTTTAGAAGCTTCCTTATTCCCCTTATCGCCCGCAAATTGGCTTTGTAGGATATTAAATTCGCTGTCAGAAATTTTTGCATTTGGATTTGCATCAATAGCAATTCCCTTATCTTTTAGATAATCAACAGCTCTTTCTAACGAAATATTTAATTCCCTTAAAACCTTGTTTATTCTTATTACTCTCTCTTCAGACATATAACCTTTTTATTATTACCTTTTTCGTTGTGTTGTTAGAGCAGATAACTAGCTATCAAACTCTTCTTTTAGTATTTTCATAACATCAAGAATTGTTTCCTCTTCTAAATCCGTTCTTCTTACTAAATCTTCTACTTCTTGTTTTAAAATACTTTTTGCAGTATCTAAGCCTATTTTAGCAAACTCCTCAATTACCCAGTCTTCGATTTCGTCTGAAAACTCTGTTAATTCAACATCGTCTTCATCTGCAGTTGCACCGGCAACATCTCCTTCACGAATAACATCTAATTCGTAACCTGTTAGCTGGCCCGCTAATTTAATATTGTGACCCCCTCTACCAATTGCTTTAGAAACTTCTTCTAATTTCAAGAAAACTTCAGCTCTTTTGTTTTCTTCATCTATTTTGATTGAAGAAACTTTAGCAGGACTCAATGCTCTTGTAATAAACAATTGAATATTGTTTGTATAGTTAATTACGTCGATATTTTCGTTTCCTAATTCACGAACAATTCCGTGAATACGAGATCCTTTCATACCAACACACGCTCCAACAGGATCAATTCTGTCGTCATAAGAATCTACAGCAACTTTTGCTTTTTCTCCCGGAATACGCACTACATTTTTAACAGTAATTAAACCATCAAATACCTCTGGAATTTCCTGTTCAAATAATTTTTCTAAAAACTTCTCAGAAGTTCTAGACATAATAATTTGAGGTTTATTTCCTTTTAATTCAACGCTTTCAATAATTCCACGAACATTATCTCCTTTACGGAAAAAGTCAGATGGAATTTGTTTTTCTTTTGGAAGCACAATTTCGTTTCCTTCATCATCAACTAAAATAACAACTCTTGGACGTACGTGGTGCACTTCGGCAGTATAAATATCCCCAATAATATCTTTAAATTGCTTGTAAAGATTTGTATTATCGTGTTCGTGAATTTTAGATATTAAGTTTTGGCGTAAAGCCAAAATAGCTCTTCTTCCTAAATCAATCAATTTTACCTCTTCAGAAACCTCTTCACCAATTTCAAAATCCGCTTCGATCATTCTTGCTTCAGTCAAAGTAATTTCTTCATTTTCAAAATCAAGATCTTCGTCAGCAACGATAACTCTTCTTCTCCATATCTCCATATCTCCTTTGTCAGGATTTATAATGATATCGAAGTTATCATCAGAACCGTATTTTTTCTTTAGTGCATTTCTAAACACGTCTTCTAAAATTGCCATAAGCGTTACACGATCAATAAGTTTATTGTCTTTAAACTCTGAGAATGAATCGATTAATGCTAAATTTTCCATGCGAATTCTTTAATTAAAATGTTACTGTAACAATTGCCTCTTTAATTTCTGTATAAGGTATTTGTTGCTCTTTTTGAACTGTTTCTTTTCCTTTTCCTACTTTTTTCGGTTCTCTTGCTTCCCAAGACAAAATTATAAAAACATCGTTAGCTTCCACTAATTCTGCTTCAATTTTTTCACTATTTGTAGTAACAATCAATGTTCTACCAATATTTTTTATGTATTGTCTTGTAAATTTCAATGGTGAACCTACTCCAACAGATGCTACTTCAAGTGAAAAATCCTGTTCTTCACGATCCAGATTATTCTCTATTGCACGACTAATATCGATACAATCCTGAAGTGCCACACCATTATCCCCATCTAAACCAACACTAATTTTAAAAGAATCAGAAATACTCAAATCAATCAAAAAGACTGATGGCTTTTCTAAAAGAGCCTCTGTAATTAATGCGTTTACTTTTTCTTTAAATGTCATAATTTTATAAAAAGAGGGGACACTTAGTCCCCTCATTATTTAGATTTTAATAAATAACGGTGCAAATATAGTGTTTTTTTTATAAATCAAATAATTAGATTGCTCTAATAATATTCCTTATCTTTATAAGAGCATTAAACAACGGATTATTCAATAATTTAACCTCAAAAATTATGAAACGAATTTTAGTCCCTACTGACTTCTCAGAACATGCAGAAGACGCCTTAAAAGTTGCAGCACAAATAGCACACAAACACAATTCAGAAATCATCCTGCTTCATATGTTGGAATTACCAAGCCAAATGAATGACGCAATTACCGGCGGAGCAAGTATTCCCGAAACAATGTTATTTATGAGAAAAGCCAATGAAATGCTGGATAAAATTACTGAGAAACCTTATCTTCAAGGTCTTTCTGTAACTGAAATCTTAAAAATTGACAAAACAATCCATGGGATTTCTCAAGTCAGCAAAGAAAACGACATTGATTTAATCATAATGGGATCACACGGTTCTTCAGGTGTTGAGGAATTACTAATTGGGTCTAATACCGAAAAAGTAGTTCGAAATTCTGATATTCCTGTTTTAGTTATTAAAAAAGATATTTCCAATTTTAATGCATCTACTATTGTTTTTGCTTCAGATTTTACGGAAGAATCCAAAAAACCCTTTAAAAAACTATTAAACTTCACCGAATTCTTTGATTCAAAAATACACTTAGTTACTATTTGCACACCAAATAGCTTCAAACCAACTCATATTATTGAAAAAGCTATGAAAGATTTTGTAAACGCTTTTAACCTTACTAATTATTCAACTCATATATATAATGACACCAATATTGAAAAAGGAATTATTAATTTTTCAAATAGCATTAATGCCGACATTATCGGAATGTGTACACACGGAAGAACAGGTTTCGCTCATTTCTTTAACGGCAGCATTAGCGAAGGCTTGGTAAATCATGCAGCAAGACCCGTTATAACATTTAAAATTTAAAAAAGAAATAAAAAAAGAAAACCATTTTAAAATTAAAATGGTTTTCTTTTTTTATTTAGATTTTCTGGTCGATTCTCTTTCTTTTAGTTTTGTTTTAATAACAATTGTCTCATATTCAGAAGTTTCCTCTTCGCTTTCTTCCAACCTAGAAATCAATCGTTTGGCTGCAACTTCACCAATCTCAATACCATGTTGACTCACAGTTGTCAAGCTTGGAGACAAACGTCTTGATGCTAAAATCCCATCTGCAAATCCTATTATTGAAATATCTTCAGGAACACTAAATCCTTTTTTCAAACTAACCCTTAAAGCTGCAACTGAATCATTTTCGTCCAAAGCAAAAATTCCATCAATTTTATGATCAAAAATCGCTTCAATTCTACTTTTCATATCATCTTCTGAATTAGTCCGAAGAATTATCTTTTCGTTTACCGGAATATTATTATCCTTTAAGGCTTTTAAATATCCATCGGCTCTCAGTTTTCCAACACTCAAATTATCTACCGAAGAAATCAAGGCTATATTTTTACATCCTAAATTAACTAAATGCTGTGTTGAATTTAAAGCTGAATCAAAATCATCAACCACAACTTTATCACATTCAACCCCGTCAGCAATTCGATCAAACATTACAATTGGAGTTCCGTCATTGATGATTTCAGAAAAATGACTATACTCTTCTAAATTTTGTGCCTCTTGCGAAACAGAAAGAATGAATCCGTCAATAGTTCCATTGCTCAGCATTTCAAGCGTATGAATCTCCTTCTCTAAGGATTCATTTGAAATACAAGTAATTACATTATATCCTTTTTTATCAGCTACTTTTTCAATACCACTAAAAACTTTTGCAAAAAAAGAGTTTAATATATTAGGTATAATTACACCAATTGTTTTGGTCTTACGATTCTTTAAGTTCAAACCAATAACATTAGGCTTATAATTTTTGAGTTTAGCATACTCCTTAATTTTTACCTTTGTTTGCTCACTAATTTCAGGACTATCATTTAATGCCTTAGAAACTGTCGATACAGAAACACCAAGTTCTTTTGCTATTTGTTTTAGAGTTGCTTTAGCTTTCATTCAATTGAATTTTTATGTAATTAATACAAATATAATAGAATTGCCTAAAATAAAACAAAAAAGCCCTACCACTTATTAAAATTATCAAGGTCTTTCCCAAAACTAATACACAAAATAATTAGACTGCTCTAAGCTTCACTTCACAAAAGCTTTAACCTGTTAAACATTATTTTAAAAAAAACTAAAAAAATTAACTCATCTAAACATAAATATTATAATCAATATTTTTTATCGTTTTAATTTCAAAACTGACCCCCTGATTTTCAGCAGATAAAATAATCTTTTCAGGTATTTGGATTTAAAATAATTAATTGTACTTTTGCATCCCCTTTATTGGGGATGGAATGTTTAATTAAAATAATATTATGGACGCATTAAGCTACAAAACAGTTTCAGCAAACAAAGGCACTGTAACTAAAGAGTGGATTGTTGTTGACGCTGATGGTCATAACTTAGGACGTCTTGCTTCAAAGGTTGCGATGATCTTAAGAGGTAAGTACAAGCCAAGTTACACACCACACGTTGACTGTGGAGATAACGTAATTGTTATCAACTCAGAAAAAATTAACCTTACAGGTACAAAAATGAATGACAAAATTTACATGCGTCATACAGGTTACCCAGGAGGACAAAGAACTTTAACTGCTAAAGTATTGCAATCTAAAAACCCTGCATTATTAGTAGAAAAAGCTGTAAAAGGAATGTTACCTAAAAACAAATTAGGAGCTGAACTTTTTAGAAATCTAAATGTTGTTGTAGGTGCTGAGCATACTCACGGAGCTCAAAAACCTAGAACTGTTAACCTTAACGATCTTAAGTAATGGGAGTTATTCACAAAATCGGTAGAAGAAAAACCGCTGTTGCACGTGTTTATGTTTCTGAAGGAACAGGACAAATCACTGTAAACAAAAAAGAATTCGCAACTTACTTTCCTACTGCAACTTTACAGTACAAAGTTTTACAACCGCTTTCTATGACAGAAAACGCAAGTAACTTTGACGTAAAAGTAAACGTTTACGGAGGTTGTTCAACTGGTCAGGCAGAAGCTGTAAGAATGGCATTAGCACGTGCAATGTGTGAAGCTAACGCTGAAAACAGAGCTATCCTTAAACCAGAAGGTTTATTAACAAGAGATCCAAGAATGGTTGAGCGTAAGAAATTCGGTCAGAAGAAAGCTCGTAAGAGATTCCAGTTCTCTAAACGTTAATATTACCTGTCTTGTTCAGATGGGACAAGACATTATCAATTATTTATTGAAATTAAAAAACACAGTTGTTGTTGCTCTCCTATCGAGGTAGGAAATAGTTTAGCATCTAAATGGGTTGAGTCTGAAAGTCGAAAGTCTGAAAGTCATAAAGCTTAAAGCCTAAAGCATATTGCCTAAAGCTAAAGTTCAAAACACATTGCTAATCAACAGAACGTAAACTAGTACAAAATGGCAAACAAAATAGAAGTAAAAGACTTACTAGAAGCAGGTGTTCACTTTGGACACATGACTAGAAAATGGGATCCAAACATGGCTCCTTACATTTATATGGAACGTAATGGTATTCACATTATCAATCTATATAAAACTGCAGCTAAAATTGAAGAAGCTAATGAAGCTTTGAAAAAAATTGCTGCATCAGGTAGAAAAATCTTATTCGTAGCTACCAAAAAACAAGCTAAAGACATCGTTGCTGATAAAGCAAAAGCTGCAAACATGCCTTACATCACTGAAAGATGGCCTGGTGGAATGCTAACTAACTTCGTAACTATCAGAAAGGCAGTTAAAAAAATGTCTTCTATTGATAAAATGAAGAAAGATGGTACTTTCATGACACTTTCTAAAAAAGAGCGTTTACAAGTTGATCGTCTTCGTGCTAAATTAGAAAAAAACTTAGGTTCAATTGCTGACATGTCAAGACTACCAGCTGCATTGTTCGTAGTAGATATCAAAGCTGAACACATCGCAATAAAAGAAGCACAAAAATTAAACATTCCAGTTTTCGCAATGGTTGATACGAATTCTGACCCAAGAGAGGTTGATTACGTTATTCCTGCAAATGATGATGCTTCTAAATCAATTGACAAAATTTTATCTTTAGTAACTGCTGCCGTAATCGAAGGTCTTTCTGACAGAGGTTCTGAAAAAGAAGCTGAAGTATTTACAGAAGAAGCTGCTGCTGAAGCTGCTCCTGCTGTAGAGGCTGCACCAGCAACTGAAGAATAAATCAAATTTTAAATTCCAAATTTTAAATTCCAAATTCCAAATACAAAATTAAAAACGTTATGTTGATAATTTAATAAAATTGGAGTTTGGGATTTAGAAAATGGAATTTTTACTTTTAACATTAAAATTCAAAATATTATGGCAACAATTACTGCTGCAGACGTAAATAAATTAAGACAATCTACAGGTGCCGGAATGATGGACTGTAAAAAAGCTTTAGTTGAAGCTGATGGAGATTTCGATAAAGCTATACAAGTTCTTAGAGAAAAAGGACAAAAAGTTGCTGCTAACCGTTCTGACCGTGAGTCTTCTGAAGGAGCTGCTGTTTCTTTTGTTAATGCTGACAAAACTAAAGGAGCTATTATCACTTTAAACTGTGAGACAGATTTCGTAGGTAAAAATGAAGCTTTCGTAACTTTGGCTAAAGATTTAGTTGAAAGAGCTATTAACTTCTCTACTAAAGAAGAATTTTTAGCTTCAGACTTCAACGGAATTACTGTTGCTGAGAAATTAATCGAGCAAACTGGTGTTATCGGTGAAAAAATCGAAATCGGTGGTTTTGAAATTTTAGAAGGCGCTTTCGTTGGATCTTATGTTCACGTTAACAAAATTGCTGCTTTAACTGCAATTTCTGCTGCAATTCCTAACGCTGACGTTTTAACTAAAGATGTTTCTATGCAAGTTGCTTCTATGGGAGCTGATACATTATCTTACAAAGATTTTGATCCTGCTTTCGTTGAATCTGAACTTGCTGCTCGTATTGCTGTAATCGAAAAAGATAATGAAGAAGCTAAACGTTTAGGAAAAACTTTAAAAAATGTTCCTAAATATATCTCTTTCTCTCAATTAACTGAAGAAGTTTTAAAACAAGCTGAAGAAGATGCTAAAGCTGAATTAAAAGCTGAAGGTAAACCAGAGCAAATTTGGGACAAAATTATCCCGGGAAAAGTGCAACGTTTTATCTCTGACAATACTACTTTAGATCAGGAGAAAGCTTTGTTAGATCAAAACTTTATCAAAGACGATAGTAAAAAAGTTGGTGATTACGTAAAAGGTTTCAACGTTGAAATTACAGGTTTCAAAAGAGTTACTTTAGGTTAATCTTACGATTTTTTGATACAAAAAAGCGATTTTCAATTTGAAAATCGCTTTTTTTAATTATTTCTCATTGTAGATTCCCGGACTATTAATTTAGTTTCCAACTCAACTAATCTTGGTATAAAAACCTTATTTTCTTTATTACATTTCATTTCCTCAAGCAACAAACTTATTGCCTCAACCCCCATTTCGTAATTAGGCTGATCTATAGTACTCAATTTTGGAGTAATCACCTGAGACATAAACCAATTACTAAAACCTATTACTGCCACTTGTTTTGGAACAGGAATGTTTTTCTCATTAAAATAGGCTAAAACCCCTACAGCAACCAAATCTGTTATTGCAAAAATACCATCAACATCTTCGTGATCGTCAAGAATAGCTTTTGCAAATTCAAAACCCTCTTCAAAACTTACCCTTTTACAAGTGTAAACTAATTTAGAATCGTATACCAAACCATTTTTTTCTAATGTTTTTTTATACCCTAAGAATCGATCAATTGCATTTTGAGGATTTTCAGGCCCTCTTATATGTGCAATTTTTTTACATCCAACATCAATTAAATGCTGTACTGCATTCATCGCTGCTTTTTGATCATTGATAAGTACCTTCGAACTTTTAATTAATTTTGAAATTTTATCAAACTGTACAAAAGGAATTCCTTTTGCTACAATCTCTTTAATATGAAAATCATCATTCGACTCATTAGAGAGCGCCATTATAATACCATCCACTCTTTTGTTTAATAAAAGGGCAACTTGTTTTTTCTCTAATTCTAATGACTCATTAGATTGTAGAATAATCACCAAATATCCATTTTTTTCAGCTTCAGCAATTATACCGTTAATAACCCCCGAGAAGAAATGATGCACTACTTCAGGAATAATAAGCCCAATCGTTTTAGACTCTTTAGTTCTTAAATTAACAGCAAAACTATTAGGTGTATAATGAAGTTCTTTTGCAAGAGCAAGTACTGCATTCTTGGTTTTAACGCTAACATCAGGATAATTTTTTAATGCTTTTGAAACAGTTGTAATAGATATCCCTAAAGTAGCAGCTATTTCTTTCAAGGTGGTTTCTTTCATAAAACAAATATCGAAAAAAAAATCCATCGAAATCGAAAACGTTTTCGGCTGTTACGAAAACGTTTTCGATTTAAAATATTATTTTTTAAGACACAATTAAATATAGATTTGACAAAAAATAACGATACTAATTATTAACAAACCAATTACCAAACATGAAAACAGATAATTTATTATTGAAAAGAATGGGTCTATTTATTGTCCTTTTTCTATTTAATGTCTCATTTTCACAAAACTCAAATTTATCAGGAACTGTTACTGATGGATCGGGTACACCAATCCCTGGAGTAAATATTACAATAAAAAATACAAATCAGTCAACAGCCAGTGATTTTAATGGCCAATATTCTTTTAGAAATTTAAAAGACGGTCCATTAGATATTATTGCTTCTTATATTGGATTCAAAAAAACAGAATTAAATATTACAATAAATGGAAATACTGTTCAAAATATTTCATTAGTTGAAGATGCGAATGTTTTAGATGATGTTGTTGTTACGGGTGTTGTTAATCCCAAAGCAAAAATCAAGTCTAGTGTTTCCATTACTTCATTAGGAACGGAACAAATTACACAATCGGCACCAAGATCAACCGCCGAAATTTTCAGAACCATTCCTGGAATTCGTTCAGAATCATCAGGAGGCGAAGGGAATTCTAATATCTCTGTTCGTGGTGTTCCTATTTCTTCTGGCGGCTCTAAATATTTACAACTTCAAGAGGATGGACTACCTGTATTATTATTTGGAGACATCTCATTTGCAACAGCTGATATTTTTACAAGATTTGATGGAAATATAGCCAAAATAGAAGCCATACGTGGTGGTTCAGCATCTACTTTATCTTCTAATTCTCCTGGTGGAATTATTAATTTCATCAGCAAAACAGGTAAGACTGAAGGAGGAAATTTATGTACGACTTTCGGTTTAGACTATGGTAATTTTAGATCTGATATTGATTACGGAGCTAAAATTGGAGAAGGATTGTATTTTCATGCCGGCGGTTTTTACAGAACAGGCGAAGGCGTAAGAAAAACAGGGTTTAACAGTAATAACGGAGGACAAATAAAATTTAATATTACTAAAGAATTTGAGAATGGTTCTATTACTGTTTATGCAAAATTCTTAAATGACAAAACAGCGGCTTATATGCCAATGCCTGTAGCTGTTTCAGGAACAAATGCTAATCCAGACTGGAAAAGTGTTGACGGATATGATGCTACAACAGGTGCTTTGCAGTCTATCTATTTGAGCCATAATGTTGGACTAGGCCCTGATGGTAATGTTCGAAGAGAGGCTGTTGCTAACGGAATGCATCCTATTTCAAAATCAATCGGAGCAAATGCCAGTTTCGATTTAGAAAACAATTGGAAAATCACTGATAACATTCGATTCACTTCTAATTCAGGTGGTTTTATTTCTCCTTTCCCCGCAGAAATAGGAACAGCATCGGCCATTGCTTCTTCATTTGGAGCAGGATCAACTTTGACTTATGCTGATAATGGCGCCGCTTTTAACAACCCAAACGGTCTGGTTGCAAAAATTCACTTATTTGACACGCAATTAAACAATATGGGGAATTTTATGAATGACTTGCGTCTGACCAAAAAATTTGATAAAATAGGAATTACTGCCGGATTTTTTAAATCAATCCAAAATGTATCTATGTCGTGGTTATGGAATTCTTATTTACAAGAAGTTTCAGATGACAATCCTCGTTTAATTAACGTAAATAATGCCAGCGGAAATTCATTATCAGAAAATGGATTGTATGCTTATGGTACACCTGCATGGGGCAATTTAGCCCGAAACTACGATACGCAGTACAATGTTTCTGCTCCTTATTTTAATGTATCCTTTGATGCTACAGATAAATTATCATTTGAAGGAGGTTTACGCTATGACAAAGGAAAAGTAACCGGTTCATTTGCCTCAGGCGTTTCAACCACTTATGACATCAATAATGACGGCTCTATTTCAGTACCGGAACAAAATGTTTTCGCTATTGACAATGCAAATCCTACAACTGTAAATTATGATTACGATTATGTTTCTTATACTCTAGGAGCCAATTTCCTTTTAGCAACCAGACAATCTGTATTTGCAAGAATAAGCAGAGGTGCTTCGGCTAAAGCGGATAGAATTTTATTTAACGGATTAGATTATTTAAATGGAGACAGGATTAATGCATTAGACTTTTTAACACAAGCAGAAGTTGGTTTTAAACAAAAGTTCAATGATGGATACCTGTATGCTACAGCATTTCATTCTAAAACAGATGAGCAGGCTGGATATGAGGCGGGTTCTAATACTATTCGAAAAAACAATTACAAATCAATAGGACTTGAATTGGAGACAGCCTATGATGTAACTGCTAATTTAAACCTGAGAGGTTCATTTACGTATACAAAAGCAGAGATTACCTCGGGAGAAAACAATGGTAATGAACCAAGAAGACAACCTAAATTAATGTATAGTTTTTTACCTACTTACAAGTTCATGGACAAGAAAAACATACTCGGTTTAAGTTTTATAGGTCAGTCTAAAGCATTTGCGCAAGATTCAAATCAATTAGTCATGAATGGATTTGTAATTGTAAACGGATTTGTTGAAGTTGGAATTGCGAAAGGATTATTTTTGAATGTTTCAGGAAACAACTTATTCAATACATTAGCCATAACCGAATCTGAAGAAGGAAGTATTACAGAAAACACGGTGAATTTTATCAGAGCCAGATCATTGACTGGCAGATCACTATCTATGGCTCTGTCGTATCGATTTTAATACATTGTTTCATAAATATTAATTTGGTTTTCAATTCCTGTACTTCACAATACAGGAATTGATTTTAAAATTCAATACCACCAATATGGCGTTCACTAAACCTAAATTTAATTTTTTGCAGATTATTAATATGAATGTTGGTTTTTTTGGCATTCAATATAGTTTTGGTTTGCAACAAAGTGCTGTAAATCCTATTTATGATTTTTTACACGCAAGCCCGGATCAAATTCCGATATTAAATTTGGCAGGTCCTTTAACAGGATTATTGATTCAACCTATAATTGGAGCAATGAGCGATAAAACCTGGCATCCGAAATGGGGCAGAAGAAAGCCTTATTTTTTTATAGGCGCTATTATTTGCAGCATCTCCCTATTTCTTTTTCCATTTAGCAGTTCGTTATGGATGGCTGCTGGTTTACTTTGGATTTTAGATGTGGGTAATAATACCGCAATGGAACCTTATCGTGCTTTTATTGCTGATACGCTTAATGAAGATCAGCAACCAATAGGTTTTCAGGCACAAAGTTTCTTTACCGGTTTTGGGCAATTTTTATCCTATATTTCTTTGTTTCTCTTTCCCATTATTTTTGCTGGATATACTGGGCAATTACCTAATTGGATTTATGCGTCTTTCTTTCTAGGGGCCATACTTTCGATAACATCAATCTGGTGGAGCATGAAAAAAACGCCTGAAATTCCGCCAACCGAAGAAGAAATTAAACTAATTAAATCCGAACCTTTAAATATTTTTTCTCCCTTTACAGATATTTATAAAGCAGTGTTAGAAATGCCAAAAGTAATGTGGCAGCTTTTTCTGGTCTACTTGTTTCAATGGTATGCCTTAATGTGTTTTTGGCAAAATAATTCAAAAAGTATTGCATTATCGGTTTGGAATCTAACTCCTGCTGACAAAACAGGTTATGAAAAAGCTGTGGAATGGAATGGCTTAATAGGTGCCTTTGGTTTTATTGTTACCTTTTCGGTTGCTTTTTATCTCGCTAAGTTAGCGAAACAGTACAGCCCAAAAATGGTTCATTTTGTTTGTCTTTTACTGGGAGCCGTTTCCTTTTTATTTTTTCCAATGATCCAAAATCAATATTGGTTTTTTGCTGTCATTATTGGCTACGGAATTGCCTGGGCAAGTATGATGGGAATCCCTTATTTGATGGTAGTTACAAACATTCCCAAAGAACGTTATGGGGTATATATGGGAATAATAAATATGATGATTGTGATTCCAATGATTGTTCAAAATCTCTCATTTGGATTTGTATTAAAATATTTTCTAAATAATGATCCCCGTTTAGCCATAACTTTTGCAGGTACATTATTACTATTGGGCTCACTAAGTACATTATTAATTAAAGTAAAAAAACAGTAATATTTATGAGTACTGATAGCAATTATACAAAAGCAATTGAATTATTACACAACTCCTCCTCATCTGAAGGTTTTTTAGCAAGTGCGCAAAACATTTCGAATTACAAAAGAGTCTGGGCCCGGGATGGTGTAATCTGCGGATTAGCTGCTTTAGCATCAGGAGACAATAATTTGATTGCAACTTTCAGAAAAACGCTGGATACACTGGCAAAAAACCAACATGAGAACGGTACGATACCTTCTAACGTTATGATAAACGACAGCAGTACCGAAGTGAGTTACGGTGGCTTAGCAGGAAGAGTCGATGCTGTCTCATGGTTTATTATTGGAATTTGTCAATATGCCTTTTACCAAAAAGACCTTTCCTTTGTTGAAAGTCACAAAAAAAATATTGAGCAATGTTTAAGTCAGATGGAAGCCTGGGAATTCAACAACAAACACTTGATGTATGTTCCGCTTTCAGGAAACTGGGCTGATGAGTACATTACTGACGGCTATGTTTTATACGATCAGCTGTTGCGTATTTGGGCACTGAGATCCTATAATTATTTTGTAAAAAAAAATGCAATCACTTCTAAAATTGAAAAAATAACACAACAAATTGAAATAAATTTTATCCCCAATTCTCAGGGAGAAAAATATCATGAAAGAGCCTATTATGAACTTCACTTTGATGATTACATGCCATGTTCCTTTTCACCGGCAGGATACAAAACACAATTTGATGCATTTGCAAATGCTCTGGCGTTGCTTTTAAACATTGGTCCGGTTCAGTTTCAGGAAAAAATAATTCAGTATGCTGAAAAAATAAGAAATCAAAGACCACTAAAATTAGTCCCTGCCTTTTGGCCCCCTATTGAGGAAACAGATAGCGACTGGAATTTATTAAAAAACAATTTCAAATATGAATTCAGAAATTACCCAAATGAGTTTCATAACGGAGGCAGCTGGCCAATGGTTAATGGATTCTATGGTTTAGCACTACTCGCCAAAGAACAAAAAGAGGAAGCTAAAAAGCTCCTAAATGCAATAAATAAAGCAAATCAAAAAGAGGACTTTAGCTTTTACGAAAACTTTAATACCCAAACCGAAAAACCAAATGGAGTTCCATTTTGTACGTGGAGTGCAGCAGCAGCAGTTTTGTTAAATCAGGGGATTACGACAAATTTCAAATTACTCATTTAAAATGGAAAAGACAATCGACATTATATGTATCGGAGAATTACTCATTGACTTTATTGGCAATGAACTAAACACTCCCATTTCTAAAACAGAAAATTACGGCCGTTTTTTAGGTGGTTCACCTACGAACGTAAGTATATATAGCTCAAAATTAGGATTAAAGACAGCCTTAGTTGCAAGTTGTGGCAACGATGGGTTAGGGCAATTCATGTTAGAAAAATTAAACGAAAACCAGGTTATCACTTCCTGCATACATAAAATTGATGACCAGTCTTCCTCTGTTATTTTTGTATCTAAATCAAGTGAAACACCAGAATTTATTCCATATAGACAAGCAGATTATCATATAACTGAAGCACAGCTTCCAGACAGCTTACTTCAACAATCTAAAATTTTTCATACCACTTGTTTCGCACTCAGTAAAAATCCGGCTCGTGAAACAATTTTGAAAAAAGCTAAAAAAGCATATCAATTGGGTTTGCAAACCAGTATTGATCTTAATTATTCAGACAAAATATGGCCGGAAAGAGCCGAAGCCAGAGAGGTTATCAAAGAATATTTAAGTACAAATCCGTTAATGAAATTAAGTGATGATGATTGTTTTAGGTGGTTTAATGAAATCAAAAGTGACGATTACATTTTTGATTATTTTCAGAAACAGGGTGCATCCACTATTTGCTTAACAAAAGGAAAAAACGGAGTAGTGATATTTGATTCAAAATTAGGAGTCATTACCAAAAAAGCCAATTTAGTCGAAAATATAAAAGACACTACGGGTGCAGGTGACGCATTCTGGACAGGTTTTTTGTATAGTAAGCTAAAAGGAAAAGAACTCCCGGAATGTATAAATGCAGCCCAGGAACTGGCAGGCATTAAATTACAAAATATTGGAGAATTGCCTAATAACGTCCAACTTGGAGAATTTTAATAATAAAAAACAGCCCGAATTTTCATTCGGGCTGTTTTTTATTTTGATAATACACTTTACTTTTTACCAATAAGAGGAAAATTTCTTGCTCGCATTAAAGCATCAGATTTAGGAGCTCTGCCTCTAAAGTTCTCGTATGCTTTTTCCTGATCAATCGTATTTCCAATACTAAAAACATTTTCGTAAAGACGCTTTGCCACTGCTTTGTCATAAGGTCCTTTCCCTTCTGTAAAAGCTTCCCATGCATCGGCATTAATTACGTCTGCCCATAAATAACTGTAATATCCTGCAGAATAGCCATCACCTGAAAAGATATGCCCAAATTGTGGAATCCTATGTCGCATTACAATTTCTGAAGGCATATGAAGAGCATCTAATGTTTCCTTTTCAAATTTCTTAGGGTCTATTTTTTCTGTTGAAAGGTGTAGTTTCATATCTACTAAAGAACTTGAAATTGTTTCTACAGTTGCAAAGCCTTCCCCAAAATTAGATGCCTTTTCAATTCTTTCAACCAATACCTGAGGCATTGGCTGGTTTGTTTTATAATGCAAAGCAAATTTATTCAACACTTCAGGAGTTGCAAGCCAATGCTCCAACAACTGCGAAGGAAACTCTACATAATCTCTCGCAACAGCTGTTCCCGCTAAACTTGGATAGGTTACATTTGAACATAATCCGTGAAGCGCATGACCAAATTCATGAAATAAAGTCGAAGCATCATCCCATGAAATTAAAATGGGTTCATTTTCAGCTCCTTTTATAAAATTACAATTGTTAGAAACAATAGTAAGTACTTCTCCTCCTAATTTTTGCTGATCTCGATAAGCATTCATCCACGCTCCGGAACGTTTTCCGGCACGGGCATATGGATCAAAATACCATAGTCCTACAACTTTACCTGTAACCTTGTTGCTTACTTCCCACACGCGCACATCCGGATGATAAACCGGTACATTTGTAATTTGTTTAAAATTTAAATTAAATAATTCACCTGCAACCCAAAACATACCTTCTCGCAGATTTTCTAACTGCAAATAAGGTTTAACTTCATTTTGATCTAAGTCGTATTTTGCTTTTCTAACTTTTTCAGCATAAAAGCGGTAATCCCAAGGCTCGATTTTAAAACTTCCTCCTTCAGCATCAACTATTTTTTGCATTTCAGCAACATCCTGATGTACTTTTTCTACAGCCGGTTCCCAAACTGACATCATTAAATCCAACGTTTTTTGAGGATCTTTTGCCATTTTATTAGACAAACTCCAATTAGCAAAAGTTTCAAATCCCAGTAATTTTGCCTTTTGAGTACGCAACTCTAAAATAGATACAAGCGTTGTGTTATTATCATTTGCATTCCCGTTATCTCCACGTTTTATAAAAATATCAAATGCTTTTTCTCTTAAATCTCTACGAGTTGAAAAGGTTAAAAATGGTTCAATAGAAGAGCGTGTATTTGCAATACACCCCAATACATCAAGCTTTCTTTCTTTAGCTTCTGCAATTGCCGCATTTTTCACCTCTACAGGCAAACCATCAAAATCGTTTTCAGTTTTTAAGGCCACGAACTGGTTATCCTCTTCTGCTAATAAGTTTTGACTAAAACGAGTAAAAAGAATTGCCAGTTCCTGATTAAGAGCAGCTACTTTTGCCTTATCGACTTCATTTAACTTAGCTCCCTGACGAACAAAATTAGTATAATACAACCAGATCAAACGCTGTTGTTCACTCGTAAGTTTTTTGCTTTCTTTTGAATTATAAAGCGTTTCTATCCTCGTAAATAATTTCTTGTTTTGGTTGATCTTATCTGTAAATGCAGAAAATTTTGGCGACATCTCCCTATCAATAACATTAAATTCCGGACTGCTCAAATTAGATCTGTAAATACCGTAAATTGTAGAAATTCTGGAAATTTTTTGTCCGGAAAGTTCTAAAGCCGCAATAGTATTATCAAATGTTGGTACTTTTGGATTATTTGCAATAGCATCAACCTCATTTAATTTTTCCTGAATAGCAAATTCAATTGCCGGTTTAAAATCTGATACTTTATATGCATTAAATGCAGGAACACCACCATAAGGACCTGTCCATTTTTTCATTAAAGGATTATTAGAATTATTTTGCGCGGAAGCTCCAAAAAAAGTTGTACTCATGATAAAAATTGATATTAATTTTTTCATTATTATAATTTGTAATTTAAGATAAACAAAAACATATTGTTTCAAAAATAACTAAAATCAACAACAGAAACAGAAATTTAACATTCATACAGTTGAAACAATTTTTAATTTAATTACGTACCTCCTGAAAATATATAGAAATACATTAAATTTGATTTTCATTTAGCAAATAACCATGTTTAAAACCAAAAAAGAGATTGTTTTTGTAATTCTGGCAGGAATTTTTATAACTAATGCTGTTGTGGCAGAACTTATTGGAGGTAAATTAATTCAAATTGGCCCTTTTGTAATGAGCATCGGGATTTTACCCTGGCCAGTTGTTTTTCTAACTACAGATTTAATCAATGAATATTTTGGTGAAAAGGGAGTTAAAAAACTTTCCTTTATAACAGCGTGCCTGATTGCCTATGCATTTTTGATATTGTTTATGGCGATCGCAATTCCTGCGGCAAAAGGAATAAGTCCGGTAAATGATGAACAATTTCAGGCTGTTTTTGGGCAAAGCATGTTAATTATTATTGGCAGTTTAATTGCTTTTATGGTATCACAATTAATTGATGTGTGGGTTTTTTGGTTTTTTAAAAAACGAACCGGAGATAAAAAAATATGGCTTAGAACAACCGGATCAACAGTAATTTCACAATTGTTCGATTCATTCATTGTACTTGGCATTGCTTTTTGGCTGCCCGGAAAAATGGATTTTGATACTTATATTTCTTCAGGATTAACGGGTTATGTTTTCAAACTTTCAGTTGCCGTATTATTAACTCCGTTGATTTATCTCGGACATCATTTGATTAAAAAATACCTTGAGGAAGACGAAAATAAAAATGATCAAAATTAAAAACAATGGTTACACAAAATTCTGTAAGATGCAGCTGGTGTACGTCAAGCGATTTATATAAAAAATATCATGATGAAGAATGGGGTGTTCCGGTTTATGATGATCCTACCCTATTCGAATTTTTAATTCTGGAAACTTTTCAGGCAGGATTGAGCTGGATTACGATTTTAAACAAAAGAGAAAATTTTAGAAACGCTTTCGATCATTTTGATTATAAAAAAGTAGCTCAATATTCTGAAGATAAAATCGAAGAATTAATGCAAAATACCGGAATCATCCGAAATAAACTGAAGATAAAAGCGGCCGTTTCAAACGCGCAGGCATTTATGAAAGTTCAGGAAGAATTTAGAAGTTTTTCAGATTATATCTGGAAATTCACAAACGGAAAACCAATCATAAACCATCCAAAAACCTCAAAAGATGTTCCCGCTACTACACCGCTTTCTGACGAAATCAGTAAAGATTTAAAAAAAAGAGGATTTAAATTTGTAGGTTCAACAGTTGTTTATGCACACATGCAAGCCACCGGAATGGTCAATGATCACGCCGAAGATTGCTGGACAAGAGCAAAATAAAACGTCCTTATTTTCAGGTTCACAAATAATCCTGAAACCTCAAACCTGAAACTTTTTTAAACTTTCAAACAAAAATTATCTATATTTGCTTCACACTTTAGGGGTGTCTGCATCGTGCAGGCTGAGATTTTACCCTCTGAACCTGATCTAGTTCATACTAGCGTAGGGAAAAGTAAGATGACTTCTTCACGCATTTTTTGTGCGTAATTGTAGCCATTCCTAAGGTTTTTAGATGCACTGCTGTGCATCTCTACAACTAAAATTTAAAAGGAATGGAACTAAAAATCAACCAACAAATCAAACAATTCAATGCTGAATCGCTAAGCGTTCAATCATTGCTCGATCTCGAAATTCCAAACAAACAAAACGGAATCGCCGTTGCCATTAACAATACCGTTGTTCCAAAAATAAACTGGAGCCGCCATTTTGTATCCGAAACTGATGAAATCCTAATTATCTCTGCCACTCAGGGAGGATAATTTGGCTGCACGAACGGGCTATCCGTTACAAGTCCGCAGTCGTCAACCACAAAAACACAGTCATAACAAAGCTTCCGCTGGTCGCTTTTTTATTCCTTGTTTTTTACGGTTTTCTCCTTTACGGGCTTTACACTACTATCCCTGGCAGAAACCGGCTGCGAGAAATTTAAATTTTCAATCAAAATAACAATAGTAATTCAAATCTAAAAAGAATGAATCAGGAAGAACAAATATCCAGAACCCCATTTCCAAATTCCAGAAAAGTGTATATAGAGGGTGAAATTCATCCCATAAAAGTTGCTATGCGCGAAATTCATTTAAGCGATACCAAACTTTCGAATGGCGGAATTGAGAAAAATACACCAGTTACAGTTTACGATACTTCGGGAGCTTATACTGATCCAAACATCGAAATCAACATCCGAAAAGGTTTGCCACGTTTAAGAGAACAATGGATTTTAGAACGAAATGATGTTGAAATCTTAAACGAAATCACTTCAGATTATGGGCAAACCCGATTGAAAGATGAAAGTCTAAACCATCTTCGTTTTGAATATTTACATCAGCCAAAACGTGCAAAAAAAGGCACAAACGTAACGCAATTATACTACGCCAAACAAGGAATCATCACTCCTGAAATGGAATATATTGCGATTCGTGAAAATCAACGCATCGAACTTTTAAACGAACAAACCAAAGCCATGCAATGTCAGCATAGTGGACATAGTTTTGGTGCCAATACCCCAAAAAGTAAAATTACACCCGAATTTGTCCGTTCTGAAGTTGCCTGTGGAAGAGCTATTATTCCCAATAACATAAATCATCCTGAAAGCGAACCTATGATTGTGGGCCGTAACTTTTTAGTAAAAATTAATGCTAATATCGGAAACAGTGCTGTGACTTCAAGCATCGAAGAAGAAGTTGAAAAAGCAGTTTGGGCTTGCCGATGGGGAGCCGATACAATTATGGATTTATCTACAGGAAAAAACATTCACGAAACGAGAGAATGGATTATCCGAAACTCACCTGTTCCAATTGGTACGGTTCCGATTTATCAGGCTTTAGAAAAAGTAAAAGGAATTGCCGAAGATTTAACCTGGGAAATTTTCAGAGATACTTTGATTGAACAGGCAGAACAAGGGGTTTCCTATTTCACGATTCATGCCGGAGTTTTGCTTCGCTATATTCATTTAACAGCCAACCGCGTAACAGGAATCGTTTCCCGGGGCGGATCAATTATGGCAAAATGGTGTTTATTTCATCATAAAGAAAACTTCCTGTACACCCATTTTGAAGAAATCTGCGAAATCATGAAACAATATGATGTTGCGTTTTCTCTGGGAGATGGTTTGCGCCCTGGATCAATTGCGGATGCGAATGATGCTGCCCAGTTTGCTGAACTGGAAACATTGGGTGAACTGACAAAAATTGCCTGGAAACATGATGTTCAGGTTTTTATTGAAGGCCCGGGACACGTTCCGATGCACATGATTAAGGAAAACATGGACAAACAATTAGAACATTGTCATGAAGCTCCATTTTACACTTTAGGTCCGTTAACCACAGACATTGCACCGGGCTACGATCATATTACATCTGCAATAGGTGCTGCGATGATTGGCTGGTACGGTTGTGCCATGCTGTGTTATGTAACTCCAAAAGAACACCTTGGTTTACCGAATAAAAAAGACGTAAAAGACGGTGTGATTACCTATAAAATCTCAGCCCATGCTGCCGACCTGGCAAAAGGTCATCCGGGTGCACAGTATCGTGACAATGCTTTGAGTAAGGCCCGTTTCGAATTCCGTTGGGAAGATCAGTTCAATCTGGCATTAGATCCTGATACCGCAAGAGAATTTCACGATGAAACACTTCCTGCTGATGGTGCAAAAGTGGCTCATTTCTGTTCGATGTGCGGACCAAAATTCTGCTCTATGAAAATATCCCAGGAAATCAGGGATGTCGCTGCTGCCGAAAAAGGCATGCAGGAGAAATCAGAAGAGTTTATTGAACAGGGTAAAGAGATTTATGTTTAAAGAAGTAGTAAGACGGAAGTATCAAGTATTAAGATTTTTTACACACTATATCTTGATACTTTCATCTCAATACTTAATACTTTCATTATGATTGTAATTACAAATCCTTCAGCTGTTGCAGATGAAATCGGCATTATTGATTCTTTATTTGAAGAAGGATTGCCTTTGCTTCACATTCGGAAACCGGATTTTTCAGAAATAGAAACAGCAAAATTCATTCATCATATAAAACATCAATATCGGCAAAATCTGGTTCTGCATAACCATCATGAAATTGCAGCTGATTTTGGGATTAACAGAATTCATTTTTCAGAAACAGAAAGAAAAAAAACAACTGATTTTGCTGTTTCAAATATGGTTTTATCAACCTCAACGCATTCAGTTGAAGATTTTAATGCTTTGGAAAATACTTTTGAATATGCTTTTTTGAGTCCTCTATTCCCTAGTATTTCCAAAGAAAATTACAGTTCAGAAACGAATCTTTTTGAAGAAATAAAACAGAGAGAAAATTTTAATACCAAAATAGTCGCTTTGGGCGGAATTTATTCAGACAATATTGAGCAGTCTCTTCAAAATGGTTTTGATGATATCGCTCTTTTAGGTACCATCTGGAATAGTCCCAATGCAATTAAAAATTTTAAACTATGTCAAAAAATCGTCCTTTCGCTCTCAGCATAGCAGGTTTAGATCCTTCAGGAGGAGCCGGAATTTTAGCAGATACTAAAACTTTTGAGCAGCATCAAGTGCAGGGATTAGCCATAAGTACGGCAAATACAATTCAAACCGATTGTAAATTCTATGAAATTGAATGGACGTCCCTCGATTTTGTATTACGCTCTATAAAAAAGCTATTCAAAAACTACCCTATAAAATCGGTTAAGATTGGAATTGTTCCCTCCTTTTTTTATTTAAATGAAGTTGTTTCCCTAATTAGAACATTAAACCCAAACACCATTATAGTGTGGGATACCGTATTAAAATCCTCGACTGAATTTGAGTTTTTAACAATTGAAAATCAAGCAGATTTACAAAAAACATTATCCAAAATTGATTTGATAACGCCCAATTATGAGGAAATACTACGGCTTTATCCCAATTTTATTTCTGAAAAACTTTGGGTTAAAAATGAACTTCCAACCGCTATTTTATTGAAAGGAGGTCATAACCATACAGCTTTGGGCACTGATTATTTATTTCTAAAAAGTAATCTGATAGAACTCTTGCCCACTAAAATTAATTTCCGCCCAAAACATGGATCAGGCTGTGTTTTATCTTCAGCAATTACTGCAAATTTAGCTTTGGGATATGACTTAAAAACCGCTTGTTTAGAAGCTAAAGTATATATAGAAAAGTATTTAAACTCTACATCAACTCTAATTGGCCATCATTATGTTTAACAAATTACAATATATCTCACAAGGCGAAACAGTCGAAAAGCAATTATACAACATTCATCAGGCTTTGGATGCAGGCTGTGACTGGATACAGATGCGATTCAAAAATCAAACTTCTGAAAAACGATTTGTTTTAGCTGAAGCAGTAAAAATTTTGTGCGAAGAATACCTGGCAAATTTCATTGTTAATGATGATGTTTTACTCGCCCAGAAAATTGGAGCAGATGGTGTGCATTTAGGTTTAACAGATATGAGCATTCCAGGAGCAAGAGCTATTTTAGGAGACAGAAAAATTATTGGTGCAACCGCAAATACTTTTGAAGATGTCCTCATTCAGTCTAAAAACGGCTGTGATTATATTGGCTTAGGACCTTTTCAGTTTACGGAAACGAAAGAAAAATTAAGCCCCATTTTAGGTGCTGAAGGTTATGTTTCAATTCTGAATAAAATGAAAACTCAAAACATTTTGACACCGGTTTATGCGATTGGTGGAATCACTTTAGAAAACATAGAAATTCTTGTAAAAACAGGTATTCATGGCATTGCCGTTTCCGGAATGATCACAAAAAGTCCTGAAAAACAAAAACTGGTTCAACAACTCAACGACAAATTATATGCAAACGTCATTATTTAAAATTGGAGATAAAATCCTTACCTCTCGTTTATTTTTGGGAACAGGAAAATTCGGTTCTAACCTGCAAATGGAAGAAGCCATTTTAGCTTCAGAAAGCGAATTGGTAACAGTCGCCTTAAAACGCATTGATCTCGAAACAGATACTGATGCTATTTTATCACATCTGCAACACCCAAAAATCAATTTATTACCCAATACATCAGGTGCCCGAAATGCAAAGGAAGCTGTTTTTGCGTCACAATTAGCCCGTGAAGCCCTCGAAACCAATTGGGTAAAACTTGAAATCCATCCTGATCCAAAATACCTGATGCCTGACCCGATTGAGACTTTAAAAGCTACTGAAGAACTGGCTAAACTTGGTTTTTTTGTTCTGCCGTATATTCATGCTGACCCTGTTTTATGCAAACATCTGGAAAGTGCAGGAACCACTGCAGTTATGCCTTTGGGTTCACCAATTGGAAGCAACAAAGGCTTAAAAACAATTGATTTTTTAGAAATTATTATCGACCAAAGTACTGTTCCTGTAATTGTAGATGCCGGAATTGGCGCTCCGTCTGATGCTGCAAAAGCTATGGAAATTGGGGCCGATGCCGTTTTAGTCAATACCGCAATTGCGGTTGCCGGGAATCCAAAATTAATGGCAGAAGCTTTTAAAGAAGCTGTAATCGCCGGAAGAAAAGCGTTTGAAGCCAAAGTCGCTAATCAGCAAAATTATGCTGTGGCTTCCAGTCCTTTGACTTCTTTTTTATATGAATAAATTGATTTTCTCTCGCAGATCTCGCAGATTTAGCAGATAGTTTTCATGTTGGGAACTGTTAAAATTTATTTATTGCAACTTTTAAAAAAGAAAGAATTTTCCTTAGTTTTGAATTAAAAAAATTATGTCCGAAAATGAAATTTCATATAAAGTTAGAGGCTCTATTTTTAAAGTATATAATACCCTTGGACCTGGACTATTAGAATCTGTATACGAAAGTGCACTTTATTATCAATTGATAAAGGATGGATTAAAAGTGATTAAACAAATTGATCTGCCAGTTAAATATGATGATGTTTATTTAGACATTACTTTCAGGCTAGATATTTTAGTGGAAGACAAAGTAATTATAGAATTAAAATCAGTAGAAGAGATAAAGTCTATTCACTTTAAACAATTGAATACTTATTTAAAATTGACTAATAAAAGACTCGGATTATTAGTCAATTTCAACTGCTCTAATATTCTTGAAAATATTCATCGTGTTGCTAATAAAATTTAATCTGCACGATCTGCAAAATCTGCGGGAAACAAAATAAAAAAATGAAAACATTCAAATCCACTTTTCAGCAATACGATTGGGATTCCATTCAATCAAAAATATACCAAACTACATCAAAAGATGTTGAATATTCTTTGTCCAAAACTAAACGAAATCTTGATGATTTTCTCGTTTTGATTTCACCTGCTGCTCAGCCTTATTTAGAGCAAATGGCACAGGAATGTCATGAAATTACCAAAAAACGTTTTGGCAAAACCATCCAGATGTATGCTCCGCTTTATTTAAGCAATGAATGCCAAAATATCTGTACCTATTGTGGTTTTAGTCTGGATAACAAAATCAAAAGAAAAACCCTTTCTGACTCAGAAATCAAATTGGAAGTTGAAGCACTAAAAAATATGGGCTTTGATCATGTTTTATTGGTTACCGGTGAGGCTAATTATACAGTAAATATTAATTATTTTCTGAATGCAATTGATTTGATTAGAGAACAGTTTTCAATTATTTCTGTGGAAGTTCAGCCTCTTTCTACAGAAGAATACCAGCGTTTGCATGAAGCCGGTGTATATTCTGTTTTGGTTTATCAGGAAACCTATCATCAGGAAGTATACAAAAAATACCACACAAAAGGCAAAAAATCCAATTTTGATTTCAGGCTTGAAACTCCTGACCGAATTGGAACTGCAGGAATTCATAAAATAGGTTTGGGAGTTTTATTAGGTTTGGAAGACTGGCGAACTGATAGTTTTTTTAATGCCCTGCATCTGGATTATCTTCAAAAAAAATACTGGCAAACAAAATATTCAGTATCATTTCCAAGGTTAAGACCTGCAGAAGGTATTATAGAGCCCAATTTTATTATGGACGATAAAGACCTGACACAGTTAATTTGTGCTTATCGGATATGGAATGAAGATCTGGAAATCTCTATTTCGACCCGTGAAAGCGAAAAATTCAGAAATAATATTATTCCGATTGGGGTTACGAGCATGAGTGCGGGCTCTAAAACAAATCCGGGCGGCTATGTCGTTGATCCGCAATCTCTGGAACAATTCGAAATCAGCGACGAACGTTCTGCAGAAGAAATCAGACAAATTATAAAAAAAGCTGGCTACGAACCGGTTTTGAAGGACTGGGACAGATCATTTAGTCATAAAGTTGGAAAGTCTAAAGTCATAAAGTCTTTTACTTAGACAATTATTTTTTTAGACTTTTGACTTTCGACTTTAAAAACTTTAAGACTTAAAAAAAATGAGCATTATAAAAGAATTTTTACGTTACAGCAGACAAACCATCTTACCGGAAATTGGCGACGAAGGCCAGGAAAAACTCAAAAAAGCAAGAGTTCTGGTTATTGGAGCCGGAGGTTTAGGATGCCCTATATTGCAGTATATTGCTACCGCTGGTGTAGGTTTTATTGGAATAATGGACTTTGATACCATCGAAATCCACAATCTTCACAGGCAGATTTTATATACTGAAAGCGAAATTGGTCAGCAGAAAGCAATTGTTGCCCAAAATATTGTTTCGAAACTAAATCCTTTAATTCAGGCTGAAGCCATTTCTGAAAAATTAACGATTGAAAATGCAGTGGAGATTATACAGCAATATGATATTGTTGTGGACGGTTCTGATAATTTTGGTACCCGATATCTTGTAAATGACACTTGTGTCAATTTAAACAAACCTCTGGTGTATGGAAGCATTTTAAAATTCGAAGGTCAGGTAGCTGTTTTTAATCATAACGGAAGTAAAAATCTCCGTGATTTATTTCCTGAAATGCCAGACCCAAAGTATGTCCCGAATTGTAGTGTAAATGGCGTTCTGGGTACTTTACCTGGAATTATCGGTACAATGATGGCGCATGAAACACTAAAATTAATTTTAGAATTGCCTTCATTAAAAAATGAACTGGTACTTTTTAATACCCTTGACTGGGGATTCACAAAAATTAATTTTTAAAAAACAACAGTATTACCAACTTGAATTATTCCCGGGTTTAAACCCACTATATTGGTCCCGAATAAAACAGAATTGTTGAAATTCCTGTATTTACTCAACGTTTTCAGAGGTTCTTTTTTCACAATTCCATTCTGCGGATCATTGTTAACCATAATACATCTTCCGCAGGGTTTTACATTTTTAAACTGAACTTCACCAATTTTAAAATACTCAAAATCATCCTCCTCATGTGCATTTTGAGTACTCACTACAATATTGGGACGGAATCTTTTTATCGTGATTTTTTCTGCCAGTTTTTCATTCAGAAAATCTAAGCTTTTTGTTCCGATTAACAAATAGGGATACGCATCGGCAAAACTAACATTATAGGTTTCTTTTGACCTTGAACTTTCATGCTTACGGTCTCCGGTCTTAATAATTTTAACCAATTTACATTCAAATCCTATATGATCGCTAAACCATTTTGAAGTCGTTTTATTTACTTCGAAAACAAAACTTTTATCGTCCCATACTTTTGTGTAAATCTGATCGTCTAAGTGTTCACTGATTGAAAATTCATGTTCATACCCTTCAAAAGTAATCGTAATTTTTCCGTTTGAGATTTGAGGATAAAACTGACTCAAAACAGGATGTTCTCTTTGGGTTATCAGTTGATTATTTGTGTCAATGAGCATCCATCGCCGGTCATTTTCAAAACCCATTTCTTCAGCTAATGCCTGCTGACAGCTAATTCCGGCAAGGCTTTTTATTGGATAAATATAAATTTCTTTTACAATGTAAACAGCACTCATTTTATTCACTTTTTAAAATAGACATAAAATTGTCACGATCAATTTCGCGACATCCTAAACTCTCTAAATGGGGATTATAAACCTGACAGTCTAATAACTTATACTTTTCTGTTTTTAAATAATTCGCCAAAACTATAAAAGCTACTTTAGAAGCATTTGAAACTTTAGAAAACATACTTTCACCACAGAAAACATGGCCCAAATCAATTCCGTATAAACCTCCAACTAAAATATCATCCTGCCAAACTTCTACCGATTTTGCAATTCCTTCTTTGTTTAATTTGCAATAGGCATCGATCATTTCGTTTGAAATCCACGTTCCATTTTGACCATCACGTTTTATTTTTTGGCAATTCGAAATTACAGATGCAAAGTTCTGATTAAAAGTAACTTTAAACTGATTTCGCTTCAAAATAGTACGCATACTTTTTGAAACAATCAATTCATCTAAAAACAAAACCATTCTTGGATCAGGAGACCACCACAGAATGGGTTCACCTTCATTGAACCATGGAAAAATTCCGCTTTTGTAAGCTAATTGCAATCTTTCTGAATTTAAATCTCCGCCAATTGCCAGAATACCATCTTCATCGGCTTCAGAAACCGGTGGAAAAAATAAATCTTTATCTACGTAATACATTTTAAAAAATCAATTTCAATAACAATAGCAATTTCAAACTTCCATAATCTTTCTTTGTGAAGTTACTTGTGCTATTTCTCATCTTAGTCGAAATGACAAAACTAACTCAAAAATAAAATTCCAAATCCCAAATACACATTCATGATTTGGAATTTGGAATTTTATTATTGGAATTTAACCTTTTTTAGAAAGGTAAATCGTCCGGTTCGTCTTCGTTTAAATTGGTTGCCGGAGCAAAAGCTTCTGCTGCAGGCATTGGTGGTGTTTGCCCTGGACTTTCAGGGGCCAACCTTTCGATTCTCCAACCTTGAATACTATTGAAATATCTGGTTTCTCCTTGTGGATTAACCCATTCTCTTCCTCTTAAATTGATAGAAACTTTTACCGCTTCACCTTGTTTGTAGCTGCTTAATAAATCGCATTTATCTTGTGTAAATTCGACTAAAATATGCTGTGGATACTGCTCATCTGTAGTCACTACCAATTCTCTCTTTTTGAATGACGCACTAACCTGCTGTTCCGGATTAACTACTTTTACTTTTCCTATAACTTCCATCTTCTTCTATATTAATTTATTATTTCGTTTCTTATTTCTTTGCCAAAAGCACTTTCCAAGCCGATGAAACATCATCATTATTCAGGTATTTTTTGGCTTCTAAATGTATTTTTTCCTGATCGTCTGAGCTTAAAACTCCCTTAACAGAAAAATTTTCTTTCACAAATATACTAACTTCTTCTGTTGTAGGCAAGGCTTCAACATTGCCTAATTTTCCAAGATCGTTTCCGTTGAAAACAGGACTTTCCCTAATGAAACTTGGAATTGCATCTACACCGACCCCCAAAGTTGTTAGCGGTTTTTCGACTTCAAAAAGTCCCTGATTCGATCTTGAATACCAATTACTTCCTAATCTTGAAACCAAATCTATTTTATGCTGATCAATGGCTCCGTTTTCATCTAAAACAGATTCGTGAATATGAATTTTCACCACTTCGCAAAGAATCAGGTTTCCTGCTCCGCCTTCTGATCCCAGCGGAATAATCTGCGTGACTTTGCATTCAAACTGCACCGGAGATTCCTTAACACGATAAGGTTTTACCAAATCTGAAGGAATTTGTGTTAATCCTGCTTTTATAAATTCGTTTACTCCCTCGCCATATTCTGTACTGGCTAATGATGTTTGCTGAACCAAATCATAATTGACCACATTAATTACGACTTCACGGGTAGCTTCGGCATTGATCAAGGTGTGTTTAATCGTATTATCACGTACACGTCTAGAGGGCGAAAAAACCAAAATTGGCGGGTTGGCACTAAACACATTAAAAAAACTAAAAGGCGATAAATTCGGAATTCCTTTTGTACTAATTGTACTTGCAAAAGCAATTGGTCTCGGGCCAATGGCACTTTGCAGATAGCCTTGTAATTTTGCCGTTGGTATCTCTTTTGGATTAATACTAACCATATTCTTTGTTTTTTAACTGAATCCCGTTTCAGCAAATACAAAAGTATAGAAATCGTTTATGCCAAAGAAATAGTTTTAGACTTAAAAACAAAAATCTTTAAACATTCACAAAATATTAAATGTGTTTATTTCGTTATATTTATAGCTCAAAAATTACCCTATGCATTTTTCTGAAAGCAGAAATACAACCCGTTGGATTATTATTTTTATTTCCTTTTCAATCATTTCACTGATACTTTGGAATACCTATACCTTTTTTCAAATATTCAAAAACGAAGAGCGATTGAAAATGAATATTTTGGCCAATGCGCAAAAAACCATTATCAACGCCGATGAATATGCTGACCTTGATTTGCCTTTGGAAATCACAAACAGTAATTCTTCAGTTCCGGTAATGTTGGTGATGTATGATAAAGTGATAAATTCCAAGAATGTTCCTGATGAAATCCTAAATGACAAAGAAAAATTTAAGTCCTATTTAAATAAATTAAAAAATGAAAATGAGCCTATTATTTTTGAATACGCTCCAGGAAAACACCAAGAATTGTATTACGGAAATTCGGCATTACTTAATAAACTTAAATATTATCCTATTGCCCTATTATTAATCATCTTTTTATTTGCCGCTTTGATTTATAATTTTTACAAAAGCACCAAAATGGCTACCCAAAACAAACTCTGGGCGGGAATGGCAAAAGAAACGGCACATCAAATTGGCACGCCTTTATCGTCTCTAATTGGATGGGTAGAGATATTAAAAACAGAAGAAATTGATCAAACCATTACATCCGAAATAGAAAAAGATGTAGAAAGATTGCAAACTATTACAGATCGTTTTTCTAAAATTGGTTCTGTTCCTGTCTTGGAAAATCTGGATGTTGTTTCAGAAACTTTAAACACTTTTGAGTATTTACAATCTCGTTTTTCTAAGCAGGTTGCGTTTTCGTATCAAACTCCTGAAAAACCTATTTTTGCGCTGATAAATCCAATACTTCATAGCTGGACTATTGAGAATCTGATAAAAAATGCTATCGACGCTATGAAAGGAAAAGGAACTTTAGATCTCCAAATTGAACAGGACAATCATCATGTAAAAATAAACATAAAGGATTCCGGAACCGGCATCTCTAAAAACCAATTTAAAACTATTTTTGAACCTGGTTTTACGACCAAAAAACGTGGCTGGGGGCTTGGGCTTTCTTTAACTAAAAGAATTGTCGAAGAATATCATAGCGGAAAAATCAAGGTATTGAATTCTGAAATTGGCAAAGGAACTACATTTCAGATTTCACTAAATAAAAAAGTGCAGTAACTATGAACTTACTGCACTTCTTTAATTTTTATTTCTTTCTTATTACAAATTTGCCTGAATACTTTTTGCCAAAGCTTCAAATTCATCTTTAGAAAGTGAAACTTTATTCAGAAAGCGCATTTCATCCATTTCATTTAACGGAATAAGATGTACGTGAGCATGAGGAACTTCTAAACCAACAACAGCCATACCCACTCTTTTGCAGGGAACTGTTTTTTCTAAAGCAATTGCAATCTTCTTAGAAAATTTCATTAGCCCCAGATACAATTCATCCTCTATGTCAAAAATCTTATCGATTTCTTGTTTTGGTATACAAAGAGTATGTCCTTTTGCATTTGGATTTACATCTAAAAATGCAAGAAAATTATCGTCTTCTGCAATTTTATAGGCCGGAATTTCTCCGTTGACTATTTTTGTGAATATTGAACTCATTGTTTTAGATTTAATCTCTGGAAATTTCAAGGATTTCAAATTTCAAAACACCATTTGGTACTGTAATTTCAGCTACTTCTCCAACAGATTTCCCAAGTAAACCTTTTCCGATAGGAGATGTCACTGAGATTTTGCCGGTTTTTAAATCGGCTTCACTTTCTGCAACAAGCGTATATTTCATTTCCATTCCGTTGCTTTGATTTTTGATTTTTACATTCGATAAAACCAATGCTTTCGAAACATCTAATTGTGATTCATCAATTAATCGGGCATTAGAATACACTTCTTCGAGTTTAGAAATTCTCATTTCCAACAAACCTTGTGCTTCTTTTGCTGCATCATATTCGGCATTTTCAGATAAATCTCCCTTATCTCTTGCTTCAGCTATATCCTGAGATGCTTTTGGACGCATCACACTTTTTAAGTGTTCCAACTCCTCTTTTAATTTTTTTAACCCTTCTGCTGTATAATAAGATACTTTACTCATAACTTCATCGTTTATATAAATACAAAAAATCCCATCGGGACGGGATTTTCTTATTACAAATATACTATTATTTTTTACAGTACATAATTATATGTTAATGATATAGAATTCAAAAGCAAATAAATTATTTTTGTCTCACTAATTCCCTTTAAAACAATGAAAAAACTCTCGCTTTTAATACTATTTGTTTCTGTACTTTTTTCGTGCAGTGATAACGATATAAATAACAAAAACCCTTATATTCCAAAATATCCTGTGAATTTTACAATAGATATGAATTTACCATCATACTCTAATCTGAAATACCCCAGTAACGGCGTTATTATTTCAAGTTATGGTGCAAAAGGTGTTATTATTTTTAATACAGGAAGCGGTTACAATGCTTTCGATGCAGCGTGTCCTAATCAGGCTTTAACTTCTTGTAATGCTATGACTATTAATGGCATTAATGCAGTTTGTTCCTGTGATGATTCAGAATACAGCTTGTTTACAGGTTTAGGCGGAAAAGAATATCCTCTGATACAGTATCGTGTTGAAGTAAGCGGAACTATAATTCACGTTTATAACTAAAATATAAAAGCCTGAAAATTTAAAACTTTCAGGCTTTTATATTTCATTTTTTAAAATTTCAATGTCAATCCGACTAAGAAGTTAGTTCCTGCCTGCGGATAATAACCTACACCCTCCATAGTCTTAACTGCTGGAGGATTAGAGTAATCATCATCGAAGGTGTAGAAAAACCCATTGCTTTCGTACTTTAAATTAAAGATATTATTAACTAAAGCCGATATCATTATTGATTTGAAAACTTTATTTGTTTTGAATTCAAACGATGCATTAAAATCATTTACAAAATAACTGTCCAGTTTTGAAAGTTCTGAATCTATATTTCCCATAAATTGTTCACCCACAAATTTAGATAATAACGATAATTGCAAGTTTTTAACTGGCATAAAAGTCAAACGATTCCCGGCAATTATATTAGGGGAAAAAGCGATATTGGTTTCTCCCAAATTTTGTAAAACACCATCTCTTGTAAAATAAAAATCTTTATTTTTGTTTTGACTTAAAGTAACATTAGGCTGCAAAAACCATTTTTTTGAAAGCTTTAGTGTTGCATCAATCTCAATTCCTGCTCTGTAACTGTCACCACTATTGGCACGAAGAGGAGAACCAACATCATTTAATTCTCCCGTTAACACCAACTGGTCTTTGTATCCCATATAATAGAAATTGGTATTGAGTTGAAAATTATCCGAATTGAATCTCCATCCTAACTCAAAATCATTTAGTTTTTCAGGTCTTACATTTCCACCTTCATAATCAGTTCTGTTGGGTTCCCGATTTGCTTTGGCATAGGAAAAATAAAGCGTGTTTTTTTGATTGATTTCAAAATTCAAACCTGCTTTTGGATTAAGGAAACTAAAACTGTCATCTACCAGTCCGGTTTCCATGCTATTGGCTTTGTACTGAACTGTTCTGTACTGCAAATCACCGTATAAACTCAACTTTTTAAATAATTGATAATTGACTTTCAAAAAAATATTCCCGTCAACTTTTGTCGAAAAATCATCGTAATAATGGTCTCCCAGCTCAGATTGTGATGCATTTCTTGCCCATATTACTTTTCCGAAATGGTTTCCTTCATATTTATTCCAGCCTTCTCCCAAAATAACATCCAGTTTTTCATCTTTATACTTTAATGAAAATGTTGTACCGTAAAAATCATTGTCCAGCCATTTTTGGCGAATCAAATCGGTAGTTGTTACGGTTCCAACTGGCGTTAAACCATAATCGCCCATACTGGCATCTTCTTTATAATTTTCATAATAACCTTTTCCTTTGGTATAATGAAAAGCTAAATTGGTACTCCATTTATCCGTAAATGATTCGTTCCAGTGCAATTGATAATGGTCCTGATTATAATTGTCGGTTTCATTATCATAAAAACGATTTTTACCTTTCTCATCTGTAAACATACCCGCTGGGTTAAACCTACGGTTTTCCTTTAGAGTTACGGCATCAATTCCGTTCCAGGATTGATATGTCTTTTCAGTTCCGCCAAAAACCAATGCTTTAATTAAAGTTGTTTTACCAACATAGGTTCCCTGTAAAAAATACGATTTTAAATCAGAACTCGCTCTGTCAACGTATCCATCAGATTTAATAGTTGATAAACGTCCGGCCAATTCAAAATGATCGTTTAGCAAACCAGTACTGAATTTTACGGTATGCTTACGCGAATTGAAACTCCCAAAAGAATTCGAGATTTCGCCATTTGCTTTTGTAGCATAATTATCTGTCAGCATATTCAAACTGGCGCCAAAAGCCCCTGAACCATTTGTTGATGTTCCAACACCACGCTGCAATTGCAGACTTTCTACCGATGAAGCAAAATCGGGCATGTTTACCCAAAATGTTCCCTGACTTTCGGCATCGTTATATGGAATTCCGTTTATGGTAATATTCACTCTTGTCGCATCACTTCCACGCACACGAATTCCTGTGTAGCCCATTCCGTTTCCGGCATCAGAAGTCGTTACCACTGATGGCAGATAGTTCATCAAAATTGGAATATCCTGACCCAGATTTCTGGTTTTAATGTCTTTTTTGTCAAGATTGCTAAAACTCACCGGCGTTTTTGTAGTGACACGAACTGCCGAAACCAATACATTATCCAATTGATTAACTTTGGTTGAATCCTGCTCTTGTGCGATAGAAAAAAGAGAATAGAAAAAAGAAAATAGAAAAAAGAAAATAGACTTGTAATTTGCCAATTTTTGGCTTTTAAAAACTTTGCAGCTTTGAAACTTTGCAACTTTGAGACTTAAATAGGTTTTCATCCGTAAATAATTACGAATAAAAGGGGGAATTATTCTTTTGGTTAAATTAATAAATGTGTTCCCGACAAAATATAATACAAACTAAAATTGTCGTTTTTTCCCTTAGCAACATTACTTGCTCAGGTTCTTTGGGTATGATCTCAGCTCGTTATTTAGAGCACCCCTTTGAGACGGTGCAAAAGTAGTGTTAAAAAATTCAAAAATCAAAAAGGAATAGCAAAAATCAATTTCAATCACAAAATTAAATATGTTGTGTTTAGATTTAATCCAATCTGGGTTTCTTTCGTGATTGTTTTATTTCAGAAATATTTTTCTTGTCTTTAATTCTCTTTTTAATCACCGATTTAGGAATTTTAGTTTCCTTCCGAACCTTTGGAACAAATAATCCTTTTTTGATAATTTCTATAAATCGTTTCGTAACAATCTCTTTATTTTTAAGCTGGCTTCTGTCTTCATCGCAATTTAAGATTAGAATATTTTCTGAAGTTAAACGTGATGCTAAATTACTCTTTAACAATAATTTCTGTTCTTCAGATAAAGCCTGAGAAGTATTCAGATCAAAAGTCAGCACCACTTTCGAAGATACTTTGTTAACATTTTGCCCACCTGCACCACTGCTTCTAACCGCCTTAAAACTTAACTCTGATATGATTTTTTCTAAATCCATTATTGTGGTTGATGTGCGGGCTTTAATAAATCATTTACCGTTTTAACCGGATTAAAAGTAATCAACGGAACCGCAACAAAAATGGTAAGCCAATTTGACATTCCACCATTCCATAATCCTGGTAATTCGTAATTCTTAACTATTTTTCCTTCTGCGCTTTTTTCAACTATAAATCCAGTATTGTGGTCTACAAACTCTTCCAGATTAAACTTTTCTCCTTTGTAATTTTTAGTACCGCAAACCAAATCAACCGGATTAAAATGGGTCGCATTTTCTAAAATTAATTTTTGCTTTTTACTGGTTAAATCAACTTGTGAACTTTCTACAATTTGGAGTGAAATATCACCCTTATCATTCCTGATCCAAAAAGGCCCTCCACCCGCTTCACCTTCATTTTTAACCATTCCACAAACGCGAATTGGCCTGTCGAGAAGTTCTTTTATTTTACTTATTTTATTTTCATAAGTAAACTTATTAAAATCGTTAGTCATTTCGATGCTGAGATTTTGCATTAAAAACTCAACTATCTTATCAATATCCTCTTCTTTAATCTGCTCCTTTTCTATAGCATTCAAATAACCAAAAACTTTTTGTTGTGTTGCTATTAAAACTCCTGCCAGCCCTTTTTTGTAGAGTGTCGTTTTATCAATATTATTCTGGATAACATTGTCTATGTTTTTTATGAAAATAATATCCGCATCAATTTTATTAAGATTTTCAATCAATGCTCCATGCCCTCCGGGCCTAAAAATAAACGATCCTGTTTGACTTCTGAAAACATTATCCTTTACATCAACCGCAATAGAGTCTGTACGTTTGTTTTGGTAAGAGAAACTAATATTGATTCGAGTGCCTGATTCTGATTCGATTTTTTCTTTTACTTCTGCAATAGCTTTTTCAAATAGTTCCTGATGTGCTTCTGAAACTGTAAAATGTAAATTAGAAGCATTATTTGTCGCAGCATAATGCACACATTCGTTTAAATGTTCTTCTATTGGATTTGCAATATGCGTTTTATATTTATGGAAAGGCAATACCGCTTTTGGCTTATTTGCAAAATCAAAATAATCAGGAGACAATAATAATTTTATGAAATAATAATTTTTATAATCCCTGTCTAAAGTATCAAAATCGGGATAAATTATTTTTAGTTGTGTATAAACAGCTTCAAAAAAAGGAAACTTATCCATTGCAACAATAAAAATAGACAAATCGTTATCTTTTTTTCTATTGATATAAGAGTTAATTGTTTCTTTCTCGATATCATAAGTATTCAAAAAAGCAATTAAAAATTTAAACATTCGGGTTGCTGCACCTGAAGCGGGAATAAATTTACATATTTTAAAATTCTCCTTATGAATATCAAAAAAACTTGCTTTTTCTTCAAAATCAGCAGTTGACAAACTTAAAATTCCGTTGTCCACTGTTGCGGGACTTATTAAATTACTTTTAGAAATTCCTTTTTTAAAAATCTTAAGTTGTTTTAGTATATTTTCGAAAGGTATTCCATGATTATAAATCTCCACAAAATCAGCAGATGAAAACCCTCTTTTTTTAGCAATTGTCAGATTATCGATAATCGCAGTCGCTTTTACTAAACGACTTTCTCTATCACCGGAAATAGTAATAAATGGCTTTTTATTATCAATTAAAGTTTGCTTAAAAACAGAAAAAACAGTTTCTCTTTTATTTGGATTGTCGCGAATATCGTCTTTTTCCCAGGGAACATCAATATCCGTCAGAAAAAACAAATCGTACTCATGTGCTAAGGCAGCTTCATTTAAAAGTGGATTACAAACACCATAATAGACCTCAGAAAAAACTTTGGTCACCATTAAATTAGTATCGCAAAACAGATATTTTTGAGCAGTTTCCAGTTTTTCATTTTCTAATGCTACTTGACCGTACGCAATTGGCATCATATCATCTTCAGTACAAATCTGCTTATTTTCTTCCCATTTTATCTGCAAATAATCACGTGCAAACTCAGGAACCCACTCCGTTTCATAATAATCCGCGAGCTGTTTTGCCAATGTGGTTTTCCCTGTGCTTTCAGGTCCAAATAAGGCAATTTTTATAATGTTTGTTTTTTGCTGTCTAAGATTTTTCTCCATTCTAAATAAGCTGAAATAGCTAAAATTGTAAAAATTAAATACTGAAGTGACAACATTCCTAATCCTCTGTAGGCATAAAGCGGCACAACAATAATGTCACCAATAATCCAAAGTGTCCAGTTTTCGATTTTTTTCTTGGCCATATACCACATTCCGGCAAAAAATATTCCTGACGAAATCATATCGACATAGTTGTCATTTTTAATCTCATAATCAAAATATTTATAAATACCGAAAACTACAAAAATGGTTACAAAAAACAATAAAATTCCTATGATTTTTTCATTATCATTTGTTCTTGTAATGGGTAAATTATCTTCAACAGTTCCTCCCTTTGCCCAAACATACCATCCATAAATACTCATAATAGAAAAATATCCGTTGATAATCATATCCCCAATATAACCGGCAACATACAACAGATAAACCGAAATTACAGTAGCTATTAAGCCAGTTGGATACACCCAGATATTCTCTTTTTTTGCAAACCAAACGCTCAATATTCCGCAGACAAACACCAAAAACTCTAAAGCGATATGCCATAGCGGCGCATTTTTATAACTGTCTAAAAAAAAATCAATCATTTTGATTATTATCTGGTTGTTTATAGTTCAAAAAAATGGCTGTTGTTTTCGAAAGCAGTTCCAATTACTACTAAATCTGCACCCGCATTATAAGCGTTTTTAATTCCTTCTAAATTTACGATTCCTCCACCAACAATTATAGGTATTTGGATATTTTGGGCAATTAACTGAATCATTTCCAGGGGCACTGCATTCTTTGCTCCGCTTCCGGCTTCTAAATAGATTAATTTATTCCCTAACATTTCTCCGGCTTGGGCTGTTGCCAAAACTAAATCAAAATCTTTTCGATTAAGCGGTTTTGTTTTACTAACACGTGCTACTGCTGTTTCATTCCCGCTCTCAATTAAAATATAACCTGTTGAAATTACTTCAAGATTGGTTTTTTTAAGAATTGGTGCTGCCTGAACCTGATATTCTATTAAATAATCAGGATTTCTGCCAGACAATAATGACAGAAACAAAATAGCATCAGCCTGAGGTGAAATCTGCGAAGGATCTCCCGGAAATATAACAACGGGCAAGTTTGTTTTTTGTTTTAACTGCCTAATTAAATCTTCTAAAATTGTAGCCTGAACAATGCTTCCTCCTACAAAAATATGGGTTGCGGGAGACTTGTTTATTTTATCTAATAAATGATTTAAATTTTTCCATACAATTTTATCAGGATCTAAAAGAATAGCCAGTAATTTCTGCCCCTCTTTTTTAGCCTCCAAAATTTGTTGGTGTATGTTGAGTAATTTTTGCTGCATAACAGCCGTAAAAGTAAAAGTTTTTTAATGTAGAAGAACTATTTGAATGAATTATATTTGTGTAATGGCGTTAGTTCAACAAATGAAACAATTATGATTACAGCTGAATTATTGGAAAAATATGGTGCTCTGAAGAAATTCTTCAATAAAAACGAAGTCATTTTTGACGAAGGAAATTTACCTGCTTATTATTATCAAATTATTTCAGGCGAAATAAAAATGAGTAATTATAATGATGATGGAAGAGAGTTTATTCAGGGAATATTTTATAAAGAACAGTCTTTTGGAGAACCTCCGTTGTTCCTGAATCAAAAATACCCTGCTAATGCTATTGCAGTTGAAAACAGCGAAATTTTTCTTCTTTCAAAGTCAAACTTCTGGAAACTTCTGGAAGAAAACTCAAAAATCAGCATTAAAATAATCGAAAACCTGGCGCAGCGTCTGTATTATAAATCGGTTATGGCTGCTGAAATCTCTACCCAGGAACCAGAGCACAGAGTTTTGAAATTAATCGATCATGGCATCGCTTATTTCAATTTCCAAAAAGATAAAAATGGCTATCTGATCAATTTCACCAGACAGCAAATTGGAGATCTAACAGGTTTACGTGTTGAAACCATCATCAGAACCATAAAAGCACTGGAGAAAAAAGGCGAAGTAAAAATTATAAACAGAAAAGTATACCGATAAAAAAGTTTTCGTTTTATGATTTAAGTCATAAAATGCAGCGGTATTGTGCATGTACCTTTGTTGATATAAAAAACTCAATATCATGACACTATATCAAACAACATTCGACATTTTCAATAAAAATTATATGGGTTCTGCTGCAATGGCAGTAATTGGGCAAAGCTGTTTAGGCGGTGCTGCAGCCATGTATGTTTTAGCTAATGGAACTTCAATTTTGCAAATGATTCAATTGACTATAATTGTTTTAGCTTGTATCTTTGTAAATACTTCAATTTTGGCACAAATGAAACACAAAGTTGTTTTTAACCTTTTAATTCTGAGTTCAGTTTTAAGCGTATTATTTATTTTAATAAACACCCTTTTTCTGTGAAAAAACAAATAGAAGATAGAAATGACATTACTCTTTTAGTACATCAGTTCTATGCTAAAGTAAGAGCCGATTCAGCAATCGGCTTTTATTTTAATGATATAATAAAGGACTGGGATACGCACCTCGAAAAACTGACTGATTTCTGGGAGATGAATTTATTTGGAGCAAAAAAATATAATGGAAATCCACTGACTGTCCATAATGAAGTTGATGCTCATTTTGATGGCAGAATTACCTCTAATGAATTTGGGATCTGGCTAAATCACTGGTTTCAGACTATTGATGAATATTTTGAAGGCGAAAATGCTGATACTCTCAAAAGACGCGCCAGAAAAATGAGCACTTTTTTGTATATGAGTATGTTTGAAAATCGAAAAAAAGGAAATTAAGCTTAAATAACTCAAGACAAAGTGTGTCATTTCGACTTAAGGAGAAATCACAAAATTGTGGTTATTCTTAAATCTGCTAAGATTGGAATTCGGGATTTTTATATTTAATTTTCACTTTTCAAAAGCATAAACCAAAGTAAATTTCCCTTCAAAATTATCAGACTCTATTTCCTGATAATGAACGTTAAAATCTTTTATCAAATTATCAAAATGAAGACTTGCCTGTGTGTGAGATTCCTCTAAAGAAAAATCATCAACCAAAATATGATCTTTAAAACTGATTCCTTTTTCATTTCTGATTTTAAAAATGGCTTCTTTTGCACCCCAGATTATCGTTAGTTTCTTCACGTATTCTTCTGTAAGATCCGGTTTTAAATAACTGCATTCATAATCGGTAAATTTATCTGCAATTCTCTGAATTTTTTCGCGTTGCAATTCCATATCAATTCCAACCGTTTCGTGGCTAATAATTATCGCCGCAAAATGATACGAATGCGTTATGGAAATATAGTTATGGCAATCAAAATACGGTTTCCCGAATTCATCATAATGCAAATCTTTATCTGTAAAACCCATTTCCTGAATCAGCATACGAACGCTCAAAAAAGCACGTTGATGCATTTGAGATTTCATACCATCCAGTCTCTTCTTCGTTTTCTCTTTTAAAACTACTTTGCTTCTTAGTTCGTCAAAAGATTCGGTTATTTCCCAAATTAAAATTCGGGTGTTTTCATTGCATTGTATGGTCTGAAATAGAGGCATTCTTTTTTAAAATTATGAATTATAAATAATTTTCTTTGAAACAAAACTTCTTATTGACTGCCTGTTCTTTCTAGCCCTGATGGGAACGGCATCCTTTTGTGGCGGGGTTCGCCATAAAAGATATAGTGGACAGCAGGATTAGCTTCTAAAAAACATTAATCAACTAATACACTAAAGATTAACAAATTAAACATTTCACAAATCTTACTGAAAGTAGTAAAAATAAAAAGCTATTCCTTAAATTTGCAAAAATTTTACAATTACAAATATACTATAAATGAGTACAACGACTACGCCTTATGTGGCTTTCAAAGTAAAAGACATTTCTCTGGCTGCCTGGGGAAGAAAAGAAATTGAATTAGCTGAGGCTGAAATGCCGGGTTTAATGGCACTTCGTGCTGAATATAAAGACGAACAACCTCTTAAAGGTGCTCGTATCGCCGGATGTCTTCATATGACGATTCAAACTGCTGTTTTGATCGAAACTTTAATTGCTCTTGGTGCTGAAGTTACCTGGTCATCTTGTAACATTTTCTCTACTCAGGATCAGGCTGCTGCTGCTATCGCTGCTGCAGGAATTCAGGTTTATGCATGGAAAGGTCTTGATGAGCAATCATTTGACTGGTGTATTGAGCAAACTTTATTCTTTGGCGAAGACAGAAAACCATTGAACATGATTTTGGATGATGGTGGAGATTTAACTAACATGGTTATTGATCGTTTCCCGGAATTGGTTCCTGGAATTAAAGGTCTTTCTGAAGAAACTACAACTGGTGTTCACAGACTTTACGAAAGAGTAAAAGCCGGAACTTTACCAATGCCTGCAATCAATATTAACGACTCTGTTACTAAATCTAAATTTGATAACAAATACGGATGTAAAGAATCTGCTGTAGATGCTGTACGTCGTGCAACTGACTTAATGTTGGCCGGAAAAAGAGTAATTGTTTGTGGATACGGTGACGTTGGAAAAGGAACTGCTGCTTCTTTTAGAGGTGCTGGTTCTATTGTAACTGTTACTGAAATTGACCCAATTTGTGCTTTACAAGCTGCAATGGACGGTTATGAAGTTAAAAAATTAAACACTGTAATTGCTAATGCTGATATCATCATTACCACTACAGGAAACAAAGATATCGTTCTTGGAGAGCACTTCGAGCAAATGAAAGACAAAACCGTTGTTTGTAACATTGGTCACTTTGATAACGAAATTGATATGGCCTGGTTGAACAAAAACCACGGTGCATCTAAAATCGAAATCAAACCACAAGTTGACAAATATACTATCAACGGAAATGATATCATCATTTTGGCTGAAGGTCGTTTGGTAAACTTAGGTTGTGCTACAGGTCACCCAAGTTTTGTAATGAGTAACTCATTTACAAACCAAACTTTGGCTCAAATCGAATTATGGAAAAACAGTGCTGCTTACAACAATGACGTTTATATGCTACCAAAACATTTAGATGAAAAAGTTGCTGCTTTACACTTAGCTAAATTAGGCGTTGAACTTGAGGTTCTTCGTGACGATCAGGCTGCTTACATTGGTGTTGATGTTAAAGGCCCGTTCAAGCCGGAGTATTACAGATACTAAGATTTTAGATTGCTGATTAGTGATTTCAGATTTAAAGCCCTTACAGAAATGTGAGGGCTTTTTTGCTTTTTTATAGTCTATTTCGAAATATAAATATATTTTTGAAAACCAAAACTAAACTATGAAATTACACCTATTTATATTAATAATAGTATTTCCCCTTTTTGTAACTGCACAAAATTTCAATCCGCCAAAATACACACCTCCAATGCAAAATGAGATGTTTCCCTGGATGTATGATCGTGCAAAACCTCAGAAAGTGGAAATCGTAAAACCATATTCCCGAAATAGCGTTGAAAATGCAGAAGCCAAATTAGCAAAAGAAGAACGAAAATTAAAAAAACTAGGCAATAAAGTATGGGATATAGAAGCTGATTTAAAAATCAAAATCAAAAATTTACAGTCTTTGAAAAATACGCCACAGAATGGTAATGACTCCAATCGCCAAAAAAACATTGAAAAATGTAAAAAAGAAATAACTGAATCCCAGGATAAACTAAATAATGCAAAAGTTGAACTGGAGTTAAGTTCAAAAAGAGCAGAAGAGCTTGAGAAAGCTGTCCAAGATGCTAAATTTATAAGAACAGAATACTAACTTGATATGAAAAAGCATTACTCGTTTAATGGCCGAATCTTTAGGATCCTGTGCTACGATAATTAACGTCATTAATTTACTATTTTGATTTTATTGTGCTCAAATGTTTTTGTTTTCAAAAGCTTAACTTATATTTACTGTATATCCTTTTTAAAATGAAACAAATTATTTTCTTTATTATTTTCCTGTTTATAAATTGTAAATCATTTGCGCAAAACAAGGATGTCTGGATTTCATTTTGGGACAAAGACACAACCCATATGGGCTTTAAAGATCAAAAAGGCACAATTAAAATTAAACCAAAATTTATGGGAATGACCACGGCTCATAAATTTGAAAATATTATTGCAGTTACAGAGGAATACAATGACAGTTGGAAAAGTTATTATTTAACCAAAACCGGAAAAATAGTTGGCCTCGACAGTTTATATGTTTTTGACAATAGCCCGGACTGCGAAAATGAAGGTTTTATTCGTTTTAGAGATCCCAAAACAGACAAAATGGGAATGTTTAACGGTGATGGAAAAATTATAATTCCCGCTGATTATAATAATTTAACCAAAGTTAGAAACGGAATGGTAATCGCCTTAAAAGATGCTAAAAAAGAAATCGATGGTGAGCATTTTTTCTGGACTGGAGGGAAAGAATTTCTAATTAATACCAACAATAAAATTCTGATTGAAAATTTTCCTTATAATGATGAACTGAATTTCTATTCTTTAGAAAAATCAAAAGAAAAAGGCAAAGATGAAACAAGAGAATATTTCTTAAGTGTCGAAGGCCAATATTATTCTTTCATCAATTATGAAAAAGAATTTACATATTGGCTCAAGAACACTTTACTTTCAGATTTATCCAAAACTAATTTAGAAAAACATTCTTTTGACAAAATCATCTATTGGAAAGAATCCAACGGGTGGATTAGTGAATCAAAAATTAAATTTATAAATCAGAATTTTACTTCCTTAAAGTTAAAACTTCAGGAACTCAAAAATCCAAAAACAGATTATTTTGTCTCTTCCAACGGACTCAATCGGTTTATTTTTGAATCAAGTGAATACGCTTTGTATTTCAACAATTGCAATGAATCGAAAGAATGGCAATATCCAGTCAAAAGCATTGTAATTAATCCAAAAAACAAAATCGATAATGGACAAGACCATTTTGAATTTCTCCGAACTGAAAATGGATATAAATTAACAAGTGTTTCTGCTGCGAAAGATAATCTTAAATGATTTTTAGCTTTTAATTTTAATATTCAAACGCATTCATCTCAGAGACGCAAAATTTAAATTTTCACTAATCTTTGCTGCGCTACTTTCCAAGAACCGTCCTTCATCAAATTGACGAAAAAGCTCTACGTCTTTGCTACTTTACAGGCAAAAAACAACGTACTTTGTGTAAACCCTTTAGAACGCTTCATTAAAAACAGAGCAAGTTTCGGATTTTATTCCTTCTAAAACCAATCGATATTTGTATTCTAAAACTGAAGAAGATGAACACACAGGAAAACATCAATTATAATCGTATCGCCGAAGCTATAGATTATATCAAAACAAACTTTAAAGATCAGCCAAATCTTGATGATGTTGCGGAGAAAATAAATTTGAGCCCATTTCATTTTCAGAGACTTTTTAGCGAATGGGCAGGCACAAGTCCGAAGAAATTTTTGCAGTATACAAGTCTCGAACACGCCAAAAAGTTATTAAAAAAAAATCAGGCAACCATTGCTGAAACCGCTTTTGAAACCGGACTATCCGGAACAAGTCGTTTACATGATCTATTTATAAATATTGAAGGAATGACGCCTGCAGAGTACAAAAATGGCGGAAAAAATCTAACTATTAATTACAGTTATGCCGAAAGTCCGTTTGGCAATATTATTGTAGCTTCTACAGAAAAAGGTATTTGCTTTATGGCTTTTGCCGAGAGTGAAGCAGTAGGTTTTGAAAATTTAAATCAAAAATTTCCAAATGCTGTATTTAATAGAAAACTAGATTTAATTCAGCAAAATGCGTTGTTCATTTTTCAAAATGACTGGAGCCAGTTATCTGAAATCAAACTGCATTTAAAAGGAACTGATTTCCAGTTAAAAGTTTGGGAAACGCTGCTAAAAATCCCAATGGGACAGCTTTCTACTTATATTTCTATTGCCCGGCAAATCGAAAAACCAAATGCTTCACGTGCTGTTGGAACTGCGATTGGCTGTAACCCTGTAGCCTTTTTGATTCCGTGTCACCGTGTGATTCAATCTTCTGGAATCTTTGGTGGTTATATGTGGGGAAATACCCGAAAAACAGCGATTATTGGCTGGGAAGGCGCACAGGTAAATCCTTAATAAATTCGCGCACATATATTGTAAAGACGCACTGCAATACGTGTAACGTTTCGTAATCATTATTGTCGACAATCTTGAGTAGACGAACTGGAGCGTGTCTCTACAATAAAACGAAATTCAAATACCAAAAAACTTCTTTATGCCAAATATACAATCAAAAATTGCTTCTCAAAACTGGGAAAGCATCACCGAATCTATGCACGAAAATGGCTTTGCAATTCTTGCAAACATTCTGAGTAATAAAGAATGTGAAGCTTTAAAAATGAATTATTCAGACCCAAATTTATATCGAAAAACAGTTGTCATGGAACGCTATCGATTTGGTTTGGGAGAGTACAAATATTTCAATTATCCACTACCTGATTTGATTAAAAATATTCGAACTTCGATTTATTCAAAACTGGCTCCGATTGCTAATTCCTGGATGAAAGTTTTGAATATTAATACCGTTTTCCCTCTTACGCATCAGGAACTATTAAAACAATGTCATGAAAATAATCAATTAAAAGCAACCGTTTTAATTCTAAAGTATGGAAAAAACGGTTTCAATACTTTGCATCAGGATTTATACGGTGATATTTATTTTCCAATTCAAATTGTCCTTTTTCTAAATGAACCCGATGAAGATTTTACAGGTGGCGAATTTGTTTTAACGCAGCAAACACCGAGAGCACAATCAAAAGCCATTGTTTTAAAACCTAAAAAAGGAGATATTTTGATTTTTACGACGAATTTCAGACCTATAAAAGGCACAAAAGGATATTATCGTGTGAACATGAAACATGGTGTGAGCGAGATTCATTCTGGTGAAAGATATACATTAGGTATTATATTTCATGATGCACTATCTTAAATCATAAACCTATCATACGTCTGTAGAGATGCACTGCGATGCAATGTATCTCAACGACAAAACACCTATAACCTATAATGATACAACATTGTAAAATTTCAGATATTGATCTCCGAAATAAAATTAAAAAAGGCGAAATTTGCTTTGGTGGAAACCGAAAATTAAAAATCTACGGAACTCTAAAATGTTCTTCGGGAAAAAGAATGAAACGCGAAAACCGTGTTTTCTTTTTATCTGAAAATGAAGCTGAAGAAAAAGGTTTCAGACCTTGCGGACATTGTATGAAAACCGATTATCAAAACTGGAAAATGGACTTATTTAATCCGCAGACAGACGAAAATACGAATTTGCTTCCAAAAGACGGAACAGTGAATTATTATGGAAAATTGTTTTCGAGAGCCAAATCTGATTTTTATCGTGATACATTTCTGAACACCATTGAATGGAAAAATGACGAAGCCATTATTTTTGGAAAATTAATTTTGACTAAAAGAAAAGTAGCCTGGTATGGCGATAAGGAATTTGAATATACGTATTCCAATACAACTAAAAAAGCGTTGCCCTGGACTACTGAACTTTTAGAATTAAAGAAAATCATTGAAGAAAAAACAGGAGAAATTTTCAATTCCTGCCTCTTGAATTTATATCATTCTGGTGAAGAAGGAATGGCATGGCACAGCGATGCTGAAAAAGATTTAAAGAAAAATGGTGCGATTGGTTCTGTAAGTTTTGGAGCCGAACGTAAGTTTGCTTTTAAACATAAAGAAACCAAAGAAACGGTTTCTTTAATTTTAGAACATGGAAGTTTATTAGTTATGAAAGACGAAACTCAAACACATTGGCTACACCGCCTTCCTCCAACAAAAACTACTTCAAAACCAAGAGTAAATCTAACTTTTCGAACAATTGTTCGGTAACATAAATTTGATTTTTACTATTAACCTGAGTTCGATTATTCAATAATTTGTTATTTATTAGATATCCTGCAAGGTTTTTTCAACCTTGTAGGTATGAATACTGATGATAAGAGATACCTACAAGGTCTCAAAAAAGACCTTGCAGGAACATTAACTGATTTTCATTTACTTCTTTTTTGCTTTGCAACATTCTCATACGAACAAAACTAATTTTTAATTTTAAATCAAGACCTTAAATTTTAAATCCTAATTTGAGGTCTTAATTTAATCCTATATTAAAGAAAATCCAAAGTTCTTTCTAATGCCATACCACGCGATCCTTTAATCAATATGGTACTTTTTGCTTTTAATTTATTATCTCTTAAGTATCCGGAAAAATCTTCAAAAGTTTCAAAAAAATAAAGATTTTCTTTAGAAATACGATTTTCATAAAATGATTTTCCAATTAAATAACAAACAGATTTATCCTGATCTTCTAAAGAATCAACAATAACTTTATGCTCTTGCTGACTTTCACTTCCAAGCTCAAACATGTCGCCTAAAATCATCACTTTATTTTGATTATCTAATTGTAAAAAATTAGTTATCGCCACAGCCATACTACTTGGGTTAGCATTATAGGCATCCAGAATAATTTCAAATGATTCTTTTTTTAATAACTGGGATCGATTATTGGTTGGGGTATAATTTTCAATTGCAGTTTTAATATCACTATTTTCAACTTTAAAATGATTTCCGATAGCAACTGCCGCATTAATATTATTGGCGTTATAAAGTCCGATCAAATTAGATTTTACAAAAAAATCTTCATAATTAATCTCAACAAACGGATTTGCTTGAATCTCCTGAACATTAATATCAGCAAGATTATTCTGCAAACCAAATGTGAATAATTTTATTTTTTTTGATTTTTCAACCTGAATAGGATCATCCAAATTAACAAAAGCCAATTTATCGTTTTCAAATAAATATTTATACATCTCACTTTTTCCTTCAATCACACCTTCAACACCCCCAAAACCTTCTAAGTGAGCCTTTCCAAAATTTGTAATATAACCATAATCAGGCTGGGCTATTGAACATAAAAACTCAATTTCTTTTTTATGATTAGCTCCCATCTCTACAATTCCAATCTCAGTTTCACTTGTAAAAGATAATAAGGTCAACGGAACTCCAATATGATTATTTAAGTTTCCGACTGTTGCTTTCGTCTTATATTTTTGCGCCAAAACAACATTTATAAGTTCTTTTGTCGTTGTTTTACCATTACTTCCTGTCAATGCAACAATAGGAATTTTCAGATATTGCCTATGAAATTTTGCTAACTCCTGTAAAGTTTCTAAACTATTTTCTACCAGAATTGTCCTCTCGTCAATTATATATGACGGATTATCAATTATTACAAACAGAGCCCCACGTTCAAGTGCTTCCTTAGCAAAAGCATTGGCATCAAAATTTTCTCCTTTGATAGCAAAAAACATAGAATCTTTTTCAATTTTACGTGTATCAATTGAAAGAGATTTACATTTTAAAAATAAGTTATGAATTTCTTTAATGTTCATTTTATAAGCAATTATTTAGATTATAAAGATAAAAAAAACAATAAAAAAATTCCAAATTCCTTACTGAACGCAGCTTTGGAATTTGGAATTTTTTTATTTTGGAATTTCTAAATTTTAATTCCTTGGTGATTTTCTTCTTTCAGTTTTAGCACCTACTCTAGACATTGCACATCTGAATCCGATGTAATCAGTTGCCATATCCTGAGGAAAGTATCTTCTTTGAGCTGGATCTAACCAGTAAGCTCTGTCTCTCCACGAACCTCCTTTATAAACTCTTGCGTTATCGTTTATCAAAGTTGTTCTTTTGCTTGAATTGTCATATTTTCTCACCATATTACCTAAACTATCTGTAGTAACATTGTGTATTGGAGAGTTGTACATAGCTACTTTAGTGCTATCACCTGATTCAGAATCTCCAAAGTCATAATATCTTGAAGATTGTTTATCACCATCTCTATAATTGATATTATCACTTTTGCTGAAATTTTGTCTCAAATAAGTCTCATTTTCATCAACAGGAACACGAGCTATTTCTCCTGGTAAATTTGTAGCGACTACTTTACCATTGCTTAAAGTTTGGTATTTGATATTATCTTTTGTGATAATTTCTAACTTACCATCTTTACCAATTTTATTTTTAGCGTATTGATTTCCTCTGTAATAGTTAAAATCATTTGCTTCGTTATCGATTATTGGTCTGTAAACATCGGCAACCCATTCTGCTACGTTACCAGCCATATCATATAAACCGAAATCATTTGCAGGATAACTTTTTACATTGTTTGTAATATCTGCACCATCGTCTGACCATCCGGCGATTCCACCGTAGTCACCATTTCCTTGTTTAAAGTTGGCCAATTGGTCTCCTCTGTTTTTACGTTTTGCTGAACGTGTATAATCTCCGGACCAAGGGTATTTCTTTTGTCCTTTATAAATATTATATTCTCTTTGTCCAACATCTGCAGCTGCTGCATATTCCCATTCAGCTTCTGTAGGAAGTCTGTATTCTGGTAAAATAACACCTGAAGAACGTTGTGCATAAACATTTTTTTGCTCTTCTACAGTACCATCTTTACCTTTTTTAGGTCTTCTTCCATTAGGGCTTTTCTTTAGCACTATTTCTTCATTACCTCCATAAGAAGTAGATGGAGATGCAAGATAAGCTTCTGTATTAAACAAACTTTCAGCACTAACATCTTGTGTTTTGGCACCTCTTTTAATATATCTTTCTTTTTCTAAAACAGCTTCGTTAACACGGTCAGTTCTCCATTTACTGAATTCAACTGCCTGAATCCAATTAACACCAACTACCGGATAGTTAGCATATGCAGGATGTCTTAAATAATTATTTGTCATCGTTTCGTTGTATCCTAAACGATTTCTCCATACCAAAGTATCAGGTGATGCCCCGGCATAAATATTTTTATAGCTTTCTTCTGTAGGTGGGAAAACTTTTTTCAGCCACTCAAGGTACTCCAAATACATACCATTGGTTACTTCTGTTTCATCCATGTAAAACGACTGAACGTGTTGCTGAGTTGGAGTGTTATTCCAATCATGCATAACATCATCCTGTACTTTACCCATAGTAAATGTACCTCCTTCAACGAAAACTAAACCAGGTCCTGCCTGTTGTTTTTTTCCTGCATTTCTAGCAGCCGTTCCATTTTGACTGTCAACGTCCCAACCTGTTGCTCTTGAAGCGTGGCTTGAACTTGATTTTTTGCTACAACTAGCCGTGCCCAACATCAATACTATTGACATCATTACTTGCAAGGCTACAATTTTGTTTACTTTCATACTCATTCTTAGGTGATAAATTTAGGTGCTGCAATATAATAATTAACATTTAATTAGCAACATGTGTTCTAATAATTTTATTTAGCTGTTTTTTTTACCAGAAAATAACCTATAGTTTCGAAACGCAAAAATATACTTTTTATTATTACTATAACATTAAATACTATATTTTTACTTACTAAAATATTTAAAAATTAATTTCGTTTTCTTTGACTATGAAACAAACCATACTTTTATATCTTTTTTTAGCTCCTTTTTTTGTATTTTCCCAGAAAAACGGTAGCCTTACAATAGATTGGCAAAACAAGAAAGAGATGAGTTTTGGGGATTTCAAAACAACAATACCTTCCTTTACAGGTAATAATTTTCGATACGACCTTACTAAAAAAACCATATCGTTATTATTTAAACCTAATTATTCGGATTATTCAGGCAATAATGACGTTCAAATCACCAATATTGTTTACGAACCTGTTTCGGTTACAGATTTAGGCGATTTAGCATTAACAAACATTCCAAAACAGCCAAACGCGACTCTTCTAATTGCTACTTCTCGAGATGAAAAACAAGGCTTCATCTCTTTATCCCCAATTATATCTGAAGGAAATGGCTTCAAAAGAATCAAATCTTTCTCTTATTCAATAACAGTAACCGACAACTCTTCAAAAAGCAACAACTCTGCTACAACTTTAAAATCAAATAGTATTTCAAATTCGGTTTTATCCTCTGGCGACTGGTATCGTTTTTATATTGAAAAATCCGGTGTCTATAAAATTTCAAAATCTTTTTTACAAAGCCTTGGTTTTGATGCAGGCAAAAATGATCCTAAAAAAATTAAAATTTATGGAAATGGGGGAAGAATGCTTCCTTTATCTAATAACACTTATTATCCGGAAGATTTAACGGAAAATGCAATTCAGGTTATAGGTGAGAATGACGGCAGTTTTAATAACGAAGATTACATTCTTTTTTACGCTGAAGGAGTTAGCAATTGGAATACCGAAAGCCAAACCAATATTAACTTATACGACACTAAATCTTATTACTATATTACCACACAGGGAGGTGACGGGAAAAGAATTTCGAATATGCCCCTTCCAACCGGAAACAGTACTTTAGAATTAAACACTTTCGACGATCATCAATTTCACGAAATCGACAAAACTAACATTGCAAACACCGGACGACAATGGTTTGGAGAATCTTTTGAAATCAATCAGGAACAAGAATTTGAATTTAATTTTCCTAATATTGAAACTTCGACCCCTGTAAAAATAGAAGTTTTAACAGCTTCTGCTGCATTTACAAGTACTTCTTTTGACATTTCTGCTAACGGTCAAAGCGTTGGAAACATATTCTTCAGCTCACTTAGCTCCGGCTCTGAATCAAAATTTAACACCGGAAGTCTACCCGGAAACACAAGCTTTACCGGATCTGAAAATATAAAAATAAAACTCACCTATAATAATAATGGAGTACCAGGCTCTAAAGGATACCTTGATTATATTAACTTAACAGCTAAAAGAAAATTAACAGGTTACGGCAAGCAGTTCCAATTTCAATACGATCTGGCAGGCTCAACAACTGGCATTGTTAATTATAATGTATCGAACACTTCAAACATTTCACAAATTTGGGATATTACGGATCTATATAATGTATCGAAAATTGAAAACAGCAATTTGAACAATTTAAGTTTCAAAGCTTCTTTAGGCGAAATTCGAAAATATATAGCAATTGATCCGGCAGATTATTATATTCCTTCAAGAGAAGGACAATCAAAAATTGCAAATCAAAACTTAAAAGGAACACTTTTAAAAAATTCTCAAAATAGCTTTCAAGACATTGATTATTTAATTATTACTCCAAAATCTCTACTTTCTCAGGCTGAAAAACTAGCTAATTTTCATAGAACTTATTCAAAATTAAACGTAAAGACTGTTACACTTGAAAATATCTATCAGGAGTTTTCTTCAGGAAAACAAGATATTGCAGCAATAAGAAACTGTGTAAAATATGTATACAAAAATGCTTCTTCTTCAGATAAAAGAGTAAAATATCTAAATCTATTTGGCGATGCCTCATTCGATTACAAAAACCGCATTTCTAACAACAACAACATTGTACCTATCTATCATGCACTAAACAGCGAGACTGTTGCAGAGCGTTCATTCGCATCTGACGATTTTTACGGCCTAATGGACAATAACGAAGGAAACATAACCAACTACGCATTTGGAATTGATATTGCAGTAGGAAGAATGCTTGTCTCTGACAACTCCCAGGCAGAAGAAATGGTTAATAAAGTTTTAGAATACCACAATGCCAAGTCATATGGAAACTGGCGAAATAATTTTGTTTTAATTAGTGATGATTCTGACAAAGCTTCGGATGCTACATTACAATCACGTCAAAACACTTTAGCAGATAAAATTGCTGTCGAGAAACCTTTTTTCAATATTGACAAAATTTTCCTGGACTCCTATACAGAAGAAGCATCAGCAGGAGGTTCAAGGTATCCAAAAGCAAGAACAGATTTTTTTAATGCTTTTGAAAAAGGCGCATTGGTTTTTAACTATTTAGGTCATGGTGGAGAAGATGGCCTGTCTAGTGAAAGAATTTGGGAAAAATCAGATGGTCAAAATTTAAGCAATCAATACAAATATCCTTTATTCATAACCATTACCTGTGAGTTCTCTCGCTTTGATGACCCAACACATCCAACCGCCGGAGAGTATACTTTTTGGAATCCAAAAGGTGGTGCAATTGCATTAGTAACCACTATTCGTTCAATCTTACAATACAATGCCGAAAATTTTAATGACATCTTAGCAAAGAACCTCTTGTCTTACGGAGCCAACCAATACACATCTATTGCCGAGGCACTTCGGGTTTCGAAAAATGAAACCCCAAGTACTTCGAGTAACGTTGTTTTATACTTAGGAGATCCTGCAATAATGCTAGCCATTCCTAAACCCAAAATTAACTTAACAAAAGTAAATGACGTAGCTGTTTCCGGAACTATTGAAGATTTTAAATCTTTAGCAAAAATTAAAATATCAGGTGAAATTACTGATGAAAACAACAATATTCTAAACAACTATAATGGAGAACTTTCGACTGCTATTTTTGACAAATTAATTACAAACACCACATTAAATAATAATGGTTCTAGCCCTCCAATACAGTTTAAAACCCAGGGCGAAACTATTTTTAGAGGAAATGCTTCTGTTATAAACGGGCAGTTTGAATTTAGTTTTGTAGTCCCAAGAGACATAAGAATTCCTGTTAATAATGGCCGAATTAGCTTTTATTCCAAAAAAAGCGATGTTTTAGAAAACCAATCAGGCTATAATGGCGTTATAAAAATTGGAGGAATTAACGAAAATGCTCCTCAGGACAATATTAGTCCAAAAGTGCAGTTATATATGAATGATGAAACTTTTGTGTCTGGAGGAATTACAAATGATTCCCCGTTTCTGTTAGCGCTTCTTGAAGACGAAAACGGGATTAACACAGCAAGTGGAATTGGCCATGATATTATTGCTATTTTAGATGGAGATGTTAGCAATCCTTATATTTTGAATGATTATTATCAAACAAAATTAGATGATTACACTAATGGAAATTTACGTTTCCCATTACGTAATTTAAGTGCTGGAATACACACTATAAGTTTTACCGCCTGGGATGTTTACAACAATCCGGTGACAAGTGAAATACAATTTATAGTCGTTGGTGACGAATCACTTAAATTGACTCACGTTCTTAATTATCCTAATCCGTTTTCTACCTATACTCAATTTTGGTTTTCTCATAACAAACCTTATGAGCCTTTAGATGTTCAGGTACAGGTAATGACTATAACAGGAAAAGTAGTCTGGACAAAAAATCAAATTATAACTACTGAAGGTTTTTTATCGAGGGAAATTACCTGGGACGGAAAAGACGATTTTGGAGATAAAATTGGAAAAGGAGTTTATATTTATAAGCTCACAGTTAAATCCAGTTTAACAAATAAAAAAGCAGAAAAGTATGAAAAACTTGTTATTCTATAATATATATTTGCACAACCAACAAACATAAACTAACACCTTACTTAATATAAATGAAAAAAATATCCCCTTTATTATTATTTTATTTTATTATTATATCGTTTGCCAACGCACAAACCAGAACAATTACAACAGGAGTTCCTTTTTTACAAGTTGCTGCTGATGCCAGAGCAGCCGGTCTTGGCGACCAGGGAGTTGCAACATCTGCAGACGTATTCTCACAACAATGGAATCCTGCAAAATATGCATTTTCTATTGATAAACAAGGTTTCTCAGTAAGCTACACTCCTTATTTAACTGATTTGGTAAATGACATTTCATTAAGTCAGGTAACTTACTACAACAAAATCAACGAACGAAGTGCTTTTGCCGGAAGCATTCGATATTTCAGTATTGGCGATATCGAATTAAGAGAAACCCAAAATGACCCCGGCAACGTTGTTAAACCTGCAGAATTTGCCATTGACGGCTCCTATTCCTTAAAATTAAGTGAAATGTTCTCGATGGCAGTTGGCGCCAGGTTTATTAATTCAAATTTAGGAATTACAACTGGAGGACAAAGCTTGTCTGCAGCAAAATCATTTGCCTTTGATGTTGCCGGATTTTACCAATCAGAAGAATTTGCCTATACTAATTTTAACGGAAGATGGAGAGCAGGTTTTAATTTTCAGAATCTTGGACCAAAAATTAATTATGATTTGAGCGAAGAAACCAACGGAGCAGGATCTAACTTTTTACCAGCAAATTTAAGATTAGGCGGTGGTTTTGATTTTATATTAGATGATTACAACAAAGTAGCCGTAAGTGTAGAACTTACAAAACTACTTGTTCCTACACCACAAATTCCTACACCCACTCCTGCATCTGATATAAATGGCAATGGTACCATAGAGCCGGGTGAAGGAGCAAGTGATGGTGTTCAGGAAGCCAATAATAAATATAATTCTATAGGCTGGGTACCCGGAATTTTCAAATCTTTTGGTGATGCCCCAGATGGCTTCAGTGAAGAAGTAAAAGAAATCACCTATAGTTTAGCCGGAGAATATACTTATCAGGATTCATTTTCGATGCGTGCCGGATATTATCACCAAAGTCCTGAAAAGGGTGCTGTACAGTTTTTCTCATTAGGCGCCGGATTTAAATACAATGTCGTAAAAGTGGATGTTTCGTATTTATTCTCTGCTTCGAAAGTTAAAAATCCGTTAGAAAACACACTTCGCTTCTCATTAACCTTTAATTTTGGTGAAAAATACGAAGAGTATTAATCAAATAAGAAAATAAAAATAACAGATCCAAATTCCTAGAAATAGAAATTTGGATTTTTTTTCCCTTAAAAAAATGAAAGAAATAAGCATAACATCGTCATTTTTGGTTTTTGACAACTTAGAAGAACTACCAAATGATATTCAAAATTTAATGAATCAGGCTGTAGCCATTCGCAAAAAAGCATATGCACCCTACTCACAATTTAGAGTTGGCACAGCATTATTATTGGATAATGGAAAAACAGTTTTAGGTTCAAACCAGGAAAACGCAGCTTATCCATCCGGATTGTGTGCAGAACGTGTGGCAATTTTTCATGCGGGAAGTGTTTATCCAGAAGCTAAAATTTTAAAAATGGCCATTACTGCAGCTTCGGATACAAACCAGACACAAGCTCCTATTCCACCATGTGGCTCATGCAGACAATCAATCGCAGAATATGAAATCAAGCAAGACACCCCTATAGAAATCTATTTTATGGGAGAAATAGGCACAATTTATCAGTCAGCATCCCTAAAAAATCTACTTCCTTTCATGTTTGACAAAAAGTTTTTATAAAAAAAACAAAAAAAGCCAAAAAGTACCTTTTAAATTTTAGTTCTTAAATCTAATGTCTTATTTTTGCATCCCGACCCTTGGGGCGCAAATTTGTGGGAGGAAACTATTTTTGCGTTATAGGTTAACAATTGATAACACAAAAAACAACTTTAGCAAAAGAAAGAATTCAGATGAAAGAAGTTACAAAAGAGGTTTACTTAAAGTGGTATGAAGACATGCTGCTTTGGAGAAAGTTTGAAGACAAACTTGCAGCATTATACATCCAACAAAAAGTCAGAGGATTTCTTCACCTCTACAATGGTCAGGAAGCAGTATTAGCGGGAGCTTTACATGCAATGGATTTGACTAAAGACAAAATGATTACTGCATACAGAAATCACGTTCAGCCAATAGGCATGGGAGTTGATCCAAGACGAGTTATGGCTGAACTTTTAGGAAAGGCAACGGGAACTTCAAAAGGTATGGGAGGTTCTATGCACATTTTCTCTAAAGAACACCGTTTTTACGGAGGTCACGGAATCGTTGGAGGACAAATTCCTGTAGGAGCTGGTTTAGCTTTTGCTGATAAATATTTTGAAACAGGCGGTGTAACCATGACTTACTTTGGTGACGGAGCAGCAAGACAAGGTTCATTACACGAAGCTTTCAATATGGCTATGTTATGGAAATTACCAGTTGTATTTATCGTTGAAAACAATGGTTATGCAATGGGAACTTCTGTAGAAAGAACTGCAAACCATACTGATATCTGGAAACTTGGTTTAGGATACGAAATGCCTTGCGGACCAGTTGACGGAATGAATCCTGTAAAAGTTGCCGAAGCAATGACAGAAGCAATCGAAAGAGCACGTCGCGGAGACGGACCAACTTTCCTTGAAATGAAAACGTATCGTTACAGAGGACACTCAATGTCTGATGCGCAATTATACCGTTCTAAAGAAGAAATTGAAGAATACAAAAAAATTGACCCGATTACTCAGGTTCTTGATGTAATTATGGATCAAAAATATGCTACAGAAGAAGAAATTGAAGTAATTGACCAAAGAGTTAAGGATTTGGTTGAAGAATGTGTGAAATTCGCTGAAGAATCTCCATATCCTGAATTACAACAATTATACGATGTAGTATACGCACAAGAAGACTATCCATTTACACCTCATAAACTATAACATATATTATGGCTATAAAAGTAACAATGCCTCGTTTGAGCGATACTATGACGGAAGGAACGGTAGCGACTTGGTTAAAAAAAGTAGGCGACAAAGTTAGCGAAGGAGATATCTTAGCTGAAATTGAAACAGACAAAGCAACAATGGAGTTCGAATCTTTTAACGAAGGAACTCTTTTACATATTGGAATTCCAGCGGGAGAAACTGCCCCAGTTGATTCATTATTAGCAATTATTGGAAACGAAGGAGAAGACATTTCAGCTTTATTAGCTGGCGGTGATGCTCCGGCTGCTCCAAAAGCTGAAGCTGCTCCGGTTGCTGAGGCAAAAACTGAAGCTGCCCCTGCAAAAGCGGCAGCTGAATTACCAAAAGGTGTTGTTGTTGTAACGATGCCTCGTTTAAGTGATACAATGACAGAAGGAACTGTAGCAACCTGGTTGAAAAAAGTAGGTGATGCAGTTTCTGAAGGTGATATTTTAGCAGAAATTGAAACAGACAAAGCCACTATGGAGTTTGAGTCTTTCAATGCCGGAACATTATTATACATTGGAATTCAGGAAGGAAACACTGCTCCTGTTGACAGCTTATTAGCTATCATTGGACCTGCAGGAACTAATATTTCCGGAATTGCTGACGGTTTTACTGCCGGAGGTACTGCAACTGCAAGCGCTCCTGCCGAAGAGACAAAAACTGCTGCTCCTGCTGCTGAAAAAGCACCTGAAGCTGTTGCCGAAACTTCAAATGGAAGAGTTATTGCTTCACCATTAGCTAAGAAAATTGCTTCTGACAAAGGAATTCAGTTATCACAAGTTAAGGGTTCTGGAGAAAATGGGCGTATCGTAAAAAGCGATATCGAAAACTTTACTCCATCTGCACAGCCTGCTGCTAAAGCAACTTCTGATGCAAAACCACAAGAATCTGCTGCACCAAAAGTATTTGTTCCTGCCGGTGAAGTTTTCACCGAAGAGATCAAAAATTCTCAAATGCGTAAAATTATCGCAAAACGTTTGGCAGAATCTTTATTTACAGCTCCTCACTACAACTTAGTGATCGAAGTAAGCATGGACGAAGCAATGGGCGCAAGAGCGACAATCAATACTGTTCCTGATACAAAAGTATCTTTTAACGATATGGTAATTAAAGCTTGTGCTTTAGCTTTGAAAAAACATCCAAAAATTAACTCTCAGTGGAAAGAAGATGCTATCATCATCAACCACCACGTAAATATTGGTGTTGCTGTAGCGGTTGAAGACGGATTGGTAGTTCCTGTATTGAAATTTACAGATGCGATGAGTTTATCTCAAATTGGTGCTTCTGTTAGAGATCTTGCGGGAAGAGCTAAAAACAAAAAATTAGGACCTCAGGAAATGGAAGGAAGTACTTTTACAGTATCTAACCTTGGAATGTTTGGTATTACTGAATTCAATTCAATTATCAACCAGCCAAACTCTGCAATCCTTTCTGTAGGTGCAATTGTTGAGAAACCAGTAGTTAAAAATGGTCAGATTGTAGTTGGAAACACCATGATGTTATCATTGGCTTGCGACCACAGAACAATTGACGGTGCTACCGGGGCTCAGTTCTTACAAACATTAAAACAATACATCGAAAGCCCGGTTACTATGCTGGCGTAATTCTTTGTTAATTTTATATTTAAATCCCGTTTTGTTATTCAAAACGGGATTTTTTGTTTAATTTTCATCCTCAAAATTCAATTCTTCACAATATGAAAAAGCTAATCCTTTTAACTTTATTTCTGACAGCCATTGCCTGCCAGAAAAAAGAACAAACCGAAAAATCAGCAATTGTTACAGACGAACACAGTTATTCTAAACCAGAACTTGCAGTTGTTAAACATCTTGATCTTGATATTAAAGTTGATTTTGATACGCAGACTATTTCAGGAAAAGCTTCCTGGCTGATTGACAATATCAGCAAAGGAAATGAAATCATTTTTGACGAAAACACTTTAAATATTACAAAAGTAACTCTGGGTCATGACGAAAAAGAAACCAAATTTGAACTTGGTACAGCCACTGAATTTCACGGAAAACCACTTCATATTACAATTGAACCCAATACAACCAAAGTAAATATTTATTACAGCACAACAAAAGACGCTATTGCTTTACAATGGTTAAAACCGGAACAAACTGCAGATAAAAAGAAACCATTTTTATTTTCTCAGGGAGAAAGCGTTTGGTCCCGTACCTGGATTCCATGTCAGGATTCACCGGGAATTCGTTTTACTTACAATGCAAAAGTTACCGTTCCTAAAGATTTATTGGCCGTAATGAGCGCCGTAAATCCGCAGAAGAAAAACGATACAGGAGTTTACACTTTCAAACAAGAGAAAGCGATTCCTTCTTATTTAATGGCAATTGCAGTTGGAGATATTGAATTTCAGTCCATCGACAACAGAACAGGAGTATATGCAGAACCTTCCATGCTAAAAAAATCAGCCTGGGAATTTGCTGAACTTGGAAAAATGGTTGTTGCTGCCGAAAAATTGTACGGACCATACCGTTGGGGGCGCTACGATGTACTCGTTTTACCACCAAGTTTTCCTTATGGCGGAATGGAAAATCCAAATTTAACATTCTTAACTCCGGGTGTTATTGCAGGAGATCGTTCCCTAACAAGTTTGTTAGCACACGAATTAGGTCATAGCTGGAGCGGAAATTTAGTTACCAATGCAACCTGGGATGATATTTGGCTAAACGAAGGTTTTACCACTTATGTAGAACACCGAATTGGAGAAGCAATATTCGGCAAAAAAGAATTTGAGATGCAAAACGTTATCACAAACAAAGAATTAACTGATAATGTTGCAGAATATGGAGATACAAGTCCGGACACAAGATTAAAAGTGAGTTTGACTGGAAGAAATCCTGATGATGGAATCAGCATGATTCCGTATGTAAAAGGATATGCTTTTTTAAGAGTTATTGAAAATGCGGTTGGACGTGAAAAATTCGATCCGTTTATTAAAAACTACTTCGATTCTCATGCATTCAAATCAATTACAACAGAGGACTTTGTTAAATACATCAATGAAAATCTTATCAAAGGCGACAAAGCTTTAGCAGATAAAATCAAATTGGAAGACTGGATTTACAAACCCGGAATTCCTTCAAATATACTTCCAGTAAGTTCAGCTGATTTTGATGCAATCGATAAAATTCAAAAAAGCTGGAGAGAAACGGGTGTTAATGGATTGAAGAAAAAAATCACTACAACTGCCGAGAAACAGCACTTTATAGATCATCTTCCTGCTGATATTACAACAAAAGAAATGGAGGCGATTGATAAAGAATTCAACTTTACAAAAGGCGGAAATTTCATCATTAAACGTCAATGGTTCGTTCAGGCAATTCGCCATCAATATAAAGCTGCAAATCCTGCAATTGAACAATTTCTAATTGGAAGCAGCAGAACTGGCTCTATCATGATGCTTTATAAAGAAATGATTAAAACTCCAGAAGGAAAAGTTTGGGCTAAACAAATATTTGATAAAGCTAAATCTGGTTATCATGCAACGACAATTCAGGATGCTGAAGGTGTTTTGAAATAAAATTGTAAAAACTATAATCTTCAAAGAGGTTTTTCCTGGGAAAAACCTCTTTTTTATACACAATATTTGTCATTTCGAGGAACGAGAAATCTTCGCAAGTAACTCCGCAACGAGCATCCAATCTTTGTCGAGCTTCTCGCGAAGATTTCTCGTTCCTCGAAATGACAAAATTGCGGAAGAGCTTTACGACGAACTTTACTAAAGTTTGTGATACCTGACAAAACAAAGAAAGCTCTTATGAAAACGAGTGCCCTAGCCCCGATAGTAGTGAAAATCCTTTTTTGCCGGGGTTCGGCACAAAAGATTGTAACGGATAGCGGGATTAGCTCCTGAAAAAAATCATACTGTTTTACTCCAAAATAAAGAGAGGGAAAATTGTCCATCACATAGCGTGCATTCTCCATGTTCTAAAATCTGTAATCGTCGCAACTTTGTAATGTCAAAAGACAACAACAAATAATAACAATTAAAAATTAAATAAAATGACACGATTAACAGCATTAAACCCGGAAGAAGTAACAGGAAAAACTAAAGATTTATTCAACGCTGTACAAGTAAAATTAGGTGTTGTTCCAAACATGATGAGAACAATGGGAAATTCTCCGGCAGTTCTTGAAGGATATTTAAACTTAAGCGGTGCTTTGAGCCATGGAAAATTAAGTGCAAAAACAGGTGAATTAATTGCTTTGGCAGTTTCAGAAAGCAATTCATGTGATTACTGTTTAGCAGCTCATACTTTTATTGGAGAAAAATTAGTTAAAGCGGATCCGGCAGTTTTAAAAGCAGCAAGAACAGGAAATTCTACTGACGCTAAAACAGAGGCAATCTTACAATTAGCTAAAACATTAATCAGTAAAAATGGTCTGGTAAATGATGATGATGTAAATAAAGCTAAAAATGCAGGGGTTGCAGATGCTGAAATTGCTGAAACCATTGCTCACGTAGCTTTGAACGTTCTAACAAACTATTTTAACAACGTTGCTAATACTGAAATTGATTTTCCTGCAGTTTCAAATTTAGAATTGCAAAAATAATCCAACACAAAAACAATTTATAAAGATAGTTGTGAATTCTTTTCATGACTATCTTTATATTTTTAAAAACAGCACTTTATGAGTTCTCAAAATGTTTCCACTTTAATAAATCCGCAAACCGGTAATTTAGCATTCAAAATTCTTTCATTTGAGGACAACGTTCATTTTGATCACTTACAGCGTAATAATTATTACTCTTTAATTTGGGTAACCAAAGGTAAAGGCAAAGTCAAAGCCGATTTTTCAGAACATTCTTTTGAAGAAAATTCACTCCTTGCCTTTTCTCCGTATCAGCCCTTTATGCTTTGTGTAAGCGAACCCATTGAAGGAATTGCGATTCACTTTCATCCTGATTTTTATTGTATTCATATGCACCAAAAAGAAGTTTCCTGCAATGGCGTTTTATTCAACAACATTTACCAGCCACCTTATGTGAAGGTTACAGATCAAGCTGCGCAGACTTTTAAAATGGTTTTAGAACAAATGAAAGCTGAGATTAAAAATGCAGAATTAGCACAATATGAATTGCTTATTTCGTATTTGAAAATATTTCTGATTACCGCTTCAAGATTAAAAACAGAACAATTAGAGGAAATGAATGCTGTTCCTGATGCAAAAGAGCCTGTTATTCTTCAAAATCTAAAAGATGCGATTGAACTCAATTTCAAAACTAAACATTCAGCAGGAAATTATGCTGATTTATTGAATATTTCTGCAAAGGCCTTAGCCAAATTATCCAAGAATTATTTCAACAAAACACTAACCGATTTAATTTCGGAAAGAATTATTATTGAAGCCAAAAGAGAATTATACATGACCAATAAAACGGTCAAAGAAATTGCGTACGAATTAGGCTATGACGACGAGCATTATTTCAGCCGATTCTTTAAAACCAATGCAGATGTTTCACCTCAAATTTATCGCGAAACTGTTGGATTTGGAAAAATGGAAGCTTAATTTTTGTTTTTAACTTCTATTATTTTTTATGCTTTTTAAGTATGATTTAAAGCATACTTCTTATAAAACTATTCTTCTTTAATACATTTAACCGAAAAACCATATTGCTTAAAAACACTGTCTCTCCTTACATCTGCAAAAGCCTGAAACATTCTGTCACTCCAATTGTACAATTCAAAACTTCCATTGGCAGTCCAATAATATCCGTTAGACTTAAGCATATAAAAAGCTCCCTCTTCGTCCCGATACCCACCCGGTAATGCATTAAAACCAGTTGCATTATTGCCAACCGTATTAGAAGGTAACCAATGGGAATTCCCTTTTTCTTTTAAAAAAATCCCTATTGAATTAGAATTTATAAACGCCTCCAGTTCCCTTAAATCTTCTTCTGTAGGAATCCTCCAGCCTTTTGGTGCAATATGTCGGATATCTTTAAGGCAATTGTAATTGTATAAAAATCCATACTCTTTTACAAAAGCAACATCATTATTATAGAAAGAATAACCCGCTTGTTCTGTCTTTTTCCAATCTTTATTACTTGTGATTTTTTTAATCGAATCTCCATTATTAAACCGGGCGACTTTAAGGTTTTCTACCATCCAGGTCTGCTTTCCAATCTTAGTTGTATGATATATGTTACCATCTAAATCTTCTACTGTTTCAGCATTTTTACAAGAAAAAAAAGAAAAGAAAAAAAGAAGAACAGCTATTTTGTAAATATCTTTAATTTGTGTCATTATCAATTATTCTAGAGCATTTTAAACATCTTTATTTCTTTATTGGTTTCATAAAATATAAAACAATCCTGTTCTAAATTCTTTATGAGAAATCCATTTTTCTTAATTACAAGCGATTCAGGTACTTTTTTTACAACATCTGTTCTACCCGCAGGTTTTACGGAGACACAAAAATGCACTCCGTCAGAATTTATATTTTGCATTGAAAAGGGAGAAATCCAATATGAATAATCTTTATCTGAAGACAAGATAATTCCTAATTTTAATTGATTACCATCCTTTATCAACACAGCATAATCAAGTATTTGGTCATTATTAATATCCGTATAACATTCATTTGGAATCATATTGCGATCATAAAAATCCCAAAAAAGATTAGAATACTCTTCTTTTTTTATCATTTCAAGGGTTGGGAATTTTTGCAGAAAATCATTTTTTACCTTTTGAGGAATTGTAAAAAGATTATTTTGTTGCGGAATAGACCTTTCAAAATCCCTAACACGTTCTTTAGAAGAATCTTTACATCCGTAAAAAGATAATAGAAAAATAAAAAAAATAAAACGGCTTATTGATCCATTCATAGAAAGAAATTTAGAATAAAAGCGATGTGAAAAAATCACATCGCTTTGTTTTTTAAAATATAATTTACCAAGTACCGTTCACAGCCGTATAAGTCTGACCGTTTACTTTAGTACTGCAATTCGTTGCATTCTGATGCTGAACATTAGGATGTCCATTACTTACTGTCCCTGCTAACACCTTTGTATTGCTGGCATTTTGCAATAAAATACCCTGAATAGCTGTATTCGCAATATCTACAGTATTTACAGTACATCCGTTGCTGCCCGTAACGCTAAAGAAACCGCGTCCGCTGCCTCGGGAGTATACTTTACTACAAACTACATTTGGACCGTTATTATTCGCACAACGAAAAGTCGCATAACCTGTAACGGAACCTGTTGTACTGTTATTCGTTCCTGTAACCGTACCCACTGTCCCATTTTTGGATTGATTGAGTAATACTCCGCAAGCCGCATTATTGCTGGAAGTTACGTTGCCAATAGAAAAACCGTCAACACCGTAGGTTTCAATAGAATTATCTCCGCCAGTGATGTTAATAGTACCGCTGATAGTCAAATTGCTGGTTGCAGCTGTACTGTTATCGACCCTGATTCCTAATCCTAAATCAGTCTGAGGTACACCAATATTCATTGTAATATTACTGATATTCATAACTGTGCAGCCTTTAAACCAAATACCATAGCGAGGTTTTCCCGAAACCTTAAGATTTTTTACTTCAATATTAGTTTTTCTGTCTGCCCAAACAGGGATAACCAAAGCATCGCCACTATTGGCATTGAAAGTATTGTTTGCAAAATCCAGCCCGGTGTAGCTGGCCATGTTTACATATTTCAGAGATCCGCCAGTTGATCCCGAAGCACCTGAAACACGAACAGTTACCCATTCTTTTGTATCCCTGCCTGAAGTCAGATTGTTAATTGCAGCCTGAATCGCAGCCACATAATCAGAACCTGTGTACTTGGTTACACCGTTTACTTTAGCCACATAAGCTCCTGTTGAACCGGTTACTTCACCAGATAAATTGCCACCTTTTGCTGTTGAAACCTGATAAGTTTCATTTTGTACCGCAGCTTCAGCATTTGTTTCTTCACTGTCGCTTGTACAGCCCGCAAAAAAACTTAAACCAACGAATAACACAGAGGCAAAAAACTGCCTCTTAAACATTTCTTTTTTCATAATAAATTTTGGTTGATAGTTAATATGGTCAGTAAATTATTACTATTTACACCAAAAACTATCCTGTACAATCTTGCTTACAAAAAATACAAACATTTAAATATCAAACACATAAAACATTCTTTAAAATTAACAGCTATATTTGAGTTGCTGATTAAAAAAACAATAGAAAAATTAATCTTTTTTATTCTTGGCTTCTATCCATTTTGACATGTATTTGGTACTCTTCAGTGTATGATGCTGAAGGAGACTTCCCATAAAATTATGCAGACGATGATTTTCAGAATCAATCAATAATAAACTAACTGCATCAATTAATTTATCCGAATATTTATTTTTTTGATAGCATTCATTAATAATCGCAACGCCATTTTTTTGTGATTGTTTCCAAACATTTTCTTCCCCATATAATAAAACTGCCTGTTTTGCAAACTTTGCAATATCATTTTCTATAAAACCATTCCAGGGTAAATTGGCATGCATGGCTTCTGAGCCAATATTTGTTGTAACACTTGGTGTCCCACATTGCATTGCTTCTAACAATTTTCCTTTTAACCCGGCTCCGAAACGAATTGGCGCCAAAACCACTCTGGCTTTTTTCACTACTTCATTTGCATCTGCTGCCCTTCCCATAATAAAAAAACCATCTTTAGGCTGATGCAATTGCAGGACTTTTTGCGAAGGATAAGCTCCGTAAACTTCTAAAACAGCTTCGGGAAATTGTTTTTTTATTAATGGCCAAATAACTTCTTTTAAGTATTGAACCGTATTCCAATTCGGTTCATGGAGAAAATTTCCGATGAAAACAAAATGCTCACGATCTTCAAAAGAAGGCAATTTTAAAAGATCTTCTTCCTTCATTTCATCCACTAAAAAAGGAAGATAAAACAATATTTCTGAATCTATTTTGAAAACATTATTTAAAACTTCCATTTCAAATTCTGAAATCATCAAAGATAAATCGCATCTTAAAATACTGGCAATTTCACGCTTTGCCACTTCTTCAGATAACAAATCGTTCAGTTCAAAAGTTCTGTTTTCTTTGAAGGCTTTTTGGCGTGCTGTTCTTAAACAATGTAAATCCTCAGTATCTAATAATCTGATCGCTTGAGGACAATTTTCAGTCACACGCCAGCCAAATTGTTCTTCGATCATAAAACGGTCAAATAAAACAACATCCGGATTTAGTTCGATTATAAAATCATCAAAACTGGAGCTATTCAATTCTATACTTCGCTTTTCAACTCCAAATTCTGTCAAATCAATCATAAAATCACTATCTAAAGCCGGACTTGCAAATGTAATTTCAAAACCATTTTCTTTGAAAATAGAAATTAATTGCATCATTCTTCCGCCTGCTGCAGAAGAATTGGGTTCCGGCCAGACAAAACCAATTATTAAAAGTTTTTTTGTTTGATTCATTTTGATTCTTTGAACTACAAAATAATGCATTTTTACGCTTAATTACACGATATTTCCTGATTTTAGCTGATAAAAAAGAACTAATTTTGCAAAATATAAATCTGCAAAAATTATGTTAGGATTAAAATTAGCCACAGATCCACGCTGGGTGAATATCGTCGAATCAAATATCGAAGAAATTTTAACGGATCATGCCTGGTGTGAGCAGAAAGCAGCATCTAATGCGATTAGTTTAGTTACGTACAATTCTGAATTAGAAGAGCTTGTAACAGAAATGCTTGTAATTGCGAGAGAAGAACTGGAGCACTTACAAATGGTGCATGACATAATTAAAAAAAGAGGACTGACTTTGGGACGAGAAAGAAAAGATCATTATGTAAATGAGCTTTTTAAATTCATGAAAAAAGATGGCAGCCGTAAAGACGCACTTTGTGATCGCTTGTTATTTTCGGCTATGATAGAAGCCAGAAGCTGCGAACGCTTTAAAGTGCTTTCAGAAAACATAAAAGATCAGGAATTAGCCAAATTTTACCGTGATTTGATGATTTCTGAAGCAGGACATTATACCACATTTTTAGGATTTGCCCGAAAATATGCTGACAATGTTGATGTTGATAAACGATGGGCAGCATGGATCGAATACGAAGGTTCCATTATTACCAATTATGGAAAAAATGAAACAGTACACGGATAAATCACTGTACTTTTCTCATTTTTAAGCTATACACAATACAATAATACTAACATTTTTGTTATGTCAAAAAACAAAACCAAATCCATTTTATTTAAAATTGCAAAGTATTCAGGAATTACCTTTTTTGTAATTTTAGGATTGTTGTTTATTACACCTATCATTTTTGCTGATAAAATTAAAGAGCAAATCAAAAAAACTGCGAACGAAAAACTTAGCGCCGAACTTAATTATTCTGATGTTTCACTTTCCTTTTTCCATCATTTTCCTTCGTTAACTTTAACTTTAAATGATTTAAACCTGAACGGGTCATCGCCTTACGCAACCGAAAAGTTCATTACTGCCAAAGAAGTTTCTTTTGGAATTAACGTTGCCAGTCTGATCTTTAGCAAAGCGGTAAAAATTGATCAGATTTATTTATCGGATTCGTTTATTAATGTAAAAGTTAATAAAAAAGGAGAAGCAAATTACAATATTTACAAATCTTCTTCGCAGCAGGAAAAATCAAAAGACAGCTCAGATACTGCCTTAAAATTAGAAAGGATTGAAATTTTAAACAGTAAAATAATTTATGACGACCAATCGACTAAAGTGCATTTTGATGCTTTAGGTTTCAATTACTTAGGCAAAGGCGACTTAAACAAAGCGGTTTTTGATTTGTATTCGAAAGCTAAAATTGAAAAACTAAATATTGTTTATGAAGATGAACCTTATTTAATGAACAAAAAGATCGATGCTGATTTAATTACGAAAGTTAATGTAAATTCCCTGTCTTTTTATTTTCAACAAAACAACCTGAAAATCAATCAGCTTTTGGTTGATTTTAAAGGAAATTTTGACTTTTTGAAAGATGGCTACAATATGAATTTTGTCATCAAATCTGACAACAGTGATTTGTATGATGTTTTTACTGCCTTTCCTCCAAAATACATTAGCTGGCTTTCTAAAACCGAATTAAAAGGAAACACCAATTTACTTTTTACACTTAAGGGAAATTATATAGCCTCTCAAAAAATTGCCCCGGATTTAAATTTAGATGTAAAAATAGACAACGGATTTGTGAATTATGACAAAAGCGCCTTTCCGGTTTCAAACTTAAATTTAGACATTAAGACAAAAGTTCCATCTTTGAATCCGGATCTTTTAATTGTTGATGCAAAAAATCTATCCTTAAACATTAATAAGGATTACCTAAAATCAAAATTCTATATAAAAGGAGCAAACACTCCTGATATAAATGGCGATTTTAAAGCCAAAATTGATCTTAACAAATTAAGCAGAGCTTTAGGAATTCCTGGTATTACATTAAAAGGTGCATTGACCGGAGACATTAAAACCAACGGAAAATTTGATAAAAAAAACAGATTATTCCCTACTACCAAAGGCCTGATCGAATTGAACAATGGATATATAAAAACAAAATATTATCCAAATCCGATTACCAATATCATGGTAAAAACCTCAATTGACAATCAAAAAGGAACTTTTGATGATTTAAAAGTAAAACTAAAACCTGCTCAATTTACCTTTGAAGGAAAACCTATTTTTATGTCGGCAGATTTAAGCAATTTTGATGATTTGAATTATGATGTAAAAGCAAAAGGAGAGATAAACATTAGCAAAATATATAAAGTTTTTTCGCAAAAAGGACTTGATCTGGATGGCTTTATAAAGGCAGATTTAGTTTTAAAAGGAAAACAAAGTGATGCCACAAAAGGAAATTACAGCAAGCTTCAGAATAAAGGAACTCTTGAATTACGAAACATTGGAATTGCATCTGAACATCTTCCTAAAAAATTCATCATTAAGGAAGGTATTTTTAAAATCAATCAGGATAAAATGTCTTTCAATAACTTTTTGGCCGCATACGGAGAATCAGATTTTAAGATGAATGGCTATTTACAAAACGTTTTTAATTATGCCACTACCAAAACCGGAGTTCTAAAAGGTTCATTTACAGTTTCGGCACGATATATTAATGTAGACGAATTTATGTCGAATACTGCTGCAATTACTTCTCCAGCGCCAACTAAAACAGAAGCTTCAACTACTCAGGTTAGCCAAACCGGAGTTATCATTATTCCTACGAATTTGAATTTACAATTGATGGCAAATGCCCAAAAAGTATATTATGACAAGCTAATTCTTCAAAATGCCAGTGGAAATTTAAAAATGAATAAAGGCAAACTGAGCATGCAAAACACAGGTTTTAATTTAATAGGCTGCAAAGTCGTCATGAATGGCAATTATCAGTCTGTAACTTCCCAAAAAGCCAATTTCGATTACAGCATCAAAGCTTCGGATTTTGATATTAAAAAAGCTTATAACGAAATTGATGTTTTCAGAAAAATGGCCAGTGCAGCCGAAAAAGCACAGGGAATTGTCTCTTTGGATTATCAATTAAAGGGACGCCTTAACGGAAACATGGAACCCGTTTATCCATCATTAGTTGGAGGAGGAACTCTTTCTGTAAAAGATATAAAAATAAGAGGATTGAAAATGTTTAATGCAGTGAGCAAAAAAACAAATTCTGAATCAATGAAAAACCCTGATGTTTCTAAAGTAGACATTAAAACTACGATCAAAAACAACATCATGACTGTAGAACGTTTTAAATTTAAGTTTGCGGGCTTCAGACCAAGAATCGAAGGAACAACAAGTTTAGACGGAAAACTTAATTTAAAAATGCGTTTAGGATTACCTCCATTAGGTATATTTGGAATTCCACTCACTGTTACCGGAACTCAAAATAATCCAAAAGTAAAAGTGGGCCGCAATACGGAAGATCTTGAGGAAACTAAAGATAATGAGCAATAGAATCTAAAACCTGCTTTTTTGAGCAGGTTTTTCTTTTTATTAAATTATATTTATAGTTTTGGTTTTGAATAACAAACAGACAGACAACCATGAATCAGTCAAAAAGGGGAGAATTTTATGGTCAGACTAACAAAACTATTTCTCTTGAAGGAATAACGCTCACAGATACTGTATATACCCACCCTAAAGTTGACTGGCACTATCATGAGCATGCCTACTTTACTTTCATCCTGCAGGGAAATGTTATAGAAGGCAATAAAAAAGAAGTTTATAATTGCTCCCCCGGAAGTCTTCTGTTTCACAATTGGCAGGAATCTCATTACAACATCAAACCAGATGGTTTTACCAGAGGTTTTCATCTTGAAATTGAAAAAAAATGGCTTGATGATTTGACAATAAACAGCAATAATTTGCAAGGAAGTACCTCGATTCTAAACCCGGACATAAAACTTTTGATGTATAAAATATTCTGGGCAACTAAAATTGATGATATCCAATCTGATCTTTCCACACAAACTTTATTGATCGAAATACTGTCAAAACTAAATGGTGATTCTCAATCCGCTTTACATAAAAATCCTAAATGGGTTTTAATGATTGACGAAATTCTCCATGATCAATTCACAGAAACTATAACGCTCGATTATTTGTCAAAAATACTAAACATACATCCTATTCATCTTTCACGGGATTTTTCAAAATATTTTCATTGCAATTTGGGTGAATATATCCGAAAATTAAAAGTAGAGAAAGCATTGTCTTTAATTGGTTTGCAGAATAAATCTTTGACCGAAATAGCTTATGAGTGTGGCTTTTCTGACCAAAGTCATCTTACACGATCATTCAAAGAAGTTAACGGTTTAAATCCTTCTCAGCATAAAAAATTGCTTTTCAAAAAATAAGTAAAATGTTAATTCTGTACAATTTTTTGAATTTGTTGCGCCGTAGTTTTACATTTTAACACTTATAAAAATCACATGATAAAACAAATCTTTTTATTATCAATACTATTTTTGAATAACATTGTTTTGGCACAAAATAATAATCTGATAAAAACCGATGGAATAACGACTGAATTACATAAGCGTAATATTGGCAAAATTACCTTTATGAATGAAAATATTCCTTTAGATCAATATACCGAATCTGATTTTCTCAAATCATTCGAATTAAAACGCAAATCAGACTTGAACATCAGAGTTTTTATGGATAATTCTGTTACGAATTATTTACATCAATTAAGCCCTAACTTACCTGCAGAAAAGCTTTTACAAACAGGGAACCTCCAATTTTCGTTTTATATTGACAACAAGTTTATTTATAAAGAAAATATTCATTTCGGATGCAATTTCGGATCAGGAGGCAACAAAAACACTTCAACGACATTTAGGGTTCCACTTACCAGCTCAAAAGGAGAAGACTGGTGGGCAATGTACATGTGGGACAGATTTAAAGATAATGGCGGAGAAAAAGCTTTGACTGAAGGTGCGCATAAACTAAAAATAGAAATTCGGCCTTATCTTAAAAATGATATTACTAACGAAACTAAAACGGGAGATCTAATAGCAAAAGGTGAAATCCAGCTAATTATAAAAATACCAAAATTAACGGCAAAACAAATTGAAGTTCAGCCTATATTACCAAACAGCGATTGGGAAGTTTCCAATTTTCCTTTTGACAAAAAAAAGATCGAAAAGCTTAATACTGATATTGCAAATTATAGTTTAAAAGAGATAACAAGTGTAGTTGTCGTTTATAATAAAAAGCTTTTAGTTGAAGAGTATTTTAATGATGTAAACAGAAATACTTTGCATGACACCCGTTCAGCAGGAAAATCTTTTGCATCAACATTAATGGGAATTGCCATAAACGATGGTTATATTAAAAATGAAAATCAAACTTTAAACAAATTCTACGAGTTAAATAAATTTGCAAATTACGGAACAAAAAAAGATAGTGTAAAAATAAAAGACTTGCTAACCATGAGCTCTGCATTTGAAGGTTCTGACATAGATGGAGATTCGCCAGGAAACGAAGAAAACATGTATCCTACAGATAACTGGGTAAAATTCGCTTTAGACTTACCCATGGATAAATCCAAAACCAATGGTGGAAAATGGGATTACTTTACAGCCGGAACAGTTTTATTAGGCGATATTATAAACAAATCTGTTCCTAATGGATTAGAAAAATATGCTAATGAAAAACTTTTCAAACCATTAAACATCACTAATTACCAATGGCAATTTACTCCGCAAAAAGTGCCTAATACAGCAGGCAGCCTGCAAATGACATCGCTTGATTATGCAAAATATGCTCAATTGTACAAAAACAAAGGTGTTTGGAATGGCAAACAAATTCTTTCTCCAGACTGGGTTGAAAAAACTTTAACTCATCAAATTCAAATTCCCGAAAGAGAGAATCAATTCTATGGTTATTTGTTTTGGAATAAGACTTTTACTTTTGAAGGTAAAGACTACGAAACGTATTATTGCGCTGGTAATGGAGGAAATGAGTTTATAATCTTCAATGATCTTCCTATTGTAATTATTATCACTTCAAAAGCTTACAATAAACCTTATGGACACGCTCAGGCTGATAAAATTGTACTTGATTATGTACTGCCTTCTATAATAAAAGAATAAAATTTACTTTTTTATTTATTCAAGCCGATAATTTCAATTTATAGAAAACAAAAAAACCCGATCTTTTCAGAACGGGTTTTCTATAATAATTTATCTAATGATTATGCTTCGAATGGAAGGATAGATACATAAGATTTATTATCTCTTTTCTTTTGGAACTTAACAACTCCATCAACTTTAGCATGTAAAGTGTGATCTTTACTGATGTAAACGTTTTCACCTGGATTATGTTTTGAACCTCTTTGTCTAACGATGATGTTCCCAGCAATAGCAGCCTGTCCACCAAAAATCTTCACGCCTAAACGTTTTGATTCTGATTCTCTACCATTCTTCGAACTACCGACACCTTTCTTGTGAGCCATGACGTATGAGTTTAAATATTGTTATTATTCTTCTTTAGCTTCTTTTTTTGCTTTTGGAGCTGCTGCTTTTTTTGCTTTTGGAGCTGCTTCAGCTTCAGTAGCCGGAGCTTCTTCTGCTACAACTGCTTTTTTAGCTGCTGCTTTTTTAGTTCCTCCTGCTGCAGTAATACCTTCAATTACAATTTGTGTAAGATATTGTCTGTGACCATTTCTCTTTTTGTATCCTTTTCTTCTTTTCTTTTTGAAAACGATAACTTTATCACCTTTTAAGTGTTGTAACACTTTAGCTTCTACTGAAGCACCTTCTATAGCTGGGGCGCCTAAAGTTACATTTCCGTTATCGTCTAATAAAAGAACTTTGTCAAAAGAAACTTTTGAACCTTCTTCATTAGCCAAACGGTGAACATAAACCTTTAAGTCTTTGCTTACTTTAAATTGTTGCCCTGCTATCTCTACGATTGCATACATACCAAATTGATTTATTGATTTTTAAGGTTGCAAATATACAATTAATAATTTACTGTGCAATCTCTTATTTCAAAAATATTTTTCATTCTTTAAAGTCTGCTTTTCAAGTCTTTGAACCATCATTTCAAAAGGATTCAGAAGTAAAAGATTGTTAAAATACAACCAAAATAAATCCCTATTCTTAAATGATGACTAAAAAAACTTATTTTTGATGTAACATAAATCAACTCTTGAACACCTACACTTATTATAGGTAAAATATAAATTATTAATCTTTATGAAAAATTCAATAATGATGTTAAGTGCTGCAATAATGCTCGGCGGAGTAGCTCATGCCCAAAAAGTAGCTTTCGAAGAATACAATTTAGACAATGGCATGCATGTTATTCTGCACAACGATCCCTCTGCTCCTGTTGTTATTACATCTGTAATGTATCATGTAGGATCAAAAGATGAACGACCGGACCGAACGGGTTTTGCACATTTCTTTGAACATTTATTATTTGAAGGAACACAAAATATAAAACGCGGCGAATGGATGAAAATCGTTACCGCAAATGGAGGTGTAAACAACGCCAATACATCAGACGACAGAACTTATTATTATGAAGTTTTTCCATCAAACAGTTTAGAATTGGGTTTGTGGATGGAATCTGAAAGACTGATGCATCCTATTATTAATAAAATTGGTGTCGACACTCAAAATGAAGTTGTAAAAGAGGAAAAAAGAATGCGTTACGACAATCAGCCGTACGGAAACATTTTACCTGAGGTTAAAAAATACATGTTCAAAAATCACCCGTACCGATGGACAACCATTGGCTCTATGCAAGATCTTGATGCTGCCACTCTGGAAGAATTTCAGGCTTTTAATAAAAAATTCTACACTCCAAATAATGCAGTTTTAGTAGTTGCCGGAGATTTTGACAAAACAAAAACAAAAGAATGGATTCAGAAGTATTTTGGACCAATTCCGAAAGGAGAAGTATTGAAAAAACAAACTTATACTGAGGAACCAATTACGCAGACCATAACCGCAACTTACGAAGATCCGAATATTCAGATTCCAATGGTGGTTGCTTCCTATAGAACTCCATCAATGAAAACCAGAGATGCGAGGGTTTTAGATTTAATTTCTTCTTATTTAAGTGACGGAAAAAGTTCTAAACTATACAAAAAAATAGTGGATGACAAAAAAATGGCACTTCAAATTGGAGCTGTTGGTTTTAGCCAGGAAGATTACGGAATGTATATTTTGTATGGCTTACCGATGGGAACTTACACTACAGCTGACATCTTAAAAGAAATGGATGAGGAAATTGTAAAAATCCAAACCGATTTAATCTCTGAGAAAGATTATCAAAAATTACAAAATAAGTTTGACAACAATTTTGTCAATGCAAATGCAAGCGTTGAAGGTATTGCAGAAAATCTGGCTTCTTATTATTTGCTTTACGGAGACGTAAATCTTATCAATACAGAAATCGACCTATACCATTCTATCACCAGAGAAGAAATCAGAGAAGTCGCTAAAAAGTATTTAAATCCTAATCAGCGTTTAATTTTAGATTATGTTCCTTCAAAAAAAGCTCAAAACTAAGCGCCGAATCATGAAAAAAATACATACAATTTTAATCCTTTTATTCCTTACCGGAATTATGCAAGCACAAGATCGTCCACAACCCAAACCAGGAAATTCACCAGTAGTCAACATCAAAAAACCGCAAACTTTTGTTTTGGCAAACGGCATGAAAGTTTTGGTCGTTGAAAATCATAAATTACCAAGAGTAAGTTTTAATCTTACACTTGATAACGCTCCTTTTACCGAAGGAAATAAAAAAGGCGTTGATGAACTAACCAGCAGTCTGATTGGAAACGGTACAAAAAAAACAACCAAAGAAGCGTTTAATGAAGAAATTGACTTTTACGGAGCAAACATCAATTTCTCATCGCAGGGAGCTTCTGCAAGTGCTCTTTCAAAATACTCTGGGCGTGTCTTAGAACTTTTGGCTGAAGGTACTTTACAGCCAAATTTCACTCAGGATGAATTTGATAAAGAAAAAGCAAAAATGCTGGAAGGACTTAAAGCTGATGAAAAAAGTGTTCCTGCCATCGCCAGTCGTGTTGTAGATGTTTTGGCTTTTGGAAAAAATCATCCTTCAGGAGAATTTGTTTCTGAAGAAACCCTGAAAAACGTTACACTTTCTGATGTTCAAGAAAATTACAACACCTATTTTGTTCCAGAAAACGCCTATTTAGTTGTAATTGGAGATGTTAAATTGAAAGATACAAAAGTTGCTGTAGAAAAACTTTTTGGCAAATGGAAAAAACAAGCAGCGCCAAAAAATACGTATCCAAATCCGGAAAATGTTTCCAGACTTCAAATTGATTTTGTAGATGTTCCAAATGCGGTTCAGTCTGAAATTTCATTGGTCAATACTGTAAATCTAAAAATGAGTGACCCTGATTTTTTCCCTGCAGTAATTGCAAATCAAATTTTAGGAGGCGATTTCAACAGCTACCTTAATATGAATCTACGAGAGCAGCATGCCTGGACATATGGTGCAAGTTCAAACATTGGAAGCGGAAAATATGTATCCAAATTCAAAGCTTCCTCTGCAGTCCGAAATGCCGTTACAGACAGTGCTGTTGTTCAATTTGTAAAAGAAATTAAAAGAATCCGAACCGAAAAAGTTTCTGAAGACGTATTGAAAAACGTAAAAGCCGGGTATATTGGGCGTTTTGTAATGCAGGTTGAAAAACCTCAGGCTGTTGCGCGTTATGCCTTAAACATTGAAACAGAAAAGCTTCCTGCAGATTTCTACGAAAAATACATTCAGACCATCAACAATGTTACAATTGATGATATTAATCGTGTATCGAATAAATATTTCCAAATCGACAATATGAGAATTGTAATTGTTGGTAAAGGATCCGAAGTACTTCCCGGTTTAGAAAAACTTCAAATTCCAATTTCATATTATGACAAATACGGAAATCCTGTTGACAAGCCTGTTACCAAAAAAGAAGCTCCTGCAGGAATTACCGCAAAAAGCATTTTTGACAATTATATCAAAGCAATTGGCGGAGAGAAAGCTGTTTCTGCGGTAAAAACATTATTCATGAACGGAACAACTACAATTCCTCAGGCACCAAGTCCTTTAAGTTTTGTTTCAAAATTAGATTCGAGAGGAAAAATGATGGTTTCTCTTTCTATGGGAAGTATGGCTTTGATGAAACAAGTTGTAAACGAAAAAGGTGCTTATGTAGAGCAGCAAGGGCAACGTAAAAATTTAGAAGGCACAGATTTAGCCGAAATGAAAGCTAATGCAGCTCCTTTTGAAGAGTTACAATTGAGCAAAAGAACGGATTTAACCGTAAGCGGAATTGAGCAAATAAATAGTAATGACGCTTACTCCATAAAAGACGGCAAAACAATTTACTTTTATGATGTAAAATCAGGGTTAAAAGTAGCCGAAACCAAAATAAAAGAACAAAGTGGCCAATCGACTACACAAACAACTTACTTTAATGATTACAAAGAAGTAAAAGGTGTAAAAGTTCCTTTTAACTTAATACAAAATGCAGGTTTTGAATTAGATATTAAAATGTCTGATATTAAAATAAATGAAGGAGTTACTGAGAAGGATTTTCTTTAAGATTCCAGGATTTTTAAAAACTAGAAAGGCTGTCATAATTGACAGCCTTTCTGGTTTTATTGATATTCTTTTTGTTAGGCTGAGCGGATTCAAAGCCCTTTCCAATTGGGACGCCCTTCGACTTCGCTCAGGGTTACACGACAACAAAATTTCACATTTCACAAAAACCATTTCACAACCAAAAGTTACTTCTTCGCAGACAAATAAACTCCAATCAAAATAACAAAGGCTCCAAAAAACTGAATTGGAGTCAGCATTTCGTTATCCAACAAACCCCAAAAGAAAGCTACTATCGGAATCAAATAGGTTACTGAAGTTGCAAATACAGGCGAAGACATTTGTATTAATTTAAAGAACAAAACATTGGCGATCCCTGTGCCTAAAACTCCCAAAATCATTACAAATAAAACAGAATGCTGTGTGACGTCCAGATTTATTCTTTGTGTAAAATCTGTTGTACTTAAAATAATTAAGGCTGGTAAAAGCAATACTGCAAAATTTCCTGTGGTAATGCTCAACGAATTCAAATCGGATAAATATCTCTTGATCAGATTTACATTAATAGCATAACACAACGTTGCGATTACTACCAAAATTAAATAATAATAATTCTGTCCTGTATTACTCGATGCGCCATTCAAAACCAGTAACAAACAGCCAATCAGTCCGATAAAAACACCTAAAACCTGGCGTTTTTGAAACTGAATTCCAAAAAATATAATTCCTAAAACCAATGTATTTAAAGGCGTCAGCGAATTCAAAATAGCCACAATCGAACTATCCACCTGAGTTTCTGCTATGGCAAAAAAGAATGCAGGAATGAATGTTCCAAAGAATGAAGTCAGAGCAACAAATTTCCATTGACGCAGCGAAATTTTCTTTAAACTTGAAAACCCGACTATAAGCAGAAACAAACCGGCAAAAATGATTCGGAGGGAACCTACCTGAATTGCCGTTAAACCTACTAATCCCTTTTTGATTAGAATAAATGAACTTCCCCAAATTAGCGAAAGCAGCAATAAATAAAACCACTTTAATTGTTTTGCATCCATAAATCGTATTTTACTACAAATTTGTAATAATTTTAGGAACTGACCTTCTGATTTTTATTAATTTTGCAACAAACATATTGACAAACTAAAATTATATATAATGAAATTTGCAAAAATAATAGCCTCGTTAGCCGTTGCAGGCTTAGTATTGGTAAGCTGTAAAAAAGAAGAAGACAAAAGTTTAGCAGTTGCAAAAGGCGAAAAAACAGAAGCTCCAAAACAGCATAAACCAATCGCTACAGAAAATGTACAGACAGCCAGTTTTACAATTGAAGGAATGACTTGTGCGATGGGATGCGCTAAAACTATCGAAAAAGAATTAGCAAATCTTGACGGTGTTGAAAAAGCAGCTGTTGATTTCGACAAAAAAACAGCAACCGTAACTTTTGACAAAACAGTTCAAAATCCTGAATCTTTAACAAAGGTTGTTCAGGAAACCGGAGACGGAAAAACATATAAAGTTTTGAATTTTAAATCGTAATTAAGACGATTATCTAATTCTGATAATAAACAATTTTAGACAGTATTAAACTCAGGTTTACTACTGTCTTTTTTTTCTGAATTATATTTCAATTACATTTTAACTGCATAATCCTCTTGAGAATAGCGATAAAAAAATCATCAATTTACACTACATATAAAAAGAATGAATCTTAAGTTTAGTCACATAGATATTTTAGTTAATGACCTTGAATCAGCATGTAATTATTACGCAAAAACACTTGGCGCTGAGATCTCAAAAAAATTTACATGGGAAAGAGATGAACTTCATGTCACATATGCTGTTGTAAAAATCGGTCAGGAACGATTTATGCTTGTAGAGCCTTTTTCAGGTAATTTAAAAAATCTGTTAGACAACAAAGGCGAAGGAACGATATATCGCCACTGCTATTCTACTCCGGATATTGAAGCTGTATTTGATGAATTGATATCCTCCGGAGTTCAGCCAGAGGACGAAAACGGAAAGCCTTTATCACGGGAAAGCCTTAATTCTCCCAGTGGAGTCAGAATTATTTGGCTTCCAAAACGTTTTGGAGAATTCTCAATTGAAATACTTGAAGAAAAAGGTCTTCAACAATTCATAAAAGAAGCATTTTCAGCACAATAAACATTAATAGCTGATATTTCAAACAAAAGGCGCTCAAAATTGAACGCCTTTGTTTTTTAATTTTATTTCCATTTTAATGTTTCCATGAGCCGCTGCATATCATTTTTAATATAACTCGCTGCAGGCATTATAGAATCAAAATTGGGTTTAGTATAAAAATAAACCGATCCGGTAATGAAATGCTTAGTACTATCCGTCACATAAAATTGTGAATTGGTAGCTGCATTTCCATTCACCTGATAGAACATTCCGTATACTTTTTTTTCAGGGTTTAAATACGGCTGCTCTAATATATCATCTGCCTTAATAACATGCTCGTAAGTTAGTTTTTGAGCATCTTTCAGCAGTTTTTCTATGTTATTATTTACGGGTTTATAGGTCAGATAAATAGTAGCTTTCATCTTTGGATACGTAATAGCAAAACCACATTCCTTTTCACCTTTAATTACTGCTGCATCGTTCATTTGAAAAGAAAACGGACATGTATTTTCAAAATTTACATATTTAGCTACCGGATAATCCAAACGCAAAAAACCGGCGGGTTTTGGCAATACATCATCTTTACAGCTTATAACAGTCAGGCTCAGCAAAATTATTGCTATCCAAATTGCTTTTTTTAACATCTTATTCTATTGTTACTTTTATTTGTTTAATACGTTTTTTATCAACTGCTTCTATTTCAAAGACACAATTTTCAAACGTTACTTTTTGGTCTTTTTTAGGAAAATTGCCCAGAATTTCAAGTATAAGACCTGCTAACGTTTCTGCTTCACCTTTGTGTGATTCAAATATAGCTTCATCAACATCAATAATCCTGTAAAAATCCTTTAAGTTAATTTTTCCTTCAAAGAGAAAATTCTTTTCATCAATTTGAGAAAAATTCAAGTGTTCGTCATCAAACTCATCACTGATATCTCCTACGATTTCCTCAATTACATCTTCTAAAGAAACCAAACCTGACGTCCCCCCATATTCATCAACCACAATGGCCAAATGACTTTTGAGGCTTTGAAAATCTTTCAGCAGGTTGTCTAATTTTTTATTCTCAGGAACAAAAAAGGCCTCTCTTATTAATGCTGTCCAGTCAAATTCGACCTTGTCAATATGAGGCAATAAATCTTTAACAAACAAAACGCCTTCAATCTGGTCAATATTATCACAATATACCGGAATTCTTGAAAATCCTTTCTCAATTATCTTTGTATAAATTTCTTCAAAAGATTCTGATATTTCCAATGCAAAAACATCAATTCTGGGGCTCATTACCTGTTTAGTATCTGTGTTTCCAAAAGAAACAATTCCTTCCAGTATTTTTTGTTCCTCGCTCGATGTCCCTTCAGAATCAGTCAGTTCTAATGCCTGCGAAAGCTGGTCAACCGAAAAATTTGTTTTTTGCTTCCCTAATTTATTGTGCAAATATAGGGTAAGTGCACGCATTGGCAAACTTACAGGTGAAAGTAATTTATTTAAAAAAGCAATTGGGTAAGCGACACGTTTGGCAAATTTTATATTGTTCCGGCTGGCATAAACTTTAGGAAGAACTTCTGCGAAAAGCAAAATCAGAAAAGTAACAAGAATTACTTCTAAAACAAATTTTAATAAAGCCGAATTGATATCTGCAAAAATATTTCTGCCGATAAATGAGAACAGGATTACTACTCCAATATTCAAAAAATTGTTAGTTACTAATAATGTTGCTGCGAGTTTTTTTGGTTTATCTAAAAGATTGGAAATTATTTTTCCCTTCGGATTATTTTCCTGCAAAACATCTTCAATTTCTTTTTGAGACAAAGAAAAAAAGGCAACTTCAGCACCAGAAACAATCGCTGATAAAAAAAGTAAAATAAATATTCCGACAAAACCTATGATCAGATTAGTGTCGGCAGACGCAAAAAATAAACTGGGCTCCGGGTCCAAATTAAAAAAGATTAGTTAAACAATTAAAAAGGCAAATCGTTAATAGGTAAGCCTTCGTTCGTATTTTCAAAATTAGTATTTTTGGGTAATTCTGAAGTCTGATGTGGTCTGTTGTGTTCCGTTTCTTTTTTGGTTGTCAAAAAAGTAAATTCGGTTACCTGAATTTCGGTAGTATGTTTTATCGTTCCGTCTTCGGCCTGCCATTGCCTTGATTTTATACGTCCTTCGATATATATTTTATCCCCTTTAGACAAATATTTTTCGCAAATTTCCGCAGCTTTATTACGCACAACTAAGTTATGCCATTCTGTAGAGGTAATTTTTTCGTTTGTTGTCTTATTGATATATACTTCATTTGTTGCCAACTGAAATCGGCCTATGCAATTACCTCCGTCAAAATAATGCATTTTAACATCGTCGCCCAAATGGCCTATCAACATTACTTTATTTAATGTTCCATTCATGATATAACATTTGTGTTTGTATCAAAGGTAATTTTTTTTAACGATTTATTTCTTCCTTTTCGATAAAATTATAAATAACAATCGGGAACGGAAATAACTTTAAATCACTAAACTTCAATCCATTATCTAAATAATCATTCACTTTTATTTTCCAGAACTGTATATGTAAATGCTGATGTGAAAGTTTATGAATAATTGTTGCGTGAGAACATGCCTCAATACCGGTAATTTCATAAGATGACAAAATACCCCGCTGAACAGTTTTTGTAATAAAATCAAAGTTGACAATTTCATCAGTTTCTAATAAAGGAAATTCATATAAATTATGCCAAATACCCTTTGCAGTCCTCTTTTGAATTAATGTATTTCCTTCTATATCCTCTAATATCAGATAATTAAAGAAGCGATTTGTAATTTTTAGCTTTTTAGATTTTACAGGTAAAACTCCCACCTTCTTCTTTTGCAATGCCAGACAACTTGTATTGAAGACACAAACACCACAATTTGGATTTTTAGGAACGCATTGTATGGCACCAAATTCCATTATTGCCTGATTAAAAATTGCAGGGTTATCTTTAGGCATCAATTCATGCGCTAAGGCGGTAAACTCTTTTTTAGTCGCAGGCAACGCAATATCGGATTCAATATCAAAATAACGGGAAAGCACTCTGAAGACATTCCCATCTACCACAGGAACAGCTTCATTATAGGAAAAAGAAGCAATTGCAGCAGCTGTATATTCACCGACCCCCTTTAATTTTAAAAGATCATGATAGGTAGCCGGAAAAACTCCATTTAAATCATTTGCAATAAACTGAGCTGTTTTATGTAAATTTCTTGCCCTGGAATAATATCCAAGCCCCTGCCAAAGTTTTAAAACTTTCTCTTCATCCGCATTAGCCAAATCAAAAACAGTAGGAAATTCCTCTGTAAAAGAAAAAAAATAAGGCATTCCCTGAGCGACTCTTGTCTGTTGCAGCATAATTTCTGAGAGCCAAATATGGTACGGATTGACAGTATTTCGCCACGGCAAATCACGTTTGTTTTGTAAATACCATTTTATCAACAGGTTATGAAATTTCATTGCAAAATACTTAGAATGCAAAAGTAAATGTTTATGTAATTAAAATTTAACGAATTAGCTTGATTAATTATTTTTTTAATTCCTATATTTGCAAACTCAAAAAAATAGTACATCATTTATAAAATAAAAATAGGAAAGAAAATGACGAAAGCAGATATCGTAGCAAAGATTTCAGAGAAACTAGGTCTTGAAAAAGGAGATGTTCAAGCAACAGTAGAAACTTTTATGGAAGAAGTTAAAACTTCATTAGAAACTGGTGACAATGTTTACCTAAGAGGTTTCGGAAGTTTCATCGTAAAGACCAGAGCTGAAAAAACAGGAAGAAACATTTCTAAAAATACCACAATCAAAATTCCTGCACACAATATTCCTGCTTTTAAACCTGCAAAAGTTTTTGTAGAAGGAGTTAAAACAAACAACGAAGCAAAATAATACTATTAATTAATCATAAAATCGACACGATATGCCAAGTGGTAAAAAAAGAAAGAGACATAAGGTAGCTACTCACAAAAGAAAAAAAAGAGCGAGAGCTAACCGTCACAAAAAGAAAAAGTAGTTTTAAACTACTTTTTTCTTTTTAAACCGTTCATTGAAATTGAAAAGCAGACATCTTAGACTACTTAGATCAATTAGACAAAAAAGAAGTTTTCTTTAAATCTAAATATCTAATTTTCTAAAATCTAACTTTTCCCCGGGTTCAATACCTGTTAAAATATTGTTTAATCCATCCTTGCTTGAAAAGTTGATGGTTGGCAGTTGATAGTTGATGGATTTTCCAACAACCGACAACCAACAACCGACAACCAATAAGTTCGGATAAAAATTTACAGAGTGAATAAAGAATTGATCATTAGGTCTGGTTCTGAAGCCGTAGATTTTGCCTTATTAAAAGATGGAAAACTAATTGAATTACACAAAGAACAAGAAACAAGCAACTTTCAGGTTGGTGATATTTTTATTGCCAAAATCAGAAAACCAGTTGCCGGACTTAATGCTGCTTTTGTAAATGTAGGTTTCGAAAAAGATGCCTTTTTACATTATCACGATTTAGGACCAAACTTAGCTTCCCAACTGAAATTCATAAAACTTGTAAGCGCAGGTAAATTAAAAGATTTCTCCCTAAAAACCTTTCAGTTTGAAAAAGAGATTGACAAAGATGGCATCATTACTGATATTTTAAGTGCCAATCAATCTGTCTTAGTACAAGTTGTAAAAGAACCTATATCTACCAAAGGTCCAAGAATAAGCGCTGAGCTTTCATTGGCAGGAAGATTTATTGTTCTGGTTCCGTTTTCTGACCGCGTTTCTATTTCACAAAAAATAGAAGACAAAAAGGAAAAGGATCGTCTAAAAAAACTTGTTCTATCGATCAAACCTAAAGGATTTGGTGTTATTGTTCGCACAGTAGCCGAAGGCAAAAATACAGCCGAATTAGAAAAAGATTTGCAGAACCTGCTTGGCAGATGGACTGCAATGTGTAAAAAATTACCAACTGCTCATCATCCATCAAAAGTATTAGGAGAACTTAACAGAGCTTCTTCAATATTAAGAGATGTTTTTAATGATACTTTTAGTGGTATCCAAATAGATGATGAAGAGTTGTACCATCAAACGAAGGATTACCTGCAAGAGATTGCACCTTCAAAACAATCAATTGTGAAGTTTTATCAATCAAACGACACTCCGATTTTTGAGAAATACAATATAGAGAGACAAATCAAAACTTCATTTGGAAGAACGGTTTCGATGAGCAAAGGAGCTTATCTTATTATAGAACACACTGAAGCTCTTCACGTTATAGACGTAAACAGCGGAAACCGTTCTAATAAAGCGACCAATCAGGAAGATACCGCCATGGAAGTAAATATGATTGCTGCCGCTGAAATTGCAAGACAACTTCGTCTGCGTGATATGGGCGGAATAATCGTAGTTGATTTTATCGATATGTCTAATCCTGAAAACAGGAAAGTTTTGTTCGACTTCTTGCGAGAAGAAATGAGCGACGATAAAGCAAAACATAAAATATTACCGCCAAGTAAATTTGGTTTAGTCCAGATTACAAGACAGCGTGTAAGACCGGAAGTTAATATTAAAACCAGAGAAGAAGATCCAAACAATGAAAATGGCGAAATTGAAGCGCCAATTTTAATCATTGATAAAATCGCACTGGATTTAGACCGACTTTTAAAAACCCACAAAAATGTTGTGCTTAATGTACATCCGTTTGTGGCTGCTTACCTCAGTAAAGGTTTTCCATCCTTACGTTCAAAATGGTTTTTTGAGCATAAGAAATGGGTGAAAATCATACCTCGTGACGCTTACACGTACTTAGAATACCATTTCTACGATAAAAAAGGAAATGTTATTTCAGAATAAAAACAAAACCGCCTCTCGAAAGACTGGCGGTTTTTTTATGGCTTTTTTTATATTTTTTTTAGGAGCAATTCCAGCTATCCGCTTGTATCTTTTCCTTGCTAAAGGAGCAAGAAAAAGGATACCGCTGCTATCTGGGCTAGGGGTCTAATTTTCATAAGAATATCATTCTCTTACAATTTCAATTTTTCTTCTAATTTCATTTCCAAAAGCATCTACAACCGTAATGTAATGTGTCCCTGAAGTTGCCGTAATAGGTAATTCATGAAACGTTTTTGTCGTTGCTTTATAAACATCATCCACATACCAGAACAATTCTTTATCCCTTTCAGAGTAAGCTACCTTCAGAATTACGGGCTGCACTTCGCTGTTAAAATTCTTCGTTAAATAAATTTTACTGTTTGTTTTCGGATAAATAAAATCCATTGTTTTAGATTGAATTCCTTCGCAACCTTCTTTAAACGGAGGTAAAGGCAAATATTCAATATGCTGGCTTTTGTAATACCAGGCCATTACCGGAGGCAAAACAAACCAGCTTTTAGTCACGATATCATCAACACTTTCACAACTGCTATTCACCTGAAACCGCTCCGATTTATCCAAATGAACTTTTTTATGATACGGACAAACGACAGTTGATTTACCTCTTTTAGATACCCATTGATTAATTTTTGGACAATCTTCTTTGGCTAAATAACCACTTAAACGGCAAACGGCAACATTTTCTAAATCTTTATAAGGCGTTTCAAACCACTTTTGCCTTGGCAATAAATTAAAAACGTCAAATAAAATAGGTGCTGCACTTGTAACCCCTGTTAGAGTTGGCCTTCCCTCTCCTGTTGCATTTCCAACCCAAATCCCAACTACGTATTTTGAATTTGTTCCAATGGCCCACGCATCCCGGTTTCCAAAACTGGTACCGGTTTTCCAGGCAATTTTCAATGAGCTGTCATAAAATTTCCATGCTTCATCGCCTTCCGGCCGGTTCACTTCTTCCATTGCGTTATAAGTCAGCCAAATGGCTCCTGCGCCCATTATATTTTTTTGATCAGTTTCTGAACCAAAATCGGGTTCAAAATCATTTTTATAATTCAGTTCTGCAAATTCCTTTGTTCGATACTTTGCCTGATTTTTAGTGTAATAATTCACTGTCGAAGACAAACCTGCATAAGTTCGGCATAAATCCCATAAATTACTTTCTGCACCACCCAAAATAAGCGATAACCCATAATGATCCGGTGTTTTATTAATGTCCCTCAATTTGAACTTTTGCAATTCTTCATAAAATTTATTTACACCAAAATCCTGCAGCATTAAAACGGCCGGAATATTCAATGATCGCGACAAAGCCCGATGTGCGGGAACAGCTCCATCAAATGTGAGATTAAAATTCTGAGGTGTATATCCTGCTATTTGTGTTGGCACATCAGCTACTAAAGTATTTGGCAGTAATTCGCCGTCATCTAACATTCCCGCATACAAAAGCGGTTTCAAAATACTTCCGGTGCTTCTGGGAGCATCAATAATATCTACATCTTTTTGATGATTATTATCTGTTGGAGCATTTCCAACATAACTCATTACATTTCGATTAGAGACATCAATTACCAAAATAGCCAGATTGTTTACTTCATTCTGTTTGTACTGGTTGTAATAATATTTCGCAATCTGATTAACTCTATTCTGTAAAGCATAATCAATAGTAGTTTTTACTCGGGTTCCTTCTTCATTTTTTGCCACACGCTGTAATAAATGAGGTGCAATTTGGGGCAAATCGTAAGGTTTTTGTGGTAATGGTTCCTCTACTGAAAGTTCATAAGTCTGTTTGTCAATTATGCCTTCCTGATGTAATTTCAATAAAAGCCTGTTACGTTTATTCAATAACTTTATTTGATTTTTCCCAGGATAAATCAAACTTGGAGCATTAGGTAAAACAGCCAAGGTCGCATTCTCCGCCCATGACAACTGATTGGACTGCACTCCAAAATAGCGCCACGAAGCCATTTCCAATCCAACAACATTTCCTCCAAACGGAGCATGAGCCGCATACATTTCTAAGATTTCATTTTTAGAATAGCCCAATTCTAATCGGGTTGAGAGAATAATTTCGATTAATTTTTCAAAATAAGTTCTGCCTTTTCCTTTTCGGGATAAACGAATAACTTGCTGTGTTAAGGTACTTCCGCCCCGGACAACTTTCCCTGCTTTATTATTTTGTTTAATGGCATTTACCATCGCCACAGGATTAAATCCAGGATGTTTATAGAAATATTCGTCTTCAAAATAGACAATACATTTTTTGAATTTATCAGGCACACTGTCTTGCGCAGGAAAACGCCATTGTCCATCATCGGCTATTTTTGCACCAAGCAGTTCTCCTTCTTTACTTTCAATTACCGTTGAATAGGGTTCCTGAAATAATGTTCGGGGTATGGAGAAATAATAAATCAGCAAGAGTATAAATACACTTGCTGATTTTATTTTATTCTTTTTTATCCAATTTATAATGCGTAGTGAGAACGCTATTAATTTATTTTTCAAAGTAATTCGAAAGTTTTTAGTATCCTAACAGGTTTTAGAAACCTGTTAGGTATTCCTTTAATTCCTAAAAAGAGATTTTTTTTGCACATAAATACCTAACAGGTTTTGTAAACCTGTTAGGATACATGTATAGGGCTCGCAAAACTACTTCACAACCTCAACCCAGAATCCTTTTGTTCTGGCTAGGAATGTATTATCGTACATTGCTTCGCATTGTAAACCTGGCAAATAATAATTCCCCAGATAAGAAGCGTTTAATAAAATTCTAAAGACTTTTGTTTCTCCGGATTTCATACCAAAATAGAAATTAGTTCTGTCATCACGAATATCAATATAGTCTGCAATGTTGTTTGTTGCGTCTCCATAATCTGTAAAACGGGTGTTTACAATTTCAAAACCTGAAGGTAGAATTTGAGATAATGCTACGTTTTCTACATGCTCATTTCTTTGATTTCTTATCGTCACTTCAGCAATGAATTCTGTTCCCTGACTAATTTTTGAAACATTAATAACACTTCCTTTTCTATTTTTGAAAACAATAGAAGCCGAAACATCACTCTGAATTGGTTTCTCCTGTCCGATTGGTAATATTCCGGTGTTCAAAACACGAACATAAACCGTATTATTTTTAATGTTTTTCAGCGTTACGCTATTAGCACCCGTTTGAACAATCAAACTTCTGTCTGCAACCGTTTTTTTAGAGTTTATCGTTTCGCCTTTTCCGTTTTTGCTAAACTGAATATTAATTCCTTTTGGACCGTTACTAACCGCGAATTTTGACATCGCATACAAGCAATAAGCTGTAGTCTGAGTGCTCATCCATTGATTATTTGACATTTGTTTGGCTAATTTTGAAGCCATTGCAAATGCTTTTTGTTTTTGCCCCAAAAGCAGCATTGTTTCTAAAGCCATTGCTCTGTTTCTTTCATTTGAACCATAATAATAATAATTATAATTACTCGATTCGTCTTCAATTTTGCTATGTAAAAACAAATTCAATCCAGCCGATTTTTGTCCAGCCAAAACATATGCAGCAGCTAAACGCAGCTTACTTTCGTTAGAGATTCCTTTGGTTTCTCTTAATCTGTTCATTGAAGATAAATCTGCATTTCCGGCTAGAGCCAAAGTGTACAATCTGTATGACTGAGCCAGATCATTTCCGTATTTTGGTTCAAATCGCCATTGTTTTGCTTCGCGTTGTTGGTACGAAATCCATTTTGATTTGAAATTAATTGGCAACACATAGCCTTTTTTCTCTGCTTCAATCAGGAAATGTCCGGCGTATGAAGTTCCCCAATCATCTGCAATTGTATGTCCTTGCCAGTAAGCTACACCTCCATTTGACAATTGGAAACTTCCTAATCTTGCAATTCCGGCTGTAATATTCTTTTGAATAATTCCTTTTCGGGTTGCATCTAAATCGACAACATCATTCAAATACAATTGTGGAAAAACGGATGAAGTCGTTTGCTCTACACATCCATGAGGATATTGAATAAGATATTGCAATCTTCCATTCAAATTCATTGTTGGCATTGACGAAACTTCCAATCGTGCTTTATTGCTTCCTGAAACTCCAAAGGTTTTCCATGAAATCGTTTTGGTACTGTTTGGAGGCAGAATCACATCGGTAAAAGTATTCGTAACCGGATTCGGGTTCGTCATATCAATTTCAACATCATAAACCGATTTCTCTTTTCCTGAAGTGGCAACAACCTGAACTTTGGCAATTCCGGTAGTAGCACCTACAACTAAATTAAAATAGGCCATTTTTTCATCAGGCGAAGCAAAAGTTAAAGACTGCGTTGCACTTCCCATAACTTTTAAACCATTGCTCGTTTTAATCTGAATCGAAACATTTTTAATGTTATTCTCTGTTGCAAAAACAGTAATCGGAATCGTAACTTTTTCTGAAGGCGATATTTTTCTTGGCAACGAAGCTAAAACCATCAGCGGACTCTTAACCGGAGTTGCTTTTTCAACGCTTCCGTAAGCACTTGTATTCGCATCTCCCGCAACAACCATAGTTCGAACAGAACCAATATATTTAGGCAATTTTAGCTGATGTGATTTTGTTTGTCCTTTTTCTAATTTAAACGGACCATAATACAATACAACTGGTTTAAAACGATTGGCTTTTTTAGCTTTTCCACCACCTAAATCCTGATCTCCACCAATACTGAAAATCTGGTTTATTTTTCCGCCATACGCTCCAATTACATCATCATAAATATCCCAGGTTTTAACGCCTAAAGCTTCACGAACGTAAAAACTATCCCAGGCATTTGGTGTTTTAAAATGGGTTAAATCCAGTAACCCTTCATCAACAACCGCAATCGTATACGTCATTTCTTTTCCGGTTTTCTCCCCAACTTTTACAGTAAATGTCTGCTCTGGTTTTAAAACATCAGGCATTGATAATGTTGGTGCCAAAATGGTGTTTTTATCCACCACTTCAATCGGAACAATACCGTACATACGAATTGGCGAATCGTTTTTAGTCGAAGCATGAGGCTGTAATAATGTAATATTAAAATACACGTTTGGAGCCATTGCCGAAGTTATTGGAACCTCAACTTTTGTTTCTCCTTTTTGTGTTTTAGCCCAAATGGTCTGAACCACTTTTGATCCGTTTTCGATAGAAATCAAAGCGCGTCCGCCTTCACTGGACGGAAAAGATATTTGTGCTTTTTCGCCTACTGCATAATTCTTTTTATCTGTAGAAAAAACCAACATATTGGCTGTAGAAGCATCTCTGTTGCGTGTTTTCCCAGACCAGATTGGCCAGTCGATATTTACTGTTAAAGCAGTCGCATGACCGTCTGTATTATCTGAAACACGAATCAAGTAGCGTCCCCATTCTTCATCGGTTAATGAAAACTGAACACTTCCTCTTCCACTTGAATCTGTATTAACTATAAATGTTTTATAAGATGTTGTTGCATTCGAAGAATTATAATTAGACAAATTATCGCTCGAAGCATCCCACCACCAGCGCCATTCAACTTTATAAACCTTAACTTCAAGATTTCTGACTGATTTTGGTCTTCCGTTTTCATCAACAGTAACAATATCAAAACGATTATTTGTTCTCGTTTCCAGCATTCCGTATTTGTTAGGTTCCGGTGATTTAATTCCGACATAAGTTTTGTATGGCGAATAAGTTGTCGAAATCACATCGGTACTAAAATCTCCTCCTTCTTCATACACTTTTGTGATGAACGAAGCACGAAGCATTCCCGGTGCCTGACCTTGTAATTTTGGCTCAATATTTACCGATGCTTTCCCATTTTCATTCAATTTTCCGGAGAAAACATTTATTTCTTCTGTGCTAAACTGACGCACTAAATCATCAAAACTAAATTTCTCATATCCTTCAAAAGTGGTGGTTTGCTGAGAAAATTTAGCCTGCATTTCTACATTCAGATTTTTAGCAATTGCACCGTGAAGCCAGGTTACTGCAAGATTACTCGTGTTTGGATAAGAGGACGAAAGTGTTTTTCGTGAAAAATTATTTTTAATTTTCAACCGATTTGGCTTGATCGTTTCAATTTTGATACTTTTATAAAATTTAGCACCGCCCACACTCACCATAGCTTCCCAATTACCTGTTGGCGCCTCCTGACTTGTTGGAACCGTAAAAGCATAATGATTTAATTCATTTGTTTTTTGAATGGTCTGATAAACGGTTTTTCCGTTCGGATCATTCAATCTGAATTTAATGGGATGCGACTTCGGAAGTTTATTTGAAGCATCATTAAAAATAAAAGACAAATACAAATTATCTCCCGGACGCCAAACGCCTCGTTCTCCATAAATATAACCTTTTAAGCCTTTTTGCAAGGTTTCACCGGCAACATCAAAATTACTGACAGACAAAGAAAGTCCATCGTCCAGTTTTACGTAAGTCGACTGATCACCTAAAGATACAATTGCAAAATAAGCGAATTTATCCAGCTGGAAGGATGCAATTCCTTCACTGCTGGTAGCTCCTGTACCAATTTTTTGCTGTTGATAATTATACAAATCTACTCTTGCGTTCGAAACCGGTTCTGTCGTTACAATATTATTTACAGCAAATAAATACGATTTATTTTCGCCTCTTTTTGCAATTACGCCCAAATCTGTCGCCAGGATATTTGTAGCGATTTTGGCATTATAATAATAGGACCCTGAACACGGATCCTGACTTTCTCTCCATTCGTAATCATCATAATAATAATCGTCGTATGAGTTTCCGCTGTAGTTTACGTCGTTCTCATCCACTTCCTCTTCTTCTTCTTCGTTTTGATCTGTGTCTGAAGATTCGCATTTGTATAAAGAATACTTCTTTTTATAAACGAATTCTACTCTGTAAATTGCTCCTGGCTCCGGTGTAATTATTTTAGATAAATCCAAAGCAAAAGTGTTCCATTTACCTGGATTTACCAATTTACTTTCACTTAAATTCAGCGTTGTTTTAGCAACAGGCTGTGCTACTTTCTTGAGATTTTGACTGCCGTTTAATTCATTATACTGAAGAAACTGCAGAATATTATTCTTGTAAATTTTGTAGACTTTTACATCAACAGCACTTAAGTTGACTGCTTCAAAATTCAGTTTTAAATTATTGGAACTTGGCAAAATAGTTCCGTTTTTAATGAATCTGACACTTGGCTTTATTTGGTCAAAAGAAATTTTCTCGGTGTAATTCGCGTCCATTTTTTTGCCATACTGGCTTTCAATTCCCTGAAAAACTTCAATCACCAAATTGCCTGCCAAAATTTGTTCCGGCTCAGCTGCTTCCTCCTGCACGACTTCTACTGCTGCCTCAACTACAGCTGCAGCACTATCTACTATTACTGTTGACGAATCTACAATAGAAACTACTGAATCTTCTACAGCGATTGGCACAGGAACTTCTTTTGGAACAATTGCTTTTTCATTACTAAAATAAACTTTCAATACATTTCCTTGAGTTGAAAATTTCAGATTATTGGTATTCTGAATCGAAACCAAGCCCGCAAAATCCTGTCCTTTTTCCAGAGGTTCCGAGAAATTAATCAAAACCGATTGATTGCCTCCGTCAGGAACTTCAACTTTTACGATTTTAAACTCGTTTATACCGGTAATCGGTACATCGATTTGCCCTTTCTGATCAATATCAAAATCATCTCCGTCATATAGGATTTCCAGATTTGTGGCTTCAGAATAACGCTGAATACTATCAATTATAAAGTGGAATTCTTTTGCGGAACCTGATTTTTTCTCAAACTTAATTTTAAGATTGTTTCCTTTCTGTTTTGCTTCAACTAATTTTTTGGCCGTTTCAATATCAATATCATCTGCTGTTTTCAGAACGCAGTTCAGGTATTGATACTCTTTGCTGTACGATTGAATATCGGTCGTATTGATCGTAAAGTCCTGTTTAATAGTTTTAACAGTAAAATTGAATTCAGAAAGCACTTTTTCTTTCTCTTTCGGAAGTGCGATGAGTTTATCCAACTTTAAAGTTACCTGATATTCTGTTCCGGGTTTAAGCTTCTTTTCAGGGATAAAAGCAATTGTATTAGTCGAAAGTGCCACAACTTTTCCATCGACACTCGGAGAAATATCAAACAAATCGCTGTCTAAAATCTGATTGGTCTTCCATTCTTTTTTATCAAAAGCCAAAACCACCCTAATATCAGATTCTGCCGAGACTATTCCTCCCGTAAAACTGACTATATACTCTTTAAATAATGAAAAATCAGAATTAAAATCGGCTGCTGATTTTCTGCCGCAAGATTGAAAAATAAAAAACACACAAAACACGAGAACTAATCCTTTTGCTTTCACTTTTATTTAGAGTTAATGGGTTACAAATTTTAAGAAATGACAGAACGTTTTAACATTTTATTATTAAAACCATAACAAGTAAAATGCTAATTATATTGTAGTAAATGTAAAATATTTTCTGAGATATTTTAAGAGGAAAATTCGCTAAGTGAAATTATTTTTTTTTGCTGAAGTATTAAAAAATGAATCATTAAAATACTATATTTCACAACGCTTTAATAAAATAAAAAATGACAGCTCAATCAAACAGATATTCTACTGAAAATGGATTTATTATAAAAAATAAAAATGTAATTATATACCTGATGGGTGCAGTAGCATTTTTTATTTTGATTGGTTTCATTGATTATTATGTTTTACCTGTTTCAAAAACCACTGATTTAATAACTAATTACAGTGTTCAAACTACCGGAAAATCCAAACAAAAAGTTTCTTATCATTATTTTACACAAAAGGGATTTACATTCTCAACAGCAAAAGAATACATTGAAGACAGTAATATTGAGATCAAAACTTCCTTATTATTTAAATCGATAACAGAGGTTAAATCAAAGACAAAAAACTACACCAACCTACTTTCCAGCAGTTTAAGCATCAACGGTATCTTGTTTTATTTTTGTCTTGTTCTGCTTTTTTCAATAGGAATAAGTTTAAAAATACTTATTTCAAAAAAAGGCTTCTCAGAAAACACGTTTTATAATATAATCTGTTTTAATTCATTTATGATTTTCGTATGTCTTTATATGATGTACTTATTCTAAAACTATTTTCTTCTTTCCAGAAAAAACCGTTTCATTAAATCAGCAGCTTCATTTGCCATAATTCCGGAAACGACGGTAGTTTTAGGATGTAATTTTGTTCCCATAACTATAAAACCACGTTGTTCATCACGGGCTCCAAAAACGATTTTCGAAATCTGACTCCAATACAAAGCTCCGGCGCACATTTGGCAAGGCTCAAGGGTCACATATAAAGTACAATCTTTTAAATATTTTCCACCCAAAAAATTTGCTGCTGCCGTTATGGATTGCATTTCGGCGTGAGCTGTAACATCATTTAGTAATTCCGTTAAATTATGACTGCTTGCAATTACTTTATTAGCCACAACAATGACAGCTCCAACAGGAATTTCACCTTTTGCATAGGCCATTTCAGCTTCCTGCAAAGCTTTTTTCATAAAATATTCGTCGGTGAAAGGATTTATCATGAAACAAAAATACATTTTTTACTTAGGAATTTTTATTACTTTTATTTTTTGATATTTTAAAAATGGGAAACAATTACAAAATCGCTATTCCGGAACCGTGCCATGAAAACTGGGATAAAATGTCTCCAAAAGACAACGGAAGATTTTGTCTAAGTTGTTGTAAAACTGTTGTTGATTTTACATCGATGCTTCCTGAAGAAATTCAGCTTTTTTTTATTCAAAATCAAGGCAATAAAATTTGCGGAAGATTTAAAAAAACGCAATTAGACAATATAATAATTCAGATTCCAAGTCAAATATTATATTCCCAAAATCATTATCACAAAATATTTTTACTGGCATTGTTTATTGCTATGGGTACAACTTTGTTTAGTTGTACCGATAAAAATGGAGATAAAAAGAAAATTGATAAAATTGAAATCGTTAAGACTTCGAAAACAGAACCTATACAAGTTGGGGATATTAAAATAAAGGAGAATAATAATTTTGTACCGCCACCTCCTCCTCCTCCAAAAACAGATAACGTAAAATTTGTAAAAGGAAAAACTAAAATAAGCGATGCCAAAATTAATAGTTCTTCTACTCCTGATTGCAAAGAATCAGTACAGGAATCTACTGTACAAGGAGATACTTACATTACAGGAGCTGTTATTGAAACAAAAGCAGACTATCCGGGTGGAATTAATAACTTTTATCAGTTTTTAGTAAACGAATTAAAACTTCCTAACGAAGCTGAAAATCCAAAAGGACGAATTATAGTTTCGTTCGTAATAGAAAAAGACGGCTCTTTGTCATCATTTGAATTCCCAAGAAACATTGACTCAAAAGTAGAAGCAGAAATATCACGTGTTTTAAAACTTTCTCCCAAATGGCAGCCAGGAGAACAAAATGGCAAAAAAACACGAATCAAATATAGTTTACCCATGTCATTTCAATAATGGAAAGAAAACAAACAACTATTCGAGAAAAACAAAACAAAATAATGCTGAAATATTACTCTAAAATATTTTTACAGGCTTTGTTTATTATCATAGGAACAACTTTATTTAGTTGTACCGATAAAGACAACAAAAAACAAAATAACGAAATTAAAGTTGTTGATGCAGAAAAAGATGAAATCAACAAATCAGAACAGATTCCTGATTCCTCTCATCTCTCAAAAGAAGATAACCCTGAACATCCGGAAAAAAATATTGAACTCAATAATGAAGAAGTTATTTCATCGCCAAAAAAGGCAAATCAGGTAAAATCTGTAAAACCGGAAGAAAATATTACCAATCCTGAAAAAAACAAAAAAAACAGTACTTCAAAAAAGGAATCCTTAACCAATCCGGAAGTTCCTCTTAATAAAAATGCAGAATTCCCGGGCGGGATTGATCAATTCCATAGTTTTTTCATGAAAGAATATAAAAAACCGGAAGGCGTAAGTTATTGGAAACTCAATTTTACACTTGCATTTGCAGTAGAAAAAAATGGTACTGTATCGTTTCTTGAATGTTCTCCTGCGGTTGAAGAACCTCTTGAAAAAGAAATTATCAGGGTTTTGAATTTATGCCCTAAATGGCAGCCTGGCGAATTTAACGGAAAAAAAATCAGGATGCAGTATTCTGTTCCTATTTTATTGAAATAAGACTCTGTCAAAAAAATTAAATTTAAAACCGTAAATTTGCTTTTTATCTCAATAATGAAAAGCAATTTACTTTCCAACATATACAATCCTGCCGATTTACGTCTTTTAAAAGAGGAGCAGCTGGCTCAGGTTGCCCATGAACTGCGCCAGTTTATTATTGATGTTGTCTCAGTAAAAGAAGGACATTTGGGAGCAAGTCTGGGTGTTGTAGAACTTACAATTGCTCTGCATTATGTCTTTAATACTCCCGAAGATTTATTGGTTTGGGATGTCGGACATCAAGCTTACGGACATAAAATTCTGACCGAAAGAAGAGAGAATTTTCACACCAACAGACAACTTGGAGGCGTTTCAGGATTTCCAAAAAGAGAGGAAAGTATTTATGATGCTTTCGGTGTTGGGCATTCTTCAACTTCAATTTCAGCAGCTCTCGGAATGGCAATTGCATCTAAACTAAAAGGTGATTTTAACAAACAGCATATTGCGGTAATTGGTGATGCTTCCATTGCAAGCGGAATGGCTTTTGAAGGTTTAAACCACGCCGGAGTTACCGATGCAAATATCTTAGTTATTTTAAATGATAACGCAATCGGAATTGATCCGAGCGTTGGCGCTTTAAAAAAATATTTAACAGCAGTTAAAAACGGAAAAAACCCGAAGCAAAATAATATCATAAAATCCCTGAATTTTGACTATTCAGGTCCAATTGACGGACATGATCTTCCAACTTTAATCAAAGAATTAAATCGTTTAAAAAAGATAAAAGGACCAAAGTTTCTACATATCGTTACCACAAAAGGAAAGGGTCTGCAGCAAGCAGAGGAAAATCAGGTAAAATATCATGCTCCCGGAAAATTCGATGCTTCGACCGGAGAAATTCATTTAAAATCAGAAGAAAATTTACCCCCAAAATATCAGGATGTCTTTGGTTTAACCATTTTAGATTTAGCTAAAAAGAACGAAAAAATCATCGGAATTACGCCAGCTATGCCATCAGGAAGTTCTTTAAAATTTATGATGGATGAGATTCCGGAACGTGCTTTCGATGTTGGAATTGCAGAACAGCACGCCGTTACGCTGGCAGCCGGAATGGCAACTCAGGGCATGATTGTGTACTGTAATATTTATTCGACTTTTTTACAGCGTGCCTACGATCAGGTTATTCATGATGTTGCCCTGCAAAATTTACCGGTTATTTTTTGTTTAGACAGGGCCGGTTTGGTTGGTGAAGACGGAGCAACGCATCATGGTATCTTTGATATTGCCTATCTAAGAACTATTCCAAATATGATTATTTATGCTCCAATCAACGAAATTGCGCTTCAGAATATTTTATATACAGTTCAGTCTGTCCCTTTAGACCATCCAATTGCTATTCGTTATCCGAGAGGCCGTGGCGTTTTACCAAAATGGGAAACAGAAAACTTCAAAAATTATCAAAATATTCCTTTGGGCAAAGCAAGTTGTTTAAAATCCGGAACAAAAACAGCTGTTTTATCTACAGGAGCTATCGGAAATAATGTAATTGCTGCCATAAATGAATTAGGTAATCCAGAAACTATCGCTCATTACGATTTTCCTTTTATAAAACCTTTAGACAATGATTTATTAGACAAAATCTTAATTTCTTTCGACCAAATAATCACTATTGAAGACGGGGCAAAAATTGGTGGTTTTGGAAGTGCGGTTTTAGAATATGCATCAGCAAATAATTTTACAAAAAAAATAGAAAATTTAGGGATTCCGGACATTTTTATTGAACATGGCACAGTAATTGAGCAACAACATTTTTGCAAAATTGACGTTAAAAGTTTAGTAAATCTTTTTTCCAACATTGAAAAATAAGTATTTTGCAGCGCCAAAAAAAAATCAAAAGCTTACCCTAATGAAATTATTCCGATCGACCCTTTTATTATTGTTTTTTTTATTTACTACCAATAATTTTGCTCAGAGTATCATCCGAACTACATTGGATCCTGGCCAGGTGCCGCCGCCGCCTTCTAATTGGAGCAAAAAAAACAAACTTGGTTTTGACATTTCAGAAATTGCATTTGTCAACTGGAGTGCGGGGGGAACGAGTTCTATTTCAGGGTTGTTTAAAGGCGAATTTACCAGAACATATACAAAAGATAATCATAAATGGTTTAATGAACTTATTGTAAAATATGGTATGAATAAACAAGATGGTACTGAACTGAGAAAAACAGATGACGCTATCCAGTTTAACTCTACGTATGGTTTTAGAAAAGATACCGTTTCAAATTGGTTTTATTCTGGTAAATTCAATTTCAATACTCAATTCACCAATGGTTACAGATATCCCAACAGGGATGTAGCGATCTCTAAACCTTTTGCACCCGCATATATCTTTCTGGGAGCCGGAGCTGAGAATTCTAACAAGAAAAAAAACAGAACCTTTTATTTCTCTCCAATCACATTAAAAACTACTTTGGTACTCGATCAGGATTTGGCAAATCAGGGAGCCTTTGGTGTTAAAAAAGCAGTTTATGCTACTGACCCGCTTGATCCGGATAATGAAATTTTAATTGAAGAAGGTCAAAAAGTAAAAGCTGAATTTGGTATCTTATTTACCGGATATATGAAAAATGAAATTTACAAAAACATTTTTTACGAAAACAGGCTGACTTTATATACGGATTATTTAAATCGTTTTGGAAATGTAGATGTAGATTACGATACACGTCTGGATCTTGTTGTTAATGCATACGTAAAAGCAAATATTGGTGTCCACATTATTTATGACGATGATATTAAAACAAAAAAAGAAGTTGTTGATCCAGTTTCCGGTTCAAAATCACAGGTAGATGACGGACCAAGAGCCCAGCTAAGACAGGTTCTGGGTGTTGGTCTTGTGTATGCTTTTTAATTAGTTTTTACGCCCGTTAATTGTTTCAAATAATTCCAAAGCATTTCCATCTGTCAAAAGAGAAACAAAATGACAAATATGAAGTAAACGCTCATATAAATTACCTTTTTCTAAATGATGCTTTTCCGGCAGCATTTTCAAAATCAGCTTATCGTAGTTTGAAGCAGTTCCTTCATATTTGTTGTTAAAAGCAGTTATAAATTTATCCAGCAAAGTCTGAATGATTTGATAGCCTACAATCTCTTTCTCGATAACTTCACGGCTTTGATAGATTTTATCAACACTCAATTTGATAATATCATTCATCTGTGCTTTGTATTTGCTTTTATCTGTTAAGGCAAAAGGAAAATTTCCGGCGAGAATTGCTTCTTCATTCTCAATAAAAACATCTACAGCATCATTAATCAAAGCACCAATAGCCAAAGCGCGCAGATAACTGATTCGGTCTTCTTTTGTTTCTAACAAATTGTATTTATCAACTCCAATATTATCTTTTACAAGTTTGATAAGGTATTCCAAAGCATAATCTTCAGAAACTAAACCAAGATTTATTCCGTCTTCAAAATCGATAATTGTGTAGCAGATATCATCAGCAGCTTCAACTAAATATGCTAAAGGATGTCTTTCAAAACCAATGTCTCCTTGTTCCTTATTGGCGATCATCCCCATATCTTCAGCAACCTCCTGAAAGAATAATGTATCGGACTGAAAGAAACCATATTTTTTATCTGCTATATTGCTGGTTGGTTTTTTTGGCAAGCTTTCTTTAGGATATTTCATAAAAGCGCCTAAAGTCGCATACGAAATTCTCAGTCCGCCCTCAATTCCCGGACGGCTTGCCGTAAGTACTGAAAACCCATTGGCATTTCCTTCAAAATCAATAAGATCCTGCCACTGTTTAGCCGTTAATTTATCCTTGTATTTTAATCCGTTTCCGATAGAAAAATATTCTCCAATCGCTTTTTCACCAGAATGTCCAAAAGGAGGATTCCCTATATCATGTGCCAACGAAGCTGCTGCAACAATAGCTCCGAAATCGTTCATATGATAACCATGAACTTCTTTTAGATAAGGATATTTTTCGATGATTTTTTTTCCAACCAGGCGTCCCAACGAACGCCCTACAACCGAAACCTCTAAACTATGCGTTAATCTGGTATGCACAAAATCTGTTTTAGAAAGCGGAATCACCTGAGTCTTATCCTGCAAAGATCTAAAAGCAGCCGAAAATATGATTCGGTCATAATCAACTTCAAAACCTAATCGTGTGTCATCTTGCTCTACACGTAATCTTTTGGTAGTATCGCCTTGGCGTTTTAGTGATAAAAGTTGTTCCCAGTTCATTATGATATTAGATTGTCGATTAACGATTTTAGATTTTATGATTTAGAAGAATCAAAAATACATTTTATTTTACGATTTTATAAGGATTAAAACTCAAGTGCCGTACTATGTTTAATTTCTCCCATTACAAAAATACTATTCGTATTTCCAATGTTTTCAATAGTCGACAATTTATTCATCACAAAGTCCTGATAACTAGCCATATCCTTTACTAATATTTTCAGCATAAAATCATAATCTCCGGCGATATTATAACATTCTATAATTTCCGGAAGTGCAACAATATCTTTCACAAAATTGCTTCCTACATTTTTTGCATGCTCTTTCAAGCGAACGTTGCAGAAAACAGTCATCCCCCGGTTCATTTTTTTCTTATCCAGTAAAGCCACATATTTAGTGATATAACCATCACGTTCTAACCTTTTTATTCGTTCATAAACCGGCGTTACTGTCAAAAATAATTTACTGGCGAGATCTTTTGTGTTGATATTTGAGTTCTCCTGAAGGTGTTTCAGAATAAGCAAATCTGTTTTATCCAGGTTTTCCATAGTTTTTTTTACGGCTAAAAGTTAATTTTAAAGAAACCAACAGTAATTTAAACTTTAAAAAACAATTTTAAAAGTCTATTTTACTGAAATATACTACAAATATAAGTTATAAAATCTAATGCAATAAATTTGTACAGTAAAAAAAGCTGAAATCGAAATGAAAACAAATAACTTAGGTTACCCTCGAATTGGAAGTAAAAGAGAACTGAAAAAAGCCTCTGAATTGTATTGGGCAGAAAAAATTTCGGCTGACGAACTGATGGATGCCGGAAAAGAAATCCGTCTTAAAAACTGGAAATTACAATCGGATGCAGGAGTTGATCTGATTCCGTCTAATGATTTTTCTTTTTACGATCAGGTCCTGGATTTAACTTTAACAGTTGGCGCCATTCCGGAACGTTACTATGAATTCGCCAAATCAAATTCATCACTTGATTTGTATTTTGCAATGGCGAGAGGAGCGCAAAAAGAAGGACAGGATGTTGTGGCGATGGAAATGACAAAATGGTTCGATACCAATTACCATTATATCGTTCCTGAATTTACAAAAAACCAAAAATTCGAATTGTTTTCAGAAAAAATAAGCAATGAATTCAAAGAAGCAAATGCTATCGGAATTAAAACAAAACCTGTTTTAATCGGGCCTGTTTCTTATTTGTTATTAGGAAAAGAAAAAGAAGAAGGTTTCAACCGAATTGATCTTCTGGATAATTTACTTCCGGTTTATTTTGAAATCCTGGAAAAATTACAATCAGAAAATGCTGAATATATTCAATTTGACGAACCTTTTTTAGCTTTAAATTTAACGGATAAAGACAGAAATGCTTTCACAAAAACGTATAACGAAATCAACAAACGTTACCCAAAACTTAAAGTTATTTTAGCGAATTATTTCGACTGTTTCGGAGAGAATTTAGAAACGGCTTTAGCTTTGCCTGTTGATACTTTCCATTTGGATTTAGTTCGTTGTCCGTCTCAGTTAGATGATATTTTAGAATCCGGAAAACTGGCTTCAAACGTAAACTTGTCTTTGGGAGTTGTTGACGGAAGAAATATCTGGAAAAATGATTTCACAAAATCGTTAGAATTAATCCAAAAAGCAACGGCTGTATTGGGAGAAAACAGGATTTTAGTTGCTCCATCCTGCTCTTTAATTCACAGTCCTTGCGATTTGGACTTAGAAACAAACAATCAGACATTAACTCCGGAAATCAAGCAATGGCTGGCTTTCGCAAAGCAAAAAATCAACGAAATTGTATTATTGAAACAATTCGCTTCAAAAGAAACAGATGTTAAGTTTTCAGCTGATTACGAAAGAAATGTTGTGGCAAACGAAAACCGTAAAACTTCAAAATTAATTCATAATAATGAAGTAAAAGCCCGTGTTGCCGGAATCACAGCCTCTGATGACAAACGTAAAAGTACTTTTGAAACAAGAAGAAAAAGCCAAATTGAAGCTTTAAACCTGCCTTTATTTCCAACCACTACAATTGGTTCTTTCCCTCAGACCGCTGAAGTGAGAAGCTGGAGAGCAAAATTCAAAAAAGGTGAATTGACTACCGAACAATACAACGATTTAATCGAAAAAGAAACTGAAGCTACCATTCGTTTTCAGGAAGAAACCGGAATCGATGTTTTGGTTCATGGCGAATTCGAACGTAACGATATGGTGGAATATTTCGGAGAACAATTGGCCGGATTTACATTTACAAAAAACGGCTGGGTTCAAAGTTACGGAAGCCGCTGTGTAAAACCTCCCGTTATTTACGGAGACGTCTCAAGACCAAATCCAATGACTGTAAAATGGTCACAATACGCACAATCCCTAACTCCAAAATGGGTAAAAGGAATGTTGACTGGTCCAGTAACAATTTTGCAATGGTCATTTGTACGTAACGACCAGCCACGTTCTGAAACCTGTACGCAAATCGCCTTTGCCATTCGTGATGAAGTCGTCGATTTAGAAAAAGCCGGAATCAAAATCATTCAGATTGATGAACCTGCCATTCGCGAAGGTTTGCCTTTACGAAAAGAAGAATGGGCTAAATATTTGGACTGGGCTGTAAAAGCGTTTAGAATTTCTGCTTCCGGTGTAAACGATGATACGCAAATTCACACGCACATGTGTTACAGCGAATTCAACGATATCATTCAAAACATTGCCGATATGGATGCCGATGTTATCACAATCGAGTGTTCGCGTTCTCAAATGGAACTTTTAGATGTTTTTGCCGATTTTAAATATCCAAACGAAATTGGCCCTGGAGTTTATGATATTCACTCGCCAAGGGTTCCGTCAAGCGAAGAAATGGTAAAATTATTAGAGAAAGCTTCGGCGGTAATTCCCATAAATCAGTTGTGGGTAAATCCTGATTGCGGTCTTAAAACACGCCACTGGGATGAAACCAAAAAAGCACTGATCGAAATGGTTGCTGCCGCTCAGGAAATGAGAGCCGCCATAGAAACAGCAGTTTAATTAATATTTTTTTTAGATAATTCTTGTTTTTTAGTGCCAACTGGTGAAGTCGGATTCTTGTAGTTATGATTCGTTTCGGCTTCACTTTGTTGGCTTTTTTTTGAAGCAGAATATTTTCATTGTTAGAACACCTTTCCCGTTATCCGTTAAATCTTTTCATCCGCAAAAAAGCGGATAAAAAGGATATCACTTCTACCGGGGCTAAATCAGCAAGTTTTAGTTTTCATAATATATTTAGCAATCAAAACTATTTCTGTTTACTTTTGCAGTAAATAAAAAGTCATGTCGATAGAAGTAAACAGCATATCAAAAAGTTACGGAGAGCAAAAAGCTTTAAATGAAATTTCTTTTAAAATTGAAAAAGGAGAGATCGTAGGATTTTTGGGGCCAAACGGTGCCGGAAAATCTACTTTGATGAAAATTTTGACTACTTATTTACTTGCCGATAGTGGCTCAGCTATTGTAAATGGTCATGATGTCGTGACAAATGCCAAAGAAGTACAGCGCTCTATTGGCTATTTACCAGAACACAATCCGTTGTATCTGGATTTATATATTCGCGAATATTTAGCTTTTAATGCTGATGTTTATAAAGTTGACAAATCCAGAATTGAAGAGGTTATTCAACTGACAGGACTAACACCCGAAAGCCATAAAAAAATCAGTCAGTTATCTAAAGGATACCGCCAGCGTGTAGGACTTGCCAATGCCTTATTACACAATCCTGATGTTTTGATTTTAGATGAGCCAACAACAGGTCTGGATCCGAATCAGTTAATGGAAATTCGAAATGTCATCAAAAATGTAGGTAAAGACAAAACAGTTTTTCTATCTACTCATATTATGCAGGAAGTAGAAGCTATTTGTGACCGCGTGATCATTATTGACAAAGGGAAAATTGTAGCAGATAAAAAACTGGACAATTTAATTTCGGCAGACAAAGAGCAGGTAATTGAAGTTGAATTTGATTATAAAATTGAGGAACAGTTAATTGCTGCAATCCCACATTTAAAATCATATGCTAACATACATGATTGTTTATGGGAATTAACCTTTCTAGCTGATAAAGACATGCGCCCGGCTGTTTTTGATTTTGCACACGATAATGGATTGAAGACTTTACAATTGAATCAGAAAAATAAAAATCTGGAAGCTGTATTTAGAGAAATCACTAAATAATATTTTCTATTTCAGATAACAAAGAAACTCGTTTTAAATATTTTAAAACGAGTTTCTTTTTTTATTTAACCAATGATTTGAGATAAATCGTAAATAATAATGATAATATAATAGCGGAAACCCGAAGTATGTTTTTCAAAATTTCATTTTTGAAGTTTAATGTAGGTAAATTAGATTTTGTCTTTATAAAAAACGCTAAAAGCTTTTTATAGTCTAAGGCAATCAAAAATAAAACCCCAATTGTCAGCAAGACCGATTGTAATAAAGCACCGGCATTCATTTGATAAAAAATATTGATCAGAGTCAGATTAAAAAGTAAAGAGAGCAAAATTATGGCTCCAATTAATACTGTTTTTCTAAACAATAACAAATATCCCCCCGCTATTTGTATCACAGCTATTATGATTCCGAATGTATGTGAATAACCAAAATAAAACCAGGTCAGCCACTCGCCTGTCTGTCGGTTCATAGGCATATTTGCAATTTCTTCCGGTACAATAAACTGAAGCCCGTAAAACTTCTTCCAGCCAAAAGCAGCAATAGTAAAAGCAATGCAATATCGAATGCCGCTGTACAAAATGCCATATAGTTTTGTTGAATTGATTTTTTGTTTTTTTTCTAATAAATGCCAGATCATCGGAAAAAACAACACACCGGACAATGAAATTCCAATTAAAGAAAAAACCAAAACAGGCGGAAACCAGGGAATATTGCCCCCATTGCCGAGCAGTAACAATAAAGCGGAAAATTCGAGTCCAAGAATTAAAGTGGTGAAAAATTTTTTCCAGATTGAATTTTGAATTTCTAAAGATGATTGTTCTAACATGATTATCGGTATTTGAGTTACTATGCTGCAAATTTGAATATTACTCAGCTAGTAAATGTTCCGATGTACCCTTTCGAACGTAATTAAGCTTCTTTTTTTATCAGATTCGTATTTGATTTTACAAACTCTGTGGGAGACATTCCGGTATGTTTTTTAAAAGTGGTATTAAAAGTTGTTTTTGAATTAAAACCGGATTCATAAGCAATTCCCAAAACATTCAATTGAGTATATTTATCAGACAGCAGCATTTTTTTTGCCTCTTCAATACGGTATTTATTTATAAAATTATAGAAATTATCCTGATACAATTCATTGATCACAAAAGAGGTTTCATTGCAGCTGGCTCCTAATCTTTTTGCCAAAACGGGCAGACTTAAATCATTTTCTAAATATATTTTTTCTGATTCTGTAAGCATTCTTAATTTTTCATCTAATTCATTTAATCTGTTGCCAGACACTCTTTTTGGACTGTCTTTTTTATATAACTGAACAGATGATAATTCATTTAATTCGGGTTTGCTAAAATCGAAAATCTCTTTTTGCTGCAAAGAAAAATAGGCTAAAAAAAAGACACTCAAAAGATAAATGAAAGGTGTAAATTGAATGAGGTACTCTAAGTTAAAAAATACGAGATTGAACCAAACCAATATTATTAATACCAAAATCAGTAAAAAATATTTCAACCAGATAAGATCTGTTTTCTCCGTTGAAGATGAAATTTGACGCAGAAATTTGAGGTGTTTTTGTAATATGACAAAAGACAAAGTCCAATAAATGATAGTCTGAAGAGGCAATGCAATTCGCAAAACAAAAAATACTATTCTACCGGTTTCATAACTTAATTCGATGTTTTTTCCTGTGATAAAAAAGGGAAACCTGAATATCGTAAAAATGGCGAAAGGTAAAAAGTGCCATAAAATTTTCTTTTCAAATTTTTTATGTATAGACGTAAAATAGAGAATACTGATATAAAGCAACGGAGCAGTCAGAAATCTTGACAACCCTATCATTTCGAAAACATAAGGATGCTGCAAATGAAATTTTTGATAAAACAACGGAATTTCCAGCATGGTAAACCCCAGGGTAACAACAAATAATCCGAGGTATTTATTGGCTTTGACGTTTACTTTTCGATTATTTAAAAAAAGTATAAAACCAAGCAGAAAAGCTGCTCCAGAGGTAATACCCATAAGAGTTGGAAAGTTTATCATATTTAGAATTATTATTTTTTAAATTCTTGATTAACAAATTACAAATATAAATTTCAAGTCTAAATTAATTAATTTAAAATTTGCAAATATTACCAAAGGCAGCTAATACCTATTACTCTTTAAATTTCATTTCAGAAATCATTTTATTTTTTTATTTTTATTTAGTCTAAATTATTATACTTTTGCGGTCTAAAATTTAAATAACCGCCATGAAGTTTACTTATTTAATAGTATTGTTAGCCTTTTTCAATATGGGTCAGGCACAAAATGCTAAAATTACGGGAAGGATAATTTCCGAAAATGATGAAGCTGTTTCGTATGCTTCTATTTCGATTAAAAGTTTAAAAAAAAATGCTATTTCTGATGATAACGGAAATTTTGAAATCACGAATCTTGTACCAGGATCTTATACTCTTTCTTTTTCGGCAATGGGATTTTCTGCTTTCGAAAAAACAATCGAGCTGCATGAAAATGAAAATGCAGAAATTTCTATAATTTTACAAAAAAGTATCAATACGCTCCAGACAGTAGAAATTACAGGACGAAAAGAGAAGTCCTATAAAAACACAAAATCTTTTATTGGAGCCAAAACAGAAATTGCCTTAAAAGATTTACCTCAGGCAGTTTCTTATGCCACAAAAGAGTTAATCGCAGATCAGGGTGCCATTCGCGTAGGCGAAGTTGTAAAAAATTTCAGCGGGGTAAGCCAGTTTACTTTTTATGATGATATCTCCATTAGAGGATTTCGCATCAATGGAGGAAGTAATACCCAGTTATTAAACGGAATGCGAACCTCAACAGGTTTTTGGAAACAGCCGCTTGCCAATTATTTAGAACGTGTTGAAGTTTTAAAAGGCCCATCTTCGGCTCTGTTTGGAAATGCATCCCCTGGAGGAGTTTTAAACCGTGTTACAAAAAAACCTTTAGACCAAACGGCCAACAGCGTGAGTTTTTCTACAGGCAGTTTTAATACATTAAGAGCTCTGGCCGATTTTACTGGTCCGCTTACTGAAGACAAATCTCTTTTGTATCGTCTGAATCTGGGTTATGAGAACGCCAATTCCTTTAGAGATTTACAATTTGACAAAAATATCGTGTTAGCCCCGTCTTTGTCTTTTCTACCAAATGATAAAACAAGCGTCAATTTTGATTTGATTTATACCTCTTCAAAAAGCATTCTGGATCGTGGTCAGTCTACCTATGAAAATAATTTGTACTCGACAAAGATTTCCAACTCTTTAAATTCTACAAATGATTACTTAAACGAGGAAACCTACATCGTAACAACTTCATTAAATCACCAATTTACCGATCGTTTATCTTTTTCAGCTTCCTATATACGAACAGGCTACAGCGAAGATCTGCTGGAACATCGCGGTGCTAATAAATATGCCTCTGCAGGTGATGGAACCACAATTTCAACGGCAATCGAAATGCAGGTTTTTCAACGTAAGCGTAAACGTTATATCGATAATCTTTCTGCTTTTTTAAAGTATCAGGCTAAAACCGGAATTTTCGATCACAACCTGATTGCCGGTTACGATTATGCACAGGAAAATGTTCCTCCGGGTGGTTCACAATTGCAGGCATCCGGATATCGAAATGCTGCCAACACAGGATTTATCGCAACCTATAAACCTAATGACAAAAGCGCTTATTTATTAGATTCTAAAGGGAATCCGGTACCAAATGTTGCACATTTTGACCTTACGAATCCATCAGGATCACAGCAATTAAAGGATATGAGCAAATATTTTTATACAGCTCGTCCGTTTGACCCTACCTATTACTCATTGTATGGCGTATATTTTCAGGATCATGTAAAATTTGGGGCTTTTCAGGCTTTAATTGGGGTTCGTTATGATGAATATACCGATAAAGAGAATTATAAAAAAGATACTGAGAAAAAAGTAAAGCAACATTCTTTTTTACCGCGTTTTGGTTTAACCTACACGCTTAATCCAAACATTAATCTTTACGGAACTTATGTAAAAGGATATAATCCCCAATTGGCTTCCTCTTTATCAAATCCAAACGCAGGAGGCCCTTTTGACCCGTTAGAAAGTAATATGATTGAATTTGGAGGAAAATCTTCGTGGTTTAAGGAAAGACTTTTCGTAACGGTAGCCTTATTTAAAATTCAGCAGAAAAACACTTTATATCCTGCGAATGACACTACAAATCCGGAATTAATGCGCGCTATTGGAGAAGAAGAATCTAAAGGTATTGAGATTGATGTAAACGGAAGTATTACAAGAAACTGGAGTATTTCGGCGGCCTATTCTTATAATGAAGCGTATATAACAGAAAGTCCGGAAGCAACCGAAATTGGAAGGCAAAAGCCTAACACGCCCGTTCAGCAGGGTAATATCTGGACGCGTTACAATTTTACAGATGGTGCACTTAAAGATTTTGGAATCGCAATGGGATCTAATTTTGTAACAACCCGTAATTTAAGTCAAACCATAACACAGACAATTCCAGGCTATACCTTGTTTAATGCTGCTTTGTATTATAACATTAATAAGTTTAAAATTCAGTTGAATGCCAATAATATAACCAATAAGACCTATTGGGTTGGCGGGTATGACTACATTCGATTGTTTCCCGGGGCACCATCAAATTGGCTCTTAACACTTGGGTATTCATTTTAAATTTTAATATAGCAACAAAAATATTAATGTATCTAAACAATTAGCCCGGAGTAACATCCGGGCTAATTCTTTTATTGTCTACCTGATGATGATTGAACTATAACTTTCCAATCAATTCAAAATTCTTATTTCAAAAAATAATTAGTATCCTCAAACCAGTCGGTCAATCGCTGTGACCAGGTTTTCAGCGAATTTGTTTTAGCTCTTTTCCCCATATTAAAAGCATGTCCGCCTTTGGCATACAAATGCATTTCTACCGAAACATTTGCTTTTCGATATCCATTAAGCAGTTCAACTATCGGTGCGGAGCAACATAAATCATCATTTGCTGCTACTAAAAAAGCCGGAGGTACATCAGCCTTAATCTCTTTTGGAATGAATAAAGGCCCGGGATATACTAATATTTGAAAATTGGGCTGTGCATCCTGTTTATCAATTAGATCCGAAGTGTTTTTTAAAACATTATTAGCTTTATACGCAATCATTGCTACCACTTCTCCACCTGCTGAAAATCCCATGGCGCCAATTCGGTTAGCATCAATTTTAAATTCAGCTGCTTTGCTTCTTATTAGTCTCATAGCTCTTTCGGCATCCTGCTTAACATGAGTTTCTAATTGGTATGGGGAATCTTTTGTTCTGGCTAAACGATATTTTAAAACAAAAGCCGTCACTCCGATGCTATTGAAATAAACTGCTGCATCTTTTCCTTCCGAATTAAAAACCAGATTTTCATGACCTCCTCCAGGACAAATAAGTACTGCCATTCCATTTGGCTTCTCCGGAAAATACGCTGTTATCGATGGATTATGAATATTTCTAACCCACCAGTCCTGAGCCTGTTCCGGTTCATCTTTACGATTTTCAAAACCGGGAGCACCGTTTTCCCAAAGTGAAATTTGACGGCCTGTTTGTTGTGAAAAAATTACATTAGAAAAGATTAGGAAATATAACCCGATATACCTTTTTACATTAAGTACCATTTTTTTTTAAATTAAAGCTAAATATTAAACAATAAAATAGGAGTTCATTTTTATATAAACTAACATGTTTTATTGAAAAATTTAATTTACAATAAATTGTCATATATAATTATCTAATAATCAATTCAAACAATTTTTTTTACAAAATATCAATTATATTTATTTAGACTTATTATAGATAATATTATCTTTGCATTGGATTCCATAAAATTGCTGATTTATCCATACAATTTAAATCATAGTTACCTTTTTGTTTTTTATTTTTTTTTGAATAAGAAAGAATCTGCTTTAAGCAGGTTCTTTCTTTTAAAATTAGTCTTTAAAAAAACTGAAACGTTGCTATGCAAACATTGCCAATAAATTAGTAAGATTTAGGATTTTAAATTTTCGAAAAAACTTCTTTCATTTCATCAATCACAATACGAATATCATTTTCAGTTGTTCGCCAATTTACAAATGACGCTCTGATTCCTTTTCGGTTTTGATATACTGTTGGTGTCATAAACACTTTTCCGCTATCGTTAAGTTTAGACAAAAACTGAGATACTTTTTCCTGATTATGATTTCCTTTTAAAGTAAAACAGACATTATTGAGACGGATGGGTGCCAAAAGTTCAAAAACTTTATCCTCGATAAGCATATTTCCAAAATGCAAAGCGAGAGCAATACTATTTTCAATTATATCCTGAAAACCTTCTTTGCCATAAGCCAGCAAAGAAAACCAAACTGGCAGAGCTCTTAAACGTCTTGAATTTTCCGGCAGTACATTGAGATAATTAAAGTTCTCCAGGGGATTTCCTAAATAAGGTGCATTTGAATTCTGAAAAGTTTCAATTTGTAAAGAGGTATGCTGCTCTTTTATCAAATAAAAAGCATTCTCGTAAGGAACATTCAGCCATTTATGACAATCAATCGTAATACTGTCTGCTTCCTCCCAGCCTTTTACAAAATGTTTATATTTCTCTGAAACCGCTGCAAAACCTCCAAAAGCAGCATCAATATGCCACCAGAAATTATATTGTTCTCTGAGTTTTGAAATGGCTTCAAAATCGTCAAAATCGGCTGTATTAACGGTTCCGGCACTTGAAATTAAGATGAAAGACTTTCCATCTAACTTTTTGATGTTTTTTTCTAAATCTTCAATATCAATTGCTTCACGATTTCCCGATTTTGTTTTAATTACTGTGTAATTCTGGCTTCCAATCCCTAGCATCGACAGTGATTTTATCGAAGAAGAATGTGGAGTAGCTGTTAAGATATTTATCGGTTCTGAAATGCCGTTTTTAGCAAAATCTTTTCCCAATTGTTTACCAAACCATTGTCTGGCAACTCCCAGACAGGTAAAATTTGACATCGTCGCACCAGTCACAAATCCTCCCAAAAAAGATTTTGGAAGTTTTAATAACTGTAAAAGTAAATGGATTGTTTCAAATTCTATTAAAGCCGAATTTCCTCCCTGCGCTGTAACTGCCTGTGTATTCTGATCGTAAACTGAAGCCAGCCAGTCACCGGCAATCGAAGCAGGGGTTGAGCCACCTGTTACAAAACCCCAGTATCTTGGCCCGGGAGAAGCCACCATTAGAGGTGCCAGTCTATTATTAAATTCTTCTAAAACTGCCAAAGATCCCAAACCTGAGTGGTTTAATTCACGGTTGGTATCAATTGTTTCTTTTTTGGAAGTTGGGATATTTTCAAGGTCATTTAAAAAACCTATTGCCTGTTGTTTTGCTTTTTCGAGTATATTTTCAAAATTGTTTAAATCTTGTTGTAAGGCTGAATTCATTTTTTTTCGAATTAAAATAATTTTGCCCGAATTTAAACAATTGCATTTATAAGAAAAAATTTATCTTTTCATTGCAAAATGCCCTTTATAGACTTTGCCGTTTGCTCTTGTTACCACAAACCAGTAATCTGTTGAAGGCAATTCATGAGCATTAAAAGTCCCATCCCAGGCTGAAGCTGCGTTCAGTTCTTTAATAAATTTACCGTATCTGTCAAAAATTTTGGTATTTATCGTTGGTTCAGTTTCTGAGAATTTTATTTTCCATGTATCATTATAGCCGTCTCCATTGGGCGTGAAAAACTTGGGGTAATTTAGCAGAAAAACTTCCTGATTTACAGTTCCGCATCCGTTTTTATCCCGCACATATACAACATAATCACCCGTTTGTAATCCCGATAAAGTATTGCTGTCCTGATAAGTAATTCCATCAACTGAATATTCATAATCTCCTAAACTGCTGTCGGCAAGTTCTACCATGATTATATTCTCCTCATCTGTCCAATCCTTAGTGCCTATATTTAAAATTGTGGCGTTATTAGATAATTTAACCTCAAATTTTTTGGTTGAAGAGCAAATCGTATTTCCATGATTTTGAGTTACGGAAACTGAATAAGATCCAGCATCAAAAACCGTTATAGATTGTGAAACAGCACCTGTAGACCATAAATAACTATCAAAACCGGAGCCTGCATCTATAGAAACATTTTTATTTTGACATAACGGAACGGTATCTGAAATGGTTATAACAGGTACCGCCACTACTGATAAATTCAGCTGAACAGCCTGATAACATTTATCATTAGAATCAATCCTAACATAAATTATTGAAGTTCCTAAAGCCAAACTGTAATTCTCCGGTGTAGTAATCTGATCTGCTATTATCTGGTTTTCTGCACCCGACAATGATGTAAAATAGCTAAAAGTACAGGAACTGCAAATTGTTATTTTTGAATTGTAAGCAGTTAAGTCTATTGTTTCCGAGCCATCGTTTCCTTCATCACAAATAAAATCTGTACTGTCAGTTACAGGTAAACTTGGTGATACTATAGATGCTGAAACGGCTAATCTGTTTACACTTTCACAACCATTTACAGTTTGTGTTACATAATATTTTAATCCATTTATCAAAGTTGTTGTCGTTGGCAAAACATTTCCGGCTGTTTGACTGTCGTACCAAATAATTGCAGTTCCGGTAATTACTAAACTCGCAATTGTTGCTTTTTGAGTCGTACAAAAATTTTGTACCGCATCCCCTGTTGGTGCTGATGTATCCTGAATATTTATCACTACCGGAATACGTAAACTTTCACAACTCGTTAAAGTTTGCGATGCATAATAGGTTTTGTTTAGCAGAGTTGTTGTATTGGTAAGTAAATTTCCATTTACAGCTGCATCATACCATTTTACATTTGTGCCAGAAATGACGATATCATTAATAACAGCATTTTGCTGTACACAAAAAGTTTGTGGCGTCGTTGCAACAGGAAGTGGTTCGTCATTTACAAAAGCTTTGATTTCAACTGAATTTGCTACAAGTGAAACACAGCCAATCGTGTTTTTTATCACTACCTGATAAATATCCGGAACCAGATTTGTTTTAGTGTTACCCGACGTCCAATTTTGACCCCCATCAAAACTATAAGACGCCGCACTATCTGTAACCGTAATGGTTCCTGTAGTCGTAAAACAATCTGGTTGCGTAATATTTACTGTTGGTGTTGGCGGATATCCCGGCGGGATGCTAATTGTTGCTTTAATTGGTGTGGTTTCGCACAGAGTACTGTTTCGTGTTTTTACCCAATAATCACCCGGAACAAATCCAGTTTTTACATTACTTGCCTGCCAGGATAAACCGTTGTCAAAACTATACTCAGCATCCGGGCTCGTAACTGTAATTGTACCGTATGGATTTGTACAAATTACAGGTTGAACAATATCTATTGTTGGCGTCTCACTAGAAACTGCTACTAAATTAATATGAGCTGAAACTGGAGCCGAAACGCAACTGGAACTTTTGGTAGTAACACTATAATCACCACCCGCCAAACCGGAAAAAACCATAGATGACTGATAATTTGTCCCATCTACACTATACAAAAGCCCTGTCGGAGCTGTTACTGTAATAGTTCCGGAAGGTACATCACAATTGGGCTGTGTGGTTTCTATTGTAGCTTTTATAGGTCCGGATTTTACATTTATTGTTATTTCGTTTGAAAAGACACGGCAATTAGTAGAACTAATATTGGAACTGTCAGCAGTAGCCAGACGATATTTATAAATACCGGTTCCACCGGAAACAAAAGTATAAGTAGCCGCATTTGCCCCCGCAACATCGGTCCATGTTATTCCTCCATCAACACTATTTTGCCATTGATAACCAGCTGTTGTATAGGCTGAAGACGAAACAGAACCGCTTAGAGTAATTGACCTTGATTCACCTTCACAAACTTCCAGGTTGGTCACTGATTCGTTTACAATTGTTGAAGTAACCGTTGGTCCACAGGCTCTGAAAGTAATATCATCCAGAGCAATATCATTACCCGGAGCAGCACCTGCCTTATTATTTCGCATTCGAATAACAACCGTTGAAACTCCCGAGGGCGTGGTAAAAAAGAATCCGTATTGTTTCCATGTAGCACTGCTGGACAAACCAATATCTCCGGTACTGTAGGTCCCTAAAATTGTCCCTCCGGTATCTTCAATTGTAAAAGTAATATTAGGAGGACTATTGTCCTGAGTTCTCAAAAGATTCATGATCCAGGCAGCAAATTCATAAGTAGTACCTGCACACAAACCGGAAACCGTATTTTTATAAAAATAATCGGTTGTAGATATACTTGCATTTACCACCATCATATAACCTCCTCCTGTATGATCTGTTGTTGTCCACCAGGTGCCAGCTGTGTTCGTCCTGCTTTCTACTGTATAAGATCCATCGTTTGGAAAATCTGCTGTAGTCCAGTTGTAACTTGTAATTCCTGTTCCCAAAGCTGTACCATGTGTTGATGTTCCTGAACCAAAATCTAATTTAACCACAGGATCACCCAAACTCCCGGTACATAACTGAGCCTGCAATTTTGATACAAAAAAAAGTATACTTAATGCTAAATAAAAGTTGATACGATTCAAAATAAAGTTATTTTATCTCAGTAAAACTACTTTATAAAAAAATCAATTGTTAAACTTTTAGACCAATGTGCAAAAATGGACGATGAATCCTAAACTCCTATCTATTAACGTTTTATTGCCAACCTCAATCTGTAACAAAATCCTTGCTATATCATTAAAAATGAATAACTAACACAATTATTGTTACCATTTTGTCTTATCGGAAAATTTCGAAACAAGCATTGAAGAAATAACATCGCCATTAGCATTCAATAAAGTAGCTATTGGATCGACCAATGTTCCTAAAATCATGGCAACTGGTAAAGCCTGTTCCATTGGAAAACCATAAACCGTAATAGCGAGAACTTCGCCAATATAACCTCCGTTGGGAATTCCGCCTTCTACGATCGAAACAATTATGGTGATTCCTAATGCCAGAAGAATTGTTGAAGGTTCTGTAAAATCCTTTCCAAACATGGCAAACAAAAAAGTGATTTTAAGAATCGATGACATACTTGAACCGTCTTTGTGTAAAGGTGCTCCAAGCGGAATTACCAGATTTCGGACATGCTCCGGAATTCCCATTTTTTGTGCGGCTTCCAGATTTGCAGGAATGGTTGCAATGCTGCTGCAAGTTCCTATTGCGGTTAAAGAAGGCGTGATATTATTACTCCAAAAGACTTTAAACGCTCTCTTTCCTCCTGCAATTATGGCGTACAAACTAAAAAATGTAAAGAAATAAAATACGCAGGCAGCATAATAAACGGCCATAGGCTTAGCATAAACGCCAAACAACTGAGGCCCAAAGATACCAACCTGATAAGCAAAATAAGCTCCTAAACCGATTGGTGCAAATTTCATGATACTATTCAAAAGCTGTTTCATGACTTCGTTTCCAGAATCCAGAAAATTCTTGAAAGCATTTCCTTTTTCTCCAGACTGCAATGTGGCAAATCCAATTAAAAAAGAAAAAATAATTAATGCCAGCATACTTTTTCGGGACAATAATTCAGAAAAATCATTTACTGTAACCAATTTTGCGATCTGATCGCCTACAGATCCTGATTCTATATTTTCAAAAGGAACTTTGGTGATTGCTATATCCTGCTGAATCGGAAAAAGATAAACTGCAAAAATCATAACAATTGCAGAGATTAGAAGGGTTGAAAGAAAAACCAATATCATAATAACAAACAGTTTTCCTAACTTCTCCGTTTGTTCCAAATTGGCAATCGAAGAACCAATTGTAAAAAAGATTAATGGAATAATGGCTGTAAAAAGCAGATTTAGAAAAATATCTCCCAAAGGTTTTATAACCTCAACTTTTTCTCCAAATACTAAACCAAAAACACTTCCGACTATAATTCCTCCCAGAAGCAAAAGGATACTGCTGTAACTTTGTAGAAAATTGATTTTTTTAACTTTCATAATTAACGAATTATAATTCAGAACGATTAATAATAAAGGAAGTACTGCAAGAATTATTTTTCCACAACAATAGTAGTAAATACTCTATCAACAAGTTCACCTGTTTTACTTTTTACCTTTTCTGTCTGACTTTCGGTATAAATAATTTTAAAAGCTGTTCTTTCAATTAGTTTCAGGGCTTTTTCAGTACTGTAAAGTTCAAATTCGAATTGTGTAAACGGAAGTGTTTTCATAAAACTTTCCTCTGCAAATGTCAGACAGAAATTTCCGTTTGGTTTTAAAACTCTGTAGATTTCTGAAAGTAATTCTTCAGGCTTCTGCCAGAAATAAATGGTATTTACCGTAAAAATTTTATCAAATAACTCATTTTCAAACGGAATAGTATTTCCATCATAAACCGAAAAGAAAGCTTGTTTTTGAGAAACAAAATTTCGGTTGATCTGGCGTGCTTCCCGAAACATTAACTCAGACATTTCTAGTCCGTAGTATTTTAGGTTTTCTGCCTGTTCGAAAATAAATGCTGTGTGTCCGGCATTTCCGTGTCCTAATTCAAGAATAGTATTTCCTGTTGAAATATTGAGATTGTGAACTGAATTGCGGGTCATGTTGATGTTGGTTTCATGCATCATGTTCGCCATTTCGATTCCTTTTTCTCCTGTTGGATGTTTTAATTGGGATGCTATTGCCTGTAGTTCTTCTTGTTTCATGATCGTTAAAGTTAAATTCCAATATTTAAAATCCAAATTCCATATTTCCAATCATCTTCCACATTCTTGTCATTTCGACGAAGGAGAAATCTCCACAAGTAACTCCGTTCCTAACATCCAATCTTTGTCGAGCTTCTGGCGGAGATTTCTCCTTCGTCGAAATGACAAACTACACTTAATTGTTCTCTTAAAAAACCTGACTGGCAATCTGGCGAATATTCTCAGATTTACCCATTGAATAATAGTGCAAAAACGGAACTCCGGCTGCTTTTAATTCTTTTGACTGCTGAATAGCCCACTCGACTCCAACCTGTTTGATTTCAGCGTTGTTTTTGCATTTATCAACTGCATGGATCAAATCTTCCGGTAAATCGATACGGAAAATCTGTGGCAGAATCTGCATATGCTTTTGAACGGCAATTGGCTTAATTCCCGGAATAATTGGTACCGTAATGCCCATTTCCCTTGCTTTTTCTACGAAAGCAAAATATTTAGCATTGTCGAAAAACATTTGTGTTACCACATAATCGGCTCCTGCATCTACTTTTTCTTTTAATCTTCGCAAATCAGACTGCAAAGAAGGCGATTCCAAGTGTTTCTCCGGATAACCGGCAACACCGATACAAAAATCGGCTCTGTTGTCGACATCCATCACTTCGTGAAGATATTTACCACAGTTTAAATCGTTGATTTGTCTAACCAGATCTACAGCGTAATGATTACCGCCATCTTTAGGAACGAATGACTGCTCGTGTTTCATAGCGTCGCCACGAAGCGCCATTACGTTATTGATTCCCAAATATTGACAATCCACTAACATATATTCGGTTTCTTCCTGTGTAAAGCCTCCGCAAAGCAAGTGCGGTACCGTATCCACATTGTATTTATGTTTTATAGAAGCACAGATTCCAAGCGTTCCAGGACGCATACGTGTTAGTTTTTTATCCAAAAGTCCGTTTCCTTTGTCGATATAAATAAACTCTTCGCGAGAAGTTGTTACATCAATAAACGGCGGTTTAAACTCCATCAACGGATCGATATTGTCGTATAATTCCTGAATGCTTTTCCCCTTTTGAGGCGGAATAATTTCAAATGAGAATAATGTTTGTCCTTTGGCGTTTTCTATATGTTCTGTTACTTTCATTCTTTATTGGTTGATGGTTTTTGGTTGATTGTTGTTAGCTTTACTAGTGTTGTTGATGCCAAACCATCAATTAACAACTGCCAACTATCAACTACATTAATTTTTTATAATAGTTAATAAATCCGTTTAATAACTTTTTGCAAGTCTGAATTTGTTCTAAAGCAGTATTAAAGTTTTTATCATCAATATATTTTTGATCAAACGCCAGATAATATTGCGTTTCCAATTCATATAAAGATCCTCTTGAAATATGAAGAAAATGAATTGTGTCTTTTGATGTCTGCCGTCCACAACCCTCAGCTATATTTGAAGGAATTGAAATTGCAGCTCTTCTCATTTGATTTGTCAAACCAAATATTTCATCTTTAGGAAACAACTTGGTAGAATCATATAAAAAATTCACCAACTTTCGAGCTTCAACCCAAACATCTAATTTACTATAGTCCATTTAGTTGTTAGTTAATAGTTGTTGGTTGATGGTTGATGGTTATTTGCGTTCAAATCTATCAACCAACAACCATCAACCATCAACCATATTTTAATCTGCTATATTAGGGTTTAACCATTTCATTGCGTAATCGAGCGGTACATTTCGGCGTTTGGCGTAATCTGTAACCTGATCTTCTTTTATTTTTCCGAGACCGAAATATTTACTTTTCGGATTTCCAAAATAGTATCCTGAAACCGAAGAAGCTGGCCACATCGCCATACTTTCTGTTAAGGTTACTCCAATCTGTTTTTCAACATCTAAAAGTTTCCAGATCGTTGGCTTCTCCAAGTGATCCGGACAAGCGGGATAACCTGGCGCAGGACGGATTCCTTTGTAACTTTCTTTAATCAATTCTTCGTTGGTTAAAGATTCTTCCGAATCATAACCCCAGAAATCTTTACGCACTCTTTCGTGAAGATATTCGGCGAAAGCCTCAGCAAAACGATCAGCAAGTGCTTTAACCATAATCGAATTATAATCGTCTAATGCTGCCTCATATTCTGCAGCCCATTCATCTACACCAAAACCGGTTGTTACACAGAAAGCTCCCATGTAATCCTCAATACCGCTTTCTTTTGGCGCGATAAAATCGGCTAAAGCAATATTTGGAGCACCTTTTGTCTTTTGTCCCTGCACACGTAAAGTCAAAAACTTCTCTAAAACTTTTCCGTTTTCATCACGTAATTCGATATCGTCGTCATTAACCTGATTCGCAGGGAAAATTCCGTAAATGCCTTTTGCTTTTAGTTTTTTCTCCTCCAAAATAACTTTCAGCATCGCCTGAGCATCTGCAAAAACAGATGTCGCTTGTTCACCTACAACCTCATCCGTTAAAATCGCCGGATATTTCCCATGTAATTCCCAAGTCTGAAAAAACGGTGTCCAGTCAATATACGGAACCAAAACGTCCAATTCTACTTCGACAATTTGTGCGCCTATTTTTTTAGGTTTAGTCGGTGTATATTCAGACCAATCCAATTGTAATTTATTTTTACGGGCTTCTTCAATCGTTAAGAAGTTCTTATCTCTCGAACGATTTAAAAAGGTTTCTCTAAAAGAATCGTACTCAGCACGGATATCCGCTGCATATATTTTTCGGTTATGATCCAACAGATTTCCGGCAACGGTTACGGCTCTCGAAGCATCGTTTACGTGAATTACTGTTTCTCTGTATTGAGGTGCAATTTTCACGGCTGTATGCGCGCGCGAAGTCGTTGCCCCACCAATCATAATCGGGATTTTAATGTTTTGTTTGTCTAGTTCTTTTGCCAGATACACCATTTCATCAAGCGAAGGTGTGATCAGTCCGCTTAAGCCGATAATGTCTACTTCGTGTTCGATTGCTGCTGCAATGATTTTCTCCGGAGGCACCATTACACCCAAATCTACAATCTCATAATTATTACAAGCTAAAACCACCGAAACGATGTTTTTACCAATATCGTGAACGTCACCTTTTACGGTTGCCATCAGGATTTTTCCATTTCCTTGTTTGTCTCCGGCTTGTTTACTCGCTTCAATAAAAGGCAATAAATACGCAACGGCTTTTTTCATTACACGTGCCGATTTTACCACCTGAGGCAAGAACATTTTTCCGCTTCCAAATAAATCTCCAACCACATTCATTCCCGTCATCAAATTGATTTCGATAACTTCAATTGGTTTTGTTGCGGCCAAACGAGCTTCTTCAACATCTTCTTCAATAAAAGCATCGATTCCTTTTACTAACGAATGAGTAATACGCTCCTGAACGGTTCCAAAACGCCATTCCTGAACGGCTTTTTCGTCACTTTTTACTTCACCTTTTACATTTTCTGCAAAATCCAAAAGTCTTTCCGTAGCGTCGTCGCGTCTGTTTAATATTACGTCTTCAACGTGTTCTAATAAGTCTTTCGGAATATCATCGTAGATCGTCAACATCTCCGGGTTTACGATCCCCATCGTCATTCCGTCTTTAATTGCGTGGTATAAAAACACCGAGTGCATCGCTTCACGAACCGTATCATTTCCTCTAAAAGAAAACGAAACGTTACTCACACCACCACTAATATGTGCATGAGGCAAGTTTTCACGAACCCATTTTGTTCCTCTAAAAAAATCAATTGCATTCAGGCGGTGTTCTTCCATTCCTGTTGCCACCGGAAAAATATTCAAATCGAAAATAATATCCTGCGGAGGAAATCCTACTTTGTTCACTAAAATATCATACGAACGCTGACAAATTTCAACTCTACGATCGTAATTATCGGCCTGACCAACTTCGTCAAAAGCCATGATAATTGCCGCCGCTCCATAACGTTTGATCAATTTGGCATGGTGAATAAAAGCTTCTTCGCCTTCTTTTAACGAAATTGAGTTTACAACACTTTTTCCTTGTACTACTTTCAGACCTGCTTCGATAATTTCCCATTTCGAACTGTCGATCATAATCGGCACTCTCGAAATGTCCGGTTCTGCAGCGATTAAATTCAAAAATTTAGTCATTGCAGTAACGCCGTCAAGCATTCCTTCATCCATATTAATATCGATGATTTGCGCTCCTCCTTCTACCTGTTGTCTTGCAATATCAAGTGCCTCGTCATATTTCTCTTCCTTGATTAAGCGAAGGAATTTTCTTGAACCTGTTACATTCGTACGCTCACCAACATTCACGAAAACACTTTCCGGCGTAATAATCAACGGTTCTAATCCTGCTAATACAAGGTCTCTTCTTTTTTCTGCCATTTTCTTTTTAAGTTACTGAGATTCTAAGATGCTTAGATTCTGAGTTTTTTTATTCTATATTTTTTAGGTTTTTAAACCTGTAATCTTTTATATTAATTTGGGCGTGTCCCAAGGGCCGGGCTATCCGTTACAAGTCCTCGACCAATTTCGTTATCACTGCATTGGTCTGCGGGCTTTTCACTTCTATCCCTCACGCGAATCCGGTTTCATAAGATATCTATGTTTCCGAGTTGTTAACCTACTTCTTTTTCTACAAAATATTTCTTTCCTGCGAAACCTTTATTTCCATTTTGATTTTTCGATGTATTTACATGTTACACCCGCATCGTATATGTAATATTTAGTTTTAGTAAATCCTGCTTTAGCTAATGAAATTGAATCAGGTTCTAATTCTTCTTCTAAAACAATATAGTTTTCTTCAGGATTATTTAAATCGTATTTTACTTTATAAAAATTATTTACACGACCATAATCTTTAATAGAAACTTCAGATAAAACTTTTTTATTTGCGTAAAAATAATATCTCAAAGACCTGGTTTTTCTGTGATATTTGGCCCTAGTTATAAGTCCTATTGTTTCTCCCTTAAATGTCTTTCTATAATTTTCAGATTGCTCAACATCCTTACGACTAAAAAGAATCATTAGCATTATTACTAATATAAAACCAGCTGCCGCCAAATAATTTGCTTTTACATCGTTTTTCACTCCCGTAATTATTAAGCAATAACCGGGGCCACTCTCGGTTTATAATCTTTAGCAACTTCAGCCATTAATCGAATATGATCCGGAGTTGTACCGCAACAGCCTCCAATGATATTGATTAAATTATCCTCTAAATATTCTTTAATGAATGCCTGTGTCTGTTCTGGCGTTTCATCGTATTGTCCGAAGGCATTTGGCAATCCAGCGTTTGGATGCGCAGAAACATTAAAGCTTGTGTTATGCGCTAACGTTTTTAAATACGGTTTCAGCAAATCGGCTCCTAATGCGCAATTGAAACCTACACTCAATAACGGAATATGCGAAACTGAAATCAAAAACGCTTCAACCGTTTGTCCGGAAAGTGTTCTTCCTGAAGCATCGGTAATCGTTCCTGAAACCATAATTGGAATATCCAGATTTCGTTCGTCTTTTACTTCTTCAATGGCAAAAAGTGCAGCTTTTGCGTTTAGCGTGTCGAAAATTGTTTCTACTAAAAGTAAATCGCAACCTCCGTCCATTAAAGCTTCTACCTGTTGTTTGTATGCAATTCGTAAATCGTCGAAAGTTACAGCTCTGTATCCCGGATCGTTTACGTCTGGTGACATACTTGCCGTACGGTTTGTCGGTCCGATTGAACCGGCTACAAAACGTGGTTTTTCAGGATTTTTAGCTGTGAATTCATCTGCAACTTGTCTCGCAATTTTAGCCGATTCGTAGTTGAGTTCATAAACCAGATCTTCCATAAAATAATCGGCCATACCGATTGTGGTTCCGGAAAATGTGTTGGTTTCTACGATATCTGCTCCCGCTTCATAATAGGCAGCGTGTACGTCACGAATTGCCTGTGGCTGTGTCAGGGATAATAAATCGTTGTTTCCTTTTAAGGGATGCGGAAAATCTTTGAAACGCTCGCCACGAAAATCTTCTTCGGAGAAGTTGTAGCGTTGTAACATGGTTCCCATTGCTCCGTCAAGGATTAGGATGTTTTTCTTTATTGCTTCTTGTATTGTAATCGACATATTTATTTGTTTTAGCCGCTAAGATCCTAAAGTTCTAAATGCTAAGTTTTATTTAATTCATTATTAATTCCAAAAGTTCACTATTGCCAGCTAATTAGCCCCGATGGGTGTGATATCCTTTTATTCTGGGGTTCAGAATAAAAGATATAACATACAGCGGGAACTATGACTGCAAAAATGCGCCAATGATTCGCTCGAAATACTGAATCTGTTTCAGTAATATTGTAAGTTTTCAGGAAAAGTTTTTTGAGAAATACGTAATGTATTTTGTGTTATCTATCTTAAATACGTTGCAGTATTAAGTAGAATGTAGCACCTTCTTTATGGCAAAGGGTTGCTAAGGTTTCATTGGGTCTTTCCCTCGGCCTTTCGTGATAACTTTCAATAAAATTAGGAACGGCGCAAAGGTACAAAATAGCCTTTCGACTTGCAAGTTTTTTTTAAGATTCTAAAACACTAAGGTTCTGAGGTTTTATGCTTAAATTTTCTAAAATAAAAAAGCTCAAACTATGTATCGGTTTGAGCTTTCGATTTTAAAATCTTAGTCTATAAACCCAGCGTTACGGGCTTATTAAGGTGATCAGAATGGGGTCGTTTAAAAACTTCTGTCCCATTTTAGAAATGTATCCATGACTTCCTGATGATCTGTTAATTCATTATCTGTCATTTTCATTTCACTGCCGACTTTGGAATTTTCTTCTAGTAGTTGTTCGTCATTGTTCATAATAGATAATTTGTTTAATACTTTCTTAAAGTTAGCATTTTATATTGGTAATTCAAAATGCTAAAATCAAAATTTCTCTTTCTGAAAAAAATTAATACTGCAAATTTACCTCACTTTTTACAGACTAAGTTTAAATTAACATCAATAAAAAAGCCCAAACTTAAAAAGTTTGAGCTTTATAATATAAACTGTCAGAACCTTAGTTGCTCAGCAACTTAGAAACTCAGACTACACTATTGCTTTCACAACCGCTTTTGGAGCTTCTTTACGAGTTCCGTCAAAACCGTCAACACCAGAAACTGTTGTATATTTCAATACATATTTTTTACCTGGGTTGATGATTCCGTATGCAGCCTGACACATTAAAGTTGCTTCGTGGAAACCACAAAGAATCAATTTTAATTTTCCAGGGTAAGTGTTGATATCTCCAATGGCAAAGATTCCAGGAATGTTGGTTTGGTAATCTAACGCGTTGTTTACTTTAATGGCATTTTTCTCGATTTCCAGTCCCCAGTCTCCAATTGGACCTAATTTTGGCGTTAATCCGAAAAGTGGAATAAAGAAATCGGTTTCGATTTTACGGTGTGCTCCGTTTTCCTCAATATCCAAAGATTCAACATGTTCAGCACCATTGATTCCGATTACCTCAGCTGGTGTAATCAATTTGATTTTTCCGGCTGATTTTAATTCCTGCACTTTTTCTACAGAGTCTAAAGCTCCTCTGAATTCGTTTCTACGGTGAATCAAAGTTACTTCTGAAGCTACGTTGGCTAAGAAAATACTCCAGTCTAACGCTGAATCTCCTCCTCCTGCAATAACAACTCTTTTATCTCTGAATTTCTCCGGATTTTTGATGAAGTATTTTACACCTTTATCTTCATAAAACTCGATATCTTCAATAAGAGGCTTACGTGGTTCAAAACTTCCTAAACCTCCTGCAATAGCAATGACAGGCGCGTGGAATTTTTTTCCTTTATTTGACGTTACAATAAAACTTCCGTCTTCTTGCTTTTCGATAGTTTCTGCACGCTCACCTAAGGTGAAACCTGGTTCAAACTGCTTAATTTGCTCCATTAAACCATCTACTAAATCACCCGCCAAAACTTCCGGAAAACCAGGAATATCATAAATAGGCTTTTTTGGATACAACTCTGATAGCTGCCCTCCAGGTTGAGGCAAAGCATCTAAAATATGGCATTTTAATTTTAATAATCCTGCCTCGAATACGGCAAATAAACCTGTTGGTCCTGCTCCAATTATAAGTATATCTGTTTTAATCATTATGGTGTTGTTTATAATCATTCTTAATAATACAAAGAAACAAATAATTTATTCTAATTTCAATGATTTTTATCATTCATTTCTTTGCGAAACTTTTTTACTCTTTATTTTTTAACGAAGCCGTAATTTCGTTCATTCTTTTACATCGGGTTGAAACCCGACGCTACAATATAAACCGTTCCTACGGAACTATTTCTATTCTTCTTTATTCTTCAAAGAAGCTGTTATTTCATTCATCTTCTTTACTTTATCTTCAAAATCGCCTTTCAGTGTTTTTCTGTATTCATTGAGGTTTTCTACCATTTTGTTGATATCCTCCGGAATTACTTCTTCAAAAAACTCCCGAAGCCTTTTCGCTGTCGTTGGTGACTTTCCATTTGTTGAAATGGCAATTTTCACATTTCCTTTTGTTACGATTCCGCCTAAATAATAATCACACAGATCCGGCGTATCGGCAATATTGCAAATCAAATAACGCTTTCTGGATAAATCGTAAACCCTTTTATTCACTGCTAAATCATCCGTGCAGGCGATTACCATGTGACGTTTTTTGAGCATTTTCTTTTTGAACTTTGCTTCCGTCAATTTAATTGAAGGATGATTTTCGGCTAAAACTTTAATTTCTAAATGAAAGTCAGGTGCAACCACTTCAACATTGGCATTTGGACTCGACTTTAATAAAAAAGAAAGCTTTTCCAAACCTACATTTCCACCGCCCACAATCAGTACATTCAGATTGTGAAGTTTTAAAAATATTGGATATAATTCGTTTTGTTCCATTTTAATTTAATTTCATCCAGCCAAAATTAGATGATTTTTATTTCGATCAGATTAAAAAATCTGATTTTATATCCTACCCGTTATCGTCATGCGCTCATCGGATTAAAATCCGACGTTACAATATTTGTCGTTCCTAAGGAACTTTTATACCAACTATTTCTTTGTTAAAAGTCGGGTTTGAAACCCGACTCTACGAAACATTTTCTTTTAATAGAAACTCTTCGTAAAACCCTTTTAACTTATTGCTTTCGCGAACAACTTCTCCTAAAACAATAATTGCCGGTGAACTTAATTTTTGCTCTTTTACAATTTCTAAAATCGAATCAACTGTTCCTACTCCTGTTTTCTCATCAGCTGTTGTTCCGTTTTGAATAATCGCTACGGGCAAATCGCCTTTCTTTTCCTGCTGAAACAATTCAACAATTTGAGGCAATTTGTGCATTCCCATCAAAATCACAACTGTTGCTGATGATTGTGCTGCCAAAGCTACATCTGCTGATAATCTCCTGTCTGAAGTTGTTCCTGTAATGGCCCAAAAGCTTTCTGAAACTCCTCTCTTTGTAATCGAAATTCCCTGACTTGCCGGAACAGCTACTACAGAAGAAATCCCCGGAATTACAACTGTCTCGATTCCGAAACTTTCTGCAAATTCAACTTCTTCGCTTCCTCTTCCAAAAATAAAAGGATCTCCGCCTTTTAATCGAACTACATTTCCATACGTCAGTGCATTATCAACAATCAACTGATTAATCTGATCCTGCGTGTAAGCATGGTCCCCTATTTTTTTTCCAACAAAAATTCTTATGGCGTTTTTAGGAGCGTGGCCTAAAATTTCATCATTTGCCAAGGCATCGTATAAAACCACATTCGCTTCAGCCAGTGCTTTTGCACCTTTTAGTGTAAGCAATTCCGGATCGCCGGGACCTGCACCGACTAAAGTTACTTTTGGTTTTATAGTATTATGCATTTGCTAATTCCTGTGCTCTGTATTTTTCTATAATCGCAAAAAATGCAATTCCTTCTTCAATATATTGTTTTGCGAATGCTTCAGTCGGCTCATTTTTATTGATTTGGTAAACCAATTCTTTGAACGTTGTTGGCAATCCAATTTTAGCACTTTCAACAAAAACAGTATCAAATAAATCTACGATTCCTGCATGGTTGTTTGTTTTTTGGTTTTCTGAAAGCAACAATGCTTTTGCACCGTTTACAAATCCTGCATAAGCGTGATAGATTGCATCAGCCCATTTTCCTTCGTCGAAAGATTCCTGTGCGAAAGTCAGTTTATCTTTGGCTTCTAATAATAAAGTCGCTACTAAATCAATTACAACACCGGCACATTCTCCAACTCCAACCGCTTTTACATAGTTATCTGCGTTACCCCAGTCAATAAAATCGGCTTCTGTAAGATTCGTTACATCTGCAAAAGGTTTTAAAATTTCGTAGAAATATTTCTCTCCTTTGGCATCGTAATAATTAAGGAATTTGTCTCCGTTTCCATTAGCATCAAAATCATTTAAAATAGTTCTTAATGCGTCCGGTCCTCTACGGCTTGGAATTTTAATTACTTTATCAGCAAAACGTCCTTCTCCGTTTCCTAAACGTCCACCTCCTAATAAAACCTGTAAAGCCGGAGCCACTAATTTTCCTGAGTTGATAGACATTCCCTGAAATCCTATTGCGGACATATTATGCTGTCCGCAGGCATTCATACAACCAGAGATTTTGATTTCAATTTCGCTGTTATTGCTGTATTGCGGGAATTCAGCTTTGATTACTTTTTCTAATTCTTCTGCAATTCCGGTACTGCTCGCAATCCCCAAATTACAAGTATCAGTACCTGGGCACGCAGTGATATCACCAATAGTATTGTAACCTAAAGCTACCATATCTAATTTGGCTAATTCCTGATAAAAGAAAGGCAAGTTCTCTTCTTTTATATGACGAATCACAATATTTTGACGCAATGAAAAACGTAATTCATTGGCTCCGTAATTTTTAATCAAATCTGCTAATAACCTCGCTTTATCTGTATAAAAATCACCTAATAAAATTTTGATTCCAATAGCATAATAACCTGCCTGTTTTTGAGCGATTACGTTTGATGCTTTCCATGCTTCATAAGCAGCAGTATCATCAATAGTTACCTGTGGAACTTCCAATAAAGGTTCCGGAATTGGTCCGTCAAAAGCAGTGGTGTCGATTTCGTATGTTTCAAAAGCGATTGCTTTTTTTTCTTTTTCAACTAAATTAAGAAAAACATCTTTTCCGATTTCTTTGATTAAGAATTTCATACGTGCTTTCATTCTTTTTGCACGTTCACCGTATCTGTCAAAAATACGAATGATTCCTTCTGCTGTTGGGATGATTTCGTTAACCGGAATAAACTCAGAAAGTAATTCTGCGTGAGCTGGCTGAGATCCTAAACCTCCTCCAAAAACTACTTTAAATCCACGTTGTCCGTCTTTGATTTTTGGAATAAATCCTAAGTCGTGTAAATAACTCAAGGCAGTATCTTCATCTGAAGAAGAGAACGAAATTTTGAATTTACGTCCCATTTCCTGACAGATTGGGTTTCTTAATAAGTACTGGAACATTCCGTGTGCATAAGGCGTTACATCAAACGGTTCGTTTACGTCTACACCAGCTAATTCACTTCCTGTAATATTTCTAACGGTGTTTCCACAAGCTTCTCTTAATGTAATATCATCTTTGGCCAAATTTGCCCAAAGTTCAGGCGTTCTGTCTAAACTTACGTAGTGAATCTGGATATCCTGACGCGTTGTAATGTGTAAACGTCCTGTAGAATATTCATCAGAAACTTTCGTAATACGCACTAATTGCTCGCTGGTTACTTTACCGTAAGGCAATTTGATACGAATCATTTGTACACCTTCCTGACGCTGACCGTAAATTCCTCGTGCTAAACGAAGACTACGAAAACGCTCATCATCAATTTTTCCTCCACGGAATAAATGAATCTTTTTTTCTAAATCGATAATCTCTTTCTGAACTATCGGATTTTCTATTTCTGTTCTAAAACTTTCCATTTTATTTTTGGTTTTAGGCTTAAGCTGTGCGCTTTAGGCTTTTTTAACTTTGTGTTTTTGCTTAAAGCCTATTGCTTAAAGCTTATAGCAGTGAAACTATCTAATGAATCCTACTCCTGCTGTTGTATTGGTTACGGCATCAATTAAAATAAAAGCACCGTTTGATTTATTTTCATTATAAGAATCAAAATACAATGCTTTGCTTAATTTGATACTTACTTCTCCAATTTCATTAATTGCTAATTGTGAAGCCGGAGTAGTTCCTGAATAATCAGTTGCAATTGTATTTGTAACACTTTCAATTTTAGCTAAAACTCTATTCGTATTGTGCTGTACAAAATACTTAGCTCCAGCAACTAGTTTTTTGCTGTCCATCCAGCATACAGTAGTCACAATGTCTTTTTCAATTTTTGGAAGTTCTGATGATTTTACAATCATATCGCCTCTTGTTACATTGATATCATTTTCTAATTCGATTGTAATAGAAGAACCTGCAACAGCCTCATCAAATTGTTTATCAAAAAAGTGAATATTTGTAACCTTTGATTCTGTTAATGATGGAAGAACTGTAACGGCATCACCTACTTTAATAGAGTTTCCATATAATTTTCCGGCATATCCTCTAAAATCATGGTATTCTTCTGTTTTAGGACGAATTACAGTCTGAACCGGAAAACGTGCTTTTCCACTTTCAAAAACATCAGAAGAATGTAATCCTTCCAAATGCTCTAAAATAGTCTGTCCCTGATACCAAGGCATTCCATCTAATTTATCCACAACATTATCTCCTGTCAAAGCACTCAACGGAATATAACTTACGTTTTGCTCCTTGAAAGTACTTTTTGCATTTAATGCCTGAAAATCAGCTTTGATTTTATTGAAAACCTCTTCTGAATAATCAACTAAGTCCATTTTGTTGATCGCAACAATAACCTCTTTTACTCTCAATAAATTATTGATAAAAAAGTGACGATACGTCTGCTCGATAACTCCTTTTCTGGCATCAATCAAAATGATAGAAACCTGAGAAGTTGAAGCTCCCGTAACCATGTTTCTGGTATATTCTACGTGACCCGGAGTATCAGCAATAATGTAACTTTTCTTTGCAGTCGAAAAATAAATATGAGCAACGTCAATAGTGATTCCCTGCTCTCTTTCTGCTACCAATCCGTCTGTTGCCAATGAGAAATCCAGATAATCGTATCCTTTTTGTTTACTGCTTTTTTCGATTGCTTCAATTTTATCTGTAGTCAATGATTTTGTGTCATACAATAATCTTCCGATCAAAGTACTTTTTCCGTCATCTACACTTCCTGCTGTTGCTATTTTTAAAACGTCCATTCTGTAATATTTTGTTTCAGGTTTAAAGTTTCAGGTTTTCTGTTGAAACTAATAATCTGTATGTTTTTGTTTTCTTGATTTTCACTTTTAAAATTTCGTCTAGAATTGCATTCATAATTCACAATTCATAACTCATAATTATTAAAAGTATCCTTGTTGTTTTCTTTTCTCCATTGCGGCTTCAGAACGTTTATCATCGATTCTTGCTCCTCTTTCTGAAATGGTAGACTCTCTGATTTCGCCTACTACCTCTGCGATTGTTGCAGCATAAGATTCAACAGCTGCTGTACAGCTCATATCTCCAACGGTTCTGAAACGAACGATCCTTTCTTCGATTTGCTCGTCTTCTTCCTGATATACAAAAGGAGAATGCGACCAGATTAAACCATCTCTTAAGAAAACTTTTCTTTTATGTGAAAAATAGATTGATGGAATTTCGATGTGCTCTTTTTCTATGTAACTCCAAACATCTAATTCCGTCCAGTTTGAAATTGGGAAAACACGAACGTTTTGTCCATTTTCAATTTTACCGTTCAGAATATCAAATAACTCCGGTCTTTGATTTTTTTCGTCCCATTGTCCGAAATCGTCACGAACTGAGAAAATACGTTCTTTAGCTCTTGCTTTTTCTTCATCACGACGTGCTCCTCCAATACAAGCATCAAATTTGAACTCTTCAATTGCATCTAAAAGTGTTGTAGTCTGCAAGCTGTTACGGCTTGAATATTTTCCGGTTTCTTCAACCACTTTTCCTTCATCAATAGCATCCTGAACATTACGAACAATCAGCTCTAAACCTAATTCTTCTACCAATTTATCTCTGAAAGCAATTGTCTCAGGGAAATTATGTCCCGTATCAACATGCAATAGAGGAAACGGAATTTTTGCAGGAAAAAATGCTTTTTGTGCCAAACGTACTAATGTTATAGAATCTTTCCCGCCTGAAAAAAGTAAAACCGGTTTGTCAAACTGAGAAACAACTTCTCTAAAGATGTATATCGCTTCACTTTCTAAAGCATTTGTTTTTAATACTGAACTCATTTTTGATATTTTATTTGATATTTTATGTCGTTTCAAGTTTCAGGTTTCAAGTTTTTTAACCCAATCTAATACTTTCCACTTTTATTCTATTCTCTTTATTCTATTCTCTCGCTTCTTGCCTCTCTACTCTTTTTTCGCACTATGCAAACCACATTCTTTATGACTTGACTCCCAATACCATCTTCCGGCTCTGATATCTTCTCCTGGAAAAATAGCTCTGGTACAAGGTGCACAACCAATACTTACAAAGCCCTTCTTGTGCAATGCATTCTGAGGTACGTTGTTATCCTTCAAATAATCTTCAACTTCCTGCAAAGTCCATTTTAATAAAGGATTGAATTTGATAATGTCAAAACCTCCATCATATTCAAACAAACTCAAATCTTGTCTGTTCTCGGATTGTTCTGCCCTTAAACCTGTAATCCAAACTGCATTTCCTGCCAAAGCTTTTCGCAACGGAACTACTTTTCGAATAAAACAGCACTCTTTTCTGTTTTCAACCGAATCGTAGAAGCTATTCGGGCCTTTTTCTTTCAGTAAATTTTCAACCGATGCAGCTTCAGGAAAAAAAACCTCAATAGGTTTCTTATACTTTTTTAATGTTTTATGAAAAACATCATACGTTTCCTGAAACAACCTTCCGGTATCTAATGTAAAAATGGTAATATCCAAATTGCTTTTGGCAATGTAATCTGTAATCACCTGATCTTCCTGACCGAAAGAAGTCGAAAAAATTACTTTTCCCGGATATTCTCCAGCCAAAAAAGCAAAAGTCTCTTCAATTGAAAAATCTTTCGTTTTATCTAACAGTGATTGTATAATTGTCGCACTCATATTCTTTCTTTCCTTCCTAAATATTTATTACAATAATTTAGATAATGTTTTTAAACTCAATAAAATAATTAAAATTCCTACTGCAATCATCATTGGTTTCCTTTTGATTTTATTAACCAAATAAGCCGCTAACGGCGCTGCCATTACACCACCTAAAATCAATCCTATAATAATTTGCCATCCTTCAATTCCACCAAAAAGCATAAATGTAATTCCGCTGGCAAAAGAAACTGCAAATTCTGCTGCATTTACAGAACCAATTGTATATCTTGGGTTTCTTCCTCGTCCTAATAAAGTTGAAGTTACGATTGGTCCCCATCCACCACCTCCAACAGAATCCATAAAACCTCCAAAAGTAGCCAGAATTCCTAATTTTTTAGTTTTCTTTTTAACGATACTTTTCCTTGATGCTTTTCTAATGATTATCAAAGCCAGAACAATCATATAAACGGCAATAAACGGCTTTATAAAATCACCATCAATTATATCAGACAATAAATAAGCACCTGTTACTGAACCTAATACTCCAGGAACCAATAAATTTCTAACTAGTTTTTTATTGATATTTCCAAACTTATGATGTGATATTGCAGATGCACCAGTAGTAAACATCTCGGCTACGTGAACTCCTGTACTGCTAACTACGGGAGGAACTCCATAAGCCAGTAAAAACGAAGTTGAAGTAGCTCCATACCCCATTCCTAATGTACCGTCTACTAATTGTGCAAAAACACCAATACCAAAAAAAACTAAAAACTCCTGATTAAATCCTCCCACAAATCCATCCCACGAAAACTCTGCATGGTGATTATAAATCAGTGTACTTAGCAAACCTATTAATAAAACAACAGGTATCCCAATCCATAATTTGTTTTTTATAGATGTATAAAAGGTAACATCTGCATTACTAATTTTTAATTCTTTCTCCATAATTACTGGGCTTTCTTGCCAAAATCCATTACCCTATCGGGTTAGTAGATTGAAAAGCAAAATTACTACTTATTTCTAAATATCAAAACAATTTTTCAACTTTTTAAACTTCTAATCTTCTTAAAATCAAATTTTAAGGAAATTTAAAAAGATTAATAAATAAATTCAATAAATCTAAAACCATATTTCATTGTTTTTAAAGCACTTACACTTAAAATTCTCTCAAGCTCCAAATATACACTTTTAAAGCCTACCATTTCCATAGGATAATTATAAAATTGTTTCTATTTTTGCGCCAAACTTTTATTTATGGATTTTCAAATAGGTTTAGTTATTGCAGGTTTAGTTGTTGGTTTTGTAGTAGGCCTGACAGGTGTTGGAGGTGGTTCTTTAATGACACCTATTTTATTATATTTTGGCATTCCACCAACAAAAGCCGTGGGTACTGATTTACTGTATGCCGCTTTTACCAAAATGGGCGGTGTATTCGTACATAATAAAAAAAGCAACATAAACTGGTCAATTACCGGATGGCTAACCTTAGGTAGTGTTCCGGCTGCCTTACTGACTTTATGGATTCTAAATAATATTAAAACAGATATTGAAACTGTGAATCAGGTTATTAAAAAAAGTTTAGGATGGGCATTGCTTTTCACTTCTGTAGCCATTATATTTAAACAAAAGATATTAAAGTTTTCTCAAAAACACGCCGGAGATAAATTTCACAGCGAAAGCACAACTCAAAATATGCTAACCATAGGAATTGGTGTTTTATTAGGCGCAACGGTAACTTTGACTTCTATTGGTGCCGGTGCGTTGGGAACTGTTACACTATTTTTTCTTTATCCCTTATTACCAACTCCACGTTTAGTGGGAACTGAAATTGCACATGCTGTTCCATTAACCTTAGTTGCCGGAATTGGACATGCTTCTATGGGAAATCTGGATTTGATATTGTTAGGACAATTATTATTAGGATCACTTCCGGGAATTTTTATAGGAAGCATGCTAAGCGGAAAAGTTCCGGATCAGTTTCTTAGAAATGCAATCGCAGTCATGCTCTTTTTAGCCGGATATAAATTGATTTTTTAGTCTAAAAAGTCAATAAAAAAAATGACCATTTCAAGAAATAATGAAATGGTCATTTTTTTTATAATTAATTCTGTACTATTAAAATGCAATATCTGCCAAAGAATTACTTTCCAGTATTTTGAGTGTATTATCACGAACTTCTGTCATTAAACGTCTCGCGGCACAGGTTGATTCATCATCACAATCATCGCATTTTTCATAAAAATTATGGCTGGCACAAGGCAACAGCGCTATTGGACCTTCAAGAATACGATAGACTTTCGCCATGCTGATATCTTTTGGCTCTTTGATCAGATAATAGCCTCCTCCTTTTCCTTTTTTAGCTCCCAAAAAACCAGAATTTCTCAAGAGCAATAATATACTTTCCAGAAATTTAATCGAAATATGTTCACTTTTCGCAATTTCAGCAATTTGCACGGGCTCATTGTTTTCACGTCTGGCCAAATAAGTTAAAGCTTTAATTCCGTATTTTGTTTTCTTTGAAAGCATCTTTAAATTTTAGATTGTAAATTTAGTTCAGAAGCTATCAATGAATTAAACATAAAGCTTCTCATTATTCCGCAGCAAAAGTAAGCTTTTTGAATGAGATTTCTAATAGAACAAAAGTTAATTCTACTAAATTAGTATAGTTTTATCAATCCTCTTCCTGAACTCCAATTAAATTGAATTTATGACACCTTTTTAATTTTAGTTGCTAACAAAAATATACTTTTTGGGTAAAAAAATTACAAAAAAATATTACAAATAACAAAAGCATTCTCTTTTTCTAAATACAGTGAATGTCCTTGATTTTCAAAAAAATGATTCGATATATTCAAATCTGAAAACCACTCCGGATTAGGCGCATTTAAATCTTTTTGCCCAAAATACAATTTAATTTCACAACACGGAATCTGGGTTTCAAAACGTAATCTTGTTGATGAAACTGCTATTAGAAGAGAAACTTTTAATCCGTTTAAAGCAGCTTTCCACGCAATAGTTCCTCCAATACTAAAACCTAAAACTGCAGTTTCTTCTTTTTCAAGTTCTAATAAATCATTAACTGCTTTATCAATTCCTCCATTTAAGAATTGATTGTGGATATCTGATTCAGTAACATATTCTAAACTGATATTCGCCAATTCACGAACATCATAATACTGAATATCAAATTTAGATTTTAATTCATCAATATAATACTGTACCCAGTCCGGATTTTCTCCTCCAAACAAATCTGACAAAATGAGTAATCTAGGTTTTACCATAATTTAGAAACAAAAACTCATAATACATAAAAGGGCTATTGATAATCAAATAGCCCTTTAAATTTTATAAAAATATCTTCTTAAGAAAGCGCCTGTTCTAAATCAGCGATTACATCTTTTACGGTTTCCAAACCTACAGAAACACGTACTAAACCTTCCGTAATTCCAACCGCTAATTTTTCTTCAACAGACAATTTACTGTGCGTTGTTGATGCCGGGTGTGTTACAATAGTTTTTACGTCTCCGATATTAGCTGAAAGTGAACACAATTTAATTTTATCCAAAAATTTACGTCCTGCTTCAATTCCGCCTTTAATTTCAAACGCAATGATGTTACCACCTAAAAGCATTTGCTTTTTGGCAATTTCATATTTCGGATGAGATTTTAAGAACGGATATTTCACACTGTTTACATTTGGATGGCTTTCTAAAAATTCGGCAACTTTCAAAGCATTTTCACAATGTCTGTCTACACGAACTGCCAAGGTCTCTAAACTTTTTGACAATACCCATGCATTAAACGGCGACATTGCCGGTCCAGTATTTCTTGAAAACAAGTATATTTTGCGAATTAACTCAGCCTCACCAACTGCAACTCCTCCTAAAACACGTCCCTGACCATCCATTAATTTTGTAGCAGAATGCACTACCAAATGTGCTCCGTATTTAATAGGCTGCTGAATGTATGGTGTTGCAAAACAGTTATCAATAATCAAAATCAAATTGTGTTTTTTGGCTATTTGTCCCAATAGCTCTAAATCTATTACATCTACACCAGGATTTGTAGGTGTTTCAGCGTATAAAATTTTAGTATTTGGTTTAATAAAACTTTCGATCGTTTCCGGTTTGTTGATATCAAAATAGGTCGTTTCAATATTCCATTTTGGAAAATAAGTCATAAACAAAGCGTGAGTTGACCCAAAAACACTTCCTGCAGAAACAATATGATCACCAGATTCCAACAAAGCAGCAAAAGTAGAATAAATTGCAGCCATTCCGGTTGCAAAGGCATATCCGGCCTCAGCACCTTCCATAGCACAAACTTTATCTACAAACTCTGTAGTGTTCGGATTGCTGAAACGAGAGTAAATATTACGTACTTTTTCTTCAGTAAAAGAAGCTCTCATGTCCTCTGCATCTTCAAATACAAAACTTGATGATAAATACAAAGGAGTTGAATGTTCCTGAAATTGTGACTTTTCTAAATGTGTTCTGATGGCTTGTGTTTCAAAACCAAATTCTTGTTCGCTCATTTTGTTTTTTGTTTAACACGAATTTCACCAATTGGCACTAATTCGTTGTTTTTTAAAATTCCACAAAGACTCGCACATTCACTAAGAAATTTGATGCGAATTTTTGTGATTTAATCAAAAGTCAGAGAATTATCTCATTTTCTAATTGACTAATTTTCTAATTATTTTATTTTTCTAATTCTACACCGTTCAAAATTACTTTGTAATGTATCGTTGCAGTTGGCTCAACCGTTTTAGAAACCGAGCAATATTTTTCGAAAGACAATTGTGCTGCTTTAGCTGCTTTGTCTTCTTTTATATTTCCCTCCAACGAGAAAACCACGTAAATATCTTTAAATGGTTTGGCTTCTCCTACCTGTACACGCTTGCCCTCAACCTCAGCTTTAAAAGAAGTAATTTCCTGGCGCTGTTTTTTTAGAATCGAAATCATATCAATTCCGCTACAGCCTGCAACTCCCATCAAAACCAATTCCATAGGGCTTGGTCCCATATCATTCCCTCCAAATTCTGGTCTGGCATCAACATTTACTACATGTCCACGTTCATTTTTTAATTGAAAATGGAAGTTTTCGTTTACTCTGTCTAATGTTATTTTCATTTTTTGCTTGTTTTATAAATAAATAGGCTTAATAGGTTCAGCACCAAAATCCTGCCTGTATATTTTAAATTTATACACCTTCTTATTTTCATCATAATTAATGCTATAAATCCTACGGGAATTAGTATCATAACAATAATAAATAATGTCATAATTTTCTGCATTCTCTTTTATTTCATCATAATTTTTTTCAAATCTTACTTTAACAGAATCCTCATTTTCTACAGGTATATCCGAGACAGCATATTTTATCTTACACATTTCTAACGTTTTCTCATTAATCCGTTGCGTATGCAATACAGACCTAAGTAATTCTATTAAAAGATCTGTTTCTAAAGTATCTTTAAATGTCTTTTCCTTTCTTAAAATAGAAATTGCATCGTTGTATTCTTTCTCAAAAGTTGTATTTACTTTTGCGACATTATCTATTAATTTGTCATTTTCAAATTGCCAATAATCTCTTTGTCTATTATTAAAGAGAGGAATAGCAACATATTTATTATTCTTGTTTACAAATACAATAATTTGATGGCTGTTATTTATTCTTTCGTCTTGAGAATAAAGTTGAATTTGAACTTTCGTTTCTCCATCAATAACTGTTCTTATATGTTTAAAACCTCTTTCTTTTACATTTTTCCCTTCAATCAATTGTGGAAATTTCACAATCAAATCTCTAATACTTTGTGCAGGATTAGGCTTATTATTAGTCTTACACCCCTGTATCAGAACAATAATAATTAAGAATAGTATTTTGCGAAGTTTCATGTTTTATATGTTTTTAAACTCTGAATTCAAAAATCTGCAATCTAAAATTCTTACTCTTTATCAGACAATCTCAAAATATCTCCAAAAACTCCTCTTGCTGTAACTGCTGAACCTGCACCGGCTCCCTGAATTACAATTGGTCGGTCTCCATAAGATTCCGTATAAATTTCAAAGAAAGAATCAGAACCTTTTAATCCGCCAAGAGCAGTATCTGATGGTACTGAAACTAATTTTACTTCCAGATTTCCTTTGTCATTCTGTAAATCTCCAGATAATTCCCCAATGTATCTTAACACGTGATTTGATTTTTGTGCCGCTTTTATTTCATCATAAATTGGATCAAACTCTTTTAATTTAGTTAAGAAATCTGAAACATTTCCTTCGCGTAAATGTTCCGGAATTAAATTCTGAATGGAGATTTCTTCAAATTCATTCTGTAAATCTAATTCCCTTGCCAAAATCAATAATTTTCTTCCCACATCATTTCCGCATAAATCCTCACGCGGGTCTGGTTCTGTATAACCATTATCAATTGCTTCTTGTAAAATTTCGCTGAAAGGAACATCTTTAGCAGAAAAATTATTGAACAAATAACTCAGGGTTCCAGAGAAAACGCCTTTTATTTTAGTGATATTTTCGCCTGAAAGGTGTAATAATTTTATGGTATCAATTAATGGTAAACCTGCACCCACATTGGTTTCGTACAAATAATTCTTTTGATTTTCAGTCAGAACCTTTCTAAGTTCTTTATAAAAACCATAACTCAGCGTATTGGCAACTTTATTCGAAGAAATCAAATCGAAACTGCTTTCTGCAAGTTTAACATAATTCTCTACAAATGCAGCACTTGCGGTATTATCAATCGCAATTAAGTTTTCTAAATGGTATTTGTCTGCGTAATCGATAATATCCTGAATCGTATAATCAAGCCCTCTGTTCTGGATTTCATTTTTCCAGTCAGAAGTCACACCGTTTTTATTTAAAATCAGTTTTTTAGAATTCGCAATTGCAAAAACATTCAGCTTAATATCTTTACGTTTTTCAATAGCTGAAGCCGACTCCAAAATTTGGTTAATCAGGGTTCCGCCTACTAATCCGTGACCGAAAACAGCGATATTGATTTTCTTGGAAACCCCAAAAATCTCTCCGTGAATTACATTTAAAGCTTTATTAAGCTCGGTTTTTTTAACCACCAAACTCACGTTTTTACCTGTAACGGTGTTGTTAAATAATATCGGAACAATTTTATTTTTGATTAAAGCAGTGTAAGGTTTGTGGAAAGTGCTTAAATCCTGACCAATAATAGAAATAACTGAAACATTGTCTGTTACCGTAATTTGGTTGACATCTTTCGAATAAAAGTCATTTTCGAATTCTTTCTCCAGTTCAACCATTGCTGTAGTTGCTTTATCTGTAGCGACAACAAGTCCAATTCCTCTTTCTGAAGAACCCTGCGAAATAATACTTACACTAATATTGTGATCTCCCATTACCTTGAATATTCGTGCATCAACTCCTGCTTTTCCAAGTAATCCGCGTCCTTCAAGATTCAAAAGAGAAACATTTTCAAGAACCGAAAGAGTTTTGATTCCTTCCTTAGCGGAATCAGAAGTGATTAAAGTTCCACGATTTTCATGATTGAAAGTATTTAAAATTCGAAGCGGAATATTTTTTTCCAACAAAGGAATAATTGTTTTGGCATGCAGAATCGTTGCTCCGAAATTAGCTAATTCATTGGCTTCATTAAATGATAAGAATTCGATTTTTTTAGCATCTTCCACTAAATCAGGATTTGCGGTGTAAATTCCGTCTACGTGGGTAAAATTTTGTAATTCTTCTGCATTTAGATAATTGGCAATTAACGAAGCGGTATAATTACTGCCATTTCTTCCTAAAGTTGTGGTGTCGTTATTGTTATTTGAACCAATAAAACCAGTTATAACATTAACCGTTGAACCATTGTGTTCTTTAAAATAATTGACAACATTTTTCTTAGAAAGCTGTTCTAAAGGCTGTGCATCACCAAATTTAGAATCCGTTTTAAGCAACTCTCTTGAATCAGTGAAATTAGCAGGAATCCCTTTTTCGATTAAAATAGCAGTCAATAATTTAGCCGAAAGCAATTCGCCTTTAGACAAAATCTGATCTTTAATTTTATTGCTGTAATCACCAATCAGGCTTACTCCTTCATAAAGTTTATCCAGAATAGTAAACTCTTCAGACAAATCAACCTGGGGGTAATCTGAAACCTGATAGGTTTTGAAATTTTCCAATAATCGTTTGTAATCGCCATTTTTAGCAGCAATTTTTAAAATATATTCTAATTCATCAGTAGCATTTCCTCTTGCAGAAACTACTACAGCAATTTTTTCACCTTGATTTACTTTCTCGGCAATAATAGAGACTACTTTATTAAGTCCTTCTCCGTTTGATAATGATTTACCTCCAAATTTTAATATTTTCATTGTATCTTTTTATTATTTCTGCTAAAAAATAGCAGCAAGTAAATTATCTAATTGTTTGTACTCGATTAAAAAAGCGTCATGTCCGTGTACCGAATTTATTTCGCTGTAAAAAACATTGTCTTTGAACTTTTTTAATTCATTATAGGTTTCCAGATTTTCTTTTGGTGTAAAAAACAAATCCGAATCGATTGCAATGATGTGAATCGCTGCTGTTGTTTTAGAAAGCAAAGTTTCGAAATCTTCACTATTTCTTGTAATGTCTATGGTTTTCAGCAATTGATTCATCAGTTTATAAGATGACAGCTGATAACGTTTTTGCAGCTTCTCCCCATGATGTGCCAGCCAGCTTTCTATATTAAAAATCAAAAGATCCTGATTAATCGTTCGTTGAAATTTTTCTTTGAATGATTCCGGAGAACGATAGCACAACATCGCATGAATTCTGGCATCTTCGATTGGTTTTGATGAATTGTTCAGGATTTGCTCCTGTAAAAAACAATTCGCAATCATCCAGTCTGTCGATTTCCAGTCGGTTGCAATCGGAATTAAATGTTTTGTCATGTTTGGTTCTAATGCCAGCATTTCCCAGGCAATTCCTCCGCCTACCGAACCTCCGATAATCGCATACAACTTCTCAATTTGCAAAGTTTCGATTCCCTTCAAAAAAATTCGGGCAACATCTCTTGCCGTAAAATCCTGATAATTTTCGATACTAAAAAAATCGCTTCCGTTACCCGGAACATTAAATGCTAAAACGGAATATTTAGTAGTGTCAATTGTTTTTCCTTCACCAATTAAATCATTCCACCAGCCATTTTCTCCGGTAACCTGTGCATTTCCTGTTAAGGCATGATTTACCAAAACAATTGGGGCACTGTGCAATGGTAAACCAAAAAGTGCAAAACTTAAGGGCAATGAATTATATAAGACACCACTTTCGGTAGTAAAATTTTGTAATATGATAGGGCTTGGTATACTTTCCAATTTCAAATCTTTTATTTTTTTGATTTGTATATGGAAATATTAGAAAGAAAGTCTAGAACGAAACTAGAAAAACTCTTTTTGTTATCTTTCCACGTTGGGCGTGGTAGAATGCAGCACCTTCTTCGCTTTACCGAAGGGTTGCTAAGGATTCATCGGGTCTAATCCCTCGTCCTTTCTTTATAACATTTCAATACGTTTCTGAACTTAACGGTGCAAATTAACTACTATTTTCTTAAACAAACAAATTTATCTGAAGAGATTCTTTTGTTTATTAACTATATCACAAACAAAAACTATTATACGCAAAAAATTACCGAACAAAATTGCCCAGTAAATTTAAGCAGGTACTTACCTATTTGAAAAACTTTTTAATTTAGATAAAAAGCGTTTCATTTTCTTTAGAATACATTAAAAACAATAAAGAGTCAGGATTTTTCTTTTCTCTTTTATTATCCGTTTCATTAATTCCGAATCTTGGATGTATCAATTCATTTTTTGGCGGCGGATTATTTCTTTTAGCCCTGATGTTTTTTAATGTAGAAAATGTTTTTGTTAAGTAGTTCAAAGTGCTCATGATATTTAGTGTTTAGTTTGTTTATTTATATCTAATTATTTCTTTCTTTTTGTTAAGTCCTTTAAAACAAAAAACCCTTTTGGTTTGAGATGCCAAAAGGGTTTAAGTTGTTTTAACTTACTATACTTTTGGAATCAACAGACGCATACGCGAATAGATGCGACATTGAACATCTTGTTCATCTGTAGGGACTTGTTCATCTGTGATTTATTTGTTATTTTAAAAAATTCTAGCATTTGTCGTATAAATTAAAAAAGCCTCTCAAAATATTTTGGGAGGCTTTGCTATATTGATATTGTTCTTACAATTTTTAAGCAATAGACACCCCAACGGTTTCTTTCGAAATGGCGTAAAACATTTTATAGGAATTAAACATATCTTCAGTAGTTTTTGGGTTTAACAAATATGCGAAAGTTTTTTTAATTTACCAAATAAAAACGGACAAAATCAATTTAAAAACAATATTTTAACGTTAAAAACATCTTACAAAAATTACAACGATTGAAATACACGTCAAAACTTACAAAATCATGCATAAATTTATTGAACTTCTCCATCATCAGTCTTTCAAAGAACATTTTTTCAATTGAATCTATTTAAATTCTATCGAAAAATTGGGTGCAAAAAAAAATCACCTTTGGTAAATGCATACCAGAGGTAATTTTTCAAACAAAAAACAAAAAAACTTTAATTTTTATTAAAGACCGTGTTGTGCGATTTTGAAACACTGCTAAAAACTGTTCTCAAATCTTCAATTAAATCTTCAATATCTTCTATTCCAACAGAAAGGCGAATTAAATCTTTTGAAACACCTGTTTCCAGCTGCTCCTGTTCTGTTAATTGCTGATGAGTTGTACTGGCCGGATGAATAATAAGCGATTTGGTATCACCAATATTTGCCAAAAGTGAGAACAGTTTGGTTTCATCGACAACTTGTTTAGCGGCTTCATAACCTCCCTGCAAACCAAAGGTAATCACCCCACTTTGACCTTCAGGCAAATATTCCTGAGCTAAATCATAATATTTATTGGATTTTAAACCCGGATAATTTACCCAGACTACCTGATCTTGTTTCTCTAACCATTCTGCTAAAGCTAAAGCATTCTCACTGTGCTTTTTAATTCGGATTGGCAGAGTTTCCAGTCCCTGAATAATCTGAAAAGCATTAAACGGGCTCAAAGCCGCACCAAAGTCACGTAATCCTTCAATTCTTGCTTTAGCGATAAAAGCTGCATTCCCCAGTGCTTCGTAATAGATTAACCCATGATATCCCAGTGAAGGTTCTGTAAATTCAGGGAATTTTCCGTTAGACCAGTCAAATGTTCCTGCATCAATAATAACACCTCCTAATGAAGTACCGTTCCCTGAAAGATATTTAGTAAGCGAATGAATTACAATATTTGCTCCATGTTCAATTGGATTTAACAAATAAGGTGTTGCGACAGTATTGTCTACAATAAAAGGTACTTTAAAGTTTTTGGCTTCTGCCGAAATCGCTTTCAAATCCAAAACATCTAATTTTGGATTTCCTAAAGATTCTACAAAAAAGGCTCTGGTATTTTCTTTTGCCGCTTTTGTAAAATTTTCTGCTTTTGAAGGATCTACAAAAGTGGTTGTAATTCCTAAACGAGGCAAAGTGACTTTTAAAAGATTATAGGTACCTCCGTACAAACTATTTGAAGCCACAATATGATCCCCAGACTTTAGCAAGGTTAACAATGTAGTAGAAATTGCCGCTGTTCCCGAGGCTGTTACAACAGCTCCAATTCCGCCTTCAAGCGAAGCCAGCCTTTGTTCTAATACGTCATTAGTAGGGTTGTTTAATCTTGTGTAAATAAATCCGGCTTCAACCAAACCAAATAAATTGGCTGCATGGTCAGAATTATTAAAAACATACGATGATGTCTGGTAAATTGGTACCGCTCTGGTTCCTGCATTTTTAGTTACGTCGTGTCCTGCGTGTAGTGCGTTTGTTGCAAATTTTTGTGTGCTCATGATTTCTTAGTTTAAGTATTAATACTATTCTTATTTTTTTATTATTGAAATTATTTCTGTTTAGATAAAAAGGTTTCCGTTTTCAGCAGCATACATTTGCGAAAGCAGAGAAATGGTTTTGTCTGCATGCAATCTGCTTTTTAAGATATTCTGCTTAATTTTTTGATTTTGAATTGAACCGATACTATTTTTCGGAGCAAATTTTCTTAAGATTCTATATAGTGTTTTCATGATTTTAATTTTGGAATTTTGGAATAAAAAAAGCCCTTTTGTATGGCTACCAAAAGGGCTTATAGCTAGGAACTATAACAAAGATTTATCTTTCACTTTTGGTAACAGCAATTTGAGGTGCACATTCGCATCATCTTACAACACATCATTTCTCTTCTTTTTATTGCTTTCATTATTATTAAATTTAAGTTATTTTTTAAATTCGACTAATTTGATAGGATAAATATAATAACTATTTTTTTAAACACCAAATTTAAAATTGATATTTACTATTAAAATTTTTCAATTTATTATTTTACAGACAATTACAACTTAAAATTTTTCTTAAGAATACATCAGATATCCGTTTTTCATATCCGATGTAAAACTTTAAATTAGAATTTAAAACTCAACCGGGCAAAACCAAACCTTCCATTCAATCCAAATTGCGACACCGCTCTTGAATAAGCAAACTGATTTGCATTCGTTAGATCTGTACTTGGTGAACCTAATGTTGGCGTTGTATTTGTAAAGGCTGGCGTTGCAGGGTTATTCCTGTCAGGATAAACATCTCCTATATTATTAAATCCAACTGTAGCTCTGAAACGTTCATTGATCTGATAACCAAAAGACAAATCTGTAACTACTTTTGCGCTGTATTCAGGGTGTTCGTAAACAGAAGAAAATCCATCCAGATTCACATCAGTTGCTCCCGGGTCTGTAACTTTTCCAAAGTAACTGTTTCGCAAATAAATGTCTAGTTTCTTTATACTAAAAGTCGTCATTAAATTAGCTTTTAACTTCGGAATTGCTTCTTCTAAATAAATTCGGCTTGACTCCGGAAAAAACGAATATTTATACGTTTCACCACCAGCATTTATAATAGATTCCGGCACATTTAAATCACCTACTCTTTTAGTTTCGTTATAGCTTAAAGCAAAATCATTTCTGATAATAAAATCCGGTATTACATCATATTTATGAGAAACTACTACATCAATTCCTTTTGTTTCAGAATCGATTCCGTTTGTCCAGAAGGATGCTCTTTCTACGGCTTTCAAATCAAAAGCCTGCTGAAATAAGGTCAACGCTTCTGCTTGTCCCTGAGATGTTGCAGCCGCTATCTGCGCATCTGTTGGTCTTGAATATTGTCCTGACAAAACTACCCTGTCGTTAATTCTTGTAAAGTATGCATCAGTGGCAATAGTTATATTTGCATCAGGGATTTTAAATGTGAATCCTGTGCTTATACTTTTGGATTTTTCTGGCTTCAGGCTTTCTACTCCAATACTTTTTGCAGCCTGAGAATCATTTGTAAAATATCCTACCTGATATGGAGATCCACTGATGAACAAGGTAGAACTTGCTTCAAAATATTTTTGCTGTAATGATGGCGCCCTAAAACCAGTTTGCCCTGAAATTCTCCAGTTTATATAATTATTTAGTTTTAAAAGTGATGCTAATTTAAAAGTCACTGTATTTCCAAAATCAGAATAATTTTCATATCGTGCTGCACCGTTTAAAAGCCAGTTTTCTGTTGGGTTTAATTCTAAATCAATATAGGCCGCAACACTTTTTCTATCCTTTTCTTTAGCATCTGAAGGTTGAAATCCTGAAAACCCCTGTGCTCCCGCACCTCTTTTGTTTCCAAAAAAATCTGTTACAATTAATGGTGAATTGCTTGGTAAAATTCCCGAAACCAAATCCCCATTTACATCATACAGACCATAAGAAGCTTCCTCACCTGCTTTAATCTGGTAATTTTCATATCTGAATTCTCCTCCAAAAGCTACATTTAATCCCGCCAGGACATCATATTTTCTACTAAAATCTAAATTAGTTGTACTTTGTAAAAAAGAAACTTTTCCAGCATCAAAACTTCTTGGAGAATTTACTCCCAAAGTCGCATTTATGGTATTATTTACATCATACTGAAAAGAATTTGTTCCCAGATTAGTACTCAAATCTGTATCAAAACCAAATATTTCTGTAGTAATTCCAAGTGCAGCCGAAGCATCTGTTATTTTAGATTCAATTTCCGGCAAAAAGCCATTTTGATAAACTTGCGTAAAAGTACTTCCCCCGTTTGGTAATCTGTTAAAAGCATACGACTGACCATTTCTATAAGACAATCCACCAAAAGAATACAAGGAAGTAGTTTCTGTTAATGGATATTTGGCATTATAATAAGCTTGTCCAGAAGCCAGTTCTGACTGTCCCACACTCATGTTGTAATCACTTCTTTCCTGACCTCTATAGGCCAGCTCATTATTAGTTACATCAAAACTTAACGCTGACTGTAACTGCGTGATTGTAGTTGCAGATGCAATAGCATTTTGTTGCGCAGTTGTAAAATAACTTACCTGTGGTGCATATTGCTGCAGAGTACTAATAATTTGTGCCGAATTTGGAGTGTTACTAATATTACTGAACAACGAATTGATTTCAACGCCATTTTGTGCTGCTCTGTTTTCAACAGCATTGTAGGCATTAAAAATATTGTTGTTTCTAATTCCTGCCCTGCTGGTTGCCTGTCTGGTTACAGCACTACCTGTTATATTTAGAAAACTTCCTTCTTTACCCAAAGAAGTTCCGTAATTTAAATCCACCTGTAACGTTTCTCCATCAGCACCACCCTTAAAATTATTCGATCCTGAAGACAAATTGGCCCCATATTGAATGTTTCCTGAAATATAATTGGCATTCTTTTTTAACACAATATTGATAACACCCGCAATAGCATCAGAACCATATTGTGCCGCAGCACCATCTCGTAAAACCTCGATTCTTTCGATAGCAAAAGACGGAATTGCATTTAAATCCGTTCCAACAGATCCTCTTCCCGGTGAACCGTTTATGTTTACCAAAGCACTTGTATGTCTGCGTTTTCCATTTACTAAAATCAAAACCTGATCTGGGCCTAATCCTCTTAATTGCGCAGGATCAACGTGATCTGTAGCATCTGCAGTAGAAGTTGCATTACTCGTAAAAGAAGGTGCAACATAATTTAAAATTTGAGTTATACTGGTTTGCGGAGCTCCTTTTGTTATTTCAGAGATATTAAAGACATCTACAGGAACAGGTACATCTGTTTTTACCCTATTTTTACTTCTCGATCCCACAATAGTAACTTCAGATAATTCATTATTTTTTAAACTATCCTGCTCCTTAGTATTTTCCTGAGCATAAAGTCCTGAAAATGTCACAAGACCTAAAACGATTAATACATTTTTCTTCATTTCTTTTTTACTGATTAATTAGGGTTTTGGTTTTAATAAAAATCTTACACGTTTCATTTTTGAACAAAAAAAACCTCTGCGGTTTGCAGAGGTTCTATTTAATATATTTTTGAAAAATAATTACAACAGCGTCTCTGCGGAAAACTCCGGCATCTTACAAGACATCATATTGCAAACTGTAAATTTCATTTCGTTCTGTTATTTTAACGAGGCAAAGTTGCGAACTATTTTTCAATCGACCAAACAAAAAACAAAATAATTTCTATTACCCTATCAATTTAATATGATACTGTTAAATTTCTCTTCAAAAAAATAAAAAAAGTTGAACTTTAATTTGCAAATCAAAATGGTTTCATACCTTTGCACGCGAAAACAGAGGAAAAATTTGAACTGATTGCAACCTCTTCATAATGAAATGGTTCGTTATGGATACTGAAAAATTGATTTCAGTAGTAAAAAATGCTAAAGCAGAAACTCTTCTTTAGCATTTTTCAGCAATTATTTTCCTCGCTTAATTTTAATTTAATACATTATTATGGCTTATTTATTTACGTCAGAATCTGTTAGTGAAGGGCATCCAGACAAAGTTGCAGATCAAATTTCGGATGCATTAATTGATAATTTTCTGGCATTTGACGCTGACTCAAAAGTAGCTTGTGAAACATTGGTTACAACTGGTCAGGTGATTTTAGCAGGTGAAGTAAAATCGAATACTTATCTTGATGTACAACAAATTGCACGTGAGGTAATCCGTAAAATCGGATATACTAAAAGTGAATATATGTTTGAAGCAAATTCTTGTGGAATTTTATCAGCTATTCACGAACAATCTGCGGATATTAATCAGGGTGTTGACAGAGCTAAGCCAGAAGAGCAAGGAGCAGGAGATCAGGGAATGATGTTTGGTTACGCTACAAACGAAACTGAAAACTACATGCCATTGGCTCTTGATTTATCTCATAAATTATTGCAAGAGTTAGCTATTCTAAGACGAGAAAATAACGAAATTACTTATTTACGTCCTGACGCAAAATCTCAGGTTACATTAGAATACAGCGATGACAACAAACCAACTCGTATTGATGCAATTGTTATCTCAACTCAACACGATGATTTTGATGAAGAAGCTACAATGTTGGCTAAAATCAAAAAAGATATTATCGAAATTTTGATTCCTAGAATCATTGCTAAAAACCCAACTCACGCACATTTATTCAACGATAAAATCAACTACCATATTAACCCAACAGGAAAATTCGTTATTGGAGGACCTCACGGAGATACTGGTTTAACAGGAAGAAAAATTATCGTTGATACTTACGGTGGAAAAGGTGCTCACGGTGGTGGTGCATTCTCCGGAAAAGATCCAAGTAAAGTAGACAGAAGTGCTGCTTATGCTACACGTCATATCGCTAAAAACTTAGTTGCTGCAGGTGTTGCTGACGAAATCTTAGTTCAGGTTTCTTATGCAATTGGAGTTGCTCAGCCAATGGGTATTTTCATTGAAACTTACGGAACTTCAAAAGTAAACTTAACGAATGGTGAAATCGCTAAAAAAGTAGAAGCTATTTTTGATATGCGTCCTTACTTTATCGAGCAACGTTTGAAATTAAGAAACCCTATCTACAGCGAAACTGCCGCTTACGGACACATGGGACGTAAACCGGAAACTGTAACTAAAACTTTCTCTGCTCCGGGCGGAAACGAAAAAACAGTTACCGTAGAATTGTTTACATGGGAAAAACTTGATTTTGTTGACCAGGTAAAAACTGCATTTGGACTTTAATTTAGAATATTAGACTAACTTAGATTGTTAGATTTTTGACAACTACTTTATTCTTAAACATACAAAAACCCGATTTCTTGATTTGAAATCGGGTTTTTTATTTTTTATCAAATAGACTTTTATCTCTCTAATTTTACATTTGGTAATGTTTTAGGACGATTAGCATCATTTGATAAAATCCATCCTGTTCTGTACATCCACTCTGTCATTTTACGCAGTTTTACGTAATCAATATTTTCAGATTCGTCCATTGGAGTATGATATTCGCTATGTAAAACACTTGTAAAGAACACAGCCGGAATCCCTTTGCGGGCATAAGGCAAATGATCTGAACGGAAGTAAAAATACTCCGGATGTTCCGGTCGGTCCCAAAGTTTATCCAAATCAAATTTTGGCCCTTCATCATTCGCTTTTTTTGCAATTGCTACCAGATCGGATGAATTTTCATGAGGTGAACTTGACCCCAATAATGCTGCCTGATTTACATTGTTTCTTCCAATCATATCACCATTTAAAACAGCGATAATATCTTTTTCAGGAACAGTTGGATGCGATGCATACCAGCTCGAACCTAACAAACCTCTCTCTTCAGAACCATGAAACACGAACAAAGCTGTTCTTTTCCCCGGTTGTTTTTTATATGCTCTTGCAATTGCCAGCATTGCCACACAGGTACTTGCATTATCATCGGCACCATTGTAAATTGAGTCCTGTCCGTATTTTTGCCTTACACCGTCATGATCCTGATGTCCGCTAAAAAGCACATACTCATTTTTAAGCTTCGCATCTGTTCCTTCAATTTTTCCAACCACATTTACAGATGGATATTTATACGTTTCAGAAACCACTTCTGTAGATAATAAATCTTTAGTGGTTTTTAAATATTCTAACTGATCCTTATGCAGCCAAAATGCGGGCATTCTTGGAGGCACCGGTATTTTATCCCTGAAACCTTCAATCCCGTAAACTCCTCTTGTCATCTGCGGTTCGACTTGTGACCAGCTTTGTTCTCCTAAATCATCAGCTACAAGTATAAGTGCTGCAGCCCCTTTTGAAAGTAATAAATCGTAATATTTTTGCTTCACCAAACCTGGGTAACGTCTGTCAAAAAGAGAAATTTCATCTGAAATACCTTCTTTGGAAGCTAAGATAACAACAGCTTTTCCTTTAATATCAGCTTTTTGTATTTCAGCATTAGTGGCTGCTCCTAAATAAAGCAATGGAGCCTCAACCTTACTATTGGTTGTTTCTGCTACTAAAACCTCACTCCATAATTTATAAGATTTCTGACCAATTTTAAACTTTGTATTTGCTGTAACCTGATGCCTGTACAAATCAAAAAACTGAAAATACGTTCCATCATCACCTGCCGGAGCCATTCCGGCTTCTTTGGCTTTGTTGGCCAGCCACATCGATACTTTAAGTTCATCTAAAGTTCCTGCTTCACGACCATTAAAATGATCGCCTGCCATTTGGTACATATCAGTTCTGAGATCTTTATCTGTAATTGCAGAAACTAATGGCTTTTTAATTGCCTGTGAAAACATCACACTGCCGGAAGCAATTAAAAGGAAGATTAATTTGTTTTTCATATTCTTTAATTTAATATCCCAAACTTAGTAATTTATAAAGATAAAAAACCGATTTATGGTCAAAACATTGCTAAAAATGTAACAATTAAACTAAGAACAACATTTTTATTTTGTAAGATTAAGCAATGATAAAAATCAAAAAATGAGATTCAAAAAAGCCTTTGAATAGTAATTTCCAAAGGCTCTTTCTATTGAAAAAGAAGCTTCGACTCCGCTCAGCCTGACACTTTAATTTCATTAACGCTATTTTTAATAAAATACTACAAATTATACTTCATCGAAAAAATAATATATCGTGGCTGAACCGTATATTGAGAAACTCGTGTAGAAAACTGCGAGAAGTTGTCATCGTTAAGATTTCTGGTGTTTAGCAAATTGGTAACCCCTATTTTATACTCCCATTGACTGTTCTTTTTTTGATAAATTAAACTGGCACTTAAAAAATCATATTCGTTATCAACTGATTTGTTTCCGTTGTAATAGTGATAGAATTCGTATTCTGAAACGAATGAAAAGCTGTCTAAGAAATAATAATCTAATTTTGCAAACGGCTTATCGGTATAAAAAGTCGAACCGCTGTATTTGTTGATCAGCATATTATAACCAAACTCAATATTGGGTAGATTTTTATAATTTGTCGAAGCTTTTACGGTATAACTTTGCGTAAAACTCTCTGTTGTTGTCGGTTCTCCATTTTGTCTATTATTGAATTTTGACCAATTAAGGTTTGCACTTGCCGAAGCTTTGTAATTCTTTAAAAATGAACGGCCATAACTTCCCATTCCTGAAAAAGTTTCATCTGCCAAATTAGAATTATAAGGGTTTGACTCCTGATTGATTCCGATAAATTTTGCTTCGGTTTTAATAGCATCTACTTTTCGGGTATAGGTTGTATTGGCAAAAATGTTCTCAAAATTGAACATATTATATTTAAAATAACGAAGTGAATGCACCTGTGAAGTAGCATTTTCTAATGAACGATCTCCGCGGAACAAACTGCTGTAATCTGACAAAACATAACCTTCAGCCAATTGATTGATATCTGTAAAATCATTCGTCAGGGAAAAATTATAGGTCAGGGTTTCTGATTTTTTGATTTGATACAGAGCAAAGAAATCCGGCAATACTTTTGTGAAATTCTGCGAATAATCCGTTCCTGATTGTGTGTTTGTCATTGTATACGAATGAAGGCTAACACCTGGTGTCAGGGTAAATTTACCAGCCAGAATCTTATAATGGAATCCTAAAAAAGTATCGTTAAAATTATAGTTTACATCATTATTATTTGATGAATCATTCAGGTCATTTTTATCTCCGTTATCCAAAATCTGAAAAATATGGGAGTTGAAATTCTGGTACGAATATGTATTTCCTAATGTTATATTGATGTTGCTTTTGGGTGTTACCATGTAATAGTAATCCAGTTTGGCATCCACTTTATTGGTTTTTACAAAACGATCCTGATTTAGATCATTTCTTTGCTGACCTGGAGTGTAACCTAACAAATTAAAAGGCTGTGTACGTAGATTAGCATTATAAAAAGGATTTTCATCCTGATATAAATGCTGCATTTCAAAAGCAAAAATATTTTTGTCGCTTTGCGTATAATACAAACTCAAATTTTGGTTTATAGAAGTAGGATTCTGTTTTTTAGTTGTAAAAATAGTTTCTGAACCTGCAATATTATTAACTACCTGTTCACGCAGCAAATCTGTATCTTCATTCTGTTTTGTCAACTTCGTTAAAATATCATAATCGAATTGAAATTTATCATTCGGTTTATAAGTCGAGCTTAATTTAAAAAGTCCCAAATTATTTTTTTGATGAGTCTCTTCATCCCTTTTTTGCTGATCTCCAGAACCTAAATAGGTAGTTTGGGATTTGGTTTCTAAATCGGTTTTTGAAGTCGAAAGAATTCCGAAACCGCTTATATTCCATGCTTTATTAACAGAATAGGCAAAATTGGTAGCTCCAAATTTCGTTTCAATTTCCTTAGCCCTGTTATTCCTTAAAAGTGATATTCCTACGTCATTCGAAGAAATATTAAAATTGCTTCCGCCCTTTTTCATCATATTTTTAAATCCGCCTGTGAATTTAAAATAATCCTGAGCTGTCATTGGCAATTCTCCAATGTTATTAAAATTTGTAATTAGATTAATACTGTATTTTGGACTGTAATAAAATAATTTCGGATTGATAACATAACGGCTGTCAAGCTCTGCAACACCAATCCCTGCAGTGACATCACCAAACCAGAAGTTCTTTTTTCCTTCTTTCAGTTTAATATTCATTGCTACATTATCCTGATCATTTTCAAGACCTTTTAAAGCGCTGACCTCGTTATAATTTCTTAAAACCTGAATTTTATCTATTGCATCGGCAGGAATATTTTTAACACCTAATTTGGTATCCCCGTCAAAAAAATCTTTACCTTCTACCATTAATTTGCTGACCTTTTTTCCTTCTACTTCAATCTCGCCATCGGCATTTACTTCAACTCCCGGCAATTTTTTCAGCACATCTTCCAGTTTTCTTTCTGTTCCGGATTTAAAAGAATCTGCATTATACACAATGGTGTCTCCTTTTATAGAAACCGGCATTTCACGGACAATCTCAACTCCTTCAAGTTCGATGCCTACATCATCCATTACTATATTCTGAGCTATATTTTCGGTTTTAGTTGTGATTTGAATTTCTTTCGATTTCATTCCGAGGTAACTAATCTTTACGAGATATGCGGTATTGGATTTCAAAGTCAATTGAAACTTTCCTTTATCGTTCGTGATCCCATAAGAATCCATTGCTTTTGTGGCCGAATTAACCGCCATAATATTGGCCATTTCCAAAGGATTTTTTTGTCCGTCCTGAATAAAACCATCAAAACGAACACTTTGGGAAAAGCCGATAGAAGTAAATAAAAAAACGAAAAAACAGAGAATTTTATGCATTAAAAAAATGATTAGGATAAATAAATTTTAATATTTAGAGTTTTTATCGTCCCATTGGCGGTGGTCCTCCGGCACGTCCACGATTCATTTCTCTAAACTCTTTCATTTTTTTTACTACTGTTTCATCATATTCTTTCTGAGAAATTTCTTTTCCTTTTGTCGGTTCTTTTATGTCAGCCTTTTCTTTGGCATTCAAGACTATTTTTGAACATAAAATGGTTGTCGTTCCGTCATTAATCTCTAAAATCAGACCAGGTAGTCCCCAATAATTTTCCGGTCCCTGATTAATTGGAATTTCTGGTGAATACCAGGCTGTCACTATTATTTCTTTCGGAATTTCAAAATTATCCTCAAAGTTGGTTTTCTTTTCTGTAGATTCTTTTTTATCGTTCTTCTCATTCACCTCTTTATCGTCTTCCTTTTTAGGTCTCAAATTTCTAAAATCGGTTTTACTGGCTTCTTTTACTGCAGTTGCTTTATAACAATTATAACCTCCAATTTGTTTGGTTTCAGATTCTAATTTCCAGTTTAATTTTGGCAGCGAATCTTTGACCAAAAATTCTTTTCCCATAAACTCTTTATCGACCGTATAGGTTTTATTTTTTACATCTTTATAAAAAGTTCCTCCACCGCCCATCATTGAGCTCATCATCATTCTCATTCCACTGCCTTGTTGGCCCGGAGCCTCTAATTTTTCTTCTTCTTTGTAAATAGACGCCGCTTTGTTGAAGTTTAAAATAAATGTCTTTTCCAGCATTTTTTTCATTCTTTCTTCCATGTTTTTTTGCATTTCGGGGGTAATGTCACGATTGCCGCGCATTCCTTCAAATTTTGGTGCCTGGGTTTTTGACTCGTAAACGGCCATTCCCTGAAAATCTTTCTGAGCCTGCACCTGACTAAAAGCAAGTACTAAAAGCAAATAATATGGTAATTTTTTCATTGTTCTCTTTTTAAAAGTTGGGTAAATCCGATAAAACTTACATTCAAATGTATTACTAATTTTAAAATGCGAAAAATTAAATATATCAACACTGATAAGGTATAGACAAAACTGCCTATTAATTAGACTATTAGATTTAGGAAACGTTTAAAATCAAATACTGACTAAAAATCAATTTTAAGCCTCCTAATACTGTAGTTTTTTGTAATTTGGCTTTCAGAAAACCAATTGAAATGAGAAAAACGGCACGCAAAATTTTATGTATACTTTTTATTGCCTGTAATTTCTCTTTTGTTTTAGCACAAAATCAGAAGATCACTTCAACACCGGATTCACATTTTACTATTGATGCTGACGTTTTTTTAGGCTATGATTCTTTTGGATTTTCGTATCAGATCAAAGACAATGTTTTCAGCAAAATAAAAGGAAAGGAATTCTTTGAGTACAAAAATGTTTCGTTGGGAAAAATCACCAGAGCAGATATTGTGAATCCGCTTAAAATAGTTTTGTATTACGAGGATTTTAACAGTGTCGTTTTGCTGGACAATCAGTTGAATAAAATTACAGAAATCAATTTCTCTCAAAACAATATTCCTATCGTGGTTACGGCAATTGGCATGTCAACCCAAAATCAATTATGGGTTTTTAATTCGCTGAATCAACAAATTGGCCTTTTTGATTATTTAAAAAGCGAATACAAAACAGTTTCAACACCTTTAACGGAAAATATCCAATTTTACCAAACCGATTTTAATACTTTTTATTGGATTGATGAAAAAAACAATTGGTTCTCCTGTGATATATTTGGCAAAACAACCTCTTTAGGAAAAGTTTCTGACTTTGATAAAATGCTGATTTTAAGCCCTAAGCAATACATTTTTAGCAAAGCTGGTTTGTTGTATTTTAAAGACATTCATAAGGATGGATCTGAAACCGTTTCTGAAATTGGAATTCCTGAAAAATCATTAAACAAATTCTATTACAAAGACCAAATTTTATCTATTTTTACAGCCAAAGAAATTACCAATTATAAAATCGTAACACCGTAATGCACATAGCAATAGCAGGAAATATAGGCGCAGGAAAAACAACTTTAACTAAATTACTGGCCAAGCATTTTAAATGGGAACCTCATTATGAAGATGTTGTTGACAACCCGTATCTGGATGATTTTTACCATCAGATGGAACGCTGGTCTTTTAATTTACAGATTTATTTCCTCAACAGCAGATTCCGTCAGGTCCAGCAAATTCGTGAAAGCGGAAAAAAAATCATTCAGGACAGAACGATTTACGAAGATGCTTATATTTTTGCTCCCAACTTGTATTCTATGGGTTTAATGACAAGTCGTGATTTTGAAAATTATACATCCTTATTTGAATTAATGGAATCATTGGTTAAAGCTCCTGATTTATTGATTTATTTAAGAAGTTCTATACCAAATTTGGTGGGACAGATTCACAAACGCGGACGCGATTACGAAAACTCTATTTCAATTGATTATTTAAGCCGACTGAACGAAAGATACGAAGCCTGGGTTCAGACGTACACAAAAGGAAAACTGTTGATTATTGATGTTGACAATATTAATTTTGTTGACAATCCTGAAGATTTAGGAAACATCATTAACCGAATTGATGCTGAATTGAATGGATTGTTTTAGGAATATATTCTTTAAAAAACACAAAATGCCTCTGAAATTTCAGAGGCATTTTGTGTTTTTAATGGAGATTGTCATAAAAAAGAATAATACAAATGAAAAACGTTATAAATATTCCAATCACAGCAAATATTTCAATCTTCTGAATCTAAATAAATTTTACCTAAATTAATTGTATCCATTTTGTTGTTCTGCGTTTCTTTTAAATTTTTAATATTTATTAATTTCTTTTTGTATCCAGATTTTTCAATATAATAATTAAAAGATAAATTTATTTGGTCATGCAAATATCTGTATTGAAGCTTTAATCCTTCTATAAAAAAGCACCATTTTCAGTCGTAATCACTGTACCAAAATCATTTGTAGAGCCTTTAGTTACATAAATTCCCACCCCTTTAATAGGCGTTTGATCTTTTGAAGATACTACACACCCTTTCACAGAATTATAAATTACATTATTCTTATTGGAATAACTAATTCAAAAAAAGCATGTAATTACAAAAATCAATTCAATATAAATAGTCCTCATTTTTAAACTGATTTTATTTTTATTTTTGTTAACCAAATCACTTTAAAAGATCAAATTCTGAGATTATTGTTCTCAAAATATCATAATAATCTATATAGTATTTCATTAAATCAATTTCTTCTTTTTGTGAATCGAAATTTTCAAAATAAAATTTCATTTTTGTAAACCCATTGATTTTTTTTATTCCATTTCCCTCCACAATCAGATTGCATTCTATAAACTATTTTTGACTTTTTAATATCAATAATTACACAATTGTAATTTTCATGTAAAACACTATCATTCTGCACGTATGCATAACCTTTAATAATGTTATCCAGAACAAAATATTTTTTATTTTTTGAAATATTTATTTTTGCTCCACTATAATTGTTTTCGTCAAAACCTGAAACAGTTTTTAATTTGCCTTTGTATAATATTCTAGGATTTGAATACAAATTATAGTCTTTATTATATTTCAGAAAGACTAATTCATAATCACTACTTATTCTTTGCGAAAGAACATATTTAGCTACGTCTTTTTTTTGTGAAAATAATAACGAATAACTAAGCAGAAATAATATTATGATAGCAGATTTGTCCTTCACACTAATTCCAATTAATTTTTTTATTTGTCCTCTTTATTTCTAGGCACTCTTTTAAAGTATTTCTTGTTGGACAATGAAAACATTCCATCTTTTCATTATATTTAAATAAATCATCAATGTTTAATGTGTCATTTACAATCTTCTTGTTAAGATTTTTTATACAAATATAGTTTGAAGGGTAATCGCCATAATCATCTTTTCCTATCTTCACCTTAGCCGATGAATTACTATGACTATATAATTTATGAATAAATATTTTGCCTTTAATCTTTTTAATATATAGTGAATGAGAGGTTGAATTCATCGTGTTATTAAGCAAAATTATAAATTCATTCCCTTCTTTTATTTTTTCTACTGTATACAATTTAGTAAATTGTTTTTCGTTTTCTCCAATATCAATTACTAATGCTTCTGATTTAATTACAATTAACTTATTGAAAATCTTAAGACTATCTAATACATAACAACCTTCACAATTTTTCAGTTTAGTATTACTATATAGAAAGCCAACTATTTTAGATTTATTATAAACCAGTGTCTTATCTGTTTTTTCCTGTGCATTTATTAGTTGATTAACTAATAAAATAATTAATATTATTTGTTTATACATTCAGTATCATATTTAAAAAATTCTTTAGTCCAATTTGTGTAATCCTTTCTTTTTGCTAATATTTTTAATCACAAATTTTATATAGTAATTAGTTTGATCAGGTATACTTACCTCGGCGTTTATTCCCTGATAAATAACTTGTTTTAAACTATCATGTTTTTGAAATTTAGAATCAATTTTTGAAATTTTAGTTGGGTGACTCGATCTACACCCTAACAATATAATTAAAGCAATTACGATGGATGTACAAGTAATAATTCTCATAATC
>CAUPQW010000010.1:0-270895 GCA_963513545.1 uncultured Flavobacterium sp.
TAGCAAACTGTCTTCAATTACATCTTTTTGCTCCAGCATAGAAATTTTCTTTTGGTTCCAGTCTTTACCCAGATCATAAGCCAATGCTTCCTGCTTTATGTTAAGCATTTCTCTAAAACGTTTTACGTTTCTTCCCTGATGAATTTTCTGTTCCATAATGAGTGTTAGTTTTCTGAAGGCTCAAAGATAAAGCCATCTGCATTAAAAAGTCTGAATTTCAAAGATAAAAAAATATCTGTAAAATATTCCTTTGTCAGATCGTATATCCAAATCCGGAATAGTTTATCCTTTTGAAAGAGTAGAACTTCACTTGTGAATTTTAAATCTTCCCGCTTTGAAAAAGAATAAGATATACTTTAAAACTAATTTTTGGACAGCCTATGAAACAGAAAATCTCCCGCTGGTGCTCGTTCAATGTCATTAAGTTAAGGATTAAATGATAAAATGATTGCTGATTTTGATTGCTTATTTTTGATTTCAGATGTAAAAATCTCCTAAAATCAACAATCTAATATTTAGCCAAACCAAATCTGAAATCAAAAATCGTTAATCCTCAATCTAAAATCTGTTAACTTAATGACATTGAGTGCTCGTCTGCGACGAGTACCTACTAAAATTGAAAGAGAAAACGTAGCGTTTGCAACGCGACTATTTAAGAAGGCATTGTTCTAAGCTGGTGCAAGCAGCAATAACCCAACTCTCCGAAGTGTTCCTCTCTAATGCTGTGCAATCCCGAAAGCTTTCGGGACCTGCTTTGCACTTACTATTCATCTCTTCATGAGAAAATAAAACCGCCTATAAGTCTCTGACTTTAAAACAACACTTAATATTGATTATAACGAATAAACAATTTATTGTCTAAAACATTCACTATTAAATTATCAGCTTTTTCAATTTTTAATAATCCAGATGGCGTAGATGCAGATAAAGGATAGCGTGAAAATATTTTCCGTGCACGCAACGATAAGACACAAAGTTAAAAACCGATGGCGCTCGTTTGTAATTAATTCTGGTGTCCTCTAGCTGGGTAATGTATCAGATGTGTTTTGGTCAAGAGCTAAAGTAGTGCACCAAGTGGTTGGGAAATTTACACTAAAAACGAACTGACAATGCTAACCTAACAGTTAAAGAATGACTTATAAAAAGGTATTCAACTTACTTTACATTATTTTGTATCAACCTTTTTCAGGACCATACAAATGTCTAAAAACAAGAGCCAGAGAAATCAATATTTGTCTGGCTCTTTTGTTGTTCAATAAATTGTGTTTCAATTCTCTTTTACAGGAAGAGAAAATGTATTTCAGATTCGATATGCGGAAGAAAATAAAAAGTGGCTATCTATTAATAGCGCTTCAGACTTAGAATTATTTCGCATCAAACCATAATTTTGTGGTAAGCAGATCTTTTCCCTGTCCAGCTACTGCCGCCTGATAACTAGCTCCGTTTAATGATTGCTCTGTTCCGGGATAAAAGAAACGTGACGGTATTTTTCCGTCTAAAACTGTAGCCGGACCAGCTATCAATACAGGATAATCCAGTCTCCTCCATTCTGTAAATGCGTCAAGACCTTGTCCAAAGAATGCAATCCATTTTTGAGTACCTATCGATTTGGCATAATTTCCTGCATCGTACTTCACTATTGCCTGATTAAGATAATTAGAAATAGTTGTTGCATTGGTAATTCCAAATTGATTAAATGATGCTGTAATGGCATCATTATAATATTGTTCTGCATCTCCGGAAATGTAACCACGGGCAACTGCTTCTGCAAGATTAAATAATGTTTCAGAATAAGTAGCAAATACCGCCGGCGACTGAGAAGTAAGGAAGTAAGTTCCCGGTTTTGAGGTTTTAGCAAGACCCTGAGCATTTGCTGCAGCTGCTGATAATCCGTTTCCACCTCCAACATATTTACCTACACTCGCATCTGATGGTAATTGAGCGTAAACAGGTAAGCGTGGATCTGATAATTCGTATAACTTATCCACTACTGTTTTTGAAATACGATAGTCATCACGGGTTTCAAACCAGGCAGATGCCGGATTTTGCTGTGGTGAACTCGTATAAGTAAACTTAAAGATATCATTATTGCTGCTAATTAAGCCTCCGGCATCTGCTGTTGCATCAATTGCTGCTTGCTTAGCTAATACGGGTTCTCTGTCTGAAATTCTTAACGCTATACGCAAACGAAGCGAATTTACCAGTTTTTTCCATTTTGTAATATCGCCTTTATAAGACAAATCACCAATTACAGCACCGTTTGATGTATTTAAGAGAGACTGGGCTTGTTTTAAATCTTCCAGCAATCCTGTATATACTTCTTTTTGAGTATTATATGACGGATTTACTTTCAGGCCTGCTTCTTTATAGGGAATACTTCCATAAGCATCTGTCAACAATAAAAAAGTCCATGAACGCAACGTTAGCGCAATCCCTTTATAATTTGAATTTGCCTGGGCTTCCGGGAAATTAATAATCGTGTTCAAATCTGTAATCAGAGTTGCATATCCGGTATTCCATAAAGAGGTGAACGAACTGTTTGATAAACTGAATATATCCGGTTCTGTATATTGGATTTTGGCCCAATGCTGAACAAATAATAAAGACGAGTCAAAGTTATTTACTGAACCCCAATATAAGTCGGCACCCTGTTTTAAAGATCCTGTTAAAAGGTAAGGTGTTAATGGTGTTTCGGTTGCATTTGGATTTTTATTAATATCATCCAATGCATCGCTGCAAGAGCTAAACGTCAATGCAAAAAGCGATATATAGGCTATTTTTTTTAGCATGATTTTTTGTTTTTAAAATTTAAGATTAACATTAAGGCTGAAATTTCTCGTAGATGGTAACGAATAGAGTTCCAATCCTTGTGCATTTCCGGTATTGTAAGCACTTTCCGGATCAATATTTGGCACATCTTTGTAGATAAAAAACAAGTTACGACCTGCAGCAGTAATACTTGCTGATTGTAATCCCAGTTTTCTGGTTAAGCTTTTATTCAAATTATAAGTAAGTTTAACTTCTCTTAATTTTACAAATGTTGAACTGTAAACATAAGCTTCACTTATATTGTATGACGCTTTGTAATATTCCTGTGCACTAAGTACTGATGTGTTTGGAGTCCCGTCAGCATATACTCCCTTAAATATCATACCATCATCATATATAACTGCTCCAGATGGAACATTACCTCCTGAAGCCAATATTTTCTTAGGCCCGGTGCTAGTAGTGGTTATATAATAATCTAATCCGCCATTTTCAGCACCACGACCCGGCAAGGTTTGTTCCAGTACACCTGTATAATTACCAATTCTGTTTGTTCCTGAAAAAAGTTCTCCACCTACACTCGCATCAACAAGAAACGAAAGTTCAAGATTTTTGTAAGTTAGTGTATTGGTTAAACCCGCTAAATAATCCGGAGTATAGTGTCCTAAAACCTTTTTAGTAGGATCAGCTTTTGGCAATCCATTATCGCCTACTACGATGTTTCCATTAGAATCACGCTGATATGCTACTCCGTAAATGGCTCCGTAAGCTTGTCCCACTGATGCTAAAATATCTACACCGCCCGAAGCAGAACCAATTGTGTAGTTCTGAATTTGTTTATCATAATCCAAAATCTCTACTTTACTTGTATTCTTTGAATAATTTCCGGCTACGTTCCATTTGAAATTTTCAGTCTGAACCGGAGTTACGTCCAATTGAATTTCGATACCCCTGTTGTTTACTTTACCCGCATTAATCAATTGTGATGTATAACCACTGGCTGCTGTTGTTTTAATTTCCAGAATCTGATCGAAACTATTGGTGTTATAATAAGCAACATCAAAATGAAGTCTATTTTTAAAGAAAGTAGCTTCTAAACCCACTTCGGTTGAACGGGTCGTTTCCGGTTTCAAATTCTCATTAAGTTTTCTCTTAGAAGAGGTTTGAATCGGATTTCCTTCAAATGCAGTTTGAAAATCGTAAACTGTATTCAATTGATAAGGATCTGCATCGTTACCTACTTCAGACCATCCACCACGAAGCTTTAAGAAATCAAGGGTGTTTCCCTTTAGATTCAGCACTTCAGACAATATCAAACTACCATTAAAAGAAGGATAGAAATAGGATCGGTTACTGCTTGGCAATGTCGATGACCAATCATTACGAGCCGTAACGTTTAAGTAAGCATAGTTTTTATACCCAAATTGTGCAGAAGCATAGGCACTATACACTCTTAATCTCGATAATGTGTTTGATGACAATAAAGGATCTCTTGAATTGTTCAATGTATATAAATCAGGCACAGCCAAACGTGGCGCTTTTTGATAATTGTTTGCATCGCTGTGGTTACGGATATTAAATCCGGCAAGAGCGTCTACACTAAAATCATCGTTTATTTTTTTAGTATAGGTAAAAATACCTTCTGTATTTTGCTCGTTTACAGTGTAAGCATCTTCAGCATACGATCCAAAAGGAGTTCCGTTTGTACCGTATTTAATTTTGTATTTTCTTCGGTCGTTATAATAGTCAACTGCTGTACGGAATCTGAAGTTTAATCCATCTGCAAGTTTTGCATCCAAATGGATATCTCCTATTAAACGGTTGCGGTTCTGACTTGTTGTATTGTAATACGCTGTCCAATACGGATTGCTGTAATAGCTGTTGTTCCAGTTAACATCTCTGTTATTTCTAAGCGCATTCATATCTACCTGGCGTCCAAACCATGTAAACTGGAGCATTACACCCGCAGCACGATTACCTGATGGCCCACCAGGTAATGTTGGAGCATCTGTAACAATATAATTTCCTGTTACCCCTACTTTTATATTTTCAGAAATTTGATAATTAGAATTAATCGTAAAGTTTGTTTTGTTTACTTCACTATTAGGAACTGTCCCTAATTGCTTTTGATTGTTTACTCCTAAACGAAAATCTGATTTATCATTTGATTTCGCCACAGAAATACTATTTTCATACGTAACACCAGTATTAAAATAGTCTTTTACATTATTAGGATGAGCCACAAAAGGCACTGCTACACCATTTGAATTAAATTGAGGGATAAGGCGTCCGTCCATTTTAGGCCCCCAGCTTTCATCAGTCTGATCATTAATACCGCCTCCTTTACCATCCTTATAGCTGAAAGCTCCGTTTGAACCTTGTCCAAATGTATTTTGATAATCAGGCAAAAGCGAAATTTCAGTAATAGTTATACCAGAACTAATGGTTACACCCAATCCTTGTTGACCTTTTCCTGATTTTGTTGTGATAAGAACAACTCCATGTGCAGCACGCGATCCGTAAAGAGCAGCAGCATTCGGTCCTTTTAGTACATTAATCGATTCAATATCCTGTGGATTCAAATCGGCAATCGCATTTTTGAAATCACGAGAGGCAGCTGCACCGCCTGAGCTGCTAAATTGCGAGTTGTCTACCGGAATTCCATCTACTACAAATAGCGGCTGATTATTTCCGGCTATAGAGGTTTCACCACGGATAACGATACGTGAAGATCCCATATCTCCCTGTGAATTGGTAATACGCACCCCTGCTAATTTACCACTAAGACCATTCAGGAAATTTGTTTCTTTTGTAGTTTCCAAATCCTTACCCTTAACTGCCTGAGTAGCATATCCTAAAGATTTCTTTTCTTTTGTAATACCAAGTGCGGTTACTACAACTTCTGACAATGCATTCTGTTCCTGAGTAAGATCAATAACAACAGAATTTGCACTAACGACAACTTCTGTTTTTTTATATCCCATATAACTTACAATAAGCGTATAAGGAAATTTTTGTCCTGTTTGAAAATAAAACTTTCCATCAAAATCTGTTTGAACCCCGTGTGTAGTACCCTTAATGTTTATTGAAGCACCAATAACCGGCTCTTTTGTAACAGCATCGACTACTAACCCTTCGAGTTTAGACTGTATTAACGGCTTGGTCTCCTGAGCCTTAACTCCTATGAAAACCAATAAAATACATGTGCATATATATCTATTCAATTTTTTTTTCATTACTTTGTTTTGGTTTAATAAAATAAGTTCAGCTGAAAGCAGATTTATTACACTTTCGCTACTTATAGAGATTTACAATTTCTTTTTAAACTTCACCATTTCTGCTGCAACAGAAGTGGTTTTTTTATTTTCAACACATTCGTTTTTTCATTTTTTTTATTTTTGATTACTATTATTTAAACTTATTTTTAGAAGATTTAAAATCTTAAATATTCATCTTATCATTTTTTATGAAACATTAAGATTAAAGAATTTCAGCAGTGATTTACAATAAGACACTAATTATCAAATTATTATTACTTCCTCAGGATTCGAATACATGTAAGAATTTTGAGTTTTTATAATTGTTTTTCTTTGTTTTAAATACTACTAATTCTATAGAACAAAAGTATATTAAAAAAATTAACTTAAAAATTTTAAATGTTTTTTTTGCAAAAAAAATGTTAAGCATATTAAACAAACTAAAACAAACATCTAAAAACAAGATAGTTATGAATTTATATTCCGAAATATTTTTTACAACAGGCTAGAATTTGAACGTAAACTATAACTGTTTCGGCAATTTTTATTTTGTTTAAGCAAATTTTAGATTCATTTATATGGTTCATTTTTTTATATGGTGAATACAATTCACATTTTAAATCATTTTAAAATAAACCACTTACCATCATATACCGATCGGTATTTATTTACTACATTTGTTTAAAATAATAATAAAACCTATGGACACTTCAGAATTCATATTAGATAAAGTTGCTCCAATTTTTAACAAGCAGGGATATGTTGGAACCAGTTTGTCAGATATTACAAAAGCTACAAGTTTAACCAAAGGTGCTATTTACTGCAATTTTTTGAATAAGGAAGATTTGGCTTTAAAAGCATTTCGATACAATGTAAATATTGCTATAATTCCGTTATTTAAGCTTCTTGAATCTCAGGAAGGAGCTATAAATAAATTGTTTACGATAACCAATTACCATCGTACCTATTATGATTTGGTGAAAGACAGAGGAGGTTGTCCGATGCTTAGAGTTTCTGTGGATACAAAATTTGTAAATCCCCTATTATTTAATACTGCACAAAAACTATCTCAAAAATTCATCACTGGTTTGACCGACATTCTTCACGAAGGAATTAACAATAATGAAATTCTGCACAATACAGATGTAAATAAATATGCTCAACTTATTTTATCTATTATTGAAGGCAGTTCACTCCTTGCCTTTACCCATAACGACAATACATATATTACAAATGCAATGGATTTTATTGATGACTTCATCATTCAAAAAATAAAAACTTAAAAAAATTTAACCCTTCACATACCAATTGGTATTTAATTAATCTATTATGGAAAAAGTATTAAAAACAAAAAGAAAAATCAGGTTTCAGGATTGCGATCCATTTAATCACTTGAACAATTCAAAATATCTGGAATATTTCATTAATGCCCGTGAAGACCAAATTGAAGAACACTACAATCTTGACATCTTCAAATTGATGAAAACAACTTCTTTAAGCTGGGTTGTTGCCTCCAATCAGATAAGTTATATAAAACCTGCTTTTACAATGGAAACAGTAATAATTGAATCGCAACTGATTCAATATACCGATAACGCATTACTGGTAGAAATGAAAATGTGGAACAAGGATGAAACGGAGTTAAAAGCATTGCTTTGGATAAAATTTATTCATTACAGCTTTCATACAAAAAAGGTTGCGAGTCATTCAGATGATCTGATGCTGTTGTTCCATTCTGTGGCAGTTCCTGTTGAGCAGACTGTTTTTGAAAACAGATATTCAAACGTAGTTCAGGAACTAAAATCCAGAATGCATACCTAAATTAAAATTTGATTTGATATAATCAAGGAAAAAAATAATGAGCTTCATAAAAACATGAAGCTCTTTTATTATAAAACAGTAGAATTAAAGGAATTCCTTTATATAATTTACAAGAACCTTTTTTCCGGATAAATTTTAAATGTTTAGAGTTTCAAAAACAAATTATGTTAAGCAAAATTAACATAAAAAGTGTTAAAACAAACTTTCACAGTAAATGATAATTTTCTGAATATTTTCTAAAAAGAAGTGAATTATTTTTTACCTGATACTACCAATCGGGATTAAACCTTTTGGCTTTTTTTTAGTCTTCAACTCATAATTACGACGATTTTCTGTCAAAACCTCAGTCTATTAGAGTGTTAACCTCTCTAACTGCGTGCGAATTTTCTTCAAAAACATTCTCTTCTCATTTGTAAAAATATCTTCCAATATTCTTTTTTTTACATTTTTCTATTATTTTCTTTAAAAAACAAGATCATTTTAATCATAAGTGCCTGCAAATGCAGAGAACATAAAGCCTTACAAATACTGGAATTTATATATTTTTTAAATATTAACATATAAATTATAATATCCCTATTTATTACTGACATAAAAAACACATACTAAAAAAAACAGGATAGTGCAGGATAGAATTAGCAACAGAACCCTTTAGGTTTGACATATTCGTATTTACTAAAAAAACGTTAAAACTAACTGACCTTTTCAATTATAATAAATTAACCAAGAATGAAGAAAAAAATACACCATCTACTTATCTTTTCATTTTTAGTCCTTCTCTCAAGTTGCAGTAAGGATGCTTATGATGATTACTACGAGCGACCTGACTCTTTAGAACCTCCTATTTACCAACAACTTGAAGCGCGTGGAAATTTTAAAAATCTTCTGGTTTTAATTGAAAAAGCCGGATACAAGGATATCTTAGGTAAAGCAGGATATTGGACCATGATGGCTCCGAATGATGAGGCATTTACTAAATTTTTCCAGGAACAAGGTATTACAGATGTAAATAAAGTTGATGCTGAAACTGCTTCAAAAATTGTACGATATGCGCTTATATATAATGCATTTCGCACTGAGCAGCTTTCAGATTATCAATCATCAACAGGATGGATAGTCGATAATGCTTTTAGACGAAGAACAGCTTTTTATGACGGATTTCAAACTAAGACAATTAATGGAAAGTCAATGGTAGTTGTAGGATCAAATCGAAATAATACCGGATCATCAGGTTACTATATTTCAGGAGACAACAACAATAAATATATCTCTTATTTTGAAAAAGAGTACTTCGCTGCACAAAGTCTGAATTCAAATGATTACAAATTTTTCTATCCAAACTCAACTTTTACAGATTTTAATGTATTAGGAGGAACGATAAAGGAAGCTGACATCATTGCCGAGAATGGTGTAATTCAGGAAGTTAGTCAGGTTTCACTTCCATTGGTAAATTTAGATCAGTATTTAGAGAATAACAGTAACTACAGTCTTTTTCGTGAGTTGATACAGAAAAACCTGGTTACGTATGTTTTTAATCAGGGCGCTACTACTACGTATCGTAATTACACCGGCAAAGGTGACGACGTGTATGTAAAAGTATATGATGCCGGTTTGCCATATTCTCTTAATAACGAAAACTTCTTAAAACAAATGGATAATGATGGGCAAAATGATGCCTATACATTAATTGCTCCGGATAATCCCTCTTTACAAAAATTCATTGACGAAGTTTTGCTTAAAAACTTTACTATGGATAAACTTCCTAAATATGTATTTCAGGATTTACTAAAAGCACACATGGTAGCCGGTGCGGTATGGCCATCAAAATTTGGTGCTTATAATAATGCATTAGATGAGGATTTAAGATTCAACATAAACACTGATGTCAAAGACGCTAAAGTATTAAGTAATGGATTCTTTTACGGAACTAACAAAGTACAGGCATCTAATTTGTTTTTCAGCGTTTATACCTCTGCTTATCTGGATCCTAAATTTACTTTGGCTACACGATTGTTCAATGATGGTTCTTCATACAGAGAAATCATTAGTAATATTAATCAGAAATACACTTTATTTCTTCCCTCGGATGCTGTATTGCGTTCCCTTGGATATGATTACAATACAGCCAGGTCAGAATGGATGTACACTCCCCCTAATGGTGGTACAGCCTCGAGTGCTGTTGATTCAAGACTGCGTTTAATGCGCGTTTTGTATAACTGTATTGTCCCGACTCCAGAAGGAGAATTAAATGATTTATCAGGCTCAGGGATTATACGTTCAGGAGATATGGATATTCCCGGTGAATACATCAAATGGAATAACAATAGAGTTTACGCCGCAGGAAATGAAGTTAAAGGAAACATGGCTAATATTCTTGGATACGAAGATCAACAAAACGGACGTACCTACTATATTGACAACTTACTTGAATTTAGCGAAGAATCTCCGGGTGTAGACCTTAAAAATTTAGCTTCAACTGCAGGTTCAGAATATTTTAACTTTTACAGTTATCTGAAAAATTCTACTATTTACAATGCTGTGGCAGATAAAATAACAGGAGTAGATCTTGGAACTGCCTACACTATTATAGTTCCTAATAATGCTGCTATTGTAAAGGCTGTAAAGGCTGATTTACTTCCAGGAGATAAGATTACAGGTGTCCCAACCTTCGCTCCGACAGAATCATACAGGCAAGATCAGGTCGTTGATTTTATTCGTTATCATATTTTAGCAACCAAAACAGTTTCTGACGATGGTCAAGTTACAGGCCAGGTCGAAACGCTACTGAAAGATACTCGTGATGAGAAGATTTACGTAACAGTAGTGAGTGACAAAGGGTCACTATCGTTTATTGACAAAAAAAACGAATCGGCAACCTTTATCGCAAACAAGAGCAACAACTTAGCCGACAGAACTTTAATTCATTTAGTAGACAACTATCTTTCATATAAGCAATAAAATGAAACAAAAAATAACCAATTTGCTTTACCGTTTTGCATTTGCCTTGATTATTCTGGCAGCATTACCCTCTTTTGCACAGGACTCTAAGAGTACCTTAGTCCGTGGACAGGTTGTCGATTCAGGTGATAATTTACCTATTCCCTCTGCTACTATTGTGGAACAGGATGCTGAAAACCGTACCGTTGGAGGGGTTTTATCTGATATCGACGGAAACTTTGCTATACACCTAAAAAACCCAAATAATAAATTATTAATTTCAACTATTGGATATAAATCCAAAGTGGTTTCTGTTAATGGCAAAACCACAATAAAAATTGCATTGGTATCTACAATTACCTCACTAAATACTGTCGTTGTTACAGGACAAAAAAAGGTAGAAACCGGTTTGCTAAACATAGCCGAAAGAAATAAAACAACCAGTTCTGTTACCATAAAAGCAGCTGATATAGCCAACTCTCAGGCGGCTTCTATTGACGAACAACTGCAGGGACGTATCGCTGGTGTAGACATTATTTCTTCTAGTGGTGATCCTGGTGCCGGAATGCAGATCAAGATTAGAGGAGCTTCCTCAATTTCCGGATCTTCCAGCCCTTTAATTGTTGTTGACGGAATGCCATATGAAACAACTGTTCCGGCAGATTTTAACTTTGGTACTGCAGATGATGATGGTTATGCTGCATTACTAAATATCGCTCCTTCGGATATTGACACCATTACCATCGACAAGGATGCGGCTGCAACCGCTTTGTGGGGTTCACGTGCTGCAGGAGGTGTTATTATTATCAATACAAAACGTGGAGGAATCAGTGCTCCAAAAATAAGCTACACTTTTGTAGGAACCCGTACAAAGGTGCCGGATGCGCTACCGATGTTAAGCGGAGACCAATATTCACAGTTGATTCCGGAAGAATATATGAATAGAGACGGAGTTCCGTTAAACACCCAAAACATCAAAGAATTTCAATACGATCCTCAGGAGGTTTATTATTATAAAAACTATAGCAACAATACCGACTGGACAAAAGCAATATCTCAGATTGGTCTGATACACGATCACAATCTTTCCTTACAAGGCGGTGGACAAAGAGCAAGATATTTCAGCTCGGTAGGGTATTACAACTCTAAAGGAGTAACTATAGGTACTGGTTTTGAACGTATCAGTACCCGTTTAAACTTAGATTATGTAGTTTCAGATCGTATTCGTTTTAAAACAGACATCTCTTATACTCACTCTAGTACAGACCGTAATTATGTGAATAATTTTGGAGATAAAGATGACGATTTATTAAGAGGTGTATCATATGGAAAAATGCCAAACATGGGGATTTTTGAATATAATCAGGCCGGAATACTTACACCTAATTATTTTTCACCGGCACAAAACGTTCAAGGTGGATATTCAAAAACCTACAATCCAGTTGCTATGGCAGAATTTGCAACTAACAATCAGGTAAGTGACAGAATTGTACCTCATTTTAATATAAATGTTGACATCATACCAAAAAAATTAATTTCAACATTTGATTTGCAATTTGATTTTAACAGTACAAAAGCCAAAGCCTTTTTACCACAAAATGCCACAGGACGCCCTATTACAGAAACTGTAGTAAACCGCGCATCAGATGTAGATGTTGATATGGCCAATATTACAACCAAAACCAATTTTGTGTACACACCAGGCCTTGGTGAAAATCAAGATTTATCGGTACTTTTATCTTTGCAATCGAATGATTCCCGTTATGAGTCGCATCAGGTAATGACCTCAAATACAGCATCTTCATTACTAACCGATCCATCTAATCCGTCCAGAACACAAAATTCAGAGTTACAATTATATACCAGCAATAGTCAAACCAGAACAGTAGGTAGTTTATTAAATGCACAATACGGATTATTAGATCGTTATATTCTAAACGTAGGTTTACGTGCAGATGGAAATTCAAGATTTGGCCAGAATAACAGATACGGTTTATTCCCTTCGGCATCTGCCCGTTGGAGAGTTTCAGGAGAATCTTTTATGAAAAATGTGAGTTGGATTGATGATCTGAGCGTAAGATTAAGTTATGGACAATCAGGAAGAGCACCTAAATATGACTACCGCTATTATAATGTATATGGAAATTTTCCATCTGACTACTTAGGACTTAATGGGGTATATCCTCAAAATATTCAATTGAGTAACTTACGCTGGGAAACACTTATTGGAAAAAACTTAGGATTCAATCTTCAAATGTTTAATAAACGTGTTCAGCTCGACGTAGAAATTTATCGTAACACTACTAAAGACATGATTTTCCAGAACGTTGATATCACCTCGGTTTCAGGATACAGTAAAATGGATCAGAATGTGGGTACCATGGATAATCAGGGATGGGAAGTAGGTTTGTTTACAACCCCGATTAAAACAGATAAATGGAAAGTAGAATTTAACTTTAACATTGCCAGTAATCAAAACATGATTCGTGAGATCTCAGAGTATTTTCCAAATGAAAGCGGGAACACGGATCGTAATGGAGAATACAAGCGTTTCCTTCAAAAAGACAATCCGTTTGGTTCTTTTTACGGATACAAATACAAGGGTGTATATGTAGATAAACAAGCCACTCTTGCCAAAGATGCAAACGGAAATGCTATTACAGGGCCTAATGGACAACAGGTTTATATGCGTTTTAATTTTCCAAATACCGATTATACTTTTCAGCCCGGTGATGCCATTTACGAAGACATCAATAAAGATGGTAATATAGACAGCCGTGATGTGGTTTATTTAGGAAACAGTAATCCAAAACTTAATGGAGGATTTGGTCCTAATATTACCTTCAACAATCAGTTCAAATTATTACTGTTCTTCAACTTTCGTTTGAATTATGATATCGTAAACGGAACCGATATGAAAACAACCAATATGTATGGCTGGGATAATCAAAGTACGGCAACATTATCAAGATGGCGTAATCCGGGTGATGTAACCGAGATGCCAAGAGCTGTTTTTGGAGCAGGATACAACTGGTTAGGATCTGATCGATATGTCGAAGATGCTTCTTTCGTTCGTCTTCGTTCCGTTACTTTTAGTTATTCTTTCGGAAAAAAATTATTGAAAAGCCTCAAAATGGATGAAATAAGAACCTATATAACTGCTGACAACTTATATACCTGGACAAATTACAGAGGTCAGGATCCAGAAGTTAGTATGTCCTCAGGTCCTTTCGGAATGGCAATTGACAACTCCAGAACTCCGCCTACAGGCCGTATCTCATTAGGTATTACAACACGTTTCTAAATAAAAAACTGATTATGCAAACTAAAATAAAATCAATATTAGCAATCCTTCTAATTTTTGTTACTGCAACATCATGTGACGATTATTTAGATTTACAACCCGAAGACGGTATCGTACGTGAAGAATTCTGGAAAACAAAAGAAGATGTTCAGGCAGCTGTTATCGGCATATATTCCTCTTTATTAAAAAGACCACCGGCAGGGCAAACCCCTACAGGCGGAACCGATTACAATATCAGTGAATATTTGTTTATGTTTGGAGAAATCAGAGCAGACATGATAGCGCCTGCAGGATTTGTTACTTTAGACCAAAGAGATATTACTACATCAAACATCCTTTCATCAAACGATTTGACAAGCTGGTCAGCATTTTATCGAACTATAAATTACTGTAATACCGTTATTGAACTGGCACCGGCAGTAAGGGATAATGACCCTACTCTGACACAAACCCAACTGAACAACTATCTTTCTGAAGCTTTGGCTATCAGAGCTTATTTATACTTTACACTGGCTCGTACTTTTAAAGATGTACCTCTTAAATTAACTGCAACGCTTTCAGATAAAGATAATTTTCAACTGGCGAAAACACCACAAAATCAAATTTTTGAACAGGTAATCAAAGATCTGGCTTTAGCAGAAGAATATGCTGTAACTGATTATGGTAATATACCTTCTAACAAAGGAAGAATTACAGTTTACACGATTAATGCAATGCAGGCTGATGTTTATCTTTGGATGGATAAATTTACAGAAGCTCTTGCTGCAACTAAAAAGGTAGAGCAGTCAGGTAAATTTCAATTAATTCCTGCTTCCAGCAGTTGGTTTAACAGAGTATTTGCAGTAGGAAACACTACCGAAAGTATCTTTGAATTTCAGTATACGACGCAAAACCTGAATCCATTTTACGATATGTTTTTGGCAAGGCCGGAATTCATAGCTTCTTCTGTAGTTTTAGAAGATGTGTTTGGGATTGACTTTGCAGATCCTAATAATTTTGATATTCGCGGTGTAAGATGTTCTTTGGTTCCCGGAACGAATGAAATATATAAATTTACAGGTCTTAATATGGATGATCGTAAGTCTTTGCAGGAATCGAATACACACTGGTTTGTTTACAGATATTCAGATGTTTTACTTTTACAGGCAGAAGCCTTAATCCAATTAGAAAAAGGAGATGAAGCACTTACTATTATTGACGATATCCGTCTCAAACGCAGGGCAATTAGTCAAACCGCACAGGTTGTAAATACTGAAAGTAAATCAGAAATGACGGATTATCTTTTAGCAGAACGTGCACGCGAATTTGCTTTTGAAGGAAAACGCTGGTTTGATGTCTTACGAAATGCCAGAAGAAATAATTATGAACGCTTGGATTTATTGACCAACATGGCATTGATTAGCGCTCCGCCAGATCAATTGCAATCTATCCTGGCTAAACTTCAGGACCCTGATAGTCATTATCTGCCAATTAATGAATACGAATTGTATACCAATAAAGCATTAGTTCAAAACCCATTTTATAAATAATTAAGTCATGAAAAGATACATAACACTACCAAAATTGATGAGACTTACTTTAGTGGCCTTTTTAACCCTGGCATTTCTCAACTGTACTTCTGAAAAAATCAATGAACGTACAGATGAAACAGTAAACATTACTGACTTTTTGAAACAAAATGATGAGTATTCCATGTTTTTGGAAATGTTAGAAATTACGAATTACTCTTCATTTATGAACACTTACGGCACATACACTTTATTTCTGCCAACAAATACAGCTGTAAAACAGTATTTAACAGATGTCGGTGCAGCTTCTGTTAAAGATGTCCCTCTAAAGGATTTACAGGATTTAGTAAAACTCCATATTCTTGACCAGGAAGTGGCTACAACTTCATTTACTGATGGTAAAATTGCAACTCCAACTCAGCAAGGGCAATTTCTTATTACAGGTGCTGCCAAAATTGGAGGTTCTACAAGTATAACTGTTAATAAAACAGCCCGAATCATGTCTTCAAATGTACCGGTAGGAAATGGAATCATACATGTAATAGATCAGGTATTGCGTGTTGCCAATAAAACTTTAGCACAAACTATAGAAGAAAATGAATCACTTTCTTTGTTTACCGAAGCATTAAAAGCAACAGGATGGTATGATAAATTAAATCAGCCTTTAACAGAAACAACAGTTGAGGGAAAAAAGACCCTTAGCGGACACCTGACTGTTTTAACTGAAACAAATGAAGTATTCAAAGCTGCCGGAATCAACAGTCTTGAAGATTTAAAAACAAAATACAGCCACTTGCACGATCCTTTGAATCCTCAGGACAGTTTAAATCTTTTTGTGAGCTACCGTATTTTACCCAAACTTCAATATTTAGCTGATTTAGCTGTTACGCCATCATTAGAGACCAAAGCACCGCTGGAAGTAATTAGTGTAAAAATGAGCACGGGTACCGTTTTATTAAACGAAGAAACTTTCAACGGAGTCTTAGAAAAAGGAATTCCTGTAAATCGTCCAACTAGTGATGTTACTACATCAAATGGAGTGGTTCATACTGTCGAACAAAATTTCTTTATTAAAAAAAGAAACCCTGCACCTGTTTATTTTGATCTGGCTGATCAACCTGAATTTATGCAGTTAAGTGCTGTTTTTAGAAAACCCGGTAATAGTGTAACTCTTGAGAAATCTGTATTTAGTGAAGTAACCTGGGATGGTATTGATAAACTAACCTATATATGCGCTGTCAAAGGAAGCAGTAGTTATCAGGATCGTGGATGGCATGGTGATGTAATTGAAGTAAACCGTTTAAGAAAAGATTTTACACAAAACCTGGCCTTCAAGACCCCTGTGATTATAAAAGGGAAGTACAAAGTTTGGGTAGCATACAGATACAAAGGTTCTAAAAACCCTATCGTTAAAGTTTATTTTGATGGTGTAGCACTGCCAAGGCTTATTAATTTTCAGGAACAAGGAAATGTTACTTTAAATGAAAGAGTTTTAGAGTCACAAGGATATAAAAATCATGTTTATCCATTGACTAACCGATTTAACACCAGACTTTGTGGTATTATTGATGTACAGACAACCGGCCGTCATACCATAACCTTTGAATCCCTTTCAAGTCCTGGCGATACTTCATGGATGGACGTTGTAGAATTTCGACCTATAGATATGGATCAGCTGTATCCGAGATTAGCAGCTGGTGGAAATGGTTTTGGACAGTTAACCGATCCTAATAAATAGAAAAGCATTCTAATCAAAAACTTAATCACTGAAATGATCACATTAAAAATAAATTATAAAACATTCCTTGTTAGCATGCTGACAGTCACTTTATTTTCGTGCTCTGATCCTTGGTCAGATCGCGAAAGTAATGGAGACGAAAACCTAAATTCAACTCTTACTGAAGCTATTACAAATACTTCACAAACATCAAAATTTGGAGAGCTATTAACAAAAACAGGATATGACAAAATTTTGTCTGCCTCTAAAACGTATACAGTTTTTGCGCCTTCTAATGAAGCTATTGCCCAACTGGATGCTGCGATTCTTAACAATCCTGAAGCCTTGTCTGCTTTTGTAGCCAACCATGTTACATTAACTTCTTATTCTTCTGTAAGAAGTGAAGAAACTGTACAAATAAAAATGCTTAGTGATAAGTATTTAACTTTTAAAGGAAATAATCTAATTTCTGATGCAACTATTGTTTCTGCAGATCATTATGCAAAAAACGGTGTTTTTCACATTATCAATCATATCCTCATTCCACAAAAGAACATTTGGGAATATATCAAATCTCAAACTGGTTCTTCTTCGATGAGTAATTATTTAGTAAGCTTAAATGAACTAAACATTTATGATTCAGATATTATTGCTAAAGAAAATGCAGTCCCTGGCGCATTCGCTGATTCGCTAAGCAACTCTTTTTTAAAAAATGTTTATAATGTAAATAATGAGAAGAATTCTTACACGCTTTTTTTAATTGAAGATGAGGGATATGATGCTGAAGTAGAAAAGCTCAGGCCTTATTTAAACAAACCTACAGTAGATTTGACCACTACCTATTCAAGATATTTTACGGTTAGGGATATGGTTTTTCCAAAAGCCTATAAATTAAATGAATTGCCAAACGAATTAATTACTCGTTTTGGGGCAAAAGTAACGATAGACAAAACTCAAATTATAGGAGAACCTATTGTTTTGAGTAATGGAATTGTATACCGTATGAAAAAAATGGAAGTTCCATTAAAAGATCGTTTAGTCACGACTTTTGTTCAAGGAGAGAAAAACCTTGGATTCTTTCCTTCTGACTTACGAGGCAAAATGATGTATCGCGATCTTCAAGTTCCAAATAGTCCTCCAGGAGTTATATTTAATGATATCTACGTAAAAAACACCAAAGTTTCAAATGCCTATCTGCGCTATTTGGCTACAGATATATATAGTATTAAATACAGAGTATACTGGAGAGCCATAAACAATGCAGCAACTGTTTTTCAACAACGTGTAGGTGTATTTAATAATAATATTATAGAATATCTGCCATATACCCCTGTAGCAGTAAATTTTTATGAGGAAGTATATATCGGAGACTTTGATATAAAACAATCTGGGGATTTAATAACTTACCTCTCTGCCAACCCAACCACTGCTGATGGTACTAATTCACTTACGCTTGATTATTTAAAATTTGTTCCTGACGTTAAATAATATTTTATAAAAATAGATATGTTAAAAAATTTACAACTAACCTGTGCTATAACCATTTTCTTTGCCGGAAGCCTTAGTGTATCCTTGTACGCCCAGACCGATCAGGATTCAACTGCAACAAAAGTAACCACAGCTCCAAAAATAAAAAATGGAATTATGGTCAAAGGTATTGTCAAAGATGCTAAAACAAAAGGAGGTCTATCAGGAATAAATGTAGTAGTGAAAGACTTTTCGGCAGCAATTACCAATGATGATGGTAGTTTTGAAATAAACGTACCTCATTTAGAAGCACTACTTACTGTAAGTGGACAGGAATTTCAGACCAAAGTTTTTCCACTTAAAAACAGAAATACAGATTTAGAAATCTTCTTATATGAAGCCTATTATTCTCCTACCTATCAAGTAGCCAATATGCCTACAGGAGAAGAACTGCAATACGGATCTACAAAAGCCGTAAATGTGGTGAATTTTAAAACCAATCAATGGTCAAGTCCTGTTAAGGAATCTGTTGGAGACTTTCTTCAGGGAAGAGTAGCTGGACTAAATAGTATCAGAAGATCCGGAGTTCCGGGATCTGGTGCCTATCTGAACTTACGTGGTTTTACTTCTCTATATGGATCAAACAAACCATTGATTATTGTAGACGGAATGATTTATGACGATGAAGATTATGGTTCAGGAATTATACAAAATAACACTTCTTCTCCATTAGACAATCTTGATGTCAAAGATATTGAGAACATTACTGTTCTTAAAGATGATAGTGCTCTCTACGGAGCCAAAGGAGCTAACGGAGTATTGATTATCAACACCACACGTCCTACAGAATTGACTACAAAAATTGATTTTACTATGTACGGAAGTACCAATCAAACACCTGACCAATTACCGGTTATGGGTGCAGATGCTTATCGCACACATATTTCACAATTAGAAGCTACACGCGGAATTTCTCAGGATCAAATTGCAGCTCTTCCTTACATGAACGACAATCCTTTAGTTCCGGGTTACTATAAATACCATAACCAAACCAACTGGCAGGACAAAGTTTTCAAATCGAGTGTAAGCCAAAACTATTTCCTTAAAGTTCGCGGAGGTGATGATATTGCAAAATATGGTTTATCTGTAGGATATCTTAATAATCAGGGTATTGTCGAAAACACAGAATCTAAGCGTTATAGTACCCGTTTAAATGCATCATTGCGTTTAACAGAGAAACTTTATGTAGATGCAAACATGTCTTTCATCAACAACCTTCAGGAACAAAGAGATCAGGGATTTGCTTATAAAACCAGCCCGATTTATCTGGGTCTGACAAAATCACCATTCTTGTCTCCAAATGCTATAGATGATAACGGAAATGTTTCTCCAAATCTGGCAGATACAGACGATTTTAATGTAAGTAATCCAAGAGCTATCATTAATGACGGAATTGGAATCAACAAAAACTACCGTTTCTTTGGTAACCTTAATTTTAAATATAACATTAATAATGCATTCAATATAAATGCTCTTTTTGGACTTACCTATAACAAAGAGCGCGAATCTTTCTTTATTCCGGATAAAGGAGTTGCTGATGTTATTCTTCCTACAGCAATAGCTAAAAACCGTTCAGGTAGCGAAGTGCAAATTTACAATAGCATTTTTACCGATATTTATGCTAATTACCTGAAGAGATTTAAGGAAAATCATAAAGTAGATGTTCGTTTTGGATTTAGAACTCAAAGCAATCATTCTGAAAGTGATTTAGGTTTAGGATACAACTCTGCTACAGATGATTTTACCAGTGTAGGGGCTGGATCTAACTTATTACGCCAGGTTGGTGGAGCTTTGGGAGAATGGAATTGGCTAAATATCTATGCTAGTGCCAATTATAATTATCTTGATAAATATTTCCTGACTACAAGTTATGCCGTGGATGGTTCAAGCCGTTTTGGAGACAAAGCAAACGGAAAAAATAAGCTCTCCCTTATGACAGGTATAACAGGAGCATGGTTGGTTTCTGCCGAAAATTTTATGAAAAATTCAAAAACCATTGATTATTTAAAGTTAAGAGGAACCATTAGCGAAAGCGGAAATGATGACATTGGAAACTTTACAGCTCAAAAATATTATGTTTCTCAAAATTTATTGGGTGTACAAGGTTTAGTAAGCGGCAACATCGGAAATCCAAACCTGCAATGGGAAACCGTTAAAAAATTTAATGTAGGTGCTGACTTAGGTTTGTTTAACGAACGCATCAATCTTTCTATGGACTTTTACAGAAAGAAAACAGACAATATGATTGTTTATGAATCTGTTAGTGGTTTAAGCGGATTTGACTATGTTGTATCTAATAGTGGTCAAATGAAAACTTTGGGCGCAGAGATGTCTTTAAATTCCCGTGTTATTAGTTCTCCCGATTTCACTTTTGATTTTGGTTTAAATTTAGCTACTTATAAAAACGAAGTACAAAGCCTACCAAACGGAGATATACTTACGCAATTTGGTGGTGCTACCTACATTACCTCTGTAGGCCATGATGCCAACTTATTCTATGGTTTAAAAACCAATGGTGTTTATTCAACTACTACAGAAGCTCAGGCAGATGGATTGTCAAGACGTTTAACTAATGGTGAACTTGTTCCTTTTGCAGGCGGTGATGTGAGATTTACAGATACTAACGGTGATAAGGTTATTGATGATAAAGACCGTATGAACATCGGTAATCCAAATCCGGATTTAACAGGAAGCTTTACAACTAATTTTACCTATAAACGTTTCAGTCTTCAGGGGTTATTTACTTTCTCTGTAGGAAACGATATTTATAATGGAGTACGTTACAATTTGGAAAAAATGAGTGGTTACGAAAATCAAAGTGTTGCTGTAGCTAACCGATGGAGAGCCGAAGGTCAACAAACTGATATGCCAAAAGCAACATGGGGAGATCCGATGGGCAATGCTGATTTTTCTGATAGATGGATTGAAGATGGCTCTTATTTAAGACTGAAAACTTTAGTAGTAGGATACGATTTTAATGTTGAAAAAATGAACTACATCAAGGCTATAAAAATTTACGCTACAGCCAATAACCTGTTCACCCTGACAGATTATCTTGGATATGACCCTGAATTTAGCCCTACCTCATCTATATTTGGACAGGGAGCGGATACAGGATTAGCTCCTCAGTTTAAAAGCTTTCAGCTAGGATTGCGTCTAGGCCTTTAATTATTTTACACTATAGAAAGAACATACAGATGATAACAACAATTAGTACAAAAACAAAAAAAAGCACCGTATTATGGGTGATCTCTCTGGTATTTGGCCTGAGCTCCTGTTCAGACTATTTAGATGTACAGCCTGAAGATAAACTTGTTGAAGAGCAAATGTACCGTAATATATATGATGCAGATGCAGCTGTAATAGGTGTTTATGGGAAATTTATGGCACTTGCAGAAAAAAACATTATTTTGAATGAAATGCGTGCTGACCTGATGACGACAACCCGAAATTCAAGTCCTTACCTGAAGGAGATTTCAGAACACAATGTTTCAGCAAATAATCCTTATGCAAATCCTAAAGATTTCTATGTAGTGATTCAAAATTGTAATAATGTGCTTAAAAATTTCGACATCATGCTCGAAAAAAAGCGTTTTACACAAGAACAATATGCACAACGCTACTCTGATATTGGAGCGATTCGCAGCTGGGTTTACCTGCAATTAGGAATTCATTACGGAAATGTACCTTACATTACAGAACCTATCGAAACCATAGAAGATGTAAAAAATATTTCTAAATACCCTAAATTAACGTTCAATCAATTATTAGATCAACTGGTTTCATTTACAGAAAATTTGCCATACAAGAAAGTGTACGAAACAACAAGTTCTCTAATGATCAATATTGATGGTTACTACACTGAAAAATTCTTTATCAACAAAGAATGTCTTTTGGGGGATTTACAACTTTGGAAAGGTAATTACGCCGAAGCCGCTGCCCATTACAAAAACGTTATGGAAACATCATCTAATAGCAGTAGTGACACTGAACGTTTTGATATGTACCGGGTAAAATATGCAGAGGTTGTAAGTCACGACGATTTAGCAGTTGGATATAGAAGAGACTTTGAAGCTGATGCTTCTTCGTTAATCAATAGTAACACTCAGGGTTGGAGATCTATTTTTGCAAGAGACAGAGATGTATTGTGGAATACCGAGTGGATTTGGTCTTTGCCTTTTGAAAATAATTTTGCTCCAAAAAATCCATTTATTACTTTGTTTTCTAACAAAAATGGCTCCTATTTGGTTAAACCATCTCAAAGTGCTATTGAGTTGTGGAATAATCAAACACAAAGCAACAATATCCCTTACGATGCCCGTGGACAAAAATTCACGTACAACATTGTAAATGGTGATCCTGTTATTATGAAATATTTATATAGCAGTGAAGCAGTGGCTTCGACCGGAATAGCCAATACAAAAGGACAATGGTTTTTATACCGTGCTGCAAAATTACACCTGCGCTATGCAGAAGCAGCCAACAGAGACAACCAGCAAAAAGTAGCATATGCCATTTTAAATAGAGGTATTAACACTACTTATACTCCACCAGCAGACCCTGCACTGACAGATGTTACTAATATCCAACAAACTTTTTTACCATTCCCTTACGATTTTGACGCTCGCAAAGGTGATTATCCTTTTTTTAGAGGAACCTGGCATCGTGGTGGTGGAATTCGTGGTCGTGCCTCTCTAAAAGTTATCGGAGCAGTTGGAGATGATGTAATTGCTACTGAAAATAATATTATTCAGGAAGATGCATTAGAATTAGCGTACGAAGGAAACCGTTGGGAAGATTTAGTGCGTGTAGCTTTACGCCGAAATGACCCATCGTTTTTAGCTGAAAAAGTATACCAAAAATTAAGTAGCGAAGGAAATGGTAAAGCAGATGAAGTACGTTCTAAATTAATGAATGTAAACAATTGGTACTTACCTTTTAACTGGTAAAAAAATTAAAGAAGGCTTATAGAATAAATATTTTTATAAGTCTTCTTTATTCCAAAACAGAAATTTTTGAGTAAAAAAATTAATAAGATTAAACTTATTTATTAAAAATAAAGAACTATATTTAATCAATTTAAATTAACTATTTAATCCTTTTTAAAAAAAATCTTATGAGAAAATTAACCGTTTTTTTGACTTTATTATTATGTGCCTGTTTTAGTGAAATATCTGCTGCTAATTATCCGCTTAGATGGGAAAGATCAGGTCCAAATCAATTAACAATAACTGTTAATGGCATTGATGTAGTAAACAGCTCCGGTTACAATAATTCTTACGAAAACGGAGTGCTTATGGTTGAAGAGGGTATGTATGTACAAGTAACTTCATACTCACATAATCTTGCTAATCCATTAAGTGTTATTGTTTGTGAATATGACTTAAGACAATATGGTCCGTTTATGGATTATAATTTTTTGAACGAATATAACTCTAGTGTTTATGAATGGTTTACAATGCCTCAAGAGGTTGAGATGTATGTTAGCATGACTAGTTAACAAGTATCATATAGAAAAAATATTATTTTCATATAGCTTCAGAAAATCTGGGGCTTTTTTTAAAGGAGCTATTCCAGCCATCCACTATATCTTTGCCTGCTTAAAGAAAGCAGTCAAAGGATGCCGTTACTGTCTGGGCTAGGACAGCTATTTTCAAAAGGAATTTAATTTTTAAAGGATTGTATTTAGGATTTAAAAGTCTAAAGCAAAATCTCCAAAAGTTGTTTTTTCGAAAAAAGCAGCATTAAATTTATACAGTTTATCTCCTTTTTCAGAAACATTCTCTTTTTTTTCTTTCAAAGGCACTACTACTTTTTGCTTTAAAAAATTTCTGCTAAAACTATCTTTATCCGTTTCTATACCCAAAATTCCCTTATAAAGATTCATTAATTCTGATATCGTAAATTTCTCCGGCAGAAGATTAAAATCAACAGGAGACTCACGAACACATTTTTCTAACTGATACAAACTATAATCTAAAATTAAATTGTGATCCTGAATTAAATCAGGTACATCTGTAATCATAAACCATCTTTGGTATAAATCAACTACACCAAATTTTACCCTATAATCTTCAATATTAATAACCGTGTAATATCTTAAAGTTTGAGAATTTGTACCGGCTCCCTCTGTCAGCTGTTTCAGGAACACATTTTCAAAATTGCCAAATTCATTCAGTAAATCCAGGGCAGTCTCATCTGCTTTTTTAGCATCCTTAGCAACTCCGGATATAAGCCCCCATTTTGTCCCTACTCCTTTATTCCCCTTAGATAAGAGCACCTTAAGGCTTCCGTTATCATAGCCGAAAACAACACAATCAATCGTGACCTCATTCATAATTAATCGTTTTAGTATTAATAAAATAGTATTGACAATCTGTAAATAAAATTTCTAAAAAGAACTCTTTATAACATTAGTCGTCACAAACTTATTCGATTAAAATAAGATAACCATCCTGAACCGTGCTGGTACACGGAAATTTTAATTTCATTTACAATCTGAAGAAATACAAGGATTTGGAAGATTTTTATGAAAATTGTATGATCTAAAACTCGTATAAAAAAAACTCCAAAATCAATTTGACTCTGGAGCTACTTTTATTAGAATGCATTCTAAAAAGTCAATGTCATATCGTGCCAGACTTCTCCGCCATGAACAGATTCTGAAACTCCCAAATCAGCAAATCCAAAACGTTGATAATATTGAATTAAATGCGATTTACAAGTCAGGATAACACCGTTACGCCTTTCCTTTTTAGCCTGCATAATCAAATGGTTCATAAGCTGACCGGCATAGCCCTGATTGCGATATTGTGGTGCCACAGCAATCCCAAAAATACTTTGCCATTTACCATTTTTATTGTGTAGTAATGCTTCGCTAAACAATTCATCACTAATCGTATTTTGATTGGTTACCATTCCGTTTACAAAACCAATTAACTTTCCCTCAGCCTCCAAAAGCCAAAAATGCTCAGGATAAATTTGAATTCTTTTTATAAATGATTCTTTTGATGCTGCCTCTTTAGGTGGAAAACAAATGTTTTCAATTTTAGTAATAACATCAAGATCGTTTAAAGTAGCATTTCTAAAAGTTATCATAGTTTTAAAATTTTAGCAAAATTAAACAAAGTCCTGTTTTAAACAATAAGCCTGCAAACTCAAAATGATTTTGCAGGCTTCTTTTCTATTTATAAAACAAACCAATCTCTCACATCTTCTGCAATCGTTTCTTCTGCCATAAGATTTTCAAATTCATTTGTTGACTGGTTATACTGATACTCTTTTTGCCACTCTTCATAACAAAGCGCCACTTTTTGAATGGCATTACAAATAAACAACAGCTCTTCGTCTTTCAGTGTGGGATGAAGCGACACTCTTACCCAGCCCGGTTTGTTGCTTAGGTTTTTCTGCAGAAGTTCTTCGGTCATCTTTTTAGATTTTTCCTCATCAAAACCAAACAGATAATGCGCATACGTACTCGCACAGGACCAGCCTCCGCGAACCTGGATTCCGAAACGGTCATTTAAAAGACGGACGATTAAATTGTAATGGATGTTTTCTACCGTAAAAGAAACGCATCCAATTCGCTCGCTTTTCAAATCGCCCAGAATAGATAAACCCTCTATTTTTTGAAGTTCCGAATAACAGAGATCCAACAACTCTTTCTCTCTTTTTTGAATGTTCTTTACTCCCATCTGTTCTTTCAGTTCCAGACACAAAGCTGTACGCATCACCTGTAGAAAACCCGGAGTTCCGCCATCTTCTTTTACTTCTATCGAATCACTGTAATGATAACCTCCCCACGGGTTTGTGTATTTTACATTTCCTCCGCCAGGATTATCCGGAAAATTCGATTTGTATAATTTTTCATTAAAAACCAAAACACCGCAAGTCCCAGGTCCGCCTAAGAATTTATGTGGAGAAAAGAAAATCGCATCCAATTGCTCTTCGGGATCTTTTGGATGCATATCGATTTTAACATAAGGTGCCGAAGCTGCAAAATCGACAAAACATAAACCTCCGTGCTGATGCATGATTTTTGCCAGTTCATGATACGGGGTGATAATTCCGGTAACGTTGGAACAGGCTGTAAAAGAACCTATTTTTAAAGTTCGGCTTTCGTATTTTTTAAGTTCTGCTACAAGTATTTTCGGGTCAACCAAATTATTTTCGCCTGCAGGCAAAACCACCACATCTGCAATGGTTTCGTACCATGGAACCTGATTCGAATGATGCTCCATGTGCGTGATAAAAACTACCGGTCTTTCTGCATCAAAATTCAGTTTTACATTGTAAATATTATCAGCAGACCGTAATCCCATGATACGTTGTAACTTGTTCAAGGCAGCTGTCATTCCGGTTCCTGTTGTAACCAAAACATCCGAATTATTGGCATTCACATGTTTTTTTATCAGTTGTCTTGCATGCTGGTACGCATATGTAGATGCTTTACCCGTTTCACTGGAAAAAGAGTGTGTATTGGCAATCATTGGCCCTATTTTGTTGAGCATAATATCCTCAATCGGAATGTACAATCTTCCACTGGCAATCCAATCTGCATAATGTAATTTTTGTGTCCCGTAAACCGATTCGAAAATATGGTTCACTCCTATTATATTTCCTCTAAACTTAGAAAAATGCTGTTCTAATTCGGTTTTTTTTAAAGTAACTTCCATTTCATTTATTATTTTAACCCGTTAGGTGCAATTAGTTTTTGATGATAATTTTCGTCAGTTCGAGTGATCCCGATTTTTCATCGGGATTGTATCGAGAACAGAAAATTATCATCAAAAAAGGTTCTCGATACACGTCACTTCGAGTGCGGAGCGTATCGAGAAGTTTTGTTCCGTTTCTCTACACAAAAAACACTCGAACTGACGATTTTAATAATTACAACTAACGGGTTATTTTAAAAATATTTACTTTTTAAAGTTTTTAATTCCCGACTGCAGCCAGCCGTAATATGCTGTGATATCAGGATTGTAAGCAGAAGGCTCAGTAAGATTAGCGCTTTGGTGATCTACAATTACATAAAAAGGCTGTGCATTGGCTTTATACGTTTTGATTTGAAGATCACTCCATTTATTACCAATCGTTTTGATTTTTTTTCCGGTAGTTTCAGATACATACTGCTCGCTTTCAGGCAGTTCTTTTTTATCATCAACATATAGTGAAATCAGTACGACATCATTTTTTAAAACACCTAAAATTTTAGAATCTGACCAAACCAGTTCTTCCATCTTTCGACAGTTTACGCAGGCATATCCTGTAAAATCCAATAAAACAGGTTTTCCTGCTCCTTTGGCGAATTCCATTCCTTTATCATAATCATGAAACGTAATGATATTATGCGGACCAAATTCTGAGCCTTCAGGCAATGTTTCTTTACTCACTGTTTCCGTGTTTCCACCGCCAATTCCGTTTGGAGATTCACTGTAATGCATTGCCGGAGGGAATCCGCTGATCAGTTTCAAAGGTGCTCCCCAAAGTCCCGGAATCAGATAAATAGTAAAAGTTAAAACAATCAATCCAAGACTTAATCTTCCTACCGAAATATGATTTAACGGAGAGTCGTGCGGCAGCGTAATTTTTCCGAATAAGTAAAATGCCAAAACTCCAAAAACGGCAATCCAGATGGCAAGGAAAACTTCTCTTTCCAGCCAGTGCAATTGTAAAACCAAGTCGGCATTGGATAAAAATTTAAAGGCTAAAGCCAATTCTAAAAATCCTAAAACCACTTTTACAGTATTCAGCCACCCGCCAGATTTTGGCAAAGCATTCAGCCAGCCAGGGAAAGCAGCAAATAATGAAAACGGCAAAGCAATCGCAATCGAGAATCCTAACATTCCAACAATTGGAGCAATACCTCCTTTTGAAGCAGCTTCAACCAATAACGTACCTACGATTGGACCTGTACACGAAAATGATACAATCGCCAAAGCCAAAGCCATAAAGAAAATCCCGATCAGTCCTCCCCTGTCCGCCTGTGAATCGACTTTATTCGCCAGTGCATTGGGCAGCATGATTTCGAAAGCTCCTAAAAACGAACAGGCAAAAACAACCAATAAAATAAAGAAAATAAGATTGAACCAAACATTTGTTGAAAGCGCATTCAGCGAATCGGCACCAAAAACCGCGGTTACGATTGAACCCAATAAAACATAAATAATTACGATAGAGAACCCGTAAATCAGGGCATTTCTGATTCCGGCAGCTTTGGTTTTACTCTGCTTCGTAAAATAACTTACCGTCATCGGAATCATCGGGAAAACACAAGGTGTCAATAAAGCCGCAAAACCGGATAAAAAAGCAATTATAAAAATGCTTAAAAACCCTTTTGATTTCTGCTTTTTAACCGGATCCGTAACTGCTTTTGAAACTGCTTTTTCTGCTTCTACAATTGTTTTATCTTCTGTAACTGCAGTATCATTTTTAGTAACGACAGTTTCTTCGGCTGCAGCCACTTTCTTTTCATTCGGAATCTTAAACGTTAATTCTTCCGAAGACGGAGGCAGGCAATTGCTGTCATCGCAAACCATAAATTCGACATCGGCAGCAATATTTGAAACCTCAGCTGAAGTAAATTTTATCTTTTGTGTAAAAAGTGCTTTGTCTTCAAAATATTTAATTTTCATGTCGAAAATTTTATCCTGAACCTCATGCCCTTTTTCTTCTGTAGTTTTACCGATTAACTCGAAATTTTTCTTCGGATTTTTAAAGCTAAAAGCGGTTCTCGACGGACCTCCTTCTTCTATATATTGTCCGTATAAATGCCAGCCGGATTGTATTACGGCCTGAGCTTTCAAAACATATTCCTTATCTGAGATTTTCTCTACAGAAGTAGTCCATTTTACCGGATTGTACATTTGCCCAAACATGCCCGCACTAAGCAGCAGCATGAAGGTTATTATGCTATTTTTCATTGATTTTTGATATTTTAATACGATTCGTATATTTTTCAAACACACTTCGACTCCGCTCAGTGCAAGCTAGAATCATAGTTCTCAAATTCTTCAAAGGCATTTCATTTTCCTAAATTCACATAGCTATGTGTGCAAATCCAAATTTGTTATTGACCTCCTTTTTACAATTAAATCTATGTACCTATGTGTTTATTTTTTCACGCAGATTCTGCAGATTTAGCAGATTTACACTAACCTTTTATCTATGTTATTAAAAAAAAGAGCTGCTTGCCGACAGCCCTTAAAAGTCTTTCACCGAAAATTGCTTACTAATTCAGTTTCTAAAAATGAGATAATGAAAGACAATTGTTGAAATTTTTGTTTCAGGTTTCAGGTTGTGAGTTGTTTGTCATTCCGAGGAACGAGGAATCTCCGCAAGAAACTCCGTAATCAAAATCGCCTATCTTTGTCGAGCTGCTAACGGAGATTCCTCGTTCCTCGGAATGATAAAAATTAGGTTAAAAAATTATAATATTACTTTAAAGGATTACCGTCCTTATCAAGCGAACCAGATTTAATGATGATCATTTTGTCTAACTGAATGTATTTTTTAATGGCATCATTCACCTGTTGCAAAGTTACTTTCTCAATATCTTTTGGATATTGGTCGATGTAATTTGGCTCCTGTCCTCTCTCGATAAAACTCAAAATCGTTCTGGCCATACCATTTGTGGTAGACATTCCAACTTTAAAACTTCCGATCAAATTCGTTTTTTTGTTCTCTAATTCAGTTGCAGTAATGCCGTCCTTTACCCATTTATTCACCTGAACCATTGTCGCATCCAATCCTTTTTGAAATAAAGACGGGTTGAAAGAAGCATTTACCATCCAATATCCGCCTGTCGTAATATTTCCTCCCATTCCTGAAGAAATACTATACGTTAAACCGTCATTATCACGGACTGTCTGCATTAAACGACCTGCAAAACCGGCTCCTAAAGTATAATTTGCAATGTAAAACGGAATATAATCTGCATCGACTCTTTTTAAACCGGTGTACTGACCAATGTATAATTCGGCACTTGGTTTTTCAGCTATGGTAACTACTTCTGTTTTTGAAGCTGTTTTTACGGCATCCTCAAATTTTAAAGTTTCTGAAACGCCACCATTCCAGTTCTTGAATGATTTTTTCAAAGAAGCATTCAAATTAGCTCCATCTGTATCTCCAACAATTACCAAATGCATAGAGGCAGGACCGAAATATTTTTTATGAAACGCTTTTACCTCATCAAGGGTTGCGTTTTTGATGTTGGCTAAATCTTCTTCAACACTTAGGCTGTAATTTGGATTTCCTTTTGGATAAATCGCCTGAGACAAAGCAATATCGCCTCTTTCACCCGGGTCATTCAGATTTTGCTGAACGTTTCCTGTAAACTGTTGCTGCAGTTTTTCGAATTCTTTCTGATCAAATAAAGGATTACGAATTTCTTCTGCTAATAAAGCAATTACCGGGTCTAAATCTTTTTTAAGACATTTAAAACCAATATTTATTTTGGTCGTTGAAGCGTTTACATTTAAGTTCACCCCTAACTTTTGAAGTTTTTCAGAGAATTTAAATTTATCATTCAGCGTAGTTCCTTTTGAAAGCATCGAAGCTGTTAACGAAGAAACCATCGGATTCTTGGTTTCATTGATGAAATTCCCTAATGAAATACTCGCTGCAACAGTAACAAAATCTTTTGCAGATGTTTTTACCGAAACCACATCAATTCCGGCTACTTTTTCTCTTTTGAAAGCCGAAGCAGTTTTTTCAGTTACACTTGCATCTAAAGCGATTTCTGCTGTATTATTATTTTGTATTGAAATTTCAGAAGAAGTTTCTTCATGTGAATGTCCGCCTTCCGGATGTCTGTAATAAAAAGGACCATTTACAGGCATGAAATTATTCGCCTGAGCCGCATCCTGACTTTGAGCACCGGATTGTTTTGGAATAAAATAGCCTGTTGTACTTTGGTCTTCAACCAAATATTTCTGAGCTACACGAAGAACATCTGCCGGAGTTATTTTTTTCAATCGGTCAACTCCGGTTACAAAGTCTGTCCAGTCACCTGAAGCAATGGCTTCGTTTAATTCTGATGCGATAACGCCTGAACCATCACGGGCTAAAATAGTCTGTGCGCTAATTTTGGCCACCACACGATTTACCTCATCCTGAGTTACACCTTCTTTCTTTATTTTAGCTACTACTTCACTTATTTTGGCATCGATATCTTCGTGTTTTGATGTTGTTGGAAAACCAACCCCAATTGTAAAAAGACCAACTTCTTTAAAATTTGTCGCACTCGCATAGGCATAGATTCCCATACGTGTATCCACAAAGGTTTTATTTAAAATTGCCGAAGGGCCAGCACCAATGATTTCGGCTAAAATATTCAAAGCAGGCAAATCTTCATGCAGAGCACCCGGAATTTTATAAGCTTTATTTACAACACCCAGTTCTCCCGGTTTTTTAACCACAATTTTACGCGCTCCGTATTGCTCCGGTTCTTCGGTATAAGGCTGTGGAAGTGTGTGAGGCGCTTTTGTGATTCCGCCGAAATATTTTTCGATTAATTCAAAAACGTTTTCCTTTTTGAAATCACCTATTATCGTTAAAGTCGCATTATCAGGCCAGTAATATGTATTGTAGAAATTACGCAGAACCTCTATCGGTGCTTTTTCAATATCCGATTTCCAACCGATTGTTGAATGATGATACGGATGTGCAATGTAAGCCGAAGCCCAGATTTCTTTATCCAGTAAACTGTTCGGATCGTTTTCCCCACGTTCGAATTCATTACGCACAACGGTCATTTCAGCATCCTTGTCTTCTTTAGTCAATAAAGAATTACGCATTCTGTCGGCTTCAATCTGCAAAGCCAGTCCAATTTTATCACTTGGCAGCGTTTCAAAATAATTAGTTCGGTCGTACCACGTTGTAGCATTCAATTGTGCCCCTGTGTTTTGAAGGACATCCGTAATTGTTGTTCCGCTTTTTTTATTAAAAGTTGGTGTTCCTTTGAACATTAAATGCTCTAAAAGATGTGTCGATCCTGTGTTTCCCAACACTTCATGTTTCGACCCAACACGATACACAATTTGTACGGTTGCAACCGGCGAAGCATTGTCCTGCAAAAGCAAAACATTCATTCCGTTCGGCTGGTACAAATATTCTTCGATTCCGCCTAATTCTTTTATTTTCTTAAAATTATCCGATTTACCCTGTGCAGAAACAAGTGTGCAAAATGCCAGTGAACAATAGCCCAGAAAGATGTATTTTTTCATTTGTGTTTGATATTTTATGAAGAAATTTATAATTCGTTATTTAGATTTAAACACATAGAATCATAGTTTTTGTAACCGTGAAAAGACGTTTCACTTATTCAAAAAAACATAGCTATGTTTTAGAAATGTGTTTCTCTTTTATATCCTTTTTAAAAAGAAATAAATCTATGTTTCTATGTGTTTAATTTTTTTTGAATTATAAGGCAATTTACTAATTATGATTTACTAAAAATTTCTTTCAGTTTTGACTGAAGCTCAGCTTCTCTAAGATTTTTTGCTACAATTTTTCCGTCAGGACCAACAAGATAATTCGTTGGTACTAATTTTACACCGTACAAAACAGCAGCTTCATTTTTCCAGCCTTTTAAATCTGAAACATGCGTCCAGGTAAGACCGTCTTTTGCGATTGCTTTTTCCCAAAGTTTCTTTTTATCGTCTAATGAAACTCCCAATACATCAAATCCTTTGTCGTGGTATGTTTTGTATGCCAAAACCACATTTGGATTTTCTTTTCGGCATGGACCGCACCAGCTTGCCCAAAAATCAACCAATACATATTTCCCTTTATAATCAGATAATTTTACCACTTTTCCGTTCACGTCGGTTTGAGAAAATTGTGGCGCTGCAACACCTACAGCCGTTTTATTATTCAATTCAATTCCTTCTTTTATTTTTTTACCAAAATAAGAGCCTTGTACCTCAGGGGTCAAAACTGCAAAATATTCATTTACCTGTTCCGGCGTTCCATAAGTCACCAAACGATCATCTAAAACTAATGCTCCCGCAACCTGATCTTTGTGTGATTGGATAAATTTAAAAGTCAGGTCATCTGCCTGAGTCTGCAAATCTTTCCATTTTTTATCCATCATTGCCTGCTGCTCAGCGGTAAGTTTTACTTTTCCGTTTTGGCTTAAGGAATCTGATAATTTATAAATTGGCCCCGCAACATCCTGAATCTTTTTAAATTCGTTTTTGTAATACGAAGTATAAATAGAATCCTGCGTTGCTCCGGACAATTTTGCCATATAAACTGAATCCTTATGCGCTTTAAATCCAATTGTTTCATTCGATAAAATAAAGACTTTTCCGTATTCCTGACCTTTTAGTTTGATGCTGTATCGTAAAGGCTCTTCAACTTTTCCTGTAAAACTAAATTTACCGTCAACAATTTTTGCAGAATCCTTAACTACGGTTTGATCACCATCCTGAAACTCTAAGTAAACTGTTCCGTCTTTTTGTCCCGGAATATTTCCGTTGATAGTAAATCCTTCCTCTTTTTTAGAACAGGAAGTAATTGTGGTTACCAGCGCCAACGCTAATAAACCTGATTTTGAAATTATACTTTTCATGTTGCTATTTTTTTATTTGTAAATGCTTTATGCTTATTTTTTTCTCGCAGATTTAGGAGATTCAGAAGATTTTTAATCTTTCAATCCGGGGCTGATTTAAAAAAAAAATTAAAAACCAGATTATGATTTCAAAAGTTCTTTTAATTTTTCTTCTAACTCCGCTCCTCTTAGATTATCACTAATAATAACACCTTTACTATCTACTAAATAAGTTGCAGGAATCGCTTTTACATTAAATGCATTACTCACTTTATTGTCGTCTAAAAGATTGTACCACTGCATATTTTCTTGTCCTAATGCTTTTTGCCACGCTTTTTCATCTTTATCAATTGAAATACTTAAAATCTCAAATCCTTTTCCGGCATAGGCTGAATAAGCTGTTTTCAGGTTTGGGATTTCTTTACGGCACGGTCCGCACCATGATGCCCAGAAATCAATCAGGATGTATTTTTTTCCTGCCACGATCTCTTTTACGCTTAATGGTTTTCCGTCTTTATCATTTAAGGCAAAATTGGATACACTTGTCCCAATCAATGATTTCGGATTTACTTCTTTATCAACCAATTGTCCGTAATAGCTTTTTTTAGCTGCTTCAGAAAATTGTTCAAATTCCGGTTTTTGATCCGGTGTGAAATAACTGTATGAAATCATCATAAATAAAGGTCCCCACCAGCTATCTTTATGTTTTGAAATCAGATTTTTTGAACTGGATGCTACTTTATTAAAAAACGCCTTTTCTTTTGCTTCAAAAACTTTCCATTCGGGAGTATTTCCAATAGAATCCATAGCTTTTTTATTACCGGCAACTCTTGCTTTACCATACAATTCTTGTATTGCTTCAGTTCCTTTATGATATTCTACGTAATCTTTTTCTAATTCTGCTCTGAAAGCTGTTTCCTTTTTATAATAATCATGTGATTTAGATCCTGAAACTACTTCATTTTTAAAGTTAATTCTTTTGTCTTCTCCTTCTGAAACAGTTCCTTCAGCTGATAACTTTATTTTAGAATTTTCTACTAAAACCGGTATAAATCCTTTGTTGTTTCCAAATACAACATAAAAAAAGCGAGGTTCTTTTAATTTTCCTGTCAATGTAAATTTGCCGTCTTTAATTGTTGATTCTGCAACTGCAGGTTCTGAAGAATGCGTTGCTCCCGGAATTAATTTTACTGCTGTTCCATCTTCAAGTCCCGTAATATTTCCTTCAATGTTATAAGAAGCTGCTGCCGGAGCTGCTGATTTTTTCTTTTGCGCAATGCCGGAAATTGTGAGAAGGCAGATGCACAATCCTACTATTTTAAATTTAATTGTATTCATTTTTGATTGATATTTTTGATATTTTATAAGAAGCTCCCCTTTCGGAATACCTACTCAGGAAGCTTTGGGATCTTTATTTTGCTACATTTTGCGTAATCGTTCCGTTACCCGGATTTTTTACAGCTCCTTGTGGGAAAGGCATTGTCCACATATGAGAAGTTGATGCTAACGTATAAGTTGTTCCACCAGCTACTTTTGAGAAACTTACCGTATAAACACCTTCGGCATTTAAACGGCGTGCATCTGCAAAAGGAATCAGCGTGTTGGTAAGTTCATTATTTTTTGTTCTGTAAATAGCCTTCAAAGCAGTTGCTTGGTCTGTAGTGGAAATATCCTGATAGGAAGCAGGAAGAATACGGGTTTTACGAACAGTATTCAAAACAGCCAATGCATCACTGATTTGGTTGGCACGTGCCAGACATTCTGCTTTAATCAGATATACTTCTGTAGTTGTCATTCCGCCAAAATTAAAAGCACCGGATAAGGTTCTTCTAAAATAGGTTTCAGCACCAACAGTGTAGGTTTTCCAACGTGACAAGAAACGTGCATCTCCGGCTTCAAAACGCTGTGCACGTTCTACAGGAATACTGTTTTCTGTTGTTAAACTAGAGTTAGCTCCATGGCGATAGTTGTAATTTTCTACGTAATTATATCCCATTGGCGATACAAATGTGGTATAATTAGCGGGAGTTTCTATAAGTGTTTTGTTAGTATTATAGAATGCAATCCAGTCGTAGAGTTTATTGTTTTCAGCTAGTGCCAAATCTGCATATTTTAAAGCTTCTGTATAATTACTCATTTGAAGAAAAACTCTTGCATAAAAAGCATAACCTGTTCCCAGATTTGGATGTAAAACCGTCTGGGAAACTTTTGGCAGGTACGGCAGAGCTTCCTTAACATCATTCAGAATAAAATCATACAACTCCTGAATCGTTACCTGTTTACTTGGTGCATTAATATTAGCACTTGTAATTAACGGAACTGATAATTTTGTTGAAGCTGTTGAAGCAACATAAGTATCTGCATAAAAATTAACCAGATTAAAGTAGTTCATCGCGCGCAGTACTTTTGCTTCTGCCCACACTATTCTTTTTTGTTCTTCAGTAGCCTCTGTTGTAGAAAGAGCATTTTCAATAATTAAATTGAAAGTCGAAATTCCCTGATAGCTTGCATAATAAGTCGTTTCATCAGATACTTTCAATGCAATTCGGTCGGCATTTTGATCCCACATATAATTGGCATTGATTAATCTGTCACTTGATAAAGTAGCAAGCGTTGCATATTGGTCATTCATTAATTGTGAAGCTCCTGCTATATTTACTCTATGATTGGTATATTCGTCACGAAGAAAAGCTTCATAGTCTGCTAATGTTGTAGGTACTTTAGATCCTTTTGGAGCGTCATCCAGATAGTTTTCGCAAGATGCGAAAGTCAATCCTAAAGCTAAGAAACACACTACATTTTTATATATATTTTTCATCATTTAGTCTTTATAAATTAGAAATTAACATTTACACCCAAAACAAAACTTGGAGACTGGAAACCGCCTAACATGTATTTAGCATCTCTGCTTTTAGCCCATGTGTAAACATTTTCGGCATTCAGATTGAAACGTACATTCTGTAATTTTACTCTCTGAATAAGATCTTTTGGCAATTGATAACTCAATGAAATGTTACTTAATCTTACATTTGAAGCATCTAAAATGTTGATGTCTGCATACGAATAAATCGTACGGGAATCTGAATTAAAATCTGCTTCATACTCGTATACGGCTCTTGGAATATCTGTAAATGCTTCGTCACCCGGCTGCATCCAACGATTTGCAATATTATTATTAACCACTGTAATATCTGTTACGTATCCGCCTGCAGCACCATTGTAATTATTGGTTAACATTGGCAGGAATGTATTTCTTACTTTATGCCCTAACTCATAAATGAAAAGTGCAGAAAGCGAGAAGTTTTTATAATTAGCAGAAGTGTGGAAAGAGCCGCTGTGTGTTGGAACGGTGGAACCATAATCTTTAATAGCTTCTAACTGAGCTGGATTGTATTTTACCGCAGTTCCGGACGCATCATAAACCTGAGGTACTCCTGTGTTGCTTAAACCTGCCCATTTGTAACCATAAATAGAATTAAAGCTGGTTCCAACCCTTGGGAAAGCCTGAGGATAATCTAATTGTAAGACATAAAAAGGAGCTTCAACTTTTACGTTATCCACATTATTTTTGTTATAGGCATATAAAACAGTTGCATCCCATGAAAATGAAGGCGTTTTTAGGATTGCTCCGCTTAAACTAACTTCGATACCTTTATTGGTCATTTCTCCATTATTGGTATTGTAAGTAGAATAACCCCATCCTTCTGTTGGAATTCCCTGGCTGCTTGCTAATAAATCCTCTCCTTTTTTGTTGTATAAATCTACAGTACCGCTTAATCTGTTTTTGAATAATGCGAAATCTAAACCAATGTTGGTTGTAGTCGTTTTTTCCCAAGATAATTCAGGATTTGGTCTGTTGTTTACAGTCCCCTGATTTCCTCCCACATTGGAATTAGAGTTGTAATACGCTGTCAAATACGGTGCAGAGTTTTTGGCAATATTTCCTCCAATACCATAAGAAGCACGAACTTTAAGCGCATCTACCCAGGAAACTTTAAAAAATGATTCTTTATTGATATTCCATGCAATACCAGTTGACCACGTTGGTTTGTTCTGATATTTACTGTCGGTTCCCCAAAGGTTCGAACGGTCCCATCGTACACTTCCTGTTGCAGAATACTTTCCGTCATACGTATAACCTCCTGTCCCGTATAGCGAAACATAGCGGTTTATTAATTCTCTTTCTAACGAAAAATCATTTTGCGTCATCGATCCGCCAAACACACTTCCGTACACTTTAAGCAAATCAGCCTGATTTATTGGGGCAAAACCTAAAGTCTGGTCATCATAGCCATAACGGGTGTTATCTGTGTACTCTAGTTTTGTATGACGAATTTCCATACCTGCAATGGCAGAAAAATCATGCTTCTCAGCAAAAGTCTGATTGAAATTTAACTGCTGACGGAAATTGTAAGCGTTATTGTACTGATTTGCTTCTTTTATAATGTCTCCATAAGGCAGATTATAAACCGGTTTATTATTTACAACAGTGACCATACCGTTTACTTTGCTTCTAACATAGTATGATTCTTTTTCAAATAACTGTCTTGTACGATCTGCACCATATTCGTACTGGAACATTACGTTGTAATTGAATGCATGACTGATCTTGGCGTTAAATTTAGCGAACGTTCTGTTTAAGAAATTTTTGCTTTTAATCAGGTTTCTTCCAAACTCGTCCATTGGGGTAATGTCCATGTTGTAAAGTCCATAATTTTGTAAAGACTGAAGCGTAAAAGCATTATAACGGGATGCTGCAGTAGAAACAAAATTAGTTCCGTCGCTATTAACCAATTGGTTGTATGGCTGATATTTAAAACCCGGATTATCTGAAGTAGGAGATGGATTATTAGCTTTATAATACTGCGTATCTCCTTTACCATAGTTAATATAAGTTCCTAAATCCAAAGAAAGCCAGTTGTTAATCTGGGTCGTGTTTTTTAAGTTAATACCAACAGATTGATTTTCAGAATATTTATCTTCAAGTTCATTGTTTCTATAAGTCAAAGAGGCATTAAAAGTATTGTTTTCAGTAGCTTTACCTAAACTAACGTTGTGCTGCATAAAATACTGGTCACGTTTTGCATATCTGGCAATATCATCAAAATATTTATAACCTTGCCCGGCTAATGAATTTAAACGGTTATTTGCTTCTGTCTGAGAAATATTTCCGGCATAACCATTTAAAATAGCCTGCATTCCTAAACTTGTAAATACAGCATTATTTAATAAAGATTTTGCATAGGTACTGGCATTAGCTCCTTGTAAATTAGGGTTTCCTGCTGCCCAGCCTCTTTCTAAACCAATAATATCTGCAGAATCAGTTAGGTTTCCTGTATAGTTTCTGTAAGGTGTAACAGTTAAGTTACTTGAAAACGAAATATTTGTTTTCCCTGCTTTTGCCTTTTTAGTTGTAATTACCACAACTCCATTGGCGGCACGTGCTCCGTAAATAGAGGAAGCTGCTGCATCTTTTAAAATAGTAATGGTTTCAATATCTTCTAAATTCAGATTAGGCACATTTTCATCAAGAGCAGAATATGGAGTTAATTTTGTATTCTCAACAGGAAATCCGTCAATAACATACAATGGAGTTGTTGTTCCGGTCATCGTAGTCGTTCCACGAATTTTACCATCCTGATACCCTACAATACGTCCCTCCAAAATGGAGTTTAAACTGCTTAACCGCTGTTCCTGAAAATCTTTTGCTTTTAAATTTGAATAAGCTCCTGTTGCTTTTTCTGCTGTAATATTTTGATATCCCGTAGTCAAAACTACTCCTTCTAATTCCAGAACATCTTCTTTTAAAACAACATTGATAATACTTTTACCATCTACTTTAATTTCTTGTCTGATGTATCCTAAGTAAGCAAAAGCTAAAGTAGTTTCACTGCTTACTGCAATAATCTGATATTCTCCGTTAAAATCGGTTTGCACACCACGACCTGAACCATTATCCGAAATCGCCGCACCTACTAAAGGCATTCCTTTTGTATCGGTTACCCTTCCTTTTACTATAAAATCCTGTACCTCAGCTTTTGGTTTTTCAGCCGGTGCTTTTTTTGGTGTCAAAACAATATGGGATCCGCTCACTTTAAAATCGGTACCTGAATCTTTAAAAATGGTATTTAGTATCGTTTCAATAGAAGCATTGGTTAAATTAATGTCTATTTTTCTATCTAAATCAACTGATCTTACGTTATATACAAATCTGTAATCACTGGTATATTCAAGCTTTTCAATTACTTTTCCAACAGTCATATTACTGGCACTGAAAGAAAGTCTGGCCTTTTGAGAATAGGTCACACCCGCTTGCATAACAGACAAAGTGGTTAATAATAATAATGTCGTCAATTTCATCTTCAAATCAAATTTCAAAAAAGGCTTGTCGAACCTGATTTTGTTCAATAGTTTTTTCATACTTTTAAAATGTTTTTTTAATGTTGGTTGGTTAATTAACTGACCGCATTCCTATACCGGGAAATGTTGGCGCATTTTCCGGTTTTTTTTACAGCCGCTTCTCGAACTTTTGTTACATAGGCTTATTCCTTTTTATGGTTCTTAATTTTAAATTTGTTTTTGGATTTATATTTTGATATTTTAAACTCTATTTAATCGTAATTTGATCTCTGTCAATAGTATAATCTATTGCATAACTGTCGCTAAAATATTTCAGCACAACTTCTATAGGCTCATTATCAAAACGGGCGTTAAAAATTTCTTTCCCGAGCATTTTATTTCTGTTAATGAAAGTCACATTGTATCGCCGTTCCAGTTTTTTTATAATATCTGCAAACGAGGCATTTTTAAATACTAAACTTCCTTTGACCCAATCTGTGTAATAATCCGGATTTACTTCTTCTGTTGTAATTACAGACTTCCCTTTTATGTTCGATCCTTTGAAACCTGGTTTCAAATACACCTGATTTTCATTTGTTTTCTGACCTTTATAAAGCGAAACTTTTCCTTCAACCAGCACAATATCAGTACTTGTATTATCCATGTACGCATCTGCATTAAACCTGGTTCCCAAAACCTCAACACTTACTTCATGTGTATTTACCGTAAACGGATGCGCCTTGTCTTTGGCAACTTCAAAATAAGCTTCTCCTGTCAAATTCACTTTTCGCCCCTCGCTCTTTAAAAACTGAACCGGATATGTCAATTGAGTTCCTGCGTTCAAATACACAAGGGTTCCGTCTGACAGCTGTATTTCAAATTTTTTACCGTAAGGAATCTTAATTGTATTGTAAACTAACTTTCCTTCAGCATAGGCTTTGTTATACACCAGCCTGTTTTTTTCCTGTCTGCCAATTATGTTACCGTTTTTATCGGTTAGATTTCGGGTATCAGCCGTATCAATTTCCTCTTCTGAATTATTATCTAATTGTAAAACAATTTCATCCTGTCTCGGAATCACAACATTTTGTTTCTCTTTCGGGATATTCGAATTTTTATAAAAATAAAATCCGCCCAGAGCGACAACCAAAATCGCCGCATATTTATAATAAGAAGAAAATCTTCTTTTATAAAAAACATTATTTTCTTTCTGAATTCTTTCTGATAACTGCTTTCTTGTTTCAGCAGAATCGAATGTATTCATAGCGGTGTCAATTGCGTAATTTGTTTTTACAAATTCCCTGAACTCAATTTGGTTTTCTTCATCCTTTAACCACTCCGTCAGCTGTTCAATTTCATCCTGACTAGCCTGGTTTGTGATAAATTTTACCATTAATAGTTCTGACTTTTTTACTGTCATTTTATCTTTTTTTAATATTATTACGAAGCCAAAAAACAAAACCCTAACAATTTGATAAAGTTTTTTTGATTTTACTGATTTTTTTATTTTTCACAAGTCTTTTCTTTCAATAAATTCTACTAGTTTGATAGAATTAAATGAGTAAATATCTTATCTTTGCATTTTTTTCTAATTTTTATTTGTAATAAAATTCAAATAGAAAAACTTAATACAAAGCTATTTCATGAAATATACCTTCTGATTTAAGCCCTAAAATTTTAAATTTATATATTTGTTACTATGAAAACCGATGATTACAACGATAATAATATCCTGATTGAATCTCTTCGAAACGGAGATGAAGGCGCCTATACGTATCTCATCGACACTTATCATCATAAACTTTGTGTTTACACCAATAGTCTTGTAAAAAATATTTACAGCGCCGAAGACATCGTTCAAAATGTTTTTATAAAAGTTTGGGAGCAAAGGGCGCGTTTAAAAACAGACCATGCCATAAAAAGCTTTCTTTACAAATTAGCTTATAATGAGTTTATCGATTTATACAGAAAAAACCAATCCTTGTTTTCCCTTGAAAAAACGTATCATGATGCCTTAAACGCTGTCGTTCTTGAGGATGATTCTGAATCTTTTCAACGCATCTTAAAGGTAGTAAATAAAGAGATAGAAAGTTTGCCTCCAAAATGTAAGGAAGTTTTCATTCTAAGTAAAAAAGAAGGTTTAACCAATATCGAAATTGCGGAACATCTTGATGTATCTATCAAAACTGTTGAGGCGCAGATTACCAAAGCGTTTTCGATTTTGCGTTCTTCGCTTGAAGAAAAGGTGAAAACAGTTTTGCTACTGCTATTCGGAAAAAAGAAAAGACTACGGTTAAATTAAAATCGAATATATTTAACGCAATTAGTTTTTAATGATGATTTTTCGTCAGTTCGAGTAATTTTTGATAGAAAATTGTATCGAGAACAGAAAAATTATCATTAAAAACGGTTCTCGATACATTTTTTGTTCCGTTTCTCTACACAAAAAACACTCGAACTGACGTTTTGAATAATTACAGCTCTTTTATTGAATAAGTAATTTAATCGTTTTTCTTGTTTTGAGTAAAAATTTCATATCTATACTTTTTCTTAAAACAAATCACCTCATTTTAGTACCCAAAATTTAGAAATTCCTGCTTATCTTTAATCTCAGAAAATTTTAAATTGTCATAAAAATAGAGATATGAGCACTCCCAATACCATTAGAAAAGTTGCCATTGTAGGTTATAACCGAATTCCGTTTGCCCGGGCTAATACAGCCTACGCCGAAGTTGGAAACCAGGAAATGATGACCGCAGCCATAAACGGACTTATTGATAAATATGATTTAAAAGGTCAATTATTAGGCGAAGTAACTGGTGGAGCAGTTATCAAACATACGTACGACAACAATCTGATTCGGGAATGTGTCATGAAAACAACTCTCGATCCCGCGACTCCTGCCTGCGATTTACAGCAAGCCTGTGATACCGGAATAGAAAGTGCCATTTATATTGCCAATAAAATTGCTCTTGGGCAAATTGAATCCGGTATTGCCGGAGGTGTTGATTCTATCAGCGATATGCCGATTGCGGTGAGTGAAAAACTAAGGAAAATTTTACTGAACGCCAGAAAAGCAAAATCATTGAGCGAAAAAATCAAATTATTTTTAAAACTCCGACCAAAAGATTTAACGCCGTTGGTTCCCCGAAATGAAGAGTCTCAAACCGGACTTTCGATGGGCGGACATACTGAAATAACGGCAAAACATTATAAAATATCCAGAGAAGACCAGGATAATCTGGCTCTTAAAAGTCATTTGAATATGGCAAAAGCTTATGATGAAGGCTTTTTTGATGATATGATTACTCCGTTTAACGGACTTGAAAAAGATAATAACCTGAGAAAAGACAGCACTTTTGAAAAATTAGCCAAATTAAATCCCGCTTTTGATAAAGTAAACGGAACATTAACAGCCGGAAACTCAACACCGCTTACAGACGGAGCTTCCTGTATTCTTTTAGCCAGCGAAGAATGGGCAAAAGAACGCGGACTTCCAGTTCTGGCTTATATTACTTTTGCTGAAGTTGCTGCAATTGAATATGTTAAAAACCAGCAAAACCTTTTATTAGCACCCCTATTTGCGGCCAGCAAAATGCTCGAAAAAGCCGGACTGACTTTACAGGATTTTGACTATTATGAAATTCACGAAGCTTTTGCAGCGCAGGTTTTAGCAACCCTGAAAATTTGGGAAAGCCCTGAACTCAGCAAAGAAATAGGTTTAAAAAAAGCATTAGGAACAATAGACCGGGAAAAGTTAAATGTAAAAGGAAGCAGTCTGGCAGCAGCACACCCATTTGCGGCAACCGGAGGCCGAATCATTGGTGTGATGGCAAAATTATTGAACGAAAAAGGATCCGGAAGAGGATTTATTTCAATTTGTGCCGCCGGCGGACAGGGAATTACCATGATTATTGAGAAATAACTTAAAAACAAAATCCCGGCAGAACCGGGATTGTTTATGCAAATCTTAAAACGAAAATTCTTCAACAGCTGCCAAAGCCTTTGGTAAAGCACTTTCAGCAAAATCAGGAATTGATGTTCCCTCTACACGAAAAGTAGTAACATCTGTCATGCCTAAAAAACCTAATATAGCACGTAAATAAGGATCTGCAAAATCATTACTTTTATATGGTCCTTCAGAAAATATAGCTCCGGACGCAATAGATAAATATACTTTTTTATTCACTACCAATCCTTTTGGCATGCCATCAGCATAACTAAAAGTCACTCCAGCTCTGGAAACCTGATCGACCCATCCTTTTAAAACCGCCGGAATTCCGAAGTTATAAAGTGGTACGCCTATGACAATAATATCAGCATCCAATAATTTTTTTACGGCATTATTCGAACTTTTAATAGCTTCTTTCTGTTCGGCTGTATGCATTTCTTCTGGCGTAAAAAATGCTCCAATTTGCGAACCATCCAGATAAGGCAAAGGCGTTTTGGAAAGATCAAGTGTGTCAACCTCAATTTCCGGATACATATTTGTCAGTTTTCCAATAACTGCCTGAGATAATTTATTACTAAAAGAAGCATCTCCTTTGATACTTGTTACTATATTCAGAATTCTTTTGCTCATAATTTATTTGTTTTGTTTTACAATACAAACTTATTTACATTTACTATCTCTTTTATAGTACTATCCTCAAGGATAGCGCTATCACTGAGGATAGTAACATTATAAACATGAAAATGAAAAGCGAAAACACAAATACTTGCGAAGATAGCATCTGCTCGAAAGAATCCTGCTTAAGTGCATTATTACCGGTAAGGGATGCATTGGAAGTGTTGAGCGGAAGATGGAAATTACCCATTTTAATTGCATTATCAGACCGGCCAAAACGATTCAAGGAAATCTCCAGAGATATGGACGGAATCACTGACAAAATGTTATCTAAAGAACTTAAAGATCTGGAAATAAACAAACTTGTAATAAGAACCGTTTATGACACGTTTCCACCAACTGTTGAATACAGAAGAACAGAACACAGTAAATCTTTAGGAAATGTAATAATGGCATTAAAAGACTGGGGAGATTTACACCGTAAAGAAATCATTGGGAAATAATTTTCAGAACAGGCTTTCAAAAAAGATAAAATGATTTTGTTTTCTTTTGCAAATAAGATTTCTATATTTGCAACTTGGTTGCATTACAACAGTTGAGATTTCCAAAAATCAAGAATGAATAAAAAGAAATTCGTCATAATTAATCTTTTAGCGTCTTTAACGGTATTGTTCGCAATGCTTTTTCAGACGATTCACTCTTACGAGCATGTTTATGTACAAATTCATGAGAAACATTGCGATCACAAATATACTCCCGGTCAAAAACAAATCACGCACAGTCATAATGTAGAGAATAATTGTTCTATATGTCATTTTGAATTTAGCACTTTTGTTTCTAACACATTTCATACTTTTACCTTTCATAAAGCAAACCTTCCTGCCACACAGGAAATCATTTACAGCCCGAAAATCTCAGCATTTTTCAAAGGCAGTCTATTTGCTTTAAGAGCACCCCCTGCTCTGGCTTAGTTTATTACTTCACTTTAAAAAATTATTTTCTTTTGCTTTTAACTCAAAGCGAAGGATAGCTGCATTATTATTTCCGATAAAAATCATTTTAACAGAAAAACAAACTGTTAAATCATAATGTATCATCTTGTTTTAAATCACGAGTAGTAAACTCCAACCCTATTTCGACAATACGATTTTGGTTCAGAAAGCGCTTTGGTGTTTTTGTGGATCAAATCATTTCTTATTCCTAATTCCAAACAAATATAAAAAGATGCTTACCGCAGAAAACCTGACTAAAAAATACGGAGATCAAATTGCTTTGAACGCTTTGAATTTAACCATCAAACAAGGAGAAATTTTTGCGCTGTTGGGACAAAATGGTGCCGGAAAAACGACTACCATCAATTTGTTTCTGGGTTTTATAAAACCAACCCATGGCGAAATTAAAATCAATGATATTTCGGTTGTTACCGATCCAGATAAAACCAAAAAAGATGTGGCATACATTCCTGAAACGGTAATGTTATATCCAAATCTTACCGGACTGGAAAACCTGAAATTCTTTTCTTCCCTTGCCGGATTTAAATATTCAACCGGAGAACTGACTTATTTTTTAACCAAAGCAGGTCTGCAAATTACAGCTCATGATCAAAATCTGGGCGGCTACTCAAAAGGAATGCGCCAAAAAGTGGGTATTGCAATCGCCATTGCTAAAAAAGCAAAAGTACTCTTGCTGGACGAGCCTACAAGTGGTCTGGATCCTAAAGCATCAAATGAATTTTCACAGATTTTAAAAGAACTTTCGGCAGACGGAACAGCTATTTTAATGGCTACACACGATATTTTTAGGGCCAGGGAAGTCGCAACACACATCGGTATCATGAAACAGGGCAATCTGGTTACGATTATCGAAGCCGAAAAAATATCAGCAAACGAATTGGAAGATTTGTATTTACAAACTGTTTAAAAAGGAAAAATTTCCATCTACATAAAAAATGAAACATCTATTTATAGTACTGTTTTTTGTCTTTAGCTCTGCTTGTTTAAAAGCGCAGACGAATACAAAAAGTAACGACAGTATCGCTAAGGATTCTATTAAAACGGAAGCCAAATTAAACGAACTCCAAGCCGTAGAAATCATAGGCCGTTCTACCCGAAAATACAACAGTGATTATTCATTCGGGGCAACAAAAACAGCTACACTTAACAAAGACATTCCACAATCAATTTCTACGGTTACCAAAGAATTAATTGCAGACAAAGCCGCAATTTATCTGGCCGATGCTGTAAAAATGACAAGCGGTGTGATTCCGGCAAGTTATTACAATCAATACACCATCAGAGGGATCAGCCAGAACGAAGAGGGACAAATCATCAACGGAATGCGTACCCGCCAATATTATTTCCTACAGCCGCTTACCAGTAATATTGAGCGTGTCGAAGTAATTAAAGGCCCGTCGAGCGCAACGTTTTCTTCTGTCGATCCGGGCGGAAGCATCAATCTGGTGACCAAAAAACCATTGGCCACTGACCGAAAAGAAATAAGCCTGAGTGCCGGAAGTTTTAGCACTTTTAGAGGAGCTCTTGATTTTACAGGTCCTTTAAATGAATCAAAAACATTATTATATCGTGTAAATGCAGCGTATCAGGAAGCAAAATCGTTTCGTGATTTAGTGGGCAATAAATCGTATTTGTTGTCTCCGTCTTTCAGTTATATTCCAAATGAAAAAACGGCTATCAATACCGAGTTGATTTTGAGCGACATGACCGGAATTCTGGATCGCGGGCAGCCTATATTTGGAGCTGTTGCCGGCGTTACAAGTCTGAACAAAACACCAATAAGCCTGAATTTAGGTGCACCAAGTGATTTTTTTAAATCGAAAGAAATGATTTTCACTACCAATTTCTCTCATAAATTCACTTCAAAAATTGGTTTTAATGCCTCTTACATGAAACAATCCTGGAGAGAAGATTTGCAGGAACACCGAACCACAAACGGATTTGCCGTAGACATGAACAACCAGCCTGTAACAAGTCTTGCGATGATGCAGTTTGTACAGCGCCAGCAATACTGGAATGTGGACAACTTAACCGCCTTTTTAAATTTCGATTTCAAAACCGGAAAACTGAATCATAAATTATTAACCGGTTACGATTTAAGCAGCTGGAACAAAACCAAAGGCGGCGGACAAAACGCAGCAAGAGGTTACCTGTTGAAAGACGGAACTGTTGCAAGCACTTTTGTACCCGCAAATGCATCTAATTATCAAACCATTACAATTGAAGGTGTTGTTTTACCAAAACCAAATGTGAATTATTTTAATTTAAATAATCCGACTTATACCGTAAGAAGTCCTGATGATTATACTTTGAATATCAGAACAGCATTACCATCGGCTTTAACCACTACGAATGCTATTTATATTCAGGATCAGATTCAATGGGACAAGTTTACGTTTCTTTTGGGATTACGAAACGAATGGTTTGAAGACATCACCAATTACGAGACGAATAACGAATTAACCGTTAAGAAATCGGCTTTACTGCCTCGTGTAGGAATTACGTATGCCATCAATACCGCTATCAATGTTTACACGACTTATCTCGAAGGGTATCAGCCCCAATCGAACACCGTTACGTTGATGCCGCAAACCGGAAGTCTGCCTGCCGGAAGTTTGTTTGATCCTCTCGAATGCAATTTGAAAGAAGCGGGTTTAAAAGCGACTTTTTTAAACAATTCAATGAGTTTTAACGCAGCTGTTTACGAAATAAACCAACGCAATATCCTGATGAATGCCAACGACCCCGTGAATCCTGATTTACTGGTAACAAGAGGTTCTGAACGCAGCCGTGGCTTCGAATGTGATTTGGCAGGTTATATTACCCCAGACTGGCAAATTAATGCTTCGTACAGTTATATCGATGCCAAAATCACCAATGACCGTAATGCTTCCTTAATTGGTGCCAGAAAACAAAATACGCCAAAAAACAGCGCCAACTTATGGACACGTTACAATTTCAAATCCGATTCTGCTTTGGATAATTTCGGAGTTGGTTTCGGAATGCAGTATCAAAGCAGCAAAATTCCATGGTTTACAAGAGATTTTACACTTCCTGATTTTACCATTTTTGATGCTGCTGTCTATTATAAACCAGAGAAAAGCAATATTCAGGTTGCTGTAAATGCAGGAAACATTTTCAACAGAACTTACTGGTTAGGCGCTCAGAACTATTTGAGGTTATTTCCCGGAGCTCCTAGAAATGCAACGCTTACCGTAACTTATAAATTTTAATCTGCAGTTATGTCATTACACGTAGAAAATTTGATAGCCCAACATTTTAGAAAATCTGTTTTTAAAAATCTGGCTACATACATCATTACCTTTTTTATTGGTATTTTATTGATTTATGCTGTTTTATCCGGATGGAAAAACTATATCAATCAAAATGAAACCAGCGAAAAATACCAACACGAATCCAGAGAAGACTGGCTCAAAAACCCGGACAAAAATCCGCACCGAATGGCACATTACGGAAACTTTGCTTTTCGTAAAAACACTTCGTTAAGCGTTTTTGAATTTGGAATGGAACCTTTTTTCGGAAATGCCATTTATCTGGAAGCGCACAAACAAAATACAGCTAATTTTTCTGAAGCCGGATTTTCAAACAGCATGCTTCGTTTTGGAGAAATTAGTATTGCCATGGTTTTACAAATTTTGCTACCATTATTGATTTTTTTCCTCGGATTTAATTCGGTCGCAGCCGAAAGAGAAAACGGAACCCTGAAATTGCTATTGAGTCAGGGGATCAGCTGGAAACAGATTATACTGGGTAAAATAGTCGGAATTGCATCTGTCATTATGATACTTTTTATTCCTACGATTATCATTTTGGTTTTTATCTGGCTCTTGCTTCAGAACTTTGCCCTTTCATTTGACGAAACTGTTAAAATGCTCTTGTTTATTGTTTTTCATTTTCTATATCTGTTATTTTTTTGCGCCATTGCCGTTTTGATTTCTGCTTCAAGCAAAACTTCAAAAAAAGCGTTGATTTCGTTAATTGGGATTTGGTTGGTTTTCACAATTATTTTACCGAGAACAACGCAGGCAATTGGCGCTTATATTTACGAAGCGCCTTCTAAAATTCAATTCAATAGCGATATTGAAAAAAATATTCTGAAACAAGGTGACAGTCATAACCCTAACGACCCGCATTACAAAGCGATAAAAGATTCTTTGCTTCGAACTTATAAAGTAGATTCGGTTCAGAAATTGCCTTTCAATTATTCCGGTTTCATTATGACCGAAGGAGAGAAAATAAGTTCGAATATTTACAATAAACATCTTGAAGATTTATTGGAGATTTATAAAAAGCAAAACAGCTTTTCAAAAACAGTTTCGTTTATAAATCCGTACATCGCCATGAAAAATTTATCAATGGGATTGTCGAATACCGATTACGATTCGTACATCGATTTTCAGAAACAGGCCGAAGCGTATCGTTACAACATGGCACAAAAAATGAATGCTTTGCAGATTAAATACATCAGCAACAAAAAGCCGGGACCAAATGAAAAACCGCTCGCAATTGGGAAGGAACACTGGGCTGACGTACCCGAATTTCATTATGAACCAAAAGGAATTTTGGATGTTTTGAAAAGCGAAATCATTTCAATTATCTCCATTATTCTCTGGATTAGCCTGCTGCTTATCTTTATAAAAATAGCCGCTAAAAACCTAAAAGCCATTTAATATGTTAGCATTAGTATTTAAAAATTTCATACGCTCAAAAGGAACCAAAATTGGATTGCTTTTTTTGCTGGGTATCGGGTTCATAAGTCTTTTGATTGGGCATCAGTTTCAGGAAAAACAAGGCCAGAATATCAAAGAAGCAGCGATTTATCAAAAAGAACATATTGCCAGAAATGCTGAATATCATTCAGATGAAATGGGACTGCTGCTCTATTACATCAAGTTTTCTCTGGTCAATAAAACATTCCCAATCAATAGTCTGGCAATTGGGCAGCGCGATGTAAATCCGTCGATTCAAAGTGTTACGATTCGGGGTCTGGAAGGCCAGAAATACGATTCGGAATTAAATAATCCCAACAATTTGATGTTAGGAAAAATTGATTTTAGTTTTGTACTGATTTATCTTTTTCCGCTTCTGATCGTTTCTTTTACGTATAATGTGGTCTCCGAAGAAAAAGAATCCGGAACCTGGAAAATCGTGGCAACACAAAGCGATAATACATTTTTGTACATTCTGAAATTGTTTTATATCCGAATTTTAAGTTTGATTGCATTAGTAACGTTTACCCTTTTTATTGCAGTTTTGTTATTGAATATTTCATTAGACAGTTCACTTTTTACTTTTTACACAATAAGTATTTTATACATCCTTTTTTGGTTTGCCGTTTGTTTTTTTATCGTTTCCCTGCAAAAGAATTCCAATTTCAACGCGGTGATTTTATTAACAATCTGGCTGTTTCTGATTATTATTCTTCCGGCAACAATCAATACCTATATCGTAAATAAATACCCTGTTCCGGAAGCTTTGGAGCTGACGCTGAAACAGCGAAATGCGTATCATGAAAAATGGGACATGGATAAAACAGCGACAATGAATAAATTCTATAGTCATTATCCGCAATTCAAAAATTATCCTTTACCCAATGAAGAATTCAGCTGGCTTTGGTATTATGCGATGCAGCAAATGGGCGACGACGAATCGTCTGTTCAGTCAAAAGAACTGGAAACAAAACTGAAGCAACGAAACCAAGCCAGTCAAAACATTGCACAATTTATTCCGACACTGCACACTCAGATTCAGTTAAACGAAATTGCCAAATCTGACTTAGGAAACCAGCTTTTATTTATGGAAAAAACAAACCAGTTTCATGAAAAACTACGATTGTATTTCTACCCAAAAATCTTTGACAATGCCGATGTTAAAAAAGAAAACTGGTCGAAATTTAAGGTTGAAACTTTTGAAGATACTTCCAAAACCAATTTTGCAAAAGCTCTTTTACCACTGGTATTGTTCAATTTGCTGTTGATTAGTTTAGGCTGGATGAATTTCAGGAAAAACCATCAGGAAATTTAAAGATTAATGTTAATTTAGAGGGAATTTTGAAGGTATTTATAGTACTTTCAAAATTTCCTCTAAATCAAAAAAATGAAAAAAATACTTTTAATACTGATAATTATAATTGCTTTTTACGCCTTAAAACAATTGGTCTACAAACCGTATGCATGGAAAAAAGCAATCAACACTCCGGAACACAAATTGCAGTTAGGAAGTTTTATCTTTAGCAAACAAAGAGGACATAACGGCAGCCAAAGCTTTGAAAACAAATATTTTATTTTTAAGGTAACTGAAATAAATGGTGATTATGTGAGACTTTCTGTTATTAGGCAATTATCACAACCGGATAAACTTTTGCAGTCTGATTTTTCTACTACAAAAGATTCTTATAATAATTTAAAAGAAAATATTCACAGCATCACAATTACACCTATACTTTCTGAAGATTTATATAAAGGAGACGCATCTTATATCATAAATGATTACTTATTAGAGAAATATCCTGTTTTAGCTACATCGCGCTACTATTATGAAGATCTTCCGGAAGAAAGAAAAAAAGTTATTTTATCTACAAATCTGGATGATCTTAACAACTATTTCGAAATGATTTATTCTAAAAAGGAGATTCTTAAAAATGGTAAACTTGTTCCTTACACATTAGTTAACACTGAAAGTCCCAAATTATCTGAAAGTATATCTGAAAAAATAGATTTGATTTTAAATTGAAAGATTAATCAACTTTTTTTGAGATTACATATCTAAAACCAAAAAAGACTGCCATTCCTGACAGTCTTTTTCTATTTATTACATTGCTTATGCTCTAAACAAAGCATATTTATTATAATCGTATAGAACCTTATCGTAAGGCACTAATAATGTATCTATTTTTTCTGAAGATTCTTCAAAAGTGATTCCGTTATGTTTCCTGAAAAGATAAATTTCTTTCAGGCAATTCGATAAACTCTGATGAATTTCTGATGTAAACAATGGTAATCTACTATCACCTACCAACAAATCAATTTGATAGTTTGAACTGCTTTTTGAGAGATTATTACCAATTATTCTGATGGTGAATTTCGTATTGTTTCCGTGTTGTTTACCCTGATAATGTATTACCATGACGTTATTATTAAAGATTAAAATTTATTTTAGCTGATTTGAACTGCATTTTGAATTCAATAATTAAAGTTATGAAAAAAAAGCAAAAACGTAAAATTAGGGATATTAAATTATTATTTTTTTAGCATAAAAAAACCGTAACGAATTACGGTTTTTTCACAATTAACTAAAAATATTAATCAACTTTTTTCACGAGTAAAATTCATTCATAAGCAAGATTAATTTACGGTATTACTATTTGTAATTTCTTTTTCTTCATTTATATGCAGTAAAAACGGATTTCCTTTCTCATCAAACATGGTCATGTTTAAAGCATCCAGCAAAGTTAGCTTTTTTGAAACAGAACCTTTGAATCTATTGTACGAAAGATTCATTTCAGACAAATGATTCATATTTTCAAGTTCCTTTGGAATTTCGCCTTCAAAACTGTTGTCAAACAAGCTCAGATTTTCTAAATCATTAAAATTCCTTATTTTATTACTCAGACTCCCTGATAATTTATTACTATTTAAAAGCAGCACTTTCAGGGTTGAAATCTCATATAGAGAATCCGGCAAAGACCCTTCTATCTGATTATTAAAAAGGGCGAGTGTTTTCAGATTTTCTAAATTTCCAATACAAGACGGCAATTCTCCTCTCAAATTATTACCGGATAAATCAAGACCAATAACTTCTCCATTTTTGATTTCTACTCCGTACCAGTTAGAAACTGAAGAGGATAAATCCCATTTTATTTTCCACTCCTTTCCATTGGTTGCATAATATATTTTTACAAGCGCATCCTTCTCTTTATCAGAAACTGTATCTGCCAAAACTGAATTTGAGAAAACGAATATTAAAAACAAAAAGCAAATTTTTCGCATAGATTCGGGCGTGGAGATTTTCTGCAAAATTATATGTTTTAAACCTTTACGACAAGCAATGTCGATAAAGTGTTAATAAGTAAAAACAGCGATTAATACTTAAAATAAAAATACCTTTTAAGCTGATTTTTTAATTAAATTTGATCAACTAATTATAAAAACCCTTATTTTATGGAAATTAACTTTATTACATTCCTGGCAGCAGCTGTTGTTACACTTGTAATCGGATTTATCTGGTACAATCCAAAAGTTTTTGGAACAATCTGGATGAAAGAAAATAATTTTACCGAAGATGATCTCAAAAAAGGCAATATGCTTAAAATATTTGGATTTACTTACATCTTCTCGGTGCTGATTTCTATGGCTCTAATGTCGTTTACAATTCACCAGTCTGGTGCTCTGGGAATGATCGGCGGACCACCAATGATAGAAAGTGCAAAACCATCTTTTCATGCTTTTATGGCTGATTACGGAACTGCCTACAGAACATTTAAACACGGGGCACTTCATGGTTTTATGGCAGGTTTATTTTTTGCTTTTCCAGTTATTGGAATTAATGGTTTGTTCGAAAGAAAATCATGGAAATATATCTTTATCCATGCAGGATACTGGATGCTTACACTTACAATTATAGGTGGTATTGTCTGTGCATACGCTTAATAAAAATCTATAAAATTAAATCCGTTTGAAAACTGAATCAAACGGATTTTCTTAATAATAACTTAAAGAAAAAAAGTTATTGTAAATATTATCTAATTTTGAAGAAATTAGCACAAACACTTGAATACAATCTATTCTTTCCAAATATATAAAAGCGCGTCATTGTTGCCTTTTGAATGGAACTCACTTGCTTTAGAAAACATTTTTTTGACACGTGAATATCTCGAAGTACTTGAAAATTCCTGTCCGGTAAACATGACTTGTCATTTCATCGGATTCTTTGAAGAAGAAAAACTTGTCGGAATTACGTTGACCCAATTTTTATTTGCCGAAAAACTGGAATCATTCGGAGAACGTGATAAATGTTTAAAAACTTCTGTTCGGAATTTTGCCCTTAAAAATTTCGCTTCGCATGTACTTTTTGTAGGCAACAATATGCTGACCGGACAAAATGCTTTTGCTTTTGATAAAAATATAAGACAGTCAAAAGCAATTAAAACGCTCCACAAAGCGATTAGTCAGCTGAAAAAGGATTTAAAATCGAGCGGAAAAAAAGTTCATATTACCAGTATAAAAGATTTTACCACTGAAGAAATTAAGCCTCTGCAAGCTGAATTCAAAAACAATTATACGTTTTCCACACAACCCAATATGATTTTTGAAATCAATAAAAACTGGAAGACTGAACAGGATTATATCGATGCTTTATCAAAAAAATATCGGGATCAGTACAAACGCGCCCGAAAAAAATCGGAAGGAATCGTAAAACAAAAAATGTCTTTGGCTGATATTCGACAATATGAAGATGTTATTTACGAATTATATTTTCATGTGGCAAAAAATGCTCCTTTTAATACTTTTTTTCTTGCCCGGAATCACTTTAGCTTTTTTAAAGAAATTATGAAAGATGATTTTTTATTGTATGGGTACTTTTTAGATGAAAAACTAATAGGCTTCAACACATTGATAAAAAACGGAAATGTAATGGACACGTATTTTCTAGGTTATGACGAAAGTGTACAACGTGAGAAAATGCTGTATTTAAATATGCTTTACGACATGATTGGGTATTCTATCAAAAAAGGTTTTAAAACTATTGTTTTCGCCAGAACGGCTCTTGAAATAAAAAGTTCTGTGGGTGCCAAACCTGTAAAAATGTATGGTTTAATTACGCATAGCAATGCTTTGATAAATCACAACATTGCACGCTTTTTTAATTATCTGGAGCCTAAAACCGACTGGCAGGAACGAAATCCTTTTAAATAACTCTTACTTTTTAAGGAATTGCAATTTTCATTTGCTTATGCAAAATATGGATCTCCAACGATGTCTGGGCTCCGCAATATTCACCGTCAATTTGAAAACTTACCGGATAATCTGTTTCAATTGTTGCCTGATCCGTCGAAATGATAACCACATCCTCAGAATCGATGGGCATGTTGCCGGTAATTATTTTCCCGATTAAAAATAAATCCAGGTTTTTCAGAATGACCAATTCAAATTTACCGTCATTCATGGCTCCATTTGGGTTAATAGTCACACCCGTGCCGTATTTTTGAGAATTGGCAATTACGATCATTCTTGCTGTGTGTTCAACTGTTTTTTTATTGGCTATAATAGTCGCCACAAACGGTTCATTGGATTCTGTTAAGGTTGTAAATGCCTGCAAAGCATAGCCCCAAAAACCGCGTACATCACTTTCTTCATAATTTTTTACCAGATCGGCATTGAGACCTAAATCGCTTAAATGAATACTCTTTTTACCGTTTATACAAATCATATCCATTTCGATATAACGATTCAGAAAAGCAATTTTCAGGTTTTCTTCAATTGTTGATGGTAGGTTTAAATCAACAGAAAGTCCGTTAGCAGAACCGGCAGGCAGAATCCCAATGATCACATCATGTTGTTCCATTGCTTCGGCTACCATCTTGATAGTTCCGTCACCTCCGGCTACTACAATTCGTTCAGGATTATACTGATCATATAAGGTTTGTATTTGTTTTGCATCATTTTTCCCTGTGGTTTCGTATACTTCTAAATCAAAATGATTTGTCGTTGCAAATTCTTGTACTGCCTCGATCAAATCAGATTTATCAAGGTCTCCTGAAATAGGGTTCACAACGAATATGATATTCTTTTTCAAAATTTTCTATTTAAAAACCAATTAAAATAATTAATTTACATTCTATTATAAAAGTAAGAAATTAATGAAGCCAATTCTACAATTATATCGCGGTTATGCAAATGAACAGGAATTAATTGTAATGGGCCATGTTTTCAAGAGAACATACAACTATGATTTTCAGAAGAAAAACTTCAAAAATGCCACTTCTGTAATTAACCAATTCAGAATAAAAACCATTCAAAATTTTGATATTTACCTGAAATTTGGTGCAAAAGAAATCCATACCAAAACCTTAGATGATGGTTATTTCAAATTTTGTATTCCCCTGGAAAAGGAATTTCATTTTGGATGGATTGAGTATGAAGTAAGCATTAAATATAAAACAGAAATAATTTCGTGTAAAGGTAGTTTTATAAGACCTCATGAAGGGAATCTTGGAATCATATCAGACATTGATGACACCTTTTTGATTTCGCATACAAAAAACATTTTTAGAAAAATTTATATACTATTATTCAAAAATGTAAATGACAGAAAAGTCTTCAAAGATGTTGTTCCACATTATCAGGCTTTAAGCTCTGCAGGAAGAAACAATAAGGAAGAAGAAAATGCTTTTTTTTACATTTCAAGCAGCGAATGGAATTTGTATCGGTTTATTGTAAAATTTACTAAAATTCATCAATTGCCACGTGCTGTTATTTTACTGAAAGACATCAAAAGAGGCATTACTGATTTTTTCCTAAGTGGAAGAGGCAATCACAATCATAAATTTGATAAGATAAAACATGTTTTGGAGTTCTACCCGAATCTTAAGTATGTTTTATTGGGAGATGATTCACAGCATGATCCATTTTTATATGAGCAAATATGCAAAATATTCCCAGTTACTGTGATTGCGGTTTATATAAGACAAACCGGAAAAAGTCAAAAAAAGGAAGTCAAAAAAATCATGAAAAACTTAGCATCACTCGATGTTTCTGCTTGCTATTTTAAGGAAAGCAGTGAAGCGATTATGCATTCAAAATCTATTGGGATTATCAAGTAAAATATTAGGTTCAAAAATTATGAGTTATGAGTTATGAATTATGAATTAGAGACCTGAAATCTGAAACAAATAAAACTTAAAAACCGGAAACTCTTAGCCCTGATTAAAGTGGAAAGCCCTGAGCTAAAAACCCTGATTTTTCTTACCGAAAAACAGCGACCAGCGGAAGCTCGCTTTATGGTTTAGAAAAATCAGGGTTTTGTGTCCCGATAGCTATCGGGATATAACGGAAAGCCGGATTAGTTCCCGAAAATTATATTAAGCGTTAAAATTATCAATTTCCTCCTGAACGATTTCCCAATCGAGAAGCAACTGATCCAAATCTGCTTTCTTTTTGTTGTAAGCGGTAAAGAACGAAGCGTCTTCGATATGCTTATCGTAGTTTGAAGCCAGCATTTTGTCATCGTGCTGAATATCTTTTTCTAATTGTTTGATTTGACTTTCGACTTTACTTAAGCGGTTTTGCAAAGCTTTCCCCTTTTTCTGGTCTTCGTACGAGGTTTTATTATTCTCTTTTGGAGCCGCTGTTTTAACAACATCTTTTTTCTCTACTTCACGCATGTTTTCAAGATTGCGCTGTTCCAGAAAAAAGTTGATATCTCCTAAATATTCTCTGATTTTTTGATCTTTAAACTCATAAACGATATTTGACATTCCCTGAAGAAAATCCCTGTCGTGAGAAACAAGTAATAATGTCCCGCCAAATTTTTGAAGCGCTGCTTTAAGTACATTCTTAGATTTAATGTCTAAGTGGTTTGTCGGCTCATCCATCAGCAACACGTTGATTGGCTGCAACAATAATTTACAAAGTGCCAATCGGTTACGCTCACCTCCGGAAAGTACTTTTACTTTTTTCTCAACATCATCTCCACGAAATAAAAACGAACCTAGCATATCACGGACCTTCATACGATTCGTGTCGGTTGCCGCATCTTCCATCGTTTGAAGCAACGTAATTTCTCCGTCTAAATATTCAGCCTGATTTTGAGCAAAATATCCTAATTGAACATTATGTCCTAATTTAATATTTCCCTGGTATTCAAATTCGTTTACTAATGCTTTAATGAAAGTCGATTTTCCTTGTCCGTTTTGACCAACAAAGGCAATTTTGCTTCCACGTTCAACCAATAAACTAATATCTTTCAGAATCGTTTTGTCTCCATAAGCTTTTGTAACATCTTCTGCTTCAATTACCACTTTTCCAGGTTCTTTTGAAACCGGAAAAGAAATATTCATTACCGAATTATCATCTTCGTCAACTTCGATTCTTTCTACTTTATCTAATTTTTTAATCAATGATTGCGCCATCGAAGCTTTTGAAGCTTTTGCACGGAACTTCTCAATTAATTTTTCTGTTTCTTCAATCTTTTTGGCCTGGTTCTTTTGAGTAGCCAATTGCTTTTCACGAATTTCATGACGCAATTCTAAATATTGTGAATACGGTTTATTAAAATCGTATGCTTTTCCTAATGAAATTTCGATGGTGCGGTTGGTCACATTATCCAGGAACATTTTATCGTGCGATACGATTACCACAACTCCAGGATAATTACGAAGAAAACTTTCTAACCAGATGATACTCTCGATATCTAAGTGGTTGGTAGGCTCATCCAGCAATAGAACATCATTTGATTGCAAGAGAAGCTTCGCAAGCTCTATACGCATTCTCCAGCCTCCGGAAAATGTTTCGGTCTGATTATTAAAAACTTCTCTTTTGAAACCTAATCCCAAAAGGATTTTTTCTGTATCTCCTACATAATTGTAACCTCCCAAAAGTTCAAAACGATGCGTGTAATCAGAAAGATCCTCAATAATCTGGCTGTATTCTTCACTTTCATAATCAGTTCTGGTAACCAGTTGATGATTAATTTCCTCCAGCTTTTTTTCTACAATCTTAATTTCTGTAAAAGCTTCATAAGCTTCTTCCAAAACAGTTCTCCCTTGTTCAAAATCAATATCCTGACGTAAAAACCCCATCCGGATATCTTTTTCCTGAGAAATAACTCCAGAATCAGGTTTAAAATCTCCTGCCAGCATTTTAAGCATTGTCGATTTACCTGCTCCGTTTTTACCAACAAGACCTACCCGGTCCCCGGCACCCAAACGAAAAGTAACTTCTTCAAATAAATAAGTTCCTCCAAAAGAAACCGAAAGATTGTGTATATTAAGCATTAAATTATTGTTTAATGTTTAAAGTTTCAAGTTTTGACACCTTAAACAGAGAATGAAAATTGTAAATTTGCTTTACCTAAATAATGGTAAACTAAATTTTTTGCAAATGTTAAAAAAAGGATCGAAATTAAATAGTATTTTAACAGGAAGTTGTCCAAAATGCCAAAATGAGAGCATGTATTCCGACAAAAATCCGTTGAACTTGACTAAAGTTCTAAAAATGAACGAAAAATGTAGCCATTGTGGATTAAAATACCAATTAGAACCTTCATTTTTTTATGGTGCAATGTATGTAAGTTACGGACTAAATGTAGCTGTTGGAATTATAGCTTTTATTATTTCTTTTGTATTTTTTGGAGCTAGTATTGGCTACGCATTCATATCTATAATTATAACCTTAATTCTTCTACTTCCTTTTATTTTAAGATTGTCAAGAAACATTTACATCAATATGTTTGTTTCGTATGATCCTTCAACAAACTCAAAAAATAAATAATTTAAAAGCTGTTTCTTCCTATATCTCCAATCTTTTAAGCCCGAAACCTCCCATCAAAAAGGATTTCCATTTTTATGAGGACTAATCATCATTTTTAAAAGAATATTTATATCCAAGACCAAGAATCAAAATCATTTTCTTTTTTTGTAAAAACGATAAATATCGATTGTTGGGTCTAACGGTTTTTGGTTTTCGATATAATCAAATAAATCTTTTGCCATTGCAGGTCCAAGCATAACACCACGGGTTCCTAATCCATTCAGAAGATGTAGCCGTTTATGCTCATAATGAGTTCCAATCAAGGGTCTCCTGTCTCGTACTGTAGGCCTTACACCAGCAAAATGTGAAAAAATTTCGAAATCGCAATTTAATATTTCCTGAATTCTTTCAAGCAGTTCTGTCTTTCCTTCATCTGTAGGTATATCAGTTTTGTCTTTCCAATTATATGTTGCTCCTACTTTAAAAAATCCATTCCCTAATGGCAAAATAAAGACGCTGGTGTTCACAATTATATCCAAATCCAGTTCAGGAGCTTTAATAATAAACAGTTCCCCTTTGGTACCATCAAGAGGCAAATCATTGAAAAATGGATTCGTAAGCATTCCGTATCCCTCCGCAAAAATTATATTACGAGCCTGAAAATTCTTGTACTGAACAAAATCTTCATTAAAAATCAGTTTATGATAATCAAATGTCTCTTCAATAAGTAAATTATTCATCATCAAATACTCCTGATATTTATCTAATAAAAGTGCTGTATCAACATAACCCGTATGCAAGACCTCACCAAAATCGTGTGGAGATTCAATTCCATTGTATTTTTTATGAATTAATTTAGTCGAAAGAAAAGGTGCTAAAAAAGGTTTATCAGAAGCTGAAAACCAATTATTTTGTTCTTCTATAGAAAAGAACTTTCTAAGAATTGGAAGTTTAAAATTAAACTTTGTTTGCAACTTTGTTTCAATCTGATTGTAAAAATAATCCAATATAACTAATTGTTCTTCAGCTTTCCAAACTTCGCTAAAACGTTTTAAAATTACAGGATTATACAAACCTCCTGCTATTCTGGATGATTTTTGCGACTTATCATCAATTACTACAATTCTTTTTTTATTTTCGAGGGCTATTTCAGCAAAAGATATGCCAGCTAATCCAGATCCAATAATCAGGTAATCAATCATGATAAATTTTTAAATAAATAAAAAAAACTCTTACTACAAAGGTAGTAAGAGTTTTTTGTTATAGTGTAATTTGAATACTTAGTAGTTCCACATATCTTGTTCAAAGTTACGAATCTTCTCTTTTACTCTTTCAGACTCCAACAATTGATTTTGTGCATTATCTTTCATGTATTCCTTAATCTCACGATCTCCATACAAGTTTTCTTCTTTATACACAACCGCATTGAAGCGTCTTGAATTTAAGATTTGATCGAATGATATTGGAAGAGCTGAATTGGTATCGTTAAAAGCTTTTGCTTCATGTAAAGCGGCTCTTGAATTTGGATAAAAAATCCAAAACAACTCAATATAATCCTTTTCATCACTGTTCATAGTGTAAACATCAGGAGTTACCGGGCAAATTCCCAATAAGCGATATTTCAACTCACTTTGACGTTTGTCAAAATACCAGTATCCTTTTATTTTATACTGTGAAACATCAGCAGCAGTAAGATCCTGTTTCAAAATATACTCAGCAGGAACAGTTCTTGTAGCTCCAACAGTTTCGTCAACATAAGTAACTACTTTCTTTTTACCAGTACCAGTAACTACTTTTTTCTTAACAACATGTGTCTTGTAATCATCCGGATATTGGTTAATTAGTTCTCTACCTGCATCAGTTGTATCAATACGCGATAATGATCCTTCGATGTCTTTCAAAGATTTTTTAGTATTGAAATAACTATCAGAATAAACTTCAGTTATTTTGCCATTTTTCATAGCCTTCGTCAAAACATCATAAAGAGAACGTCTATCAGAACCAATATTTGCCGTATCTACAGGAAAATATAAAGGAAAGTTGATTTTTTCATTCAAATCAATAATTTCCCAAGTAGTTTTACCCATTAATACATCTCTATCATCTACGTAACCATAAGCCAAAGGCTTGTCATTATCTGAGATAAGCTGTGCAGGAGTTTTAAGTCCTATCTGATCAGGTGTTTTTGCATTTAGCAAATTAGATTGTGCATTAGAAGCAAATACCCCTGCGATAGAAATAATAGCTATTAAAAAATTTCTTACTTTCATCATGATATCATTATAAGATATTGAACGTAGTTTTACCTACTTTATTATTGTATTTCGTAAATTACCGGAGCAGTTCTTGGTAATAAATAACTACCTGCTCCAACAAGTTTAGTTTTAATTTCAGAAATAGTAACCTGATCACCTTTACCAGCTTTTGAAAGAACTGATTTACACTGTGCATTTAATCTGTTACCGGTAACTACAACTGTAGGTTGTCCGGTAATTTTTAAATTAAATCCAACAACATTTAAGCCTACTTCAAAATCAAAATCTTCTAATTTAGCACCAATAGTAGCAATTTCCAGGTTAGATTTAGGCCCTTTAACAACACCTGTTTCACCTCTAATTGTACCTGTTGGACCAGGAATACCTTTAATTCTGAATGTTTTCTTATCTGTAACTTTATCACCGTTTGGTAAAGTTCCTGTAACAGAAATCGTAGCCTCTGTACCAGATCCAGGACTCATGTTATATTTACCAGGTTTACCTGCAGAGTTCAATCCAGGAGCACTTGCAACAATTTTGTTAGCATCCACACCAGCAAATGAAACAGAAATTGGGTTAACAACACCTCTATAAACAACATTCATTTTATCAGCAGAAATAGTAGCTGAATTTGGTCTTGGAACTACAACATATTTACCTGCAAATTTAAGCGGAATGTTTTTTCCATCCTCTAAGAAGGTAAATTGACCATTAATATCTTGTTCTCCAACACCTCCAGCAGTCATGGAAATAATAGCTTGACCATTTGCATCAATTTTACCAGGACCAGAGAAAGAAGTAGGTTTAGTATTTTCGTCATAACGACCCAAAACTACTTTACCAGTTACTTTTTCACCTTGGAAATAAGCATTTTTATCTAAAACAACAATTGCCTGATAGTTACTGTAAGAAGCTGTAGCAACAGCAGCTTTTCCTAAAGCATAATTATAAACATCAGTTTCTGCTTTTTGAACATCATTTTGCCAAGCTGAAAGCTTAGCTAATGAAGCCACAGCAGGAAAGCCTTTAAAATGGTAAGCAAGATACTTATCTTTCAATCCTTCTTTATTAGCCACATCAGAAACATCAAATTTCTTATCAATCTCTGCAACAATAGCAGCATATTTTTTATCTGCTAAAGCTGCTTTCATATCAGCTTTGTATTTCTCAATTTTAGAAATAATTTCATTTCCTTTAGCAGTATAACCTTCACCTGTAAACCAGTTGTCTATGTTATCCCCTTTATCCATTGCTTCATAAGGCAATTTACCGGATTCTTTATCCGTTTCAAATCCTTTTAAAACATCACCTTTTAGACCACCGATGTAGGCATAAAATTCTTTTGAAGCTGTTTCAACTTTATGAGCTGTTATTGCTGCTGCCGTAAATTCTCCTTTTGCTTCAGCAGCTTTTTGATCTAAAGCTGTCAATAATCCAGCATTTGATTGCTCTGATGATGTATTCGCACTTTCAAATTTTTCATTCATTAATCCAAAAGCAGACAATACTTCTTTGGACATATTCATTGCTAACATTGCGATGAAAACCAGATACATCAGGTTAATCATCTTCTGTCTAGGGGTTAATTTTCCTCCTGCCATTTTTTTCTAATTAGTTTTTATTAATAAATTTAATATATAGTTAAAAACTAATTATCCTTTGTTACTCATTGCAGAAAGCATACCACCATAAACATTGTTTAAAGAAGCAATATTGGCAGTCATTGATTGCATTTGCTCTTTTAATTTAGATGCATTCTCAGCAATTTCTTTATTAGCATCAGCATTTCTTGCAGCGCTTTCTAATTGAACTTTGTATAAACTGTTTAATGATTCCATTTGAGCAGCAGCCATAGACAGTTCTTCACTGTATTTTTTTGTTGACGCAATAGAATCTACAGTTGGAGAAATTGCTTTAGCAGCTCCTTCAAAATTCTTAATACTGTTTCCTAAACTTGACATTAATTCACCGTCAATTTTAGCTTCTTTAAGCATTACATCTAATTTTTGAGACAACAATCCTTGGGCATCAGATGGTGTTTCAACTTTATCAGCTTTCTTTTTAGCCTGACCATTTGCCAATTCAGGATACACAAGAGTCCAGTCTAATTCATCTTCTACAGGTTCGAAAGCCGATAGTGCAAAAATTAACGCCTCTGTTACTAATCCTACTGAAAGCATCAATGTACCTGTTAAAGGTCCAATCTCAAAGTGAGTAATTTTGAATAATGCTCCAATAATTACTACTGCCGCTCCCATACCATAAGCGAAATTCATTGCTTTTTTACTTAATAATGCCATAATAATACTCTTTTTTTAGGTTTTAAATAGATTTGGTTATTGAATTGAATTTAATTTACTTACTTTTTACTTCCGGTAGCTTGAGTACCCATATAATCCTGAACGGTTCTGAAACCGATATAACTTCTTGCAGAATCTGCATATTCATGGTCACGAGTTCCTACTTGTAAAAAGTAAGCAACATCTTTCCAAGAACCTCCACGAACAACTTTTCTTTGATTGTTTCCATCAATCACGTTTGGATTCATTGTAGAAACATACTCATAAGCATTTGGATTGTAAGCTGAATCTGTCCACTCCGAAACATTACCTGCCATATTATACAAACCATAACCATTCATTTCGTATGATTTAGCCTCAACTGTATACAAAGCTTCATCAGCAGCATAATCACCTCTGCTTGGCTTGAAGTTAGCTAAGAAACATCCTCTATCGCTTCTTGTATATGGACCACCCCAAGGATAAGTTGCAGATTCTAAACCTCCTCTTGCCGCATATTCCCATTCTGCTTCTGTTGGCAATCTGAAAGCATTAACCAGGTCACGTCCTTTTTTCTTTGATTTAATGTAACTGTTTTTATTTAAAGTTCTCCATGCACAGAAAGCCTTAGCCTGTTTCCAAGTTACACCAACTACAGGGTAATCTCCATATGCTTTATGCCAGAAATAATCATTATGCATTGGCTCATTGTATGAATAAGCAAAATCTTTAATCCAAACAGCTGTATCAGGATAAATTGGCACTTCTTCAGTTTTTACGAAATCTTTTCTCTTACCAACTTTAGCTTTAGCAGCAGCCTGAATATCCATCCATGAATAACGGAATTTCAATTTATTTACATCAATTGTTCTTAAACCATTATATGATTCTTCAATTGGCAAATACATGGAATCCATTACCTCAGTATAATACTCATCCGGATAAGCTTTTGTATCTCTTATTAACTTAACTTTCTTATTTAATTTTCTACCAGCATAAGGATCATCTTTTGTTCCTACGCTATAATAATTATCATACATATATTTATCATAAGCCGTCATTTTATCCGGCTCTGAATCATTAAATGCATAATCTGCAATACTACCTGCATTTTTACCTTTACCAGTTGTACCAGCTGCTGATTTTTGTCCAGTTTCGTCTGCTAAAATAGCCAAACGCACTCTCATTGTAGAATCTTTTACCCATTCTACAAACTGACGGTATTCGGAATTTGTAATTTCTGTTTCATCCATATAAAATGAACGAACCGTTACTGTTTTTGTAGGAGCATCTTCTACTGCAGCTAAATCACCATCGGATTTACCCATGATAAAAGATCCACCTGGAATCAAAGTCATTCCATAAGGCTTTTCAGGATGCCATTTTCCTCCTTGCACACCAACTAACTCGCCTTTATCACCGGATTTACCACAGCCAATTACTAGTGTTAACATTGTCGCAAATGCAATAAACTTCTTCATATAAATTTGGGATTTCTATTCATTATTATAAGTCGTAAACGTATTTATTATTTTTTAAAAAAACAATACTATATCTATATTTATTTCAGCGGTCAAAATTAATGTTAAAAAAAATAAAAAAAAAATATTTTGATGATTAAGTGTTTGAAATAATCACCATAAAACGTTAAATTTTATGTTTTCCACTTCGATTTTTACTAAAACAAACAAAATAAAATATTTATAAAATCTAAAAATTAAGATTTTCAACAAAAAAACTGATTATAAAGCGTTTTTTCGTTGCGCTTTCCACCATCTTTCTGGCAGTTCCTGATTACAAGCACACAAATACTCGTCATAAGAACAAGGTAACAACGTATTTCTTTTCAATTTATTGTGTCCATTTGACAAGGAAGGGATTTCAATCCACCAACGATCTGTCTTGTCACTTTTGTAAAAAATCAACTCTTCATTTTCAAGCGGAACAATATACTTTAAGTAATTTGTTCTGCTTCCAAAAGGATATTCTTTAGAACGATAATGATACCCTTCAACAAAATACCAAAGTATTTGAGCAATCATAGCCGATTCATGTACAGTACTATTATGATTAAAAATTCCAAATGATGAAACTTTATCACTAATCCCAGCATAACGCGCCAAGGAACAAATCTCTTTCCCATTAAAACCGTTAGGCTCAAAAGAAACTGTATTTCCAGAATCCGAAGACTTTATTGAATTTAAATCAACACTTACCAAATCGGCATCTCTAAAAATGGGCTCCGCTAAAGCTATATTATTCGAAATTTCGCCTAAGCGATAGGCATCAAAGAACAATTTTTCGATTAAATCAATTTCTTCCTGCGAATTATAATAGGTTTGATAGCCAATATTACAATAGTTAAAAAGATTATTAGGTTCATCAATTATGATTTTTGTAAGATAAGAAGTAGACGAAACTGTTTCATTTTCCTTCCCAAAATCAAATCTGTTATCGACAGAAACCATATTAACCATTTGCTCCAAATCATCATAAGCCCGATACAAAGCATATGTCAAATCCTGCGAACCTCCCAGAACTATCGGAATCACTTTATTTTTCATTAACAATGAAGTGACTTTTTTTACTGCGAAATAAGTATCTTCTACCGATTCTCCTGCTAAAATATCTCCTAAATCAGCAATAGATGCGTCCCAGTTACCCGGAAACATACCATAAAGTTTTTTACGAACCGATGTTAAGTTAACTTCATTAACAATATCAATATTTCTACGATCTTCCAAAACACCAACAATAGCAATATTAATTTTGCTAATATCAGGAAATTGATCCTGAGTATGCAAAACAATTTTACTACCCAATTCTTGAGAAGACAATGAACTAATAAATTTTAAAACTCCTTCGCTAACTGGTTCCAGAAAATCAAATTCCATCTTTATTTCTTTTTAGCAGCTGTTTTTTTAGCTGGAGCTTTCTTTGCTGTTGTTGCTTTTTTTACTGGCGTTTTCTTTGCCGGCGTTTTGGCTGCAATCATTTCCTGAACCTGCGTCAATGTTAATTTTGTTGCATCAACATCTTTACTTAATTCAATTTTGATTTTACCTTTTGTAATTACCGAACGCCCCCAACGTGCTTTTTCAACTAAAATTCCTTCTTCTTCCCAATTATGAAGAACCTTGTCAATATTTTTCTGCAACTTATCTTCAATCAACTCTTCAACATCAGCTTGTGATAAATTATCAAAATTGTATTTTTTACTCACATTTACAAAAAGACCATTCCATTTGATGAACGGCCCAAAACGCCCCACACCTTTTTGAACTGCTTCTCCTTTATAAACTGCAATAGGCGCATCTGCAAGAGCTTTTTCATCAATTAATTCCTGAGCTCTTTCTTTGGTAACAGCAAGAGGATCTTCTCCTCTTGGCAGAGAAATAAAAACACTTCCATGTCTCACATAAGGCCCATAACGTCCATTACTTACTTCAACTTCTTCTCCTTTATATTCACCTAAGTTTTTAGGCAATAAAAATAAATTCAGAGCTTCTTCCAAAGTAATATTTCCAATATTCTGATCTGCCATTAAACTGGCAAACTTTTTATCTTCATCTTCTGCTTCTCCAATTTGAGCCATTGGACCAAATTTTCCTAAACGAACAGATACTTGTCTTCCATCTGCATCTTTACCCAGAATTCTTTCACCGCTTTCTCTTTCCGCGTTTGCTTCAACATCTTTGACATTTGGATGAAACTTATCATAGAATTCCTGCATCATGGTTGCCCAGTCAATATTCCCTTCAGCAATTTCGTCAAAATCCTGCTCTACTTTTGCCGTGAAATTATAATCAAGGATATTTCCGAAATTCTTAACTAAGAAATCAGTAACAATTGTTCCGATATCTGTGGGAACTAACTTCCCTTTATCAGAACCTGTATTTTCTTTCAGCAATTTCTCTGCTACTTTATCAGCCTGCAAAGTAAGTTGTGTATAATTACGTTCCTGACCTTCAAGAGTTCCTTTTTCTACATAATTTCTGTTGATAATAGTAGAAATAGTTGGTGCATATGTAGACGGACGCCCGATTCCTAATTCTTCTAACTTTTTAACCAACGAAGCCTCTGTGTAACGTGCCGGTGGTCTTGAATATCTTTCTGTTGCCGTGATATAATTATTAGCTAATTTTTCATTCACTTTTAAAGCTGGCAACATTCCTTCTTGTTCTTCCTCGTCATCATCATGCCCTTCAAGATATACTTTAAGAAAACCTTCAAAAAGCAAAACTTCTCCAGAAGCCGTAAAGATTTCACTATGATTATTAGCTTCAATTTTCACGTTTGTTCTTTCTAATTGTGCATCACTCATTTGAGACGCCAATGTTCTTTTCCAGATCAAATCATATAAACGAGCCTGATCACGATCTATGTTTACCGTATGACGTGACATATCTGTCGGGCGAATTGCTTCGTGCGCTTCTTGTGCACCTTTGCTTTTGTTAGCGAAAGTTCTCGGTTTTGAAAACTCTTTCCCGTATGATTTTATGATTTCAGCTTCAGCAGCATCCATTGCATCTTTTGAAAGGTTCACACTATCCGTTCTCATATAAGTAATAAGTCCGGCCTCATACAAACGCTGTGCAAGCTGCATGGTGATTCCTACTGGCAAATACAATTTTCTTGCTGCTTCCTGTTGAAGTGTCGAAGTTGTAAATGGTGCTGTTGGAGATTTTTTGGTAGGTTTAGTTTCTAAATCGGCTACCTTATATTTTGACCCGATGTTTTTGTTTAAAAAATCTTCGGCTTCTTTTTTTGTATTGAAATTCTTTGGCAATTTGGCTTTGAAAGCTTTTCCGGCTTCATTCACAAATTCTGCTACAATTGAATAACTCGCAACTGCATTAAAACTTTGAATTTCGCGTTCTCTCTCTACAATCAAACGCACAGAAACAGATTGCACACGTCCGGCAGAAAGTCCGCCTTTTATTTTTCTCCATAAAACCGGAGACAATTCGTAACCTACCAAACGATCTAAAACGCGGCGTGCCTGCTGAGCGTTTACTAAATTATAATCAATTTCTCTTGGATTATCGATCGCTTTAAGAATTGCACTTTTGGTAATTTCGTGAAAAACAATTCTTTTGGTTTTCTTAGTATCTAGTTTTAATTCTTCCGCCAAGTGCCATGAAATAGCTTCTCCTTCGCGGTCCTCATCGCTTGCCAACCAAACCATTTCGGCATTTTTAGATAGTGTTTTCAGTTTACTTACTAAGGCTTTTTTATCTGGAGAAACTTCATATTTAGGTTTAAATCCGTTTTCAACATCCACTCCTATTTCCTTTGATGGCAAGTCGGCAATATGCCCATAACTTGACTCTACCTGAAAATCGCTACCTAGAAATTTCTCTATCGTTTTCGCCTTTGCAGGTGACTCCACTATTACTAAATTCTTTGCCATTGATCTTTTTTTCTGCAACAAAAGTAGAAGTTTTTTTTAAATATCAACCCTGATAATTCATTTTTGAAGTATTTTGACATTATGTTTCTAAAAATTGCAGATTTATCTATAAACAGATTGATACTATATATTAGGTATAACTTTTAAGGGTTTAGATACACTTTATTATATCTTTAAACGAACTCAATTGCGTTATATTATTTTATATTTCCACCCTTGAATTATCGATTTGTGAATTGTAATAAATCTTATATTTGGTTTATAAAAATGATTACTCCTTTACAGAATTTAAAAATATACTTATGTGCAATAAGACATTCATTAAATTTAAAATCTCAAAAATTCACTTTAGCCGATTGTGTTTTTTAGCCATCCTTCTTTTCAACCTCACGATTAAAGCTCAAAAGGTTTATATTGTTCCCTATGAAAATCAGGCAGATATAAAAGTTTTTGTAGAACAATACGCCAACAACGCAGACTTAAAAGTGTATAAGGTCGAATATAGTAACCAGGCAGGAAACAATGACGGAAAATGGTTTTTTACTGAATATGAAAACCAGGCTGAAAAGAAGATATTTTTTACGAATTACGCTAATCAGGCTGATATTAAAATATTTTATGTCGAGTATTCGAATCAGGCGGAATGGAATGATGCTTCTAAAAAGAAGTTTTTTGAATAAGTTCCCAGTACTCAATCCCTAAAATATAGAGTTACTAATCTATTAACATTTCTGAAAACATTGTTAATTCTTTATCTGCCATCTTGTCATAATTATTCCTTTTGCGTTATCTTTGCACTTTGAATTTATATAATGGAAAAGATTATTGAAGAAAGCAAACAAGGCGAAAGTCTTGTTTTAGAAAATAAACCTGAGAATACTAAAAAACTATTTATAGAAAGTTACGGCTGTGCGATGAATTTTTCGGACAGCGAAGTCGTAGCTTCGATTTTATCTGACGGAGGATATAATACTACTTCGGTATTAGAAGAAGCCGATTTGGTTTTGGTTAATACTTGTTCTATTCGGGACAAAGCTGAGCAAACCATTCGTAAACGTCTGGAAAAATACAATGCGGTAAAACGTACGAATCCGAAAATGAAAGTGGGCGTTTTGGGCTGTATGGCGGAACGTTTGAAAAGTCAGTTTCTGGAAGAAGAAAAAATAGTCGATCTTGTTGTTGGTCCTGATGCTTATAAAGATCTTCCGAATTTATTAGCAGAAGTTGAAGAAGGACGTGACGCTATCAATGTAATTTTATCAAAAGAAGAAACATACGGAGATATTTCCCCAGTTCGTTTAATGAGCAACGGAATTACCGCTTTGGTTTCGATTACACGCGGTTGCGATAATATGTGTACGTTTTGTGTTGTTCCTTTTACACGCGGGCGTGAACGCAGTCGTGAACCGCAAAGTATTATGACTGAAATTCAGGATTTATGGAGTAAAGGTTTTAAAGAAATCACGCTTTTAGGTCAAAACGTTGACAGTTACCTTTGGTATGGAGGCGGCTTGAAAAAGGATTTTGTAAATGCTTCTGAAATGCAAAAAGCAACTGCTGTCGATTTTGATCAATTGCTTGAAATGGTTGCTGTAGGTTTTCCTAAAATGCGTATTCGTTTTTCGACTTCTAATCCGCAGGATATGCATGAGAGTATTTTGCACGTTATTGCAAAATATCCAAATATCTGTAAACATATTCACTTGCCGGTTCAGTCAGGAAGCAATAGAATTTTAAAAGAAATGAATCGTTTGCATTCTCGTGAGGAATATATGGCGCTGATTGATAAAATTAGGGCGATTGTTCCCGATGCTTCAATCTCACAAGATATGATTGCCGGTTTCCCAACAGAAACCGAAGAAGATCACCAGGACACAATGAGTTTGATGGAATATGTAAAATATAATTTTGGTTATATGTATTCGTATTCTGAACGTCCTGGAACATTAGCCGGAAGAAAAATGGAAGACGATGTTCAAGAAGAAACCAAAGCAAGAAGATTACAGGAAATTGTGGATCTACAGCAAAAACACGCCTGGTTTAGAAGCGAAGAATTTGTTGGCAAAACCGTTGAAGTTTTAGTAGAAAAAGTTTCTAAGAAATCAAAAGAAGAATTCTCTGGAAGAAATTCTCAAAGCATTACAGTTGTTTTCCCTAAAGAGAATTACAAAATTGGAGATTTTGTAAACGTAAAAATCACAAGCTGTACTAGTGGAACCTTAAAAGGTGAAGCTGTTGGATATTCTGAAATGAATTAAAAATTTTAAGTTATAAAAATTAAGAATGGAAAAAGAAATTATTATTGAATACAAACCTAACATAGACACATTGGTTAAAGTTTCTAAATACCTGCTTTTCAGGATGGGGTTTGTAAAGTGGATTATGTTTATTTTCTTTTTTGTTATTATACAAAATGCTATTTTATCAACCACGCAATCTGAAACTAATTTAGAGTTGAATTTTCTGGATTTTATTCCTTTCGGAATAGTTATTATAGTTTGGTTAGCCATTTATTTTCTGACTATTTCCAGTATTAAAAAAAACATTCTTAAAAACAAAAAAAACTTAGAGCTCCAAAAAATAACTTTCAATAGAGAGACGTTCACACAAGAGGGCGAAAGTTTTAAAATGGTAAATCTTTGGAAAGAATCTTTTCAAATCAAAGAAACCGATAAATGGTTTTTGATCTATCTAAATAAAACGTCTGCTTTACCTATTATTAAAGAAGATTTAAAAGACAATCAATACAATGAATTAAAACATCTTTTTAATTCAATCGATATAAAAAAAAGTTTAAAAAAATAAGATTTAAGTCTGCAAAGAACTTGAAACTTGAAACCAGTAAAACTTGAAACAAAAAAATGGAAACAGTTCAAGCAATAAAACAACGATTTGAGATTATTGGGAATGACCCAAAATTAAATCGCGCCATTGAAAAAGCCATTCAGGTTGCACCTACTGATATTTCGGTAATGGTAACCGGGGAAAGTGGTGTTGGTAAAGAAAATATTCCCAGAATAATTCATTCACTTTCTCACAGAAAACATGGTAAATATATTGCTGTAAACTGTGGTGCTATTCCGGAAGGAACTATTGACAGTGAACTTTTCGGACACGAAAAAGGAGCTTTTACAGGTGCCACAAGCACTCGTGAAGGTTATTTTGAAGTAGCCGACGGCGGAACCATTTTTCTTGATGAAGTTGGCGAATTGCCTCTGACAACACAGGTTCGTTTGCTTCGTGTACTTGAAAATGGCGAATTTATAAAAGTAGGTTCTTCCCAAGTTCAGAAAACAAATGTGAGAATTGTTGCAGCTACCAATGTGAATCTATTTAACGCAATCGAAAAAGGAAAATTTCGTGAGGATTTGTACTATCGTTTAAGCACAGTAGAAATTACTTTACCTCCATTGAGAGAAAGAAACGACGACATTCATTTATTGTTCAGAAAATTTGTTGCCGATTTTGCACACAAATACAAAATGCCTCCATTACGATTAGACGATAACGCTGTTCAGCTTTTACAAAAATTCAGATGGAGCGGAAATATTCGTCAGCTTCGAAATGTTGCTGAACAAATTTCTGTTTTAGAAACCAATCGCGATATTACACTTGCAACCTTAAAATCTTATTTACCAGCTGAAGGCAGCAATCTGCCTTCTGTAATTAACGACAGTAAAAAAGAAAGTGACTTTAGTACCGAAAGAGACATTTTGTATAAAGTGCTTTTTGATATGAAAAGTGATCTAAATGATTTAAAAAAACTCACTTTAGAATTAATGAAAAACGGATCTTCAAAAGTTCAGGACATCAATCCAAATTTAATTCAGAAAATTTATGGTTCACAGGAAAACGACAGTGAAATAGATTTTGAAGAAGAACCAAGGACAGCGGTTATGGCACCGACAACGCATGAAGATAATTATCGTATACAAGATGACAACAACTATTTAGATGCTGAAACGATTGAGGAAGAAGAGATTTTACGTTTAGAACAAAAAGAAATCGAAATGATCAAAAAATCACTAGAGAAAAACAAAGGTAAACGAAAAGCGGCTGCTGATGAATTAGGTATTTCTGAGCGAACTTTATACCGAAAAATCAAACAATTTGACTTATAAACTAATCAATTCCAAAAATTAAATTGCAAATTCCAAATTAGTATATTTGAGCAAAATTAGAATTTCATTCAAAACTTTATGAAAAAAATATATTCTCTATTAGCCCTAATCAGTCTTTTAACACTGAGCGGTTGTACTGTAAAATATAACTTTACGGGCGCTTCTCCAATTGAAGGCAAAACATTTCAGGTAAACTTTTTTCAGAATAACGCTGATTTGATTGAGCCTGGAATCGACAGAGAGTTCACATTGGCTTTACAGGATTTAATCATGAATCAGACTAATTTAAATTTAGTAAGCTCCAATGGTGATTTGCTTTATGAAGGTGAAATTACAGATTACCGAATTACTCCAATGAGTGCAAGTGCTGTGACTACAAATGGTGATGCAACAGCTTCCCAAAACCGTTTAACTATTCGTGTTATGGTTCGTTTTTCAAATAGAAAGAAAGAAACTGATGATTTTGAAAAAACATTCGAATTTTATCATGACTATCCGGCGCAGTCTCAACTTGTAGGATCAGTCTTAAATGAAGCCATCAGAGATATTTTTGAAAGAATTACCCAGGATATCTTTAATGAATCGTTAGCTAAATGGTAAAATTGCTTAATCGGTTTTATTAACAATTAAACAACAATAACTAGGTTAAAATAATGAATGTAACTAATTATACATACTTAATAAATAAGCCTGATGCCATCACAGAAAAGCATACTGAAGCATTGGAAAATGTTCTGTATGAATTTCCGTATTTTCAAAGTGCCCGTGCATTGCGATTAAAAGGACTTTATAATAAAAATAGCTTTAAGTATAATTATGCCTTAAAAGTTACAGCAGCCCACACAACCGACCGCTCTGTTTTATTTGATTTTATTACTTCTGAAACTTTTACGACTATTCAAGGCGAGTATTATGACCGTCAACTTAAAAATCTTTTAAATATAACGGTTTTTGACAGTGAAATTGTATTAGCGGAAGAAAAGAAGAAACTGGCAGAAGTTCACATTGATCCTATTGAGAAGTCTATTTTAAATTCTATTAAAGAGGCTACAACTATCCCAAACGCTACTTTTGAAGAAGCTGCAAAAATTGAAGAAAAACCAATTGATTCAATAACTGAACAATCGATTTTGGATTCTTTTAAAGAAGTAACAAACGTTACTATTGAAGAGCCTGTAAAAATTAAAGAAAAGCCAATTGACTTAATTACCGAGCAACCAACTTTAGATTCTTTTAAAGAAATAACAAACGCTACTTTTGAAGAACCTGCAAAAATTGAAGAAAAACCAATTGAATCAATTACCGAGCAACCAACTTTAGATTCTTTTAAAGAAATAACAACCACCACTTTTGAAGAGCCTCTAAAAATTGAAGAACAGTCAATTGATTCAATTACTAAACAACCAACTTTAGATTCTTTTAAAGAAGTAACTCCAGCTATTGAAGAAGTACCTATTATAAAGGAACAAACACGAACTTTTTTTGATGAAATTGTAGAGGATGAAATTCCCGAGGTAAGAGTTGAGTCAATTGAAGAATCTGTATATACTTCATTACAAGATGCATCAACAGTTGTCTTTGAAGAAGCTATTGAAGAACCTACAGAAACTGAAGTTCCGCAATCAGTAAAAATTGCTGAAGAAAACCTGGAAATTGGAAAACCATTGGATTTTTCTGTTAACGAAAAGCATTCTTTTCAGGAATGGCTGCAATTAGCAAGACCGGAACCAATTGACAGAACAAATGAAGGTCCAAAAGAAGCATTAAAAACAGAAATTGAAGTTGAAAACATAGTCGAAAATGAAATAATGGACGAAGAGAAAAAGAAAAAAGCAGAAATAATAAATAAATTCATAGAAGCGAATCCGAAAATTTCACCAATCAAACAAACCGCAATAACTCCGGCAGTACAACCTGACTCTCATAAAGAAGATAATTCTTATTTAATGACAGAGACTTTAGCCCGAGTTTATTTGGAACAAAAAAAATATACAAAGGCAATACAGGCATATGAAATATTAATTTTGAAATATCCAGAAAAAATTACTTTCTTTGCAGACCGCATATCGGATATAAAGATTTTACAACAAAATAACAATAACAATAATTAAGTAATGAGTACATTTTCAATTTTTTTAGTTTTAATCACAATAGTTTGTTTTCTATTGATCGTAGTAATTATGGTTCAAAACCCTAAAGGAGGCGGATTATCGTCTACAATTAGTGGAACTCAAATGTTAGGCGGAGTACAAAAAACGACTGACTTTTTAGACAGAAGTACCTGGACGCTTGCTACTATTTTGATTGCTTTAATCTTGCTTTCAAGTTTAAGCTTCCCAAGTATTTCAGGGGGAACAGACTCTAAAATTATTGAAAAAACTGAAGCACCAGCAGCTAATACTCCTGCTGCTCCAGCTCAACAAACTCCTGCTCCGGCAACTCCAGCAGCTAAATAATAATTTCAATATAAAAATGAAATGCCAGCCTGTCAAAGCTGGCATTTTTTTTAGGAAAAAATGTCAGTTTTAAGAGCATGGCACAATTTCTGAAAGTCAAATAGAACATTAAAAAACGTATAACTATAATAATATAAAATCATGGCCTTAAACATTAAACCGCTTTCAGATCGCGTACTTATCGAGCCAGTTGCAGCCGAAACCAAAACTGCCTCAGGGATTTTTATTCCGGATACTGCTAAAGAAAAACCACAAAAAGGAACTGTAGTTGCAGTAGGAAACGGGTCTAAAGACCATACTATGACCGTAAAAGTTGGTGACACCGTTCTTTACGGTAAATATGCAGGAACAGAATTAAAACTGGAAGGAACTGATTATTTGATCATGCGTGAGGATGATATTCTTGCGATAATTTAATTGCTGTAAGCTTTAAGCCGTAAGCTATAGCTCAAACAAAAAGCTTAAAGCCTATTGTCTAAAGCCTAAAGCAAAAAATAAATGAGAGATTTTAAAAAATATGAAATTTGGCAGCTAAGTCATTCTTTTACTTTAGAAATCTATAAAATAACTTCTCTTTTTCCAAAAGAAGAATTATACGGATTAACTAGTCAGATTAGAAGAGCTTCTTCATCAGTACCTACTAATATTAGTGAAGGATGCGGAAGAAACAGCGACAAAGAATTCAATCAATTTCTCAACATAGCTTTGGGTTCTGCCAGTGAAACAGAATATCTATTGATTTTAGCTAAAGATTTGCAATATCTAAATAATGAGCTTGCAGAAAATCAAATAGAAAAAATCAACAGTATAAAAAGCAAAATTTACAAATTAAAAAAGTTGCTTACGCAGCAATAAGCTTTAAGCCGTAAACAATAAGCTTTTCCTAAACAGCTTAAAGCAATAAAAAAACAAAAAAACAAATATTAATTCAGCAGTAGAAAGGCTTAAAGCCTAAAGCCTACTGCTTAAAGCAAAAATAGAATGGCAAAAGATATAAAATTTGATATTGAAGCACGTGACGGTTTAAAACGTGGTGTTGATGCATTAGCAAATGCTGTAAAAGTAACCCTTGGACCAAAAGGTCGTAACGTAATTATCGGGAAATCATTTGGTGGACCAACTGTTACTAAAGATGGTGTTTCTGTTGCAAAAGAAATCGAATTAAAAGACCCATTAGAAAATATGGGTGCCCAAATGGTTAAAGAAGTTGCTTCTAAAACCAATGATTTAGCAGGAGACGGAACTACAACTGCTACAGTTTTAGCTCAGGCAATCGTAAAAGAAGGTCTTAAAAACGTTGCTGCAGGAGCAAATCCAATGGATTTGAAACGTGGTATCGATAAAGCGGTTGAAGCTATCGTTGCTGACCTTGCAAAACAAGCTAAAGTGGTTGGAAGCGATTCTGATAAAATCAAACAAATTGCTTCTATCTCTGCAAATAACGACGAAGTTATTGGTGAATTAATCGCTACAGCTTTCGCAAAAGTTGGAAAAGAAGGTGTTATTACTGTTGAAGAAGCTAAAGGAACTGATACTTTCGTAGATGTTGTTGAAGGAATGCAGTTTGACAGAGGATATCTTTCTCCTTATTTCGTAACAAACCCTGAGAAAATGGAAGTTGAATTAGACTCTCCATACATCTTATTATACGACAAAAAAGTATCTTCTTTAAAAGAATTACTTCCGGTTTTAGAGCCAGTTGCACAATCAGGAAAACCATTATTGATTATTGCTGAAGATGTTGACGGTGAAGCTTTATCTACATTAGTAGTAAACAAATTAAGAGGTGCTCTTAAAATTGCTGCGGTAAAAGCTCCAGGTTTTGGAGACAGAAGAAAAGCAATGTTAGAAGATATCGCAATCTTAACCGGCGGAACTGTAATTTCTGAAGAAAGAGGTTATACTCTTGAAAATACAACTATCGAAATGCTAGGAACTGCAAAAAGAGTTTCTATCGATAAAGACAATACTACAATTGTAAGTGGTGCTGGTGAAGCGGACATTATCAAGAACCGTGTGAACCAAATTAAAGGTCAGATGGAAACTACTACATCTGATTATGATAAAGAAAAATTACAAGAGCGTTTGGCTAAATTAGCCGGCGGTGTTGCAGTTCTTTACGTAGGTGCAGCTTCCGAAGTTGAAATGAAAGAGAAAAAAGACAGAGTTGATGATGCTTTACACGCGACTCGTGCTGCTGTTGAAGAAGGAATTGTTGCCGGTGGTGGTGTTGCTTTATTAAGAGCAAAAGCTGCTTTGGCAGACCTTAAAGCGGATAACGCTGATGAGGCAACAGGAATTCAGATTGTATCTCGCGCTGTTGAATCTCCGTTAAGAACTATTGTTGAAAATGCAGGTCTTGAGGGCTCTGTAGTTGTGGCAAAAGTTGGTGAAGGTTCTGGTGATTTTGGATATAATGCCAAAACTGACGAATACGTAGACATGCTTAAAGCAGGAATTATCGATCCTAAAAAAGTAACTCGTGTGGCATTAGAAAATGCTGCTTCTGTTGCCGGAATGATCCTTACTACAGAATGTGCATTAATTGATATTAAAGAAGAAAACGCTGGTGGAATGCCAATGGGTGGCGGAATGCCGGGAATGATGTAAGAACCTATTCCAACTATATATAAATCCGTTTACCAAAAGTAAACGGATTTTTTTTTAGCTTTTATTTTTTTAATCTTATGATTATAAAAATTTTGATGTTTTAAACAAAACATTAAGAATGCGTTAACTACAACAGATTGTTATTGCAATTAAATTTATATGCTGATTTATTCAACATATAATTTAGCTTAAACATTTCTTTGTATGAAACTATTTTCCAGATTTTTTAGTTTGTTATTCTGTTTGCAATCCTTTTCTCAAACTGCTAATAATTCGGAAAAAATAAAGGAATATATCAATACTTATTTTCATTATGACAGGGAAATTATCCATGTACAATTCAACAAAAATATTTACATAAACAATGAAGATATCGCTTTTAAAGGATATGTATTCAGCAAAAATAACAATATTCCAAACAACAATACTACAAACGTTGAATTGGTAGTCTATGATGATCAGCAGCAAATAATTCAAAAGCAATTACTTTTTACAGAGAATGGCACTTTTAAGGGCGGAATTCATTTGAACGAGAAATTTAAACCCGGTAAATACAACTTCCATTTTTATACTAACTGGATGAATAATTTTAAGGAAGATGATTCTTTTAACGAAACAGTTGAAATTATAAGTAAAAACAATCCCTATGTTTTTGAGGCTAACGAACCTAACTGGAAAACGGCAAAAATAAGTTTATTTCCGGAAGGTGGTAATATAATCGACGGTATCATTAATACAGTTGGAATTAAAATTAAAGATTGTAATAAGAAAGGCCTTGAAATAATGAACGGAGTTATTTTGGATTCTAAATCAAATGAGGTTGCGCATTTTCAAACCAACTCAATGGGAAATGGCGTTTTTTATTTGAAAGCTGATTTAAAAGAAAAATATACGCTCAAAATAAATTCTGAAAAATTAAACATATCACAGCCGTTGGGTAAAATCGCTGAAACCGGGATTATTTTGAGTTACAATAATAATCTGGCAAAAAACAATTTGCTTGTTGTTCTTAAAACCAATGAAAAAGGTCTTCAGTTATACCAAAATAAAAAATTCATTTTGCTAGTTGAACAGGATGGTAATTTTATGCAACAAGAAATTACTTTCAACAATAATAAAACAGAACAGCCCTGCTTTTTTGATAAAAAGATTTTATCAAATGGAGTAAACACCATTAGAGTGCTCGATGAAGATTTGAATGAAGTTACTGAGCGACTCGTATACATCGAGAACAATACTACTCCCATAACAACTCTGGAAGCAAAAGCAACATCAAATGACAGCATTATGTTATCCGGAAAGACAGAAGTCAATAAAGCTCATTTAAGTATCAGCATACTTCCTGAAAAGAGTGTTTGTATGAATCAAAAAAAATCGATTTCAGGTACCTTTTACCTGAATGCGTATTTAGAAAAACCCGAAACAAATACGTATCCTTATTATGATCCGGACAACAAGAACCGAAAACAAGACCTGGAACTCTTAATGCTTAATCAAAATAAGGGCAAATTTCTCTGGGAAAATATTAAATCTGATCCGCCAAAAATGAATTATCAATTTGAAAAAGGGGTTACTGTGAGCGGTAAAGTAGAAAAAGAACTAAAACCCAATTCGAAGAACAAAATTTCTCTTATATCCTTAAAAGATAATTTATTTGAAGAAGCTAGTATAGATGAGCATAATGATTTTAAGTTTGAACATTTTTATGCACAGGATTCTACGGTATTAGCTGTACAAATGATAAATGAAAAAAATGCTGCCCTATTTACTAAGATAGAAGCCAGAGTTTCCAGAGACGAACCCCGATTTATTTTAGGGCCTTCATTCGAAAAAATTACTTGCCCTGCATTAAAAACTACAGATAATGTTTTTAATTTCGCTCCGCCAAAGCCAGAAGACAAGGCTATTGAACTGGAAGGAATTGCTATAAAAAACAATTTCAAAAAAGAGATTTTAACGCACAAAAACAGCATGAGTCCTGTTGCTAAAGCCTTTAAAATTAAAGAAGGAGAATACAGGACAGTTTTGAGCTTCCTGACATCGAACGGATACAATACCGGCATCAACCAAAATGATAATACTGTATATGTTCGCAACTCAAGAGGAGCATATCTGGGCGATTCAGCAAGTTCTCCAGCGATTTATATTGATGACATTTTAGTATTTGATTTTAATCAATTGTTAACTCTTACTTTAGATCAGATAGATGAAATTTATATTGATCAATCAGGCAGTTCGGATGTTTCAGCTGTAGGAAATGGTACGATTAAAATTTACATGAAAAAAGGACAGAAAAGTAATTATTTTAAACCAAAGTTTACCACGTTCATAGTAACAAAGGGTTTTGCTCAAAACATTAATTACAAAAATAGCAGATTTGAAAATCAGGAGGAGTTCAATTATTTCGGCACTTTAAACTGGTCTCCGGATATAGATTTAAAAGACGACCACTTAGACTATCAGATAAAATTTCCTAAAAACAATCAAAAAGAAATTCAGGTCTTAATTGAAGGATTTTCTGAAGAAGGACAATTAATTTCAGAAGTCAAAAAAATTCATATTGGAGGAAATTCATAATTCCTTCATGCATATTAGAATTTAGTTTTTATGATGAAACCACTTTGTACGTAGGGTCTTCAATTAGATTTACATTAATAACTGCATCGGCATTTTTCAGCAATTGCCTGCAGTCTTCACTTAAATGTTGGAGTTCGACTAGTTTATTTAGCTGATTGTATTTTTTTGTCAGATTATTTAAAGCTTCAATTGCCGACATATCTGCAACACGGCTTTCTTTAAAATCTATTATAACATGATCCGGATCCTTTTGAATATCAAATTTTTCAAGAAAAGTAGTTATTGAGCCGAAAAATAACGGTCCATAGATTTCATAATGCTTCACTCCTGCTTCATCAATAAAATGACGTGCACGAATTCTTTTGGCACTTTCCCAGGCAAAAACCAAAGCTGAAATAATAACACCTATTAAAACGGCCAAAGCCAGATTGTGCAATACAATTGTAATTACAGCAACCAGAATTCCAACAAAAATATCATGTTTTGGCATTTTGTTTATAATCCTGAAACTTGCCCATTCAAAAGTCGTAATTGCTACCATCATCATTACGCCAACTAACGCTGCCATTGGTAATTTGCCAATTACAGGAGCTCCAAAAAGTATGATAATTAAAATGGTCAAAGCCCCGATAATTCCGGAAAGTCTTGCTCTTGAACCTGCACCAAGATTTACTAAAGTCTGTGCAATCATTGGGCAGCCTCCCATTCCGTAGAAAAAACCGTTTAAGATGTTCGAACTTCCCTGCGCTATACATTCTCTGTTACTATTTCCACGTGTTCCGGTAATTTCATCAACTAAATTCAGCGTAAGCAAACCTTCTGTCAAACCAACAGCCGCCACAATTACCGAATACGGAAATATCACTTTTAAAGTTTCAAAAGAAAGTGGAATATCAGGAATATGAAACGGAGGAAATCCGCCCTGAACTGATGCTATATCTTCAACCGTTTTGGTTTCGATATTAAATACAATTACCAAAGCAAAAACTACCATAATGGCTACTAAAGAAGCCGGAACTGCTTTTGTAATCTTCGGAAAAATTAAAACAATCGCAATTGTTAAAGCAACCAATCCCAACATAATATATAAAGGAGTTCCCTGAAGCCAGGAAACCTGACCATTTACAATTGTCTTAAACTGTTCTAATTGCGACATAAAAATCACAACCGCCAAACCGTTTACAAAACCAAACATAACGGGCTGTGGCACCAACCGAATAAATTTTCCGAGTTTAAAAAGTCCTATGCAAATTTGTACACAACCACCAAGCGCAACAGCTGCAAAAACATATTCAATACCGTGCGATTTCATTAAAGCAATCAAAACGATTACTGTCGCTCCTGCTCCACCTGAAATCATTCCGGGCCTTCCACCAAATATTGCCGTTACCAGGCCAGCAATAAAAGCAGCGTATAATCCAACTAAAGGCGGAAATCCGGCCAAAATAGCAAACGACAATGATTCCGGAATCATCGTCATGGCCACTGTTAAACCTGCTAAAATTTCATTTTTGTAATTTACTTTTTGAGTAAAATCGAAGAGTTGGAATGCTTTTTTCATAGGGCACAAATTTAAAAAAATAATGTGCATAAAATCAATAAACCTTTCTCTGCAAAAAAGAACTTCTGTACTTATAACTGCTCCAACAACAGCATTAAACAAGAAAAAATAAAACTGATCATATTTTTTATTCTAACGGAACACAAACGTATCCCAGATGATTTACATATTCTACAATATTTTCAGGTTGCAGTTCATCCCCTTCAACTCTTAATATTTTATCACAATCTTCTAAATCAAAATTGATTTTATAACCAGGAAATTGAGTCTGGATAACAGTCATGACATGATTTTTATCTGCCTCTTCCTGAACATTTGTTTTAAAAATTTCGACTTCCATAATCATTAATTTAAATTATAAATCTAAGAACTACTGTTTTTTATTAAAAAGATTATATGAAATTCCAAATCTAAAATACCCCTGAGTATCTTCTTTCTGATCATAAACATATTGGTTGGTTCGTTGCCCTTTTTCGGTAATTCGGGTGGTCAACACATGATTAACACCTCCTTTTACAAATGCTATTATTTTGGGCGAAAAACTATATTCATACGTAATTCCGGATTTTAACTCCAGCTGGTTAAGTTCATAGACCCCTTTCAGATTAGCAGCATCTAAATTGAGATAGAAGTTTTCAGAATTTAATTCTGTTCCAAAAGAAATTCTGCCGTCTTCGAGCAATTCTCTTCTAAACAAAATTCGCTGTGGCAGAATAAAGTCCATATCCCACTTTGAGTTTTTAAACTTATGATTCATAGAAAAAAGCGGTGTAACGGGAATTATCGATGACGGATCTAATAATGCTAAAGCTCCTGCGGTAATTGTAGTAGAAGGTGTTTTTTTAAGCACCAAAACTACCGAAACAAAACCTTTTAGACGCTGAAAATCATCTTCGTTTCCATCAACAGTAGCAGTAGCATTGTAAATAACCGGTTTATGAAAAAGTGAAGACATATAGGTTGCGCTAACGGCTCCTGCCCAATATTGTGTATTTTTATTGTCACGGGTATACGTTTGATCTGTACTGTAATTGTAAATTTCTCCAAAATCATAACTTTCATATTTATACCGCAATGAAGTCGTCAAAACAAACCGTTTGGATTTTGAAGCATAAAAAGGCAAATTAAAAGCTGCTTTAAACCGGCTATGATTTTCAATTCTGCCTCTTTCAAATTTATTTCCTAATAATTCAGAATTGTAATTTGATGGTCCTAATTGCTCATATTGAATATCAAAAGTTCTTGTACTGGGAAACTTATCAATGATAGCTTTGCCAAACGTTTTCATATCAGGTTCTTTTTCCTGGGCTATTGTTTGCAAAGATGTAAATACAACGATTAACGAAATGATTTTTGATTTCATGAAAACTGTCTTATGATATTAAATCCGAATCAAAAATAATCTAGTTATCCTGATTTTAATTACAATTTTATACCAGTGGCGTATGTTTTATACGAATGGCGTTTGTATAATTTACCTATCACAAACAGTTATAAACTATACTATTATAGTATTTTTGCCGTTATGACAATTGCAAAAATTTATCAAAACTTTTTTCTACGCAATCTCTTCGTAAATACGCTCGTATATCTGATTATTCTGGCTTGTGTCTACGATGAAATAAAACTTGACGGTCATGACTGGCCTTATATCCTCAGTAAAATTGCTGTTGGTTATTTTCCAACCATTGTCTGGATAACCTGCTTTAATCTTTTTATTATCAAACCATTTTTATTCCGTAAAAAGTTCAAGCTTTTTTTTACGCTTCTTGTCGTTTACTGGACAGGTTTTTATTATTGTATGACCTGGTTTTTCCCCGAAGTTGGATTAGGAAACTTAAAAACCCTTCAAATATTGTCACTTATTATAAATGGTACTCTTTTCTATTTTGTACACATCTTTATTACTAAAAAAATCACACAGACAGACAAAGATATCATGAATTTTAAGTCGGAACTATTGTTTTTAAAACAACAATTGAATCCTCATTTTCTATTGAATGCCATGAATAATCTTTACGGGGAAGCATTGGCAGAACCGGATAAAGTTCCTGACCGAATCCTGAACCTTTCGGATATGCTTCGGTATCAGATTGAAGCGACAAAAAAAGATTATGTTTTAATTGAAGAAGAAATCGCTTTCATAAAAAAATACATTGAATATTACACTTTTAGAAATGAAAGATTGTCTGTAACCCAAAACATCGGAGGTGTTTATGATCTGACCGAGATTCCGCCATTGTTCTTTTTGCCACTGGTAGAAAATGCCGTAAAATTCTCTGCCGAAACTACAGAACCTTTTATTAAACTGGACTTAAAAGTAAAATGCCGAAATTTGACTTTTACTTTAAAGAACAACTATCTGGAATCATCACGGCTTTCGGGCACCGGAATTGGAATTGAAAACCTTAAAAGGCGTTTGAAAGTATATGGTTTAAAACACCATTTGAGCTGTAAAAAAGAGAAAAATATGTTTGTTGTAAAATTAAGTATATGGCAATTACCTACCGCTGTCTCATAGTTGATGACGAATCGCCTGCACACAAAGCACTGATTTCGCATATCTCAAAATTTGATGAACTGGAACATTCCGGCAGTGCTTTTAATGGTATGGAGGCCATTAAAATGCTTAATGCCAATCAATACGATATTATTTTTCTGGACATCAATATGCCTGTTATTTCGGGTGTAGAATTAATGGAATTACAACCCAACAGACCACTCACTATTGTTACGACTGCGTATTCTGATTTTGCACTTTCGGCTTACCAAAACGATGCTATTGATTATCTTTTAAAACCTATTTCGCCTGAAAAATTTGCCAAGGCCATAGAAAAAGCCAAAACTTATTTTTCCGGAAACAGCCTTAAAAAAGAAATCAATACCAACGTAAAAACATTCTCCTATCGTATAAACGGACAAATGACAGACATGCCACTCGAAGATATTATTTATATCGAAAGCCTGGGCAACTACATGAAACTCTACAGCACCAGACTTAAATCGCCTGTTATCATTTACGGTTCACTTTCCAACATTGCTTCAGAAATTGAGTGCTCTAACTTTTTACAAGTACATCGCTCTTTTATTGTAAATGTGAATAAAATTACTGCTGTCACTTTTAAAAATATTACTATGTTTAATGGTGAAGTTGTTCCTGTAGGAAGGAAATATCAGATTTTGTTGGACAATTTGCCAATGAGATAATTAGGCAATTAGATAATTTTTGAAAAGCTCAACTTTTTTGGTTGGGCTTTTTTTTGTTTTTGATTTTAAAAACGGGTGCAGTCTATTTCACAAAGTCTCTTTTTTTGTTATAATCGTTTATCGAAAACTATTTCACTTTAAATAATTTCTCTAAATATTCCACTTTATCTTTCTCCGCCTGAACTAAACGTTCATAAAGTTCTACCACTTTATCAATAGGATTAAATGTACAATGATTGTTAAATGTTCCTTCGTTACCAAAAACTCCTTCACTATTATCGCTAAAGTTGTTGAAATAATTAATTACACCTTCGTCACTATAATTCTTGATTGCTTCAGGAGAAACGCCCAAAACTTCAGCAATTTTCTTTAGTTTTTCCTCATCAACAGTTTCACTTCCTTCAATGCTGGAAATAGTTTGTTGACTTAAGCCAATTTCTATTGCCAGAGCTTCTTGCTTCATTCCTCTAAGCTCTCTGATTCGGCTAATATTTCTGCCAATATGTTTTGGTTTGTTGCTGTGCTCATAGTTCAAAGATATTTAAAATTCTCTAAGTTGGTAAAACACAATTAAGCATTTGTTTACTGCTATTGTTGTGTTTTAACAAAAATACAATTTTTCGGATAAGTAGAAATTAAAAGTTGTATTATAATGCAACCCTATTTCCTTTTAAAATAAGCAATTGCCCCACTCGACCATAAAGCCAAAAAAATCAAAACCGGCTGAAAGAATAATCTAATTAAACGTGATTGATCTGTGTCGAGTCCAAAAGCAGTTGTTCCATTTAAATACTGAGCGATATTTCCCGGAAAAATCATCACATAAAATAAAGCCAATGCGATTCCGATTTGTACTTTATAGCGTGTTAGAAGTATCATACCAATTCCTAATGCTATTTCGACGATTCCGGAAAGAATCACTACAAAGTCCTTATCTATAGGAACCCAATTTGGAACTTGTGCCTGAAAATCTGCTCTCTGAAAAGTAAAATGACCAATGGCCGCCGTAACCATAAAAAGTCCTAATAGAATTCTAAAGAAATTCTGCGTTTTAGTAGTGTTGCTATTTTTCATATCAGGTAATAATTTTTTAAATTGTAAGGACTTAAGCCAAATTTACGATAATAAGTACTGCAAGTTCACAAAATTTGATAGTATGATTCTTCAAAGACATTATTATTAACAAACTTGTTAAAAAAACAAGTCCCTGTCCTCATCCAACATTGTAATTTTAAACTTACTTTTACTGTAACTTTAATTCCAGTATATTATGGCTGCTAAAACTACGCTTGATACGCTTTATTTAATTAATAATTCCAATCGAATAGTTTCAATCGAAATAATTGTTGGGGATCAGGGTCAGACCTCAACTTTAAGTATTGCTTTAGACAAAGAAGACATTGTTACTAATCATATTGGCAATTTGCCTAAAACAGCCATTAAAGAAAATAAATTGCTGCACGGAAAAAACCTAAAAATCCAGACAACCATAACAGATACTTCTAAGGAAACCAATGTAACTTCATTAAATATAAAGTTGTCGGGCGGTTTCTTAACCCGAAACTATCCTTTATATAAAATGGTTGATAGTGACGGAGATTCAGCAGATTATTATTGCAATATTGAGTTTTTTAACCCTTCAAATTCTTAATTATGAAATTAGCCTGCAAAATTATTTTTATCTTTTTTATGCTCACACATTTTATAGTTGTAGCACAGCAAAAGAATATTAGTGAGGAATTTGATTTATTAAAGGCTCCTATTTCTCCGGCTTCAAACTTATTAGGTTTTTCACAAAGTGATATCGATAAACCTACAGATGTTTCAGCTTTTATGACATCCCTTCAAACAGCGACCAATTCATTTTCGCAATTACCATCTAACTACGCTATTGATATTGCACCGTACTGGCTGTTCAAAAAAAATAGTTTAGGAGATATTTCTACTAAAGGCCTTAGCAATTCTTATGGCAAAAAAGTTTTAAAACAGACTTTGGTATTGTCTTTTGCAGTTAAGAACACAGACTCGGTTTCGAATAATTTCAATCCTGAAAGTACATACGCCGCCATGGGTTTCCGATTTTCAATCTATCGGGGAAATTATGACAGTACAACGGTAAGTCAATTAAGGAAAATTGCAATACTGCAGCAGGAAAAACTTACCCTAATGAAGAAGAACCAAACTCAGGTATATGATAATCTTCCTCAGGAAATTGATAGTCTGAAACAAGCAAGAAAAAATATTTTTGCAGGATTCGATACTAAAGATGAATCAAAAGATAATCTATTACTTGGTGAATTATTACTAAAAAAAGCAACCAAATTAGACTCCATTATTGGCGCAAAAATAGAAATTCTCCTGGATGACAATAAAGATGCAGAACAATTTACTAAAATTGATTCCAGGATAAAAGAATTGGCTGGCAAATTTCAATTGGCCAGAGTCAACTTTACGTGGGATATTGCGGGCGGTATCAGTGCCGAATTCAGGAACAAAAATTTTAATAACTCAAAAGTTTACAATACGGGAATATGGACCACTTTTGGATATACCTGGGAAAAATCCGGGTCTTTGTTGGGGCTGGTAAGATACCTGTACAATCCGGATAAGGTTTTTGCATTGGATAATCAGGTTAATGAAATTGATAATATTTCTACTCTTGATGCAGGAATTAGATATATTTTTGGAAAATCTCAGTCTAAATTTAATTGCAGTATCGAGGCAATCTACCGAAGTGCCTTGTCACAGGATTCTATTAATTCTTCCTGGAGATTTATTGCAAACGCAGATTATGCCATATTAAAAAATCAGAAACTAACATTTTCTTTTGGACGTAATTACGATGGAACAACAACTAAGGATGGCAATTTAATAGCTGCTTTAGGCCTTGTAGTAGGATTTGGTAATAATAGGTAATTAATATTATGCATTAAATTTCATTTTTACTATCTCATTATATCATAAAACATTTACAAAAGCACAAAGTTTCTCACTTGTGCTTTTTGTATAAAGTAACATTAATCTGATTGCTGAACTTATGTTTTCATAATAAAATATGTTTTAAAAGTTAAATCAATCATCAGATTAACATGTATTTTTACACGAAATCAAACAATATAATCTATGCCCAGATATTTTTTAATAATCCTTATTGTCCTTTTGCCTTTATTGGTAAAATCACAAACCACCAATTTTGGAGTACAATTTTCTGACGCCATAATCATAAGATATCAGCCTACAATAGACGTTTTTGGAAATGCTGGCTGGGATCATGCAAACAGTATAATTCTTCATGGAATAGAAAAAACATATGCAAAAACTAAAAACCCGGAATACCTTGATTACATAAAAAAATTTGTAGACTCATTTGTTGATGAAAAAGGAAATATAAAAAAACTAAAAACAGAACTTGACGGCATTCATCCGGGACTTCTGTGCTTGTTTCTTTACGAAAATACGAAGGATGAAAAATATAGGATTGCAGCAACAAACATGAAAAACTATTTATTAGGAACAAGTGCTGTACCAACTTCATTTCACAAAACTCCAGACGATGGATTTTGGCACAAAAACAATGATCATTATACCAATGTAATGACAATAGATGGTATTTATATGTCAAATCCGTTTCTTTTAAAATATGGTATCATTTCTGGCGATAACAAAAGTGTGGATGCAGCATTATTTCAAACTTTTTTGGCCGTTTCAAGAATGTTTAACATAGAGACTCATTTACCCTTTCATGGCTGGGATTATCAAAAAGACAAATCGTGGGCAAGTCCAATAACAGGAACTTCAACTGAGGTATGGAGCCGAAGTGTTGGTTGGTTTTCAATGGCACTTACAGATATGCTGGAGTATCTTCCGGCAACTCATAAGGATTATAAAAAACTGCTTTACATATATCAACAGCTTGCAATTGGCATTAAAAATACTCAAAATAAAGACGGGCTATGGTTTCAACTGATAAATCATAAAGAATTGGCTGATAATTATACAGAAACGAGTGGCTCCGGAATGATAATTTATGCCTTAAAAAAAGGACTTAACAATAAATGGCTCGATGAATCGTATAATAAAGTGGTTGAAAATGGCTGGAAAGAATTTAAAAAGTACATCACTGTTTACAACGATGGAAAACCTCAAATTAAATCTTTTTGCCCCGGTATGGGAATTAAGGATAATGCAAAAGAATATTTAGCTGTCCGTCCGATTGATTGCCCTTCCGACAATTACAAAAACCAACCTCATGGGTATTGTGCGGTATTGATGGCTGCATCAGTTATGGAAAAGTAAGTTTAAACTATTTAAAAATAAATTCTCAATCAGATCATTCTCTTTTAAACAATAACTAAACTTTAATACAATTACCTCTTAAAATCAAATTTCGAGTGGTATTTTTGCGTTTAAGAAAATACTACTAAGATTAAAGTATCCAAATTCATATGACACGAGAACATTACATTCCTTTTAACAAGGAATTCTTACTCGATCAACAAATAGCTGCTTTTGCAGACGATCAAAAAAAAGCAGAAGATTTTAAAAAGTTATTCGATATCATCGAACATTACTATCATTATGAAGCTTTTAATCTTAATCGAAATCTAAAACAAAACTATGCTTTATTCGATCCGGATTTAAGTGAGAAAGAACGTGAAGGATTTGTAGGCAAGAGTAATTTTTCGATCTTTAAAGAAACACTTCTCAAAGTTTTGGATCATGGCAACTATCGTCGGGTTGAGCACGAAGCACTGGACAAAGCTTTTAAAGATTCGGATTTAATTGGTTTAAAACTTTCAATAGACCTTAATGCTTTTAAAGAATATGAACTGTATGTTCGCGGTCATCACAAAGCGAAAGAAAAAATTACTAAACATATTTTCTGGAAAAAAGAAATAGAGATTGAATATTATGATCGCGTTATGATTTATCTAAATTATAACGAAGCCGATTATCTTAAGAAGAAAAAAGTAAAATTAGGGAAGATGCCTGTAGATCCGGGATCGATCGTTTTGAAAATATTTAAACGTGTCCCTAAAAACGATCTTGAAACCATTTTTCCAAATGCAATTCCAAGAATGTCTACTACCGATAAATTACTTCTTTGGATACCGGGAGTTTTTGGCGGAATCTCATTATTAAGTGCAAAAGTAATTCCGGCTTTGATCAATATGTATGATGCCTATCAAACGGGTGAAGCTATTGATATACTAAACAGTAAAACTTCCTTAAATCAGGGATTAATTGCATTGGGAATTTTATCTGCTTATTGTTTTCGCCAATACAACAATTTTGTAAACAAAAAAATCAGATATTCTAAAATGCTTTCGGACAGCCTGTACTTTAAAAATCTGGGAAATAACAGCGGTGCTTTTTATTCGCTTTTAAATTCATCTGAAGAAGAAGTACTTAAGGAAACTATTTTAGCCTATACTTTTTTACACGAAAGTAAAATTCCGTTAACAGCAGAAGAAATTGATGATCAAATAGAGTCATGGTTTAAAACTAAACTAAACACAAACCTTGATTTTGATGTAAAAGATGCTTTATTAAAACTAAAAAATATTGGTCTTGGAATTGAAACCAATACTAAATGGGAGGTTATTCCGCTCGACAAAGCTCTGATTAAAATTGATAAATTATGGGATGAAGCTTTTGATTATAACCAAAAATAACTCTCCTGGTTCCAAAAATCACAAGTAAAATTCTCTATAACAAAAGCACAACATAGTAGTTGTGTTTTTTTTTGCTTTTTTTAGTTGAAATTCTATACCTGTATCAAGCAAAATCTCAGTGTTTACAACGTATTATTAAAGTAAAATCCTGTTTAATTTTTTTTTAAAGTATTTTGTCGGTTTATTTTGTAGTTTATCGATTTAATTCGTAATATTGGCCTTATTAATAAATTTAACAAAATCAGTTAGTTTTTTCCTTTTTTGAAGTCGTTTTCAATCAAAAGTTAAAATTACAAATCATTTAAATCGAGAAAAGAGATGTCTCATACAGGCTATAAAAAAACAAAACATATAACGACAAAAATACTTCTGGTCTTATGGATTTCATTTGTTGTTGCGGCTATTATTGTCTTGCTTTTGCAAAATGAACTTTAACACCTGTCCTCCAAAACCTCAAAGACGCTGCTATGGGATTGTACGCTTTTGAGAAAAGAAAAACTTGTTCTTACGAAGGTTCTTGCCAAGAATAAATTCATACAAATTTTTACTATAAAATAAATAAAGTGCTTACCAAATTATTAAAACAAAAAAGAGAACCATAAGTTCTCTTTTTTGTTTTAATAACTAACTATCTCATTGATAATTATTCCGTTTCTGCTTCAGTAAAATCCTCTGCCGTTTCGCCCACAGCAACCAGTTCCGGCTTAGAAGCTTTAAGGGTATTGAATCTTTCTAATTGCTCCAACTCTTCTTCTTCACCACTGAAATAAGGGAAAACATCCATAATTGGTGACTCTGAAATAGCCGGAATTGTATAATCGCCCATCGTTTTTTTCATTACTGTAACGGTGTTATCATACGCTTCTTTTACATCATTGGCCTGCACTAACAAATACATGTTTGTTTTTCGTTCTTTTCCAGTCTCTTCATCAAAAGCTATTAATGAAACTTTCGATTTAAACCAACGGTCTGCATTTTCGAAAGGATGAATTTCTGCATAATTTGCCACTTTTATATTCGTGATTTTAAATTCTTCACTAACATACGCCTTCATTTCTTCATTAATTCTGCTTTCAGCTTCCGTATAGGATATTGCGTCTACCAAATAAGGTTCTGTTGTAACCTTTTGTGATCCAATATCATCCGTTTTTCTATATTTTACCTTGCACTCATACCAAATTGCACTCATCTTTGTTTTTTTTAAGGAAGCCAAAGATAGATTTTAACGGAAATAAAATCGTCTTTTCGTAAAATAGATATTCACAATTTTGAAATCCAGAATCTTTAACGAAATTTACAACAAACTCAAAAATATTTAATAGCTTTGATATTCACCTAAACCCTGAAAAATGAGAACATTAGAACAATGGTTTGAAGAATATGCAGTTAGCCACCAAAACCCAAAGAACAAAGCGATACATTATATATGTGTTCCGGCAATTTACTTTTCTATAGTAGGATTACTTATGAGTATCCCGGCCGGGCTTATCTCTACAACTTTAAAATTAAATGCTCCAATTATTGAAAATTGGGCTTTTGTCGTTTTACTTTTTGTACTTATTTTCTATATCAGATTATCAATTGTTATGGCTCTTAAGATTGCTGTTTTTTCAGCACTTTGTTTGATTGCCAATTATTATATCGCACAGTTATTGCCCCTGTGGATATTTTCAATAGGTGTGTTTGTTATTGCCTGGATTGGGCAATTTTATGGACATAATATTGAAGGCAAAAAGCCTTCTTTCCTTAAAGATATCCAGTTTTTAATGATTGGTCCGGCATGGGTTGTGGAGAATTTGTTTTCTAAAAAATAACTTCTCATCTAAATTTAATATTACGTTATGGAATTTATAGCTGTATACTCTAAAGAGCAATATGAATTCATAAAAGAATCTCGTGGAATATTATTTGAATTTTGTAAAACAATTTCAGCAGAAGATTTTGTTAATCAAAATACTTCATTTGGCCGTGGAGGAAGCATTAGAAATCTGTTAGTTCATGTTGCAAACACTTACGAATACTGAATAGCGAATATTGTTTTGAAAAAAAATGTAATCTATGCTGAATACGAAAACTTTAAAACAATACAAGACGTTATTAGACTGTTTGATAATGTAGATAATTTCATGCTGGAATTTATCTCAAAAATGGATGATTTTGAAGATGAAATAGTATATGAAGTACAAAACATCAAAAATTCAGCAAAACCGTTTAAGGTTTTTACTCATGTTATTACTCACGAATATCATCACAAAGGGCAAATTTTATCCTTAAGCAGGCATTTAGGCTACACTCCTGTTGACACTGATATAATGCGGTAATTTAAATATCCAAAATAATCATTACCATGAAAATAAACAATCAGGAAGTAAAAATTGAAAATTATGATATTTTTACTTATCGAAGAATTCGGCGTGCGATTGGTTATCTGGGAATTAGCCTGCCGATACTGTTAGTTGTTTTGTCTTTTATTTCTTTTTTCGAAACTCCTGTTCAACATTCGATAAGTCATTACTATTATACTAATCTGAGGGAAATTTTTACCGGAGCTTTATGTGCAGTAGGTTTATTTTTGATTTGTTATAAAGGCCGTGGCAATATTTCAGTCTGGAAAAACGACAACTTATTAACTAATATTGCAGGAGTTATGGCTTTGGGAGTAGCTTTATTTCCTACAAATCCTGATATTATGTCCGATAAAACATATAGCCTTATTCCGCTTAATGAAAAATGGATTGGCTGGCTTCATTATGGATTTGCGGCTTTATTGTTTTTAATATTCGCTTTACTGGCCATCAATGTTTTTACAATTCGTCAGGAAAAAGAAATTCAAACTCCTAAAAGTGTCCTGAATGAAAACAACATTTACCGATTTTGCGGCTATTCGATATTGACATTTATTATTATGGTACCTGTAGCGGAAAAATTTTATCTTTTTCCTTATTCGACTTTGGTTTTTGAATCACTTTCGCTTTTTGCTTTTGGAATTGCATGGTTAATCAAAGGACGGGCTTTAGGCGATAAAGGTGTTATTGGGCAAAAATTGTATCAGGAAAATAATTCTGTGAGTACCGAAAAAGTTTTTGAGGAGTAAATCATTCTTTTCTTCTACTGAAAACTAAAGCCCTAGCCCGGACAGCAGTGGCATCCTTTTGTGGCGGGGTTCGCCATAAAAGATATAGCGAATGGCCGGATTAAGCTTCTAAAATTGTAAAAGCACTTTTTCTATTAGAAATTATCCCAATTTGTATTTCTGAACGCATTGGGATAATATTTCTATCCAAAATTAAAATGCAACAAAAGGTAAAAATTAAATTTAGTTTATGAAACTAAATTTGTCTTCAAATATTTTTCCGATAACCGGAATTGGTTTCTTTTGTTCGTTGGCTGCATTGATTATGCCAAAAATCCACAGAATAAAAATGGCGTAACCAATGTAGTTAAGAAAATAAAGCGACGTAACCGTGAACACAACTACAGAAAGTATAATATTTACTGCGAAAGAAAATAGAAAAATTCCAAAGCCCTGCTTAAGATGATACGTTACAAGATCGCTTTTTGGCGTTATGTCTTTGCTTTTTACGAAGGCTATTATCCAACCAATAATGGTGATGTAGCTCAGGATTGATAAGGTTTTATTATTCATTGTTCTAATTATTAGTTGGACCAAAAATAGATACAATGAAACGAATGTGAAACCACCACTTTGTCATGGGTAGCTTTTAGTTGGTATTTGCCGTAGTTAAATCTATATACTGTAAATCGCTGTTGTAAAATTAAACTTCGTCTTTCATCAGTTTGAAAAATTGCTCCTTTTTTGCTCTCGAAATTGGCACAACCGATTTGTCATTCATGTGAATCATTCCTTCGCGGGAATAGCTCAAAATGGCATTTACATTGATAAGATGTGACTGATGTACCCGAAAAAAAACTGGCGGAACCAAAATATCCTCATAATTTTTTAGCGGTTTGGAGACCATGATTTTTCGGCCGTCGGTTAGGAAAAAAGTGGTGTAGGAGCCCGAAGTTTCACATCTTAAAATTTGTTCTAATTTGACAACATACATTGCTTCCTGAGTTGGCAAAACAAGTCTGTCAGGCGTTTTAGACAGATTGGTCTGCAATTCGGTAATTTGCTGTTTTTCCAGAACTCTTTCCTGCAAAATGGCAATACGCTCAATTGCGGTTTTTAGTTCCTGCGGATCTATAGGCTTTAGCAAATAATCAACAGCGCTGTATTTGAATGCGTTGATGGCATGCTGTTCATAGGCCGTCGTAAAGATGAGATGAAAAGCATTAAACGAAATTTGCTGCAGGACCTCAAAACCGGTTCCGTCTTTGAGCATTATATCCATAAAAACCAGATCAGGCTTGAGTCTGTCTATTACCTTTTTGGCTTCATCAACGCTTTCAGCATATCCGATAATCTGGATGCTGTCTCCGGCAACCATTTCCAGCATAATCGACAAGGCTTCTCTTAATCGGTGTTCGTCTTCAATAATTATTGTTTTGTATATCATTGTAGTATTGGAATATTTATAATTACGATACAACCCTGCCCCTCAGTTTCCGGATCTCTTTCTTTTACCGTAAAACCGGCATCGGGATTCTCTTTTTGCATTTTTGTCAACCGTTCCTCTGTGATAGTTGTGGATAAAGATTGATGTGCATCGTTGATTTTTAATTTTCCCGAAGCTGCCAGCCCTATTCCGTTATCCTTAATTGTACAGATTAAACTTTGCCCGGTTTCATCTTCTTTAAAATAAATTTCGATTCGTCCGCGTACATTATTTTCCTGTGGTTTTAAGCCATGTTAGACAGCATTTTCTACAAAAGGCTGAATCAATAAGGGCGGAATTAAAACATCTGTTTCAACAGCATCGTCGCATTCAATTACATAGTCAAAACCATTGTTTAGGCGTAGCTGCTGGAGTTCTATGTAATTCTTTAAGGTATTGATTTCTTCTTCAAGAGAAATGGTTTCTTTGCGTGATTGTTCTAAAACCTGTCTGGTGAGTTTTGCAAATTTATTGAGATAAGAAACGGCCGGGATAGTATCTTTTTGCAAAATCATACTTTGGATGTTCCCTAAGGCATTAAAAATAAAATGCGGATCCATTTGCGAACGCAGCAATCGTCTTTCTAATGATAGTCTTGCTGAAAGGTTTTCGATGGTTTCTTTTTCCATCAACTGTACTTTCAGATCGCTATTGGCTTGTTCCTGCTTTAAAAAATCTTCTCTGTTCTGATAATATCGCTGACGGTAGTAATAAGACCTGAACATAAATATTAGTCCTATCAGTAAAACTCCTGCAATGGCATAACCCAACAACTTATTTTTCTGTTGTAATTCGTTTTCGAGTTCCAGTTGTTTAATACGTTCTGCTTTTTTGGAAGATTCATATCTGGCCTCGGCATTTTGGAGTTTTGACTGTGTCGACTCGTTGTATTTTAGCTGATTGTATTTCGCATAAAGCGTATCATAACCATAGTAGGCCTGAAAATCTTTTCGCTTTACCGAAACATCTTTTAAAGAGCTGTAAAATGTAGCTAACAGATAATTATCAGTATACGGAAGGCTTTTTTGATAATTGATTCCGTCAATAAAAAGAAGTTCTGCTTTTATATAATCGCCTTTTTGGGTAAAGTAATATCCCTCAAGTCCAATCGCACTTCTGTAGATGATTTTTACATTGTATTTTTTGGCAATTGCAGTGGCTTTTTCCAGATTTTTCAGAAAAGCTTTTTCGTCAATTGGCTGTAGGCTTTTGGTATAAAGATCAGCAAGATTGATATAGGCAATTCCGATGTTGCTTTTGCTGACAATTTGATCTGATTTTTTTTCTGCCAAAGAAACTGTCTCCTTAAAAAAATCCATGGCAGCTTCCCAATCTGCTATCCCTCCGGTTTCGAGTTTATCGGTCAAAAAACTTCCAAAAGCTAATCTTGCATACAACTCGCTTTCAGCATCTCCGGATTTTGCAGCATGAACCATTGCTTCTCTTGCATATTTTTCGACTTTTGGAGGTGATGCAGGTGAAAAAAGGTACGAGATATCTGAAGCAATTTTAGCACATTGATCGTGTGCCTTTATTTTAGAAAACAATTTATAGGCTTCCAGAGAATACTCAAGTGCCTGAGGCTTATCATCGATATACGATTTTAAAGACCCCATTGCCCCAGCCGCATATGCTTTTGCCCTAATTTTATTTATTTTCTGCGAAAGGTAATAAGCGGTATCTGCATAATGCAAAAACTCTTTTAAATGCAACAGACGCCTCTGTGTTAATGCTAAATACGAATAACAAATCACTTCATCTTCTTTGTTCTTATTTTTTATTGCCAAACTAAGAGCCTGCTGCTGAATTTTAAGAGAAGCTACAGTATCAGAAAAACGTCTGGCATAACCCTGACTCGCCATTTTTTCGACAGTAGAGATACTTTGCGCCTGCATTACGATTGTCAATAAAAAGCAAAATAACACCAAAAAAGGATAGTGAATTTTTCTCGTTTTTTTGAAATCAGATGTGAAAATTTGAAGCATAAATAATGGTAATTGTCGCCAAAGTACAAATTGTGATTAGACTTACCAAACATTTCATCATGGTTTTTAAATGATAAAAAGCTGATTACAAATACTTAATTGGAGACCAAAAACTGCCTGTTTCCTGATATATTTTAGAATTAACCAAATAAAAATCTAAACATTCCATTTACCAATTCGCAATTGCTATTGGTTTTTGTATGGAGTAATCTTGTTCTGTTAAATTATTTTAAAATCAACACTATCATGAATAAGAAAATCCTTTCATTACTATTTATCTTTTTTTGCTTTTTTGCTCAACTCAGCTATGGACAAACTGAAGAAAAACGTACAAAAATTGAAATCATCGTAAAAGACGGAAATAAAACTATTACAGCAGCCGTTCGCTCTGCAACAGTTTCTTTTACGAGAAACTCAACTTTGTCATCAAAAGATCCGTTAGACAAAACAGATCCAAAAAATCATTACCTGGCAATTGATTTTGAAAAACAAAATATTGCTTTGTTAAAGGCTTTTGCTAAAAATAAAAACGGAATCGACGGTGAACTGACTATGACGGATACTTACGGGAAAACGCCATCGAGAAAATTTGAGTTTAAAGGTGCAACATTAGATGCCTTAAGCGATCAGCTAAACGGCGATTATTCGAGTTCATATTTTTCACTGAATTGCCGTTCCTTAATTATAGACGGTGTAACCATAGAATAAATTCTCATGACGCAGCTAAAATATTTTATAAAAGAGGGCAATAAATATGTCATGAAACGTGAATATGGCTTTTCTATAATGATCAGCACAGGGCTTGCTGCTTTTGCAATAGGCGGAATTTGGATAGACAATATGACTATGTTCTGGATATTTGGTGTTTTGTCTGTTTGTGCTGTTATTTCTATTTGGTCAAAACAGGTTATTATAGATTTAGACACACAGGAAATCATCATCAAAGTAGGGCTAATTGGGAAACCTGTTCCTATTGGGCTGAAAGATTTTCAAAATTTTGAACTGATAAGAATGAAGCAATATTTTATTACAATCAACACTTCTCTAAATATCAATTATTTAAAAGACGGAAAAGAAAAAACGCACTTGATTGCTCAGGGCTTTACCACAAGAGCAATGCAGAATCTGGCAAACGAAATAGACGAAATACTTGACAAGAATGAACATACGGGAAAAATATAATATTAAAGAAAATTCAAATTCGTTTTCATTTCAGCCTTTAAAACCACTCCAGAAATTATCATCATGGTTTTTAGCAGGGATTTTTGCTGCAGCAATTCTATTGTCATTATTTAGAGAAATGCTGGATGAAACTTTATTTTTTGCCCTTTACATTTTATTAGCCTATGGTGTTATTCATAGTTTATACGATATTCTGATAAGGGCAAAAATTAGCTATACTTTTGATCTGAGAGCTAACTCAGTTTACAGAATGAGTCCTGTTTCTGAAAAGAAAAAAATCATGAAACTTGAAGAAGCTGTGATCTTTGTCAGTTCCGAAATGGGCAGCTGGCATTATAGTCTTGGAGCAAAAAAAAGTCATTTTGTAAAAAGTTATGCGATAAGTGAAAATTTCAGTTCTGGAAAAAAAAGCGATGCGAAGCAGGAAATATATGAAGAACAAATACTGATGAGAATTAACAAAATGATTGATTCTGCTCAGGGTTTAACAAATTAGAATGTGCAAAAAAGACAATCAATAAAACTGAAGAAATTAATATTAAAAATGAGTGTTTAATTAAACAGAACGATTTACACAGGTAATACGCTTACGATTGCTTTTTTGAATTCCCAATTGGAAGATAATAGAGCAAACCAATACCTATTAAAAATAATATCAAAGAAGCTACAAAAGCAGGAATAAGAATTTCTTTATTATTATCCAAAGCATTATTTAAGGAGGCATACAATAACCAAATTTGAATCGTTACATTTAGAATTAATATAAAGATAATGGTCGAAAGTATTGCATTCAATTTATTAGGATTGGCTTGATTCTGACTTCTTCTAAAATTACTCATACTCTTATTTTATTTACTGATTTTTATCCTAAACTTTCTTCTGCGTTTTCAGCTGCTTTTACATAAACAGCATTATCTTTAAAAAACACTTCTAACTTAGGCAAAGCTCTCGGCGGCGGTCCTGCAATAACATCTCCGGTCTGCGCATCAAAAGAACCTTCGTGACATGGACAATGAATAATTCCGGTGCCGGGTTTGTAAAAAACAGAACAGGAAAGATGAGTACACTTTTGTTCATAAGCTTTAAACTCTCCTGTTTCCAGATGAATCAATATATAAGGAATTGTACTCCCTTCCAGAACAAAAGCACGGGTACCACCTACCGGCACCTCATCTTTTTTACATACAAAATGTTCTCCTTTTACCTCATCCTTTGGAAAAAGATGGGCTTTAACTGCTACCAAACCACTTCCAACCATTAATCCTCCTGACACTAATGTCAGGAATTTTGCAAAATCACGACGACTTACATTGGTTGCCTGTTGTTTTTCGATTGGAAAATCTTTTTTCCAATTTTTATTTAAATTATCTTCTTTAGACATGAATTTGTTCTAATAAATTATTAATTCATTACTGCCTTTCGGCATCATAATATTAACTTTTGTATTTACTACCTCTTGACCAAAAAGGAAAGTATTTACAGGTGAGCTGTTTGGACGCATTTCCTGTATTTCCTCTCTGGTTCCATAAAACAAAGCCCCGCTTGGGCAAACAGTAGCACACATTGGTTTTTTGCCTACGCTTGTTCTGTCGTAACACATTGTACATTTCATCATCAAATCGTACGATTCTTCTTTTTTCGGAACTCCAAATGGACAAGCCATTACGCAATTCGAACAACCAATACATCTTTCTGTATTGGCGGTATGGACAATTCCGAATTCGTCTTTTGAGATAGCATCAGCGGGACATACATTTGCACAAACAGGATCATCACAGTGCATACACACCTGAACAGTTGTCTGCACAGTTGAAGCTCTGTCTACATAATTTACATGTATCATAGATTCCTGTCCATTTGTTTCGCATTCAGCGCAAGCCATTTCACAGGCCTTACAACCAATGCAACGTTGCATATCTACAAAAAACTCTTCATTTTTATTAAAATTGGTATAATTCATTTTTTGTTTTTAAAGATTAAACACTGGCATAGGCCAAAGATTCATTCGAAGGTGGTGCTATTTCATGTAATGGTTCTAAATGACAGGCGCAAACTTTGAATTCCGGAATTTTAGAAATTGGATCTAATTCTCCTGTTGTTAGTTGATTAGCCGATTTTTTTCCAGACCAGTGATACGGAATAAAAACCGTATCTTCCCGAATCGTTTCTACAATGTTTGCAGGAAAAATGCCTTCGCCACGGCGGGTAGTGACCTTTATTAATTCTCTTTGTTTAATTCCGTATTGTTGCGCCAGATTGGGATGAATTTCTAATAATGGTTCCGGGTACTGATCAACTAATTTTCCAATTCTTCGGGTTTGTGTACCGCTCAGATATTGGGAAACCACACGTCCTGTAGTCAAAATTACCGGATAATCGGCATTTGGAACTTCGCCCGGAAGTTTGTAAGGAGCCGGATTAAAATGAGCTCTTTCATCAGCTGTCCTAAATTTTTTATCTTCCCATAAACGGGGTGTTCCGGGATGGCCAATTTCCGGACATGGCCAAAAAACGCCCATTTCGTCTTCAACTCTTTGGTAGGTAATTCCATAATAATCAGCAGTTCCTCCTTTTGAAGCTACACGTAGTTCATTAAAAACAGCTTCACTGTTATCGTAGGTAAATTTATCTTTAACTCCTAATCGTTTTGCTAATTCCAAAATAATCGAAGTATCGGTTCTGGCATCTCCGGGAGGAGTTACTGCCTGACGAATGCGAATAACACGACCTTCGGCTGAAGTAGTTGTGCCTTCTTCTTCTTCTTGTAATGAACCTGCCAGAACAATATCGGCATGACGGGCTGTTTCGTTTAAGAAAAAATCAATGCAAACATAAAATTCTAGCTTTTCCAAAGCTTCCCGAACGTAATTACTATTGGGTAAAGAAACTAAAGGATTAAAACAAATGGATAGCAATCCTTTGATTTCACCGCGATGAATGGCTTCGATTATTTCATACGCCGACAAACCTTTTCCGGGTAAATCCTTCTCATTTATACCCCAAACTTCTGAAATATATTTGCGATGTTCCGGATTCTCAATGTCTCTGTTTCCTGGTAATTGATCACATTTATGACCGTGTTCTCTACCACCCTGCCCATTTCCTTGTCCGGTTATAGTAGCATAGCCGCAATATGGGCGTCCAATTCTCCCTGTCGCTAAAACCAAATTAATGCAGCCCAAAACATTATCTACTCCTTTAGAATGATGTTCGATTCCGCGGGCATGAAGTAAAAAACTCGTTTTGGCTTTGCCCCATAATCTGGCAGCTTGTTCAATTTTTTCTTTTTTAATTCCTGTAACTTCCTCTGCCCATTCTAAGGTATACTCTTTTACAGCATCTATAGTTTCCTGAAAACCGGACGTATGATTATCAATAAAATCATGATCCAGCATATCATGATCGACCAAATATTTTAGCATAGCGCCATACAATGCTGAATCTGTACCCGGACGGACATCCAAATGGAGATCGGCTGTTCTGGCCAACGGAATTATTCTTGGGTCAATGACGATAAGTTTTGCTCCCCGATCTCTGGCTTTCCAGATCCAGTGGGTTAGAGTGGGGAAAGTTTCACTAACATTGGCTCCGGCTACAATTATAACTTCGGCATATTCTAAATCAGAATAATTATTAGAACCCCGGTCGAGACCAAATGCTTTTTTATTTCCCGCTCCTGCACTTACCATGCATAAACGCCCGTTGTAATCTAAATTTTTGGTTTTCAAAGCTACCCTGGCAAATTTACCCATCAGGTAACTTTTTTCATTGGTCAGCGAAACTCCGGAAAGAACGGAGAATGCATCGTTACCATATTTTTCCTGAATTCTTTTAATCTCCGAAACGGTTTTACCCATTGCATCATCCCAGGATGTTGGTACAAATCCCTGACCTTCTACTCTTTTTAGTGGAGACAAAAGACGGTCGGGATGATTGTTTTGTAAATAACGCTGTACCCCTTTTGGACACAACCTTCCTTCGTTGAATGGAAATTCCATCCAAGGCTCAAAACCTACTACTTTGTTGTCTTTTACCGACAATTGAATACCACATTGCATTCCGCAAAAACAGCAATGCGTTTTTACCAATTCATCCGGTTCATCTCTCCCTTCATATCCATCCTTAGGAGTATAATTTTTATGTGGACCAAATTGTGTTATAATGTTTTGTTCTGAAACAGGTAATTTTGCCATGTTTTTTATATTTCTTTTCTTAGTTTTTCTCTATTTTATATTATTTGTACCTAATTAATGTAGATAATTCACAAACTCTAACTGAATACAAAAAAAACGAAGATTGATTACTTATAAATTATCCAAATAAATTTCCGCCTTCTTGTCGGGCTTTCAGGTGCGCTTGGGCTAAACGAGATCTTTTTCCTTCAGGACTTAGGTCTAAATGTGAGGTTCCGTCTGGTCTGTCAAAATTAAAACCCAATTCTTTTGTTACTATTTTAAGATCTTTAATGTGCAAACTGGTTGTGAATGCTTCTCCGGTATGCTCACAAACAGCCATTCCCATTTTCATCCCTTGCTTTTTATAAATATGGGCTCCAATTTGCGCCGGACGCTGAATGATATGAAAGAACTTCCCGAACGGAATCCAAATCAAAAACATAATTACCGTTACAGCATGCAAAACGGCCAGAAAATCAAAGGCAAAACCTTTCATAAACTGATACGAATAGGTTAATCCTAAACCTGTAGCCGAAATAGCAATTAATAAAATGAGAGGCAACAGATCACCTTCAAAAGTTTGAGTAGCAATCAAACCCGGATTTGTCAAACGTCTTCTTAAATAGTATAATGAACCAAAAATAACCAAATAAGAAGACCAGTTTAAAGCATGAAAAGTCAAGAATGCGATAATGGAACCCAATTCAAAATCCATGACTTTGAAACCAAAAAAATGTGCCTCGTATACGCTTATGCTATTAGGCGCCATTGAAAAATGAATCCATCCAAAAGTCAGCGGAATCGTAATTAAAAAAGCAGAAGTACAACCTATGGCAATCATAAAATGCGCCATCCATCGATATTTTCCTCTTGGATAAATAAACTTTTGAAAAGCAATATTTTCAATAGATTCTTTAGAAGCAAACCAAAAATGAGAAAACACTTTTCCTGTAAACAAATAACTAATTCCTCTTTTAAAATATATCCAGGTTGGAGGTCTTTGCAGCCAAACAGAATAGCGGTAGACAATACCAAAAAAAGCAAACACTGTCCCAAATAAATACGTAATTAATGCTGCATCAAAATTTTGCAATTCTCTGGATCCGTAAAACACTAATACAATCATTAGGATGGACATTGAAGTAGCAATGAGTAAGGCTTTTATATTGTACTTTCTATCTTTCATTTTAAATTATATTACACCAGCTCACCTTTAAATACCAATTAAAAGAGTAACGGTTAATTTTTAAAAATTATAATTTTGAGCAAAACTAAGTAAAAAAATAAGTTAAATTACGTAAGTACCAATCATTAACAATAACGTTCTGTGATGTTATGATATTCAACAATGAATTTACAATAAAAAAGACTGATTTAGTCTGATTTAAAGAATCAACGGACCATTTTATTTCTTATTTAAAATAAAAACAAATAATATTTATATTTATTTTATGGTCTCTTTTCTGTCCATATCCTGAGCAAATTCGGGTAACTTTTCTCTGGTCATTTTTACAATTACGCGGTGCATCCAAATTAAACATGTAATCGATAAGGCAAAGATAAAGAGCCATGAACTAGTCCAAAAACCAGTAAAAGCAAGCAGATATCCAAAAACTATTGGGCCGATAAATCCTCCCAAACCACCAATCATTCCTACCATTCCTCCAATAACCCCTACCTGATTTGGAAAATATTCAGGAATGTGTTTGTAAACTGCCGCTGAACCAATTCCCCAGCAAGCGCCAATCAAAATAACCAATACAAGATAAACCCACATATTTGCCTCAAAATGAATTTGTGTTATTCCGTCTGCTATTAATTCTTTTTTCTGAACTTTTTGATTTTCTGCTACCACTACTTCCTGCCAGGTTTTTTTAGATGGAAAAAACGGATTGTGCTCTGCTTTAACCTCTTTTGGAGTAACCAGATATTCTCTTTCTCCAATAACTATTTTAGAAGGAGAAACTTGTGTAACTGTTCCGGCTTTTGCTGCCATTAAACCATTCCCTGAGGTTGTGATATTCATTTTTGGAAATAAGAGCAGAAAACTCAATACTACCGAAGTACTTAACACCCAATACATCACTTTTCTGGCTCCAAATTTATCGGATAAAAATCCTCCAAAAGCACGAATAACACCTGCCGGTAAACTAAAACAAGTGGTAAACAGCCCTCCTAAAATTAAAGTTGTATGATAGACATTCATAAAATTAGGCAGTAACCATTGCGAAAAAGATACAAATGAGCCAAACAGTAAAAAATAGTAGGTCCCAAAACGCCAGACACGTACTTCTCTTAGAGGTTGTAAAAGCTCTTTAACAGTTTTTGCTTTTGCTTCTATTTTTTTTGTTTTTGAAAACAGAATAAAAATAATTCCCATCGTCAACAATACTCCTCCATAAATAACAGGCAGATATTTCCAGCCATTTACGGGATCGGATTCTGAAAAGTATTTCAACATACTGGGCGCTATAAAAGGAGTTATAGAAGCTCCTGCAGTCCCCATTCCGAAAATTCCCAAAGCGCGGCCTTGCCATTCTTTGGGATACCATAATGAAGTATAAGCAACACCAACTGCAAAACTGGTTCCAACCATTCCAAACATAAAACTCAACAGTGCAAACATCCAAAAATTAACAGCAAAAGGAAGCAGGAATAAAGGAACAGATGCCAAAATCAGCAAAGTCGAATATACAATTCGGCCTCCATATTTATCGGTTAAAATTCCCATTGGCAAACGCATGAGCGAGCCTGTAAGTACTGGAATTCCTAATAGCCAGCCAATTTGAACTACTGTCCAGTTAAATATTTCCTGATCAACTAAAAAAGTGACTAATACACCATTTAAAGTCCAACAAGCAAAACAAACTGCAAAAGCGAGAGTGTTTAGAAATAATATTCTGTGTGATTGTGATAAGTTACTCATACCTTCTTTGATTAATTCTTAAACAAAGATAAAATTGTCCTTAATCTTAAAACATGATATAAATCATCTTATTAACATTAAGCTAAAATAATTAGATTTTAAACATGAAATTAATAAAATTAAATCATAAAATCTATAATTTAACAAAAAGACAAAGAAGACTTATTACTCCCAAATGAAGTCAGGGAGTTACAAAAGCTTATTAATAAAAAGCTTTGAAGTGAATTATTTTTTGTACGAAAAAATCTGAGGATTTACATTAATCATTAACCAGGCCCAATTGTTGGTATGATTTACATCACCGGCTTTTAAAACCTGCATCGATGCTGTTCCAAACATTTGCGAATAACCTCCTGAAATATTTACATATTTATGAACGGAATAAGCTGCTGTAAAGTCAATTTCGGTTCCAAGATAAGAGCTCATTTTATGGCCATTGCTGTCTAAAACAGTATTTGCAGCATTAAAAACATGAGGCAATAAACCAAATTGCCATTTATCTGTTTTGTAGCTGAGTTTTAAAAAAGCATCTTGCAAACCTGCCGAATTTCTATAATTACCAACATAAAAATAATCCATATACCCATTAAAAGCATGATTAGTTCCAAAAACGGGATGAAATGATTTGATAACAGAACTGGTATTTTCCTGTCCTTTTCCGGAAAGATATTCGTATCCAAAACCAACTTTAAATTTATTGGTCAGTGTATAATTAAAATTTAGCGCGCCATCAAAAGCACTTACTGTATTAGCTGCATTTTTTCCTGTTTGTCCATAAAACCATAAATCCCCATCCCAGGATTTTCCTTTGGTATTCCAATAAGTTCCAAAGGTTTGCATATAATCTACTTTTAGTTCCGGAAGCGGTGTGGGTATTGGTGGAGTTAATTTATTTTCGTAACCGGTATTTAAAAATAAAAGACTTACATTTATTTTTCCTATTTCGGTATGATACCACGCAAATTGCATCGATTTGTAATTCGCTACAGTATAAGGTACTGTAAGTTCGGCTTCTGTATTTGCATTGTAGGCAAACCCCAGATCTAAATGGCTTTTGTTCCTTTTAAAAGTTGCTGTCACAGCATCATGACTTTGTGCTTGTTGTGCCCAGTCTACTTCACCAAAAATGCGTTGGTTGTCATACGAAATCACTTGACGGCCCAAACGTGCGCTCCATTTTTCAGTAAAGTTATATTGCACCCAGGCTTCATACAACTGAATTCCATTTACATCCGATTTAGTATTTGTAGGTACATCTCCCCAAACCCGGACGTTTTGCATACTAAGTCTGGTGATAAACTGATCCTGGCTGAAATTCAAACTCAAACGAGTTCTGGATGAGACAAACTGAGCTGCCGTTTCTCCATAAGGAATTGGTGCTTTATAACCATTTCGAAACTCATAACGAGGCCGGATTTGCAAATTTACATCCAGTTCCTGAGCAAAAGCATTACTGCTGACCACTACTAAAAGTGTCAGAACAATTATTTTTAAGATTTTCATTTTTTAGATTTTTAAGGAAAGGTCTAATTTAGCTTTTCGGCTTCTTCAGTAATTTTTTTAATCGTTGCATCAGAATTTACACCCAGGCCTTCTTGCTGAAATGTTAATTCTCCTTCGGTATTAAAGACACTTATAATGTTAGAATGCGAAAAATCTAAAGGTGCAATTTTCTTGTAGTTTACAGCCAAAACAGCTGCAAATTCCCGGGTATTCTCTTCAGTAGATCTCAAAAACTCCCATTGATTATTGTCCATTTTGTTTGCAATAGCAAACTCTTTTAATCGTTTTGGGGTATCAACTTCCGGATCAATGCTTACCAATACAAATTTGACATTTGGTTTGACAGCATCAGGTAAGCGGGATTCTATGTTTCGCATATCAGCCACTAATCTGGGACAAGCCGCCTTGCAGGAAGTGTAAATCATCACCATTACCAGTACATTCCCTTTTAAATCTTTCATTTCAAGATTTTGTCCGTTTTGATTGGTCCATTTTGAAGGAAGATTATAAATAGATAAATCCGAAATCGGTTTGTCTTCGGATTTTTTATTAGTCGTACATCCTTGTAAAACTAAAAGGATTAATAGTAATCCCAAAAAGAGTTTTTTCATTTTTTTTAAATGTAAAAAGGTTAGAACCTATTTTAAATCTTTGGCACAGCGAAACCCCAGATTTTTAGTACTGTAATTCGCTTTCAGGCTTCCCCTGAAGGCATAGCGCATAAAAGCGGCATAGTTCATTAAATCGGTGGCATTTACGGATCCGCTTCCGCAAAAGAGATTTTTATCTGTAGCCTTATCTTTTCTGGACTCGCCAGAGAGAAATATACTATTGAAATCTCCTGTCCATTCCCAAACCAGGCCGTGCATATCATAAACACCCCAATAATTCCTGAAGGTGTGACCAACTGGATTTAAATACGTTTTTGGTTTCTCATACCAGGACAGAATGTATGTATTGAATTCATTTTTAGAACGGGCATCAATACGGTTTTCATCGGCCATGGCTACATATTCCCATTCGTCCATTGTTGGCAATCTCTTACCCTGGCATTCGCAATATTTTTTGGCAGCAAACCAGGAAACATTGGTTATTGGAGCAGTACTCAAATTGTTTGAACCATAATCAAAATCACTTACCCATTGAGCCAAATAGCTTTTATCTGCAAAAATACCTTTGATTTTAGAACGACTGTAGGCGGGATATTTTTTGACAAAAGCAAGAAATTGTATATTGGTCACCGGATATACATCAATCGTAAAAGAGGTGATATTGACTGGTTTTTCAGAAGTAGCTCCATAAAGAGGAACGAAACTGCCACTCTTTATGGATGCCATTTTTACTTCTTGCGCAAAAAGAGAACTTACACAGAATATAAAAAGTGTTGTTATTGTTTTTAGTGCTGCCATTGGTCCTCTTTTTACTTATTAATCTGAGTCGATTATTCAATAATTTGTTATTTATTAGATATCCTGCAAGGTTTTTTCAACCTTGTAGGTATGAATACTGATGATAAGATACCTACAAGGTCAAAAAAAAAGACCTTGCAGGAATATTAACTGATATAATTTATTTGTAAAAAAGTTCTGTGCTGTATTAATCGAACTCAGGTTATTATTTTCTTTGCGCTTTTACCATAGCTGTCGTTATTACTTTTTTATTATTCCCCCAATTAGAATATACATACGTCAGAACATCTGCAATTTGTTGGTCACTTAAAGCCTGAGGAGGCATTGGTGTGGTATATTTTTTACCATTAACAACGATTGGGGTCTTAGAGCCTTTGATTACTTGTTTGATGGCTCGATTTACATCGGCATTCAAATAATCAGCTTTAGCCAAAGGGGGAAATGCTCCGGGAATACCTGCTCCTGTTGGTTGATGACAAGCAATACAGGTTTTGGAGTATACAGATTTACCGTTTGCTGCATTTTGACTATAACCATATAAACCCATTCCTATAGATACGATACTTAATACAAACTTTTTCATTTTGATTTATTTTTTAATTATTTTTTGCTTTACTATTTAATGTTCTGCAGTAACTTTTGGTACTGGTCTGGCTCTAACAGCTTGTACTTTTGCTGGTGTTATTACTGTTTTATTGTTACCCCAGCTGTTGTACACATATGTCAAAACATCTGCTACCTGCTCATCAGTAAGGTTTTGGCTGGTCATTACATTATTGAATTTTTTACCATTGACAGTGATTCCTCCACTCAATCCGTGTAATACTGCACCAATTGCTCTATCAGGATTAGCATTCAGGTAATCTGATTTTGCCAATGGAGGAAAAGCATTCGGAATACCTTGTCCATCAGACTGGTGACAAGCATAACAGGTTCTGTCAAATAATTCTTTACCTGATTTGATTTGTTCAGAAACGGTTTTTGCAACAATGCTTTTAGGAACGGCTTTTCCTTTTGGCATACCTTGAATTGTTCCTCCTTCTGGTAAGTAAATTCCATCTTGTATGGTTCCGGAATATAATTTTTTATTTTCCTGACCTTCTACTTTCAACATTCCAAGTGCTCCTTTATTAAAAGCTCTAAAAATCGAGTGATCCACTACTATAAACGTTCCGGGAACATCTACTTTAAACTCTACAATGGCTGAACCGCCTGCTGGTATTAAAGTAGTCTGGACGTTTTTGTTAATCAGATCTCCACCTTCAATATGCACCTTGTCGAAAATTTCTCCAATAACATGAAAAGACGAAACCAAATTAGGACCTCCATTACCCATATAAATACGTATCGTTTCTCCAACTTTTGCCGTTAAGGCTTTTTCTCCGGCAATAGCGCCAACTTTTCCATTAAAAACCACATAATCGGGTTGTTCCTTTATGGCTTTATCCATATCAAATGGCTGAGAACCCTGCTCTCCATAGCTGCCTTTAGTATAAAAATCGCCTTGCATAACGTAATATTCTTTGTCAACAGGTGGCAATCCTCCTTCCGGTTCGACCAAAATCAACCCGTACATTCCGTTTGCAATGTGCATTCCAACCGGAGCTGTAGCACAATGATACACGTACAGCCCCGGATTTATGGTTTTGAAACTAAATACTTTTTCGTGCCCCGGTGCTACCAGCGATGAAGTTGCTCCTCCTCCCGGCCCGGTTACCGCATGCAAATCAATATTATGCGGCATTTTGTTATCAGGATGGTTTTTTAAATGAAATTCTACCTCATCACCTACTCTGGTTCTTATAAAACTTCCCGGTACAGAACCTCCAAACGTCCAATAGGTATATTTTACACCATCTACCATTTCTCCTTCAATTTCTTTAATTTCCATGTTGACCACTAATTTTGTGGCTTCACGGTTTCCCACCGCCTTTGGAACCAACGGAGGTGCCGTGAGTTCAGCTGTTTGTTGTCCTTTGACCTCAATATTTTCATAGTTTTTTGATTCCCCTTCTTTTTTACAGGAAATCAGTATCATCAGCACAAGTAGTATTGTAAAAATCACCCTTGTTTGTCTGTTTAAATTAACCTTGGTTTTCATATTATTTTGGTTTCAAATTTATAGTGTAAATATAAAGGACAAAAACATCCTTTATTATGATATTTGTCATGTTCAGTACTTTTTTAGAAAAAATATATCCTGAAAAGAAAAGCTATTTATGAGAGGCTCTTTTTTTTCTTTAAACAGAAAAACGAATAAGATTTCTACTTTTCTTTGGTTAAAAGCATTTAAAAAAAAGGCAGAATATGATTTAAATCATATTCTGCCTTTTTTAATTAAACGAATTTTACAATATCAAAATAACCCACTAGATTACCATCAGGCAACTGAATAACAAACTATTAATAAACTGTCTTAATTTAAAAGACAAAAAACTCTTTTATATAGAAAAATAAAATTTTAAATACATGAAATTATGGAAACTTTAGAACAAATTACAATAGGAGAATACGTAGCAAAAGATTTTAGAACTGCCGCCTTATTCTCAAAATATGGAATAGATTTTTGCTGTAACGGAAACAGAAGCATTGAAGAAGCCTGCCAGAAAAAAGCAGTCAGTCCAGATGTTTTATTACAGGAAATCGAAGCTGTCCTTTCATCAAAAAGCGATTCCGGGATTGATTATAACGCATGGCCAATTGATTTATTAGCTGATTATATTGAGAAAACACATCACAGATATGTATCTGAAAAAACACCCATTTTACTGCAATTTTTAGACAAATTAAGCCGAGTACACGGAGCCAATCATCCCGAACTTCTCGAAATTAACGAACTCTTTAAAGGTTGTGCGGGAGAACTGGCACAACACATGAAAAAAGAAGAATTGATTTTATTTCCTTTCATCAAAAAAATGGTTCATGCCACTATATCTGATATATTAATTGAGCAGCCTTATTTTGGAACAGTTGAAAATCCGATCGCTGTAATGATGAAGGAACATGATAATGAAGGAGTGCGTTTTAGAAAAATAGCAGAACTCACCAGCAATTATACGCCCCCATCAGATGCCTGTAACACTTATAAAGTAACATTTGCGATGCTCGAAGAATTTGAACAGGATTTGCACAAACATATTCATTTAGAAAATAACATTTTGTTTCCAAAAGCAGCTAAACTGGAAAAAGATTTTTCTGCTCAAAAATAAGGCTATATCAAACACTAAGAAACCACAACTATGGAAAAATATGTTATCAAAAGAAATGGAAAGTACAACCCATTTGAAAGTTGTAAAATCAAAGATGCAATTGAAAAAAGTTTTCAGAGTATCTCTGTAGTTGTTGATGAAAGTGTTTTTGAAAGTGTAATGATCCTACTGGCAAATAAAGAAGTATGGTCTGTTGAAGAAATTCAGGATTTAATCGAAAAAAAGTTATTTGATAAAAATCATTTTGATGTGATGCGTTCCTTTATGTTGTTTCGACACACACGAAAGTTGCAACGTGAACATCTTGAAGGCCTGAATGATGATACAACTTATGTAGACAGTACCCAGACTATTGAAGAATACATACAACAAACAGACTGGCGCATCAATGCCAATGCCAACACTTCTTATTCGAATGCCGGACTGGTGAACAATGTAGCAGGAAAAGTTATTGCTAATTACTGGTTAGATAAAGTGTATTCTAAAGAAGAAGGATATGCACACCGTTATGGCGACATTCATATTCACGATTTGGATTGCCTCACTGGCTATTGTGCAGGCTGGAGCCTGCGCGTATTGCTCAATGAAGGCTTTAACGGAGTAAGAGGCCGGGTAGAGAGCAAAGCTCCTTCTCATTTTAGGGAGGCTTTAGGTCAAATGGCGAATTTTCTTGGCATTTTGCAAAGCGAATGGGCCGGAGCACAGGCATTCAGTTCTTTTGACACCTATTTAGCTCCTTATGTTTTCAAGGATAACCTTTCTTTTGATGAAGTTTTAAAAGCGGTACGGAGTTTTGTCTACAACCTGAATGTTCCTGCCCGCTGGGGGCAGTCACCGTTTACCAATATCACCTTGGATTGGGTTGTTCCGGAGGATTTAAAAACTCAAATTCCGACCAAAAACGATCATCATATTTTTGAAAGCAATTTCAACTACGATCTTTTGCTTCGTGCCAAAGAGAGGGGTGTTAACCAATTAACTGACTTAAGATATGAGCATTTTCAAAAAGAAATGAACCTCATCAATAAAGCGTATTATACCGTAATGACCGAAGGTGATGCCAATGGACAGCCTTTTACATTTCCTATTCCAACAGTTAATATTACCGAAGAATTTGATTGGGATGGCGAAAACACAGACTTACTTTTTGAAAACACAGCCAAAATTGGTTCTTCTTATTTCCAAAATTTTATTGGAAGTCAATATGTTTTAGACGAAAATGGCAATAAAACAGAAAATAAAAATGCCTACAAGCCCAATGCTGTTCGCAGTATGTGTTGTCGCCTGCAACTTGATTTACGTGAATTATTGAAACGTGGAAACGGGCTTTTTGGAAGTGCTGAAATGACAGGAAGTATTGGCGTCGTCACTATCAATATGGCTCGTTTGGGTTATTTATACAAAGGTAATAAAGCAGCATTATTTGATCAATTAGACAAACTTTTATTGATCTCTAAATCTACTTTAGAGAAAAAAAGAACCTGCATTCAAAAAATGTACGATCGCGGATTGTATCCGTACACAAAACGTTATTTACAGCATTTCAGAAATCACTTTTCAACAATTGGTGTAAACGGAATGAACGAAATGATTCAGAATTTCACTCACAACAGTGACGACATAACTTCTGAAACCGGTATTGAATTTGCTTCTGAAATCCTTGAGCATATTCGCACCCGAATGAAACAGTTTCAGGAAGAAACCGGAAATCTTTACAATCTGGAGGCTACTCCGGCAGAAGGAACCACTTATCGTTTTGCCAAAGAAGACAAAAAACGTTTTGAAGATATTATTCAGGCGGGACAAGAAAAAAACATCTATTACACAAATAGTTCTCAAATCCCGGTTGACTTTACCCAAGATCCATTTGAAGCTTTGATACTTCAGGACCAATTGCAATGTAAATACACTGGAGGAACTGTTTTGCATTTGTACATGAGCGAAAGAATAAGCTCTCCTGAAGCCTGCAAAAAATTTGTCAAAAAAGTAATTACCAATTTTAAATTACCTTATATAACCGTAACCCCAGTATTTAGTGTTTGCCCTGTGCATGGTTATTTGAACGGAGAGCATGAGTATTGCCCTAAATGTGATGAAATTATTATTGAAGAAAAAACAAAGCTTATTGCGACTTAGTAAACTAAATGCAAAATTCATAAAAGAGTTCTATTCATTTTCCTAAACTGATACACTCTTTATAACCGCAACTCAATATTAACAACTAAAAAACAGTATAAATGAAACCAGCCAACGCGATTTTAGAACAAAATCAACAATTACGCACCAAATGCCTGGTGTACACGAGAGTAATGGGCTATCACAGACCCGTTGAAAGTTTTAATATTGGTAAAAAAGGAGAACACAAACAACGAACCCATTTCAATGAAGGAAAATGTTAGCGCACCAATTTACAGTATTACGCCTTTCACATTATTAGATTATCCGCATCAATCAGCTTGCATTCTTTGGTTTGCGGGCTGTAATATGCGATGCTTATATTGCTATAATCCTGAAATTGTATTTGGAAAAGGAACTATTTCTTTTGACAAAGCACTTCAATTTCTTAGAAACAGGATTCATTTGTTAGACGCAGTAGTTCTTAGCGGAGGTGAATGCTTGTTGCACAAAAAAGCGGTTTCATTTATTACAGAAATCAAAAAATTGGGTTTTTTAATCAAAATTGATACTAATGGATCGCATCCTGAAATACTTAATGAACTGATTAAAAAAGAACTCATTGATTATGTAGCACTTGATTTTAAAGCAATGCCTGCGAATTTTGAAAAAATTACCCAGTCTAAACTTTTTATTCCTTTTGCTAAATCATTGCTTTTATTGCTTCAAAACAACGTACCTTTTGAAGTTCGCACAACCGTACATTCTGCGTTATTAAACAAAAAAGACCTTCAGGAAATGATTTTCTTTCTGGAAAATTTAGGGTATTCAGGCAATTATTACATTCAGCATTTTGTAAATGGAGCCACGACAATAGAAAAACTTGGGCATTCTTTTAAAGAATTAGAAAACCATCCGCTTTCTACAGAAAAGATTAAAATTAATTATAGAGGATAAATTATGAAAAGGAGCTGGATTTTAATCTGTTTTATTAATTTTTTTATCGCTTCATTGATGGGATTATGCCTTCGCTGGATGTATGTTTCACCAATGGAGGGAATCAATTTTCAGTATTTAATGCACGGTCATTCACATGTAGCCATGTTGGGCTGGGTATATTTGATGTTGTACTGTTTAATTTTTTATTTTTTTGTTCCAAAAGAAAAACAACAAAAAACCATTTACAACAGACTGTTTTGGGTCACACAATTAGCCGTTGTTGGAATGATGGTTGATTTTCCGGCACAGGGGTATGCTTTTGTTTCTATTCTTTTTTCGACTTTGCATATTTTTTGCAGTTACTTTTTTTGCTATTTGATTAAAAGAGACAGCTGTACGAGCACATTTGCCGAAAAAAAAATGCTTCATACCGCGCTATTTTTTATGATTTTTTCTACACTGGGTGTTTGGTGTTTAGGCCCCGCTGTAGGACTATTAGGAAAAGCGAGTCCTTTTTATCAAATTGCGATTCAGTTTTTTCTTCATTTTCAATTTAATGGCTGGTTTCTGTTTGCCGTTTTGGCTTTGTTTTTCAAACAGGCAAAACTTATTATTGAAGCTAAAAAGTTTCGACTGTTTTATAATTTATTTGTTGCTTCTACTTTGTTGACATTGGCTTTACCGGTGAGTTGGTATTTGTCTAACCCCATTTTTTATTGGTTAAATGCTCTTGGCGTAGTACTTCAGTTGTATGCTGCGGTACTTTTTATAGCATTTATTCGTCCTCGATTTCAATCCTTCTTTGGTTCTTTACCAACGATAACAAAAACAGTTTATGGTTTTGCTTTGTTTTCATTGGCTTTAAAAGTCATTATTCAATTGGTTGTTTTGGTCCCCGAATTGGCACAGGTATCGCATCAGATTAGGAATTTTGTGATTGGTTATATTCATTTGACGATGTTGGGCCTTATTACTGGTTTTCTTTTTGGATTTGCCCTGCAAAATGATTTTTTAAATCCCCGAAGCCATATCCAAAAATTAGGAATCGTAATTTTTTTAGTGGGATTTGTCGCAACTGAAATTCTCTTGTTTCTTCAGGGCATTTGGTTTTTCTTTGGCAAAGGGCCGCTTCCGAATTACTACCAAAATTTATTTTTATCCAGCATTTTTCTTCCGGCAGGACTTTTATTACTATCTATCGAAATTTTAAAACGTAAACAAAAACTAATATGAGCCATCATTTATTATTAATCATTCATCTTTTGAGTGCCGCCATTTGGGTTGGTGGTCATTTATTGCTTGCTTTTGGTTATCTGCCACAAGCACTAAAAGAAAAAAATCAAAATATAATTCTGAATTATGAAAGAAAGTATGAGCCTGTAGGAATGACTTCTTTGGTTTTATTAATCATCACTGGCATTTTGATGGCTTATCGATATGGTGTTGGCATTGAATATTGGTTTCAGTTTGAAACACCTATCGAAAAAGTTGTTTCAACAAAATTAGCTTTGTTATTATTGACTGTTCTTTTTGCATTGAGTGCCCAATTCAGAGTCTTGCCCAAACTTAAAATAAGTGCTGACAAATTGCCGGAAATGACTTTTCATATTCTCTCGGTCACCATAATTGGCATTTTGATGCTTGTTTTGGGATCTTTTGTTCGTTTTGGAGGTCTTTAATTTTAAAAAAATGTTGTCGTTTGGCCGCCTGCGTGAGGGGTTGCAGTGGAGCTCTTTTTTTATACCGTTTTTTACGGTATAAAAAAAAGCGGGAACGTAAAACCCGACCCGAAGTTTTTACGGAGGGGCACGCCCGAATAAAAATTTTCGTTAAACATACTTTTAAAGTTCGGAATGGAGACTAAAACTTATTCCTTAAATTTGTAAAAAATCGATTATGTTTTCTAAAACCTGTGAATACGGCATTCGTGCTACTATTTTTATTGCTTCTCAATCGTATCAGGGCAATAGAGTTGGCTTAAAGGATATTGCAAAAAAAATAGATTCACCGGAGGCTTTTACGGCCAAAATTCTTCAAATCCTATCGAGAGATAATATTATCAATTCTATAAAAGGAGTGGGTGGCGGATTTGAGATTGCTAAAGAAAAAATGAAAGAAATTAAATTAGCACAAATTGTGAGTGCTTTGGATGGCGATAGTGTTTTTACAGGTTGCGGCCTGGGACTAAGCAATTGTTCTGAAGACCATCCCTGCCCGATGCACGATAAATTCAAATCGATCCGAAATGATTTGGCTTTTATGTTAGAAAATACCAATCTGGAAGAATTGGCTTTGGGGATTAAATCGGGAGAAACATATTTGAGGTATTAATTCCTGAAAATCACGATTTCAAATTAATAGCTTTAAAAATCAGCCAAAAATCATAAACACAAAAAGAATACTAAAATTGATTACTAATGAAGAATCTTAAAGAACGAATACTGGAACTGAAAAAAGAGAAAAATGCGGTCATTTTAGCGCATTACTATCAGGAATCCGATATTCAGGATGTTGCAGATTATGTGGGTGACAGCCTGGGATTGTCTCAGGAAGCAACGAAAGTGGATGCAGATATCATTGTTTTTGCAGGGGTACATTTTATGGCTGAGACTGCGAAAATTTTGAATCCGTCGAAAAAAGTAATTCTTCCTGATTTAAATGCTGGATGTTCACTGGCTGAATCTTGTCCTCCTGATTTGTTTCAAAAATTCATCGAAGCCCATCCGGATCACACTGTTATTACCTACGTGAATTGTTCTGCCGAGGTTAAGGCTTTAACAGACATCGTAGTAACTTCTTCTAATGCGGTTAAAATTGTAAAATCTATTCCGAAAGACAAACCCATTATATTTGCTCCTGATAAAAACCTGGGAAAATATGTGATCGAACAAACAGGCAGAGAAATGTTACTTTGGGATGGTGCCTGCGTAGTTCATGAAGCATTTTCGCTGGATAAATTAATTGAATTATACAAACAAAATCCGGACGCACAAATCATTGCACACCCGGAATCTGAAACCCATATTCTAAAAACGGCCAACTATATTGGTTCGACAGCAGGAATGATCGAATATGTAAAAACCAATCCGGGCAGCAAATTTATAGTGGCTACAGAGGCAGGAATTCTTCATAAAATGAAACAGGAAGTTCCTGATAAAATATTAATTCCGGCCCCTTCAAACGAAGATAACACTTGCGCCTGCAGTGAATGTGGTTACATGAAAATGAATACATTACAAAAATTGTACGACTGTTTACTGAATGAAACTCCGGAAATTACAGTTCCGGCTGTTATTATGAAAAAAGCATTGGTTCCAATTGAAAGAATGCTTGAATTATCTAAATAATGATCCAAACCAATTACTTAATCATAGGTTCAGGAGTAGCAGGATTGACTTTTGCCGTAAAAATTGCAGAACAATTTCCTGACAAAAAAGTTACGATTGTCACAAAAGCAAACGAAAACGAATCTAATACCAAATATGCACAAGGCGGAATTGCTATTGTTACTGATACCGTAGGCGATTCTTATCAAAAACATATCGAAGACACTTTAATTTGCGGTGATGGCCTATGCGATGAATCGGTCGTGGAAATGGTAATTACAGAAGGTCCAAAACGATTAAAAGAGTTAATAGAATGGGGCGCTAAATTTGATCAAAATACCGAAGGAACTTTAGATTTAGGCAAAGAAGGCGGACATTCTGAAAACAGAGTGGTGCATCATAAAGACCAGACAGGTCAGGAGATTCAACGCGCCATTTTAAACCAGGTACATCAAAAAGAAAATATTACGGTACTAGATTATCATTTGGCGATTGATATAATTACAGAAAATAACCGCTGTTTAGGAGCTTATGTCTTAGACCAAAAAACCAAAGAAGTAATTACTTTTCAATCAGACTTCATCATATTGGCTACCGGCGGAATTGGTCATTTATATGGTCATACTACCAATCCTAAGATTGCTACCGGTGACGGAATCGCAATGGCTTTCAGAGCCAATGCTGTTATCAGGGAAATGGAATTTATTCAATTTCATCCCACCGCATTATATGATTCTTCTTCCGGAACTTCTTTCTTAATTTCGGAAGCAGTTCGTGGTTTCGGTGCTTACTTGCGTACCAAAGACGGCCATCGTTTCATGCCGGATTATGATTCCAGAGGCGATTTAGCCTCTCGGGATATTGTTTCGCAAAGTATTGATTTAGAACTTAAAAAAACCGGTGCCCCCTGTGTTTATCTCGATTGTACACATTTAGATTTAGATAGTTTCAAAAAACACTTTCCAATGATCTATGAACATTGTAAAAGCATTGGTATTGATATTGCAAAAGACTGGATTCCTGTTGTTCCGGCACAGCATTATCTTTGTGGCGGAATTGTAGTGGACAAAAACGGAAAAACATCTGTCGAAAATCTATTTGCCTGTGGCGAATGTTCCCGAACCGGGTTGCATGGCGCAAATCGTCTGGCATCCAATTCATTATTAGAAGCTTTGGTTTATTCGGATAAAATATACCAGTATCTGGCCGAAAATTCTGCTATTGAAAATCAGGCAATCCATTCCGTTTTCGGTTGGAAATCTGCTATCAATCCGGAAATTAATATCGATTATGTTACCGAAACTAAAGCTCAATTACAACTTTTGATGCGTCAAAATGCCGGGATTGTTCGTAATGATGCTGATTTAATAAAAGCCGGTAAAAAACTTTCTTTCTGGAAAAAAGAAATTGAACAGCAAATAAAAAAACATAATGTAAATGCTGCATTGTATGAGTTACGAAATATGATTGCGATTGGTGACTTAATCGTTCAGCAATCTATTAACAGAAATGAAAATCGTGGTGGTTTTGTAAAAATTTAATTTACTGACCAGCCTTAAAAAATCCAAAATTTAGTTATACACACTTCAACTAAACGTAATGAGCTGCAAAACTTTTACGTTAGATTTCCTTATTCCAAAAAAGCTATTCATTATAGCAAAAGAATAGCTTAATAAAATTTAAAATTCTCTTTTTCAGGTTTAAAACAGCAGTTTTTATACTAATTACCAGACGTTTAAATAAGCATTAATGTTTTTATGATTTGGCTCATAAACGGTTTATTAATGGAGCATTATTTTTACTTATTATAAACAATTAAACGAATTCGTTTAAAAATCAATAAACATGAGAAGAGAAAAAAAACTATGGATTGCGTTTGCTCTCGTTATGAGTATTTCATTTGCAGTTTTGGGATATTATGGATATGAAATTTACCAAAAAGCCCCTCCAATTCCGCTTAAAATTGTTTCTACGGACAACAAAACCATTTTTACAGCTCAGGAAATTAAAGATGGGCAAAATATCTGGCAAAGTATGGGTGGACAGGAAACGGGTTCAATTTGGGGACATGGAGCTTATGTTGCCCCTGACTGGACAGCAGACTGGCTGCATCGCGAAGCAATTTTTATACTGAATAAATTATCGCAGGATGAATTTCAAAAAAACTTTGCAGATTTATCTGACGAGCAGCAGGCTATGATGAAGATTCGCCTTCAAAATGATGTTCGAAAAAATACCTTTAATGAAGAAAACAAAACGATCACCATTTCTCAAAACCGAATCGAAGCTATTGCCTATTTGAGCACTTATTATGAAGGTTTGTTTATGAATGATCCCAAGTTTGATCAATTGCGAAATGACTACGCTATTCCGAAAATGTCTATAAAAGACAAGGAAAGGATGCATAAAATGAATGCTTTTTTCTTTTGGGCGACATGGGCAACGGTAACCAACAGACCTGACGCTAACATATCCTACACCCACAACTGGCCTTCTGACCAACTAGTGGGCAATGTGGCTACAAAAGATTTACTGGTTTGGTCTGGTGTTAGTATCATTCTTTTAATTTTATGTACAGGTCTTTTAATTTTCTATCATGTTAAATCCGGTACAGATGAGCATCTGGAAACTCCTGCTGTTGATCCTTTATTAAAACAAGGCATGACTCCTTCGATGTATCAAATAAAAAAATATTTCTGGGTAGTTAGTTTACTTATTATACTTCAGGTTATTTTTGGTGTTATTACAGCGCATTATGGTGTTGAAGGAAATGGTTTTTACGGAATCCCCCTGGATAAATTTTTACCATATGCCGTAACCCGAACCTGGCACACGCAGTTAGCTATATTTTGGATTGCAACTGCCTGGCTTGCCACAGGATTATACATTGCGCCTGCTGTTTCCGGAAAAGATCCTAAATTTCAGGTTTTTGGGGTTAACTTTTTATTCTTTGCCTTGCTGATTATTGTTTTAGGCTCAATGGCCGGTCAATGGTTTGGTGTAATGCAGAAATTAAACTTAGTTGATAATTTCTGGTTTGGACACCAAGGCTATGAGTATGTAGATTTAGGGCGTTTTTGGCAATGTTTCTTATTAGTGGGCTTGTTTTTATGGTTAGCTTTAATGATTCGTCCATTAATTCCAGTTCTTAAAAAAGGTACTGAGGAGCGCAATCTGATTATAATGTTTTTAATTTCATGTGCTGCAATTGCATCATTTTATGGAGCCGGTCTCATGTGGGGACGACAAACAAATCTGGCGATTTCTGAATATTGGAGATGGTGGGTAGTACATCTATGGGTTGAAGGATTTTTCGAAGTATTTGCAACGGTTGTTATTGCTTTTTTATTCGTTCGTTTGGGACTTCTTAAAACAAAAACAGCCACAATCAATGTGATATTTTCAACTATCATTTTTATGTCAGGCGGTATTTTAGGTACTTTCCACCATTTGTATTTCTCCGGAACACCTACCGCTGTGATGGCTTTTGGAGCTACTTTCAGTGCTTTAGAAATTGTTCCTTTAGTATTGATTGGATATGAAGCCTACCACAATTATAGCTTATCTAAAGCTACAACATGGATTGTAGATTACAAATGGCCGATATACTTTATGATTGCTGTAGCATTTTGGAATTTCTTAGGTGCCGGAATATTTGGTTTCATTATTAATCCACCAATAGCTTTGTACTATATTCAAGGATTAAATACCACGGCTCTTCATGCACATACAGCCCTATTTGGTGTTTACGGAATGTTAGGAATCGGATTGATGCTATTTGTTTTGAGAAGCTTATATCGTCATGAAATTTGGAATGAAAAATTAATGAAATTTATATTTTGGTCAACAAATATTGGGCTTTTAACAATGGCACTGCTTAGTTTGCTGCCTGTAGGTGTTTTACAAGCTATAGCAAGTATAGAAAATGGTATGTGGTATGCACGTTCTGCCGAATTTATGCAGCAACCAACAATGGTAAACCTAAAATGGCTGCGTGCTATTGGTGATGCTCTTTTTGGTTTTGGAATTCTGGCTCTTTGTTATTTCGTATTTGAATTGACATTTAGAAAAAATAAAAAAGTGGATTCTATTTGAAAGCTGTCTCTGGTAGAATAAATCCGGATTATAGCAAAAAACTTTTCCGAATACCTTACAACTCACAAAAGCTCCTTAAGAAATTAAGGAGCTTTTCATTATTATAATACACAAAAGTATTCGAAGATTTAGGAGGAATAACTGAGGTTCATCGTTGACCTCCGATAGCTAACCCTCCGTCCACGGTAATACTTTCACCTGTTATAAAAGATGATGCTGGACTGCATAACCACATTACTAATTCAGCAACATCCAGAGGTTGTCCAATCCGCCCGGCTGGTGTTTGCTTTGCTAAAGGTTCAATAGCTGCAGCTTTTGAATTCTCATCAGGATAATAAGCATCGAATATAGGAGTAAGAATATAACCGGGCTGTACGTTGTTAAGGCGGATCCCTGCTGCAGCATTTTCCACTGCTAGCGCACGTATCAAACCATCTATTGCAGCTTTACTTGCTGAATATATCCCAGATCCAGGCTGTGCACCTCTTGCTAACCATGAAGATGTATTGACTATCACTCCAGCTGTGCCTTGTTTTTTAAATTGTTCTATTTCGTATTTGCAACATAGCCACACGCCTTTTGTATTTATATCCATCACACTATCATAATCCTCTTCAGAAGTTTTATCTATAGGCTGATAACTTCCCATAATACCTGCGTTATTAAAAGCGATGTCTAACTTGCCATAAAGCTTTACTGTTTCGGTAATGAGATGTTGCACTTCTTTACTTTTTGAAACATCGGCTTGAATAAATTTAACATTCGGACTAATTTGTTGTAACTCTTCAAGTGCTTTTTCTCCTTCATTTTGTCTGCGTCCTGTGATGACTACCTTTGCTCCATTTTGAAGAAATAATTTTGCTGTTGCAAAGCCAATACCTGTTGTACCGCCTGTTATTATAGCAACTTTATCTTTTAAAATTTCCCGATTCATTTTATTTATATTTTATTAAGTAACTAATTAAACTTTTAGTTTTTAGGAGTGTATATAGTCTTTGTTTCAAGATAAGAGTTCATACCATAGATGCCGAACTCACGACCAAAACCTGACATTTTAAAGCCTCCGAATGGATTGATTGGATCATCAACAAGTTCATTTATCATAACACGACCAGCGGTTATCTGATTGGCAACTTTACGGGCACGCTCCAGATCTTCACCATATACATATCCATGAAGTCCAAACTGTACATCATTGGCAATACGTATTGCTTCCTCTTCAGTTTTGTAGGTAATAACAGACAGCACAGGCCCGAAAATCTCCTCTTGTGCTATGCTCATGTCATTAGTAACGCCAACAAATATTGTTGGTTTTACATAGTTACCCGCTTCAAAACCCTTAGGTTTACCTTCGCCTCCAATAAGTATCTCAGCTCCTTCTTCTATCCCCTTGCGAATGTATTTTTGCACTCTGTCATAGTGTCCTTTGGAAACCATTGGCTGAATGAAAGTGGTAGGCTCGTATAAATCACCCATTGGAAGTGCCTCCAGAGCTGTCTTAAATACTGCTTTGGCTTCCTCTAATCGGCTTTCAGGTATAAGGATTCTGCTTCCGGCAATACAAGCCTGACCGGTATTGAGTAACCCAACTATGAGTGCAAACTGAACAGCCTTGGCTATATTTGCATCATCTAAGATAATAGTAGGAGATTTTCCTCCAAGCTCAAGTGTAACCCGTTTCATGGTCTCTGTTGCATCGCGGTTAATCTGAATGCCAATCGTTGTTGAACCGGTGAAAGATATCTTCTGTACAAGTGGGCTGCGGGTAATAGTATTACCTAAAGTCACACCTGCACCATTTACAATGTTCACTACACCTGATGGTAACCCTGCTTTATCAAAACACTCCATGAGGATCTGACTTTGCAGGGTACTAAGCTGACTTGGCTTGATGACTACTGTACAACCGGCAGCAAGGGCGGAAGCTGTCTTTCCGGCTATGAACCATGGACTACCATTCCAAGGAGTAAGTAATCCTGCTACACCAACAGGTAACTTGGTTATAGTTGCATTACCGTTTCGTTCTTCAAAATTATTAGTTTTGAGCAGATTTCTCGTCAACAACATAAAGTCGCGTGCCTGATTGTTGAACATTCGGGCGAAAGAGATTGGAGCCCCATATTCAGCCACACTAATTTCAACTAAATCATCCATGCGTTCTGTCATAGCATCAGCAATCTTTTGAAGATAATTTTTTCGCTCTTCAAGTGTAGTCCTTGACCAGCCTGAAAATGCTCCGTGTGCAGCTTCGATCGCACGCTCAGCATCAACTGCATCGCCTAACGTTGTACGACCAATCAGATCACCATTGGCCGGATTAAACACATTAACAACTTCCTGCCCATGAGAATTGACAAATTGACCACCAATGAAGTGCTGACTAGCTATCCTTACATTTTTTTGTGAATTTTCCATATCTATATATTTAGATTACAAAATTCAAAAAATATAGACCCTAAAAATTATGCAAATCAAACATATTACTATTAAATAGAAACAAGTTTATTTCTGAACTGTAATGGCGTAATACCTAATTGTTTTTTGAAGAAAATATGAAAATTAGAAGAATGTTCAAATCCTAAAACATATGCGATCTCTGCAATATCCCAATTACTGTACTGTAACAAAGCCTTAGTCTCTTTTATAATGCGTTCGGCAATCCAGCTTGTTGTTGTCTTACCAGTAGTTTCTTTTAAAGCACGGTTCAGTGTGTTAGTATGGATATTTAATTGTATTGCAAATTCATTAGCATTTTTTAATTTTATTATCTGATTAGGCGAATCAAGAGGAAATTGTCTTTCGAGCAATTCTAAAAACAAATTACTAATTCGTTCAGAAGCATTTCCCACTTCATAAAATGTTGTAGGTGGTTGCATTTTTATGGCTTCGTGCAATAAAATCTGCATATAGTTTCTGATAAGTTCGTATTTTTCAACATAATCCGATTCAATTTCTCTTAGCATGTTCACAAAAATATTTTCAAATAAACTCATATTTTGTTGGCTTGGAAAAAATATATGATTCCCTCCGACTTTAAAGAGCGGTGATTGTGAAAGACTTTTATTTTTAAGTGTAGGGTTAATAAACTCCTCTGTAAACAAGCAAAAGTAACCCTCCTGTATTTCAGATGTTGGCTCCCATGAATAAGGAATTAAAGGATTTGTAAAAGCAATTGTATTGCCATTTATATTAATTATTTTATCCGCCAATGAAATAGTCCCTTGTCCATTAAGTACTAACGAAATTTTATAAAAATCCCTTCGATTAGGTTGCAATGAAGTCAAGCCACAGGCAAAGTCGCTAAAACGGTATATATTGAATTGTCCCGCTTTGGAGTAGTTTGTCCATGTAGTCTATAAAAGTCTGAAACTGTTTCCATTGTCTTATTGTTTTATTTTACAAAATTATGAAATTCAAACTTACCTGTCTTTTAAAAACCATATAATATTTTTTTACCAAAAGATAAATACATAATCGTTAAGCGAGTGACATAGCGAACCAGATTGGTTTTAAAATAGGAAACTCTACATTGAGTATTAAAACAAAAAACAGACAGTAAATTAAGAATCCTTTTTTATCACACCGACACATTAACTATTTCGCTTTCAATAGCTTAATATTTAAGTTGAGAAAATTTAAAGAATTAGAACCGAATTAATGAAAAATATCGAAGATATTGTTGAACCATAAAAAACCCTGTAAACTTGAACGTTTACAGGGTTCAAAATTGTGACCGCGACAGGGTTTTTTTTAAACTCATAAACCATTGTTTAACAGTACTCATTTTATTCTATTGGGAAGTTAGTGGGAACTACTTTTCAATTTTTTCATTTCTTTTTCAATGATATCTAACTTCTTCATGATATCATTATTCGATACCTCTTTGCCGTATTCTTCTCTTGGTTCTTCGAATGCAAACACCGCATTTGGATCAGTAAACATGTTCAAATCTTCCTTCAAAAGCCAGTTTAAATTAAGCTCAGGAAAAATATTCACTAAAAAGTATATAATTTTTATACCCGGATTTGTCTTCCCTTTTGTATACGAAAACCACTGTATATAATTGAGGTCGAAATCTTCGCAAAACTTTGGTATATAGGACTTTTCAGGGTATCCTTTACGCTTTCCATACTCGTCAATTAGAGCCTTTATTTTATCTCCGTCTATAGTCATTAGTGAACTTTTTTTCAAAAAATCTTCATTGATTAGTTAATATATTCATTAATTAGTATATATTTGCTAAACAAAACACAAACAAAACATATACAAATGATAAACAAAGATAACATTTCTATTGAAGAAAAAAACAGTGGAATTACCCCAAAAGCTGTAAATGAGGCTTTAGCAAATTTGCCAACAAACTTTGTTATAAAAGCTAAGGATATTCTGGACAAGTGGTACTCTGACAGTATAACAAAACAAACCTATTCGAAAGTCTATATCTCAAGAGTTAAAAACGGCCACGCTTTTAATGAAGATGTAATGAAATCGCTTGTAGAAGTTGGACAAGCTCACAAATTAGCATTCGGCCAGTTCGGAGTTAAAAAGAAAAAAACCTCTCAAACTAATTAAAGCCTTCGAGGTTTTTTGAAACATTTAGCGATGACAAAGATACAAATTCCTTCTGGTTTATTAGATGAAAACATAGAGCTGTTTTCTGCTCAGGGTAAAATGATGGCAATTCATTCCGGATCTGTAAAAACACTATTCGATTTACCGGATTCTTTTTTGAAAAAATTAAGTGACGAAATGAACTCGTTTCCGTCAATCGTAAAAGCCTTAAAGCTATCCGGTTATATGACTTTTGAATCTCAGCTCGAAAAATTTGCAGAATGCAGATTCGGAGGTTTTGATTTAACTGCAGATTATAAAGACGGAAAGTTTTCTGAAGCTGAATATCATGAATGTGGTTTTAGGGGTGTTTGCCCGATGGAAGGAATCGTCTGCGGTTTTTTCAAAGTCAACGGACAGATCATCACTCCTTTTGAAATTAAAATGATCAAGTTTTTAGCTACTGAAGATACACTTCCGGTTATAGCTGAAAAATTGAAAATTTCAATGAACAATTTCGAAAGCAAAAAGAAACTCCTTTTTAAAAAGTTAGCCGTTCTATCACGCCCAAAATTGGTCGCGCGGGGATATGATCTGCAAATCTTAAACGTAAAACTATGTTCATGAATCTTTCGATTAAAGCAAAAACAGAAATTCTGACCACAAAATTAAACGAAATAGAAATGTCGGATAAAATGCCAGAAAAGGACAAGGCCACAATGAAAAAAATTATCCGGGATAAACTAAAAAAAAACAATCTCAAGTAAAAATACCAAACCAAAATACTATGTCAAACGATATCATACAATCAAAAATAGACTTGCTGCAGGAGCAAATCGAAAATTTAGAAAGATCTGGCTTTTTTACTGAAAAGGAAATTGATCGGGCGGTGTGTTCATTAAAAGACGAAAAAGAAAATTTAGAAAGACAATTATTAAACGAGGAATAACATGAGATTTATAAAACAGGCCTCTATTGATAATGTGTTGGATGAAGCTAACATTTTTGATGTTGTAAACGCCTCTGAAGAATTAATAAAAAAAGGTACTCACCATTTTTGCAAATCACCATTTACGGATGATAAAACACCTTCTTTTCAAGTGAATAAAGTGAAAAACAGATTTTTCGACTATTCTGCAGGTTTTGGAGGAAACGCAGTTTCTTTTTTAATGAAACGCCATTCGATTAACTTTTTTGAAGCAATTGAAAAGGCAGCTGAGATTTGCGGAATCGTTCTGGAGTATGAGGAACAATCTGAAGATCTTAAAAAGCTGCAGAATGAAGTTCAGGTTATGAAAAAGCTTGTTAGTTTCATGACTGAAGAATATCAAAAGAAATTCCATTCGCTTAAAGACACTGACTGGCCAAAGCAATTAATGTTAGATGAACGAAAATTTACTCCGGAAATTATTGAGGAGTTTATGATCGGTTTTGCGCCAAATATAGAAGGATTGATTTCTACTTCAGCTATCAATAGTGGTAATCTGGCAATTTCTAAAGAGCTTGGTTATACGCTTACCAAAAGTGGAGCTTCGTATGATTTCTTTAGAAACAGAATAATTTTTCCGATACACAATGAAAAAGGTGATGTTGTTGGTTTTGGTGGCAGAACCGATAACAGCGAGGAGTCAAAGAAGTACGCTAAATATTTAAATTCTCCGGAAAGCAAGCTTTACCAAAAAGAGAAAATTCTTTTCGGGTTATGGCAGGCCAAAAAATCAATCGTTTCATCTGGTAAAGCTGTTTTTCTGGAAGGTTATACGGATGTGATGGCTTTGCATCAGAACGGAACACAAAATTCTGTTGCAGGGTGTGGAACTGCATTAACGGATCACCAGGCTAAATTATTAAGCCGTTTTTGCAAACATGTAATTTTATTTCTTGATGGTGATAGTGCCGGTTTAAAAGCTGCTATTCGTAATATTCCTATTTTCCTGAAACAAGGCTTTAAAGTAGATGTTGTTCTTTGCCCTGAAGGTCATGATCCGGATTCGTTAAGCCGTGAATGTAACATCAATGATTTTATTGAAAAAAACAGTCAGGATGCTATTTTGTGGAAAGCTAAAATGATGATCGCTGAAGCTAAAAATCCCGAATTGATAGCTTTAGAGAAAACACTTCGTGATGAACTGGATAAAACTATTGAAGAATTAAAACATCAAATTACAACTGACGAACAGCTAAAAAAACTTACACTGGTTGATAGAAAATTTGCCAAAAAGCAAAATGATTCTATAATAAAATCTATTTCTGAACAGGAAAAAGAATTAAAAGACGAACTGGCCGATCTTCCTCAGCATGATCCTGCTTTGATATCAAAAGCAGTAGAAGAGATGGCAAATACGCTGCATGTTATTCAAAATAAAATTACTCAGTCTACTTATGTAAAACTTGTATCAAAAATTTTAGATCAAAAGCCTCAGGTAATTACAAGTATTATAAAATATACTGAAGAAGAAGAGGAAAAAAACCAGAAAAGAAAAAACCAGGAACAGGACAAAAAAGAGTTTCAGGTTTTAGGACTTCCTGAAGGCGCAAACAAAGACCAGTATTTAACAGATCGTTTTTGCCAAATTGGATATGTGTACTGGTTCAAACGAGATAATTCCTTTATCATTGGTACCAATTTTATAATGATACCGCTTTTCCACGTAGAGGGCAGAGCAGAAAACAAACGTCTTTGTGAAGTCATCAATACTCAGGGTCATAAACGTCTTATCGATTTTGAGAGTACAGATTTTATCAATTTAACAAAAGTTAAAGAACGGTTGATTAGAGAGGGTTTTTTCTTCTTTGAACCGGGAACAAATGTGAATGATTTTCAATTAGTAGCCAAAAAATTACTGAATGATTTTGTCACAGCTTCAGAGCTTAAGATATTAGGTCATCAGAGACAGGGATTTTTTGCATTTGCCGATGGTGTTTATCATAACGATGCATTCCACAAAGTAAACAAATACGGTATTGTCCATGTCGATGGACTTGAAAAAACAGACAGTGAATACAGATCTGACATTACACATTTTTATTCGCCTTCACACTCTGAAATTTATAAAGCTGCAAACGAAGGTGATGATCCGTTTGAAAATGATCGCCATTTCGTGCATAAACACGCTCCGGTAACAGTAGATCAATGGGGAGATCAAATGGTTACGGTTTTTGGTGACAAAGGAAAACTGGGAGTCGCTTTTTGTTTTGCAGCTAATTTCAGAGATCTGTTTCTGCAGCATTATAATTTCTTTCCGCTTTTTGGAGGTTTTGGACAAAAGGATAGTGGTAAATCAGGTTTTGGAAGTTGCCTACAATCTTTCTTTTATTGGAATCTGAACCCATTAGAATTAAATACGAGTACGCTTGTGGGTTTGTCCAGAAGATTAACCAGATGTAAAAATACAATCGTTTTTTGTGACGAAATGCGAGATGATATTGACGAAGCTATGCACCAGACTTTGAAAGGAACCTGGAACGGAATAGGACGTGAAAAAGGAAAAGGATTTGACACCAACAAAACAACGGTCGATAAAATTAATTCTGCAGTTTATTATTCCGGGCAATATTTACCTACCCGCGATGATGGTGCGCTGCCGTCACGTTCGATAATTTGCAATTTTGAAAATAAGGATTATACACCTATAGAAAAAGAGGAGTATAATAAATTGATTTCATGGAATAAAGCCGGTATTTCTTCTTTTATCCTGGACGTGATCAAACACCGTGATTTCATGTCTAAAAATATGACCAGAATTTACGCTGAAACTTCAAAGGAACTGAAACTTGCATTAAAAGACCAGGAATATCAAAACAGGATTTTTGACAATTATTTACAGCTTTTGGTAACGGTTAAAATGCTTCAGGACAAATTCAAATTTCCTTTTACGTATGATGAATATCTTCAGCTGACTAAAGATTACATAATTGATAATTCTGAAACGATAGCTGATTCAGATGGATTGGCCGCCTTCTGGAGAATAGTTGAATACTTAGTAGGATATGGGGCGATTAAACAAGGTGAAGATTTTCAGATAACTAAAGAATCTCAAATAAAATATACACCAAAAAAAGGAGAAACGGCTTACGCAGAAAACAAAAACGGAGACAAAATAATCTTTATCAATTTCAATAAGATTTGGCAGGATTACCAAAAAGAGGTTACAAAACGTCAGGGCGAAGAGTTGATAGGAATGACGACAATTAGAAATTATTTCAAATCAAAAAAATACTTCATAGGGGCTTTTGGTAGTCGCAGAATGGGAAGTAAATGTCCGAGCGGTTATGCCTTGAACTACTCAATGATGCAGCGCCTTGGAATCTTGAATATTGACGATATCAACGATACACAAACTGAATTAGCAATACCAGAAGGCTTTTAATCATGGACGGCAAGGAATTTTACAAATACGCAAAAGCTTGTAATGATCATAATATTAGAATATATCCAAAGTGTTCTAACACTGGAAAGTATAAAATTATTATCGAAAGAAACGGCCATGAAAAGGTTGGTGAAGAATATTACGAGAATGAACCTTATGTAAAACAAATTGAAATCAAAACGCCACGAGGAGTGCAAAAAGTAAAAAAGTTAGTTCCGTCAGTTTGGGATAAGATCTTCGAACTATACAAACAAACATGTGAGAAAAACAATCTTTTAAATAATTAAAACATTTAGCGATGGATTTACAATTAGAAATTAATGCAAACACAACTCTTCATTATATCGAAGATTCTCAAAATCATTATGATGAAGAAGAAAATTATGTTATCGATTCTTACCAATTATCATTCAGTTTTTATGATTGTCATTATTATGTTGGCGTTAGTCGAGCGGACATTTTAGACGACAACAATTCAATGTCAATTGAAGGTGATAGCCATTTATTTGAAAGTTTTAAAGATATGTGCGAAGACGAATTGTGGAAATTAATAAAACAAAAATGTAATGAATATGATAAATGGCATAAAGAGTTTATGTCTTTCTAAATAATTAATAATCAATAAACATTTAGCGATGGAAAACACAGAAGAAATTATCGAAATTACTGTAAAAGTAATCTTCTTAGGAGAATTTAAAGACTACTTAGCCTGGTCAAAGAACTATGAATTATGCCGGCAAAAATATGGTGTGATGGCTCCCATTTTAAACTACGACTGCAATGGCTACGCGACTACTGGTTATGTTTTGAGAAACTTTGAAAAAGACACTCCTTATCCTGTAAAAACGTATTTACAGGTAACTAATCCAGGAAATAAAAAAACATTAGCATACAAATCACCATCAAATAATTAAGATCATGGCAATAAAAAAATATAAAGTAGAAGTAGTAAGAACGGATGAATATGAAATCAAAATTGATGATTCAATTTACACTGATGAGTTCATTGAGCAATGGTCTGAAAGTTTTTATCAAACTGAAGAAGGATCCAGACAGGAAGATTTTGTAAAACATTTATCTGAATCAATCACAAAAAGAGGTGAACTCAACTTTTTAGAAGGATTTGGTTTTGTAAAACAAAAATATCATTCAATGGAAGAAGATGATTTTTTGGTACAATATGCCGACAATTTGAAAATAGTTACTGAAGAAGAATATGCTCCTGGTATTTTGGTAAAGATAATATCTCATGATGTTGAATATGAATCTGAAATCTTTCAAAATGAAAAGTAATTCCTGCCCAGTTTGCGGACTCCCAAAAGGAGCCTGCTTACATCAAAAGCAACTAAAAGAGTATCGAAGTGATTTGGCTGTTATGCGAATGCTCTGGTTTACGTTAGGATTTTTGGCAGCAGCTATTTCAGTATTAATCATTTTAATTTTTGTACATGAAAAATATTTATAAACCAATGCTGTATCAAACTGAAATGGTACAGGCACTTTTGGACAACAGGAAAACAAAAACGCGCAGAACTAAGGGACTGGAAGAAAATAATGAGAATCCAGATTTATGGAGATATGAGGGCTTATGTACAGACAAAGAAGACAGTTATTTCGGTTGCCATTTTTTTGAGTATTTGGACATAAACGGTAAGAGTTTAGGAAAATATAATCCAATTGAGCCTAAATATAATGTAGGAGATATCCTTTGGGTGCGTGAAAATTTGTATCAAAATGGCGAATTAGGTCTCGAATATTCTACAGACAATGAAGCCATTGATGAAGACATTATCCCTGTTGATTATGGTCCGTATGGTGGTGAATATTCTTTTAGGACGATACCTAACATTCACATGCCGAAATGGGCTTGCAGGATCTTTCTTAAAGTAAAATCTGTAAAAGTTGAAAGGCTTCAGGATATTTCTGAAAATGATGCAATAAAGGAAGGAATTAAACCGACTTGGATAACTGAAAACCAATCAGAAACTAAATATAAAAATTACATAAATGACGGTACCGGTTCGAAAGATCCTATTGAATCGTTTACCTCCTTATGGATAGAAATAAATGGTGAAGATTCCTGGAACAAAAACCCATTCGTTTGGGTAATTGAGTTTGAAAAGATTGAAAAACCTAATGATTTTATATTATGAATTCGATAATAAAAATACCAGTAAAACATAAAACGACAGTAGAGGAAAAACACTTCTATTTCGATTGTTTCAAGCGAAAATTAACTGATGGTTTATTGCCTTGCGATTATTCTAAAAATGAAAGACTTGTGGAATTATATGATTCAGAAGACAATCGGTTTTGGGTTTCAATTGAAACCATGTTTGGGAAGGTAATTAATGAAACTGAAAAAATAGTTCAGATACATGAAAACGGAAATGAAGAAGAAATAATTTTCTCTGGAGTAAAAGTTTTTAAAATTAAAAGAACCAACTATTTGTATTTACAGTTCGAAACAGCTTTACCATTTTAATAAATAATCTATGGCAACCGTAGGCAAATATGGCAAAATCAATTTTGATCAAAATGACATTCAGTTTATCCAGGATAATTTTCAGAAAATGAATAATGATCAGATTGCAGCTGCTTTAGGACTAAAAAAAACAGTTGTCCGGACAATGGCTTATAGTTTAGGCCTTAAGCGAATGGAATTAGAGTACTGGACAGACGAACAGGTACAGTTTTTAAAACAAAATTATAAAAGCATTGGTGATGTAGAGCTCGCAGAAATTTTCGAAAATGAATGGCCTAAAAATAAAGGCTGGACAAAAAAACACATCGAAAAAAAACGACGATATCTAAATTTAAAACGAACCAAAACAGATCTGAAGAAAGTACATAATCGAAACAAATTATCCGGACGTTTGGCAGTGGCCAATAAAAGGAGATGGGAAACAACCGGAAGTAACGACATCGGAACAATTGTTATTTGGAGAGTAAACGATTATCCTATGGCATTTATAAAAACTGAAAATGGTTATGTGCATTACAATCGATGGTTATGGAAAAAAGAATACGGATCTATTCCTGAAGGATACAATGTTGTTAAAAAAGACGGCTGTCCAGAAATTCCAACAATTGACTTTCTGGAATTACTGACCAAAGAACAACATGCCAGGAGAAATAAAAGCAAGTTTTTAAATCTTCCTGCAGACGTGAAAGAAATCATTACTCTAAAAAACAAACTCATTAAAACAATCAAGAAAAATGAAAACGCCACATGAAAAAAGAGTTGAAGAAGTAGAAAAAAAACTAAAAGAAGTTACTGGAAAAGCTGTGTTTTTTAAAGATAAAATTATAACAATAAAAAGCTTTAAAGTCTTTACAACAGCAGTAACGATAATTACAGACGAAACTTCATTTAGTTTAGAGCTTCACTTAGTCGAAAAGTACCTGGACGAATTATCCGGAGAAATTCCCGCAACATTTACACCTATCGATGCAGCAGCATATATAGATCATGATGAACCAGTAAAACACAAATTTCCGCCAATAACTCCGGAACAACTAAAAACAAACGAAAAAATGGAAAATCAAAAAAGTGCTGAAAATAATCAGCCAGTACAACAAAATCAGGCATTGGCCACAACACAAAATTTACCTGAAGCAAGTGATATAGAAATATCAGGTTACAGGCCAACTCAGGAAAACGTACAAATAAAACAAGCGCTTATGGGAATGCTCAGCAAAGTTTCAGCAAGTTCAAGCGCAATACCTCAGGCAAAAGCTGTCTGCGATATTGCTAATACGATGGTCAACATTCAAAAGAATGAAATTACAATGATTCAGATGGTGAATAGAAAAAAATCTTAAACCTATAATTATGAAAACATTTTTAGGAATCGAAATAAGAGAATGGATTGCGATCATAATCGCAACAATTCTAATCGTGAAAGTTGCATTGTACATTGTAGATCACGGAAAAATATAACGCCAATTCTTATACGAAGAATCTTTACTGGTCGGTAAGGTAGCTAGTTGTAATGAGCGATTTCAAAAAAAGGGAGGAATTAGGCAATATTTATCATACCCTTTTAAATTACAATAAGACTGACAGCTTTGCCTTCCCGGGCATTAATGGAAAGACAGCTAAATTTAAATTATAACATTCAAAATAAATGATAAAATATAAAGTAAGTCGTGAAGAATTACAGAAAAGACAAGCATTACCATTGATTGATAAAATTCGATGGTGTTGCGAAGTCTATTTAGATTATGTTGAAGTTTATGGTGTTGAAAATGTATATCATGCATATTCTGGAGGAAAAGATTCTGACGTAATGCGTGACATAATTCAAAAATTACATGAAGGAAAATGGAATGATTTACTTTATCCAATGCATAGATTTTTGTATACACTTTTGGTAGAAGGAAAGCAACCTCCTGAGAATGTGTTTTGCAACACTGGATTAGAATTTCCTGAAATTGTCGCTCATGTTAGAAATAGATATCCTAATACTGTTTTTTTAAAACCAAAAATTGGATTTACTAGATTTATTACAACGATAGGCGTTGCTGTTGGATCAAAAAAAATTGCAATGCAAATCAGACGTTTAAAAATATATATTGAAAATCCATCTGATAAAAATGAAGCAACTCGAAATCTTTATTTAACCGGGATTAAAAGAGACGGAACCAAAGGAAACTCTAAAGTTCCTGATAAATGGTTAAAGCTTTTGGAAGCTCCATTTAATGTAACCGACCAATGTTGTGATAATTTTAAAAAGGATCCTTTTCATAAATACGAAAAGGAAACTCGAAAAAAACCAATTGTCGGTACAACCGCTGAAGAATCTGATCAGAGAACAGTTAGTTACATGAAAACAGGCTGTATTTCTTGGGATAAAGGAAGGGAACAATTACGGCCAATTTCAATTTTTACTAGAAAAGATATTTGGGAATATTCAGAAAAGTACCAGTTACAATTTTGTGAAGTCTATTATGATCGCGAAAAAGATATTGAGCAAATCGATGGTAAAATTAAGACTGTTTTTATTGCTGCTGAAGATCAAACAGGATGCACTTTTTGCCTTTTCGGGCTTCATTTGGAACCTAAAGACAAGCCTAATAGGATTCAAAGAATTGCACTTTCACATCCAAAATATTACGATATCATAATCAATAAGTGCAATTTAGGGTATGTTTTGAAATGGTTAGATATCCCTTATCTACCATTCAAAAAGAAAGAAAAACCTAAGCAATTAGAATTATTTTAAAAATCAAAAATATGAATTCAACATACAGACAAAAACTGTTTTCATCAAAAAAAAGATACAAGAAAGCAAATCCAGATAAACAAAGATCTAATTTAAAATTACAAATTTTAATTTGTCCAAAATACAAAGATGTCTTAGCTAAAATATTAAAAAATCAATCATGAGAAAACCAAATTATTTCACAATTCATAAAAATAAAAAAGCAAAATCCGCAAAATATTCAAATCCTTACACGAAGAAACAAAGAGAAAGTATAGAACAACTTACACAGGATTTTACTAAAGCAGTTCAAAGAATAAGATTAAATCACGGAACAGCAATGGTTGATTTTAATTGCCCACAAAAAACTATCGATGCTTTAAATGAAATGTCTGAAAAAGCATTTAATCAAAAATAAGTTATTGAAAACTAATCACGTAGTATTCCTGATAATGGTTTGCGTGTATGGGAAGTGGCGGAGAGTTTGCCTAAACTTCCAAGTAAAGACTGATTTTAAAATTAATAATCCAAACTCAAAAACACAAAACTAACCCGCCATTTCTTATACACGCTGTTAGCGGTTGTTTTGGCTAATTAAAACTAAATATTATTATGACAACAAAAAACACACCTGTATTTCCTGTTGAAGTATCAGTAAATGAAAATGGAGAATTAAGAGGTTCTCAAACATCAAACTTTTCAGGTTTTGAAATGGGATTGACAAAAAGAGAATATTTCACTGCAAAAGCAATGCAAGCAATTTTATCAAATCCTGAATGGATGAAAGAATACAAAGGCGATAAATACCTAATACAAAAAAGAATAGTTGCCGAAGTTGCGATAGCTTATGCCGATGAAGTTTTAGATAAATTGTCTCCCGAAGAAGTTACGGAGTAATAAACGCTAAATCCCATCGCTACACTTTCGGCTTGAGGAAAACTTGCCGAATGCTTCCGATAAAAAAAAATAAAAACCGCCTAATAAATTTGTAAAATGAAATACAAATACCAACACATAATAGACGAAGAAAACGAAAAGCTTCGCCAGAAATTAGCCCCAATTAAACGGGAGCGTAATATTTACATGGGCTTGGTTATTTTGGCTCAGATCTGTTTAGTAATCTGGTATTTCTTTTTTTGTTAATGCTAATAAAAAAGCCACTCAAATGAGTGGCTTTTCGCTGTAAATAAAGTAAAAAATGTCAATTAATAACCTTATAGTTCTACAGCTAAAAGTTCTTTTCCTAAATTGTGTAAAGCAGATTCTATTTTTTTACGCTGATCTACTCTCGGTGAGCGATGGCCAGACGTGTAATGTTGTATTTGTTTTTGATTTATGCCGGTCATTTTTTCAAATGCCGAATTACTGAAAATGCCTTTGTAATAGTTTAACAAACTGATTGTGTCAAATTTATAAACTAAGCTGTATTCGCCTTTTAATTCTTCCGGACAACTCTCCAGCTCCTTTAAAGTTTCAATTGCGTCCAGGATTGATAGTTTGCATTCTTCTGCAGTATCGCCGGCGCCGAAAATCCCTGGTACATTTTCTGAATAAGCTCCAAAGCTGTCAGAACTCTTTTCGATAATAATTTTAATTTCTTTCATAATGTAATTTTTTAAAGAAATGAGGTTTTACAACCCCATTTCTTTTCTTAAACTCTTTTCTAATCCTGTCGGCATTTCTTTTGAACCGTGGTTTGGAATAACAACCGTTTTACCTTCTTTTTCCCAAATCTCATGGCTTCCTTTTCCCTGCCGTAGAAGTTGCCAGTCATTCCGCTTGGCTAACTTAAAAAATTCGCTGTATTTCATGGAACTGTTATTAATTGACATTTCAAAGATAGTAAATTTACTATCAATAACAAATTAATTAGAAGTTTTTTTTACTGATCGCAAAATATTTTTATCCAGGCTTTCAATTTTCCAACCGATCCGCGTGATATCTTCTCTTGGATAGGTAATATGAAGCCGGTGCGGAATTTTATCTGAGAGCTTCATTAATAATTTCATCCGGAAAGGCGATAAAAATTCGAAATTCTGAAAAATGCAAATCGGTTTCTTCCATTTATTAAAGATGGCCAGTGTGCATCCAGTTCGAAACTCATTCTCTTTTATAAAATACTGCAGGCTGTTTAGAGTTGTACCTTCTAAACGCCTGAAAATCGTTTGCATGGTTTCGAGTTCTTTTTCTGTAAAATACATAGATCCTTATTTAAGTTCCTATTGCAGTCTGGGACTGTAATTAAATTATGTGCAAAGTAGACGTCAGCTATTCCGCTCCTATTGCGGTCTGGGACTGTAATTAAATTATGTTCAAAGTATGCGTCAGTTACTCCGTTCCTATTGCAGTCTGGGACTGTAATTATTATACGCAAAGCTACGCTACAAAATAAAGCGCTGCTGTTCCAAATTCTAACATATTACACTTTACCCCGCGCCCCGAAATTAAACCGTTTAGGCAAGATGTGGAGACGTGGAGAAGTTGACCAGGATAATCAGATCCGGAACCGGTAATTATAATAATTAACCGGTTACAAATTCCAGATTTTAGACTTTTTTATTTTTCCCCCGCCCCCCAAAATAAAAAAAAGTTTATTCAAGAGGAAGATTGCGAAATATGAAAGTTCCACAGTTCAACAGTTCCACATATATTTTTAATTATCATATATATCAAATAGTTAAATCAATTCTCACGGCTTTTTGATTTGTGGAACTTGTGGAACTTTTTTTTTGAGTTCCAACAGGTTTTACATAGTTCCACGCAAAAAAATGAATCAATCTCTTTATTTATAGGGTGTTGAACTGTGGAACTAATTTTCCTGAAAAATATATACTAATTAGTGTATATTTGTTTTGCCAAAAAAAATAAAATAATTTTTTATGAGTGAAAGATCCGCTATTGTTATTCATTTTCCGGTAAAACCACATGTCTATAAATATCTGCAATGTAAAGTTGGAGAAAAACTGATCGTTACTAAAAATAATTTTTTTGGAGGAATGGTTTTGGATATTCTTTCAAAGAACTATTCAGACTTACAGGCTGTAAGTGATGATTTCACTTTTCCGGTTGAGATATCTGTGAGATATATGGAAAAGATGGGCTTTTACATAGATTCCCGCATTATGAAAAAATTTAATTCCCGAATAGATGATCTGTTTCGGGAAGAAATGAGAACTTTTGTTGGCTTGAATTTCAAAATGAACAATATCCCGAAAGAAAACTCATTGAGGCAATTTATTTATAATTACAATTTAGACGAAGACGATGTGAAATTCGAAACTTTGCTAAAAGACCTGGTTCGAAATTTAAAATAATATCAAGTGGACAAAAAAACTTTTTCCGAATTTGTCCACCTGTTTTTGTGTAAATTCTTACGCTTAAAATATATACTAATTAATGAATATTTATAAAGATGATCAACGCTCTTTCTTCCGAAAATTATAAATTCATAAATAAGGTTGTTATCCTGGATTCGAAAACAGTTTTCTATCCTCTTAAATATGTTTTAGAAAAACGTGATATCGCTTATGATGAAGATCTGGCAGCGGTGATTACAGATTTAATCCCTGAAGACATAAAATATCCTGGATCTTCAAAAATGACAGACTCCGGAATGCTGAAAGGTTATAAGATAGAGATCTCAACAAACAACCAGAGCGAAAAAACAGTTAACGTTTTGGAAAGCCTGCATAACCGAAAAGTAATTGTGCTGCTTTTTCATCCTGAAGGTAAATTTATCATTGGCTGTAATGAAATGCCTTTAGAATACATATATAATGATGATAATACTTCTAACCCTGCATCTGATAACGGATTTACAATAACATGCAGCGGAAACTCTTATTATTTAAAGGTTTCAGTATAAATCTCTGTCCTTTTTAACGGCTCACACTCATAGTAAAATTGTATCGTCAAAAATAGTAACGATACAATTTTTTCATTTTGAGCAAACAAATTTCAAATTTCTTTCAAGGCAGTTTAATGGTTTCAGAATCTTATCTGGATGCATTAATACCAAATTTCGTTAAATCGGTAATCTCAGGATTAGAACCGGTTGATAAAACTATTACTGAACTTGAAACTGCATTCGTTTCTTATGTGGAATCGTCTTCAGATGTAAATCAAATTGACAATACTGGAAAAGTGGTTGTAATTGATTTTATCGGACCAGTTGTAAAATACAATGACTGGTGGTACGGTATATTAGGAACTCAGGAATATATGCAGCTTTTGGATCGTTTTAAAAATGATCCGGCAATTGCGGGTGTAGTATTAAAAACGGATTCCGGAGGTGGTCAAAAGTATGGTACTCCAGAGTTTTACGATTATGTAACCGAATTCAAAAAAACAAAACCATTTGTCATTTATACGAATGGCCTGCTTTGCTCAGGTGCTTACTACTTCGCAGCACCTTCTTCTTATATCATAGCAAATAAACGTGCGGATGCAATTGGATCAATCGGTATTTATACTGAAATCTTTGATTGGAATGGGTATTATGAGAGCATTGGACTTAAAGTACATACTATCTATTCTGATTTGTCTGACGAAAAAAATAAATCTCATAGAGATGTTATTTCTGGTGAGGACAAAAACTACAAAAATTACATCAAAAAAGAATTGAATCCTGATGGTCAAAAATTCATAGATGATATGAAATCTGCCAGACCACAATTAAAAGAAGCTGTTTTTCATGGCGGAACCTGGAATGGTGAAGAAGCTATTGAAATGGGATTGTGTGATGCTAACGGAACGCTTCAGGATGCAATTGATAAAGTTTACGAATTGTCGAAAGCAAATGACGATTCGAGTACTTCTAATAAAAATAAAACCAATTTAAAAACAAAGACTATGTCGAAAAACACAAAAAGTTTTCCTCTGATTCAGGGTATTATCGGGATTACTGGAGAAGGTGTTCCTACTATTTCTACACTTTCCGGTAAAAAGGGAGTTCAGATTAGTGAGGAACATCTTGGGCTGATTGAAACTGCTCTTTCCAATCATGATAAAGCTATCAATACGGAAAAAGACAATGTAGCTGCCGAAAAAGGCAAAGTTACAGCGATGGAAACTGCAATTACAACTGCTCTTGGAAAAGGCAAACTAACTGCAGATGCTGGTGCAACCAATGAAGCTAAAATCGAGCTTTTAGGTTCTAAGGTTTTTGAGTACGGAAAACGCTCTGGAGCGATTGTTACAACTCCGAAAGCGGATGGTGATAGTTTCGAAACGGAAGAGGAATCTTCTTCTATTTATCAATCAATTAAATCTTAATAAATGGCTGGAATTAGTATCCAATTAGTTGCAGATGAATTACAACGTTTCGTAATTCAAAACAAAAATGTTTCGAAAGCCGATTTTGCCAGAGCTGTAAAAGTTCGAGTAGATGAATACTGCCGAAAAGTGACAAAAATTAAAGGTGCCTATCAGGTCTTAGATTCTATAATGACACATGTCGTACAGGGATTTAAGCCGGAATGGCAGGAACTTGGTACGTTATCTGTTTCAGATAAAGAGTTGAAAAACTATCACCAAAAAGTCAATTACGGCTTTGTTCCGGCTGATGTGCTTTCAACTGCTTTGGCTGATTGGTACGAAGAAGATGTAGAACCAACTAATAAGATGATCGCAAAAGTGATTGTCGATTGGTTGCTTACACAGGTTCAGGATGATATGGAATTACTTTCTCTAATTGGAGAATACGATGTCACACTTGCTTCAGGTGCTTTTGGTTATTCTTTAAATGGATGGAACAAAATTGTTGAATTGGCTTTGGCAAATACAGCCAGACCAGTTTATAAAATTCCTTTAAACGCTCTTGTAGATAATAACATTTATGAGGAAATGTTATCGTTCGAACGACAGTTGCCTAAAATTCTAAAGGATAAGATCAAGCAAATTTTTGTATCAGAAAACAACCTTGAAAGATATGAGGTTGATTATGGTAATATTTTCAGACAAAGTCCAAATTTCAAGGAAAGCGACAAAACTAGATCTCCTCTTAGAAAAAGAGAATTAGTAGGGTTATCTAACCTTGCTGATGATGTAATTTTTGCTACTGTTGATGGCAATATGCTGAATCTTTTGGATGTAATTGATAATCCACCAAAATTCACGTCCGTACAGATTCAGGACTATAAAGTAAAATTATTTATGGAGTTCTGGAAAGGTTACGATTTCTTAATTAATGAAGCCGTTTGTGTTGCTAATTTTTCATCAAATGTGAAAGGTTTAGGGGATGCGGGTAAAATGGCGAAGTATTATCCTCACGAACTTTAATTTATTTTCTTAATGGAAAAGACAAATTTGGAAATAGCAAAAGAACTCGGGATTAATAATCCCGAGTCTCTTACTGCGGCTCAATTGAAAAAAGCAATTGCTGACGTGAATGAAAAAAATAAAGCTTTTGAGCTTTTGAAAGAAAAAGCCAAAGAAATTGGAATAGTATTTTCAGAAGATATCGCATTCGAGGATTTAGCTGCTGAAGTTGAAGCTGCTGAAGAAGCAATTGAAGACCAGAAGAAAGTTGGTCTGTTTAATGAAAAAGCACATATTGTAATTGATGCTACCGTAGGCTTTGACAGTTTTAACAGTTCATCTCCAGAAGAATTACTGGAGGCTTTAGTGAATTTTTATAAAAAAACTCAGGTTTTAATTGATGCGACTGTTGGGGATGAGAGTTTTGGAAGTTTATCTTCAGAAGAACTGTTGAGCTTGCTCCAGAGTAAATCGAGTATAGTTACAACTGAAGAGTTGGAGATCGTTTCTGGAAAAACCGATGAAACTATTTCGTTAAATGGGATTGATTATCAGTTTTCTGAAAAAGCGCCGGAATCATTTAAATTCATGGGAGTTATACGAACTCAAAAAGAATGGATTACAGATTCTGATGCTATGGAATTAATGATTTCTGGTAATTTAAGTTATGTTAAACCTTTAAAAAAATAGAACATGAGCTGTTTTGAAAATGTAGATACAGAAGATATTAGTACCTGTGTTAATCAGGAAGTAATGGCCGGTTTGTCTGAGGTAGGCCTTAAATATGTAAAGCATGAAGACATTCTAAGCTTTCCAATGCCAATTGCTTTAGGTGAAGTTGGTTATGATTATGAAAGTTCAGTAACCGTTACAGAGGATATCACTTTTGCTGCAGGTAAAGGTTGGGCAAAACTTGGTTTTCAACCTGACACGGGCGAAGGGACTGTTGAGCTTGTTGGTAACAAGGGTAACAAGAAAACTAAAAACGGTGTAACATTCTTTATTCCGGGTAATCATAAACAAATTCTTGGTTATATCAAGACTATGAAAAACGTTCCTTCCCTGTACATGTATACAGAACGTGACGGACAAAAACGTATTGTTGGAGATAAGATCAACCCGGCTTACATCACTGAGGCGAAAGCTACAACTGGTAAAGGTGGTGAAGATGAAAAGGGAGTTACAATCACAGTAGAATCATACGCTATTCCAATTGTGTATGAAGGTGTTATTCAATTACCTGTAGTTACTCCATAATGAAAATGGGAAACTATTTTGAAGTAGTAAATCTGCAGATCCCTTGTGCTTTCCTGTTAAAGGATGGTTCAAGGTTTGATCTGCAGACAGGAATTCCAAATAACGCCTTAGCTGTGTTCAAAAGCGGTTTTAATTATTTGGGATTGAAACCTGGTGCTGAAGAACTTTTCAAAAAAGAAAAAATTTCAGATCTGATTTTACTTATTGAAAGGGCAAAAAGACCTGAAGACGTTGCTGTTTTAGCATTGGCTAAACCTGAAAGCGAAAAGGTTCAGGAAGCTGCTAAAGCCAGACTGGCTTATTTTAATCTTTAACATTCTTTATTTTTTTTTTAATTAAACTGAAAACTCCGGATCCGTTCGGAGTTTTTTTTGAGCATGGATATACAAACTTGGTTTTCTCAGAATGGCAGTTATGCAGATGGTATAAAGCTTTATAGCCAATTACCAAACTGCAATGCTAATTTATTGCGAAGCTTTGCCAAAGAAAACACTTCTAATTTTCTAAAACTAAAATACGAGCTCAAGAAAGCATCTTTAAACGGAGTAGGTGCAATAGTTCAGAAAGTTGAAAAAATTGAACCACAGCCGAAAAAAGAGCTAAAAAAAGAGACGGTTAATCAATCTCTGATTGATGGAATAATTAGAGAGTCTGAAGCATTGTCTTTCGAAAAAGAAAACATGGCCATGTATCCAATGGAATTACATTCAACTTATCGTCAGCGTGTGAGTGATTTTTACAGGGCTTGCGAGCTGAAGTTTCAGCTGAACGCAACTCCTGAAGAAGACGAAGAAAATGCGCTTGAAATTATTATTCAACTGGAAGATCTGTGGACCAGGATCGACCGTGCTTGGATGATTCTTAATCATTGGAAAGATCATAACAGAATTATGCCGACTGGAGAAAGCGAGGACTTCAGTCAACTTTCCGCTGTTCAGTTGGTAATGCTAAGGAATAAACTTGAATCCAGGATTAGTAAACGGCAAAAAACCATTGAAAAAATGCGTGAAAATGTCGAATCTTCTCCTGAAGACAGAGCTTTATTGAATTCATTTAACCGAAAGCTTGAACAACTGCAGCAGCTAATAATTGACTTAGAAACTATTAGAAAAAAATTGCAAAATGAGTGATTTATTACTGGCTCCTTTGGAGTGGTCTACAGAAAAAAGAAAAGTTAAGGATCTGATTCCTTACGAATACAATCCCAGAAAACTATCTGAAGAAAAAAAACAAAAGCTTAAGGATAGTTTAGAAAAATATAATCTGGCCGAAATTCCCGCAATTAATACCAATGATGTTATAATTGCCGGGCATCAAAGAATTATTGTTTTGATGGAAATTGGAAGAGGCGAAGATATAATCGATGTTAGAGTTCCTAACCGGGAACTGACTGACCAGGAATTTAAAGAATACAATATCAGATCCAACGTGCAAATTGGTGAGTGGGATATTGATATCCTTAATGCTGTTTTTAATGATGTTGATCTGCTTTCATTTGGTTTAAACATTGATGATATTCCTCTTCCTGATACGATGCTTCCTTCAGAATTGATTAATGAAGAAGAGTCGGACTTTACTCCAGATCTTCCTAAAGAACCAATATCCATTGTTGGTGATATCTACGAAATGAGATCGCTTCAAAAGAAACTTGTACATCGCGTAATTTGTGGTGATAGTCGTGATACGTTCGTGTATGAAAAACTTCTTCAAGGTGTTTTAATGTCGCTGATTTTGACGGATCCTCCTTATAATGTAAATTATACCGGAGGGACAAAAGAAAAGCTACAGATTGAAAATGATAATATGTCTTCAGCAGATTTTTACACTTTCCTTTTCGAATTTTATAAAGCTTGTTTTGATTTTGCAAAAGCCGGTGCCGGTATATACGTTTTTCATGCCGATAGCGAAGGTGCTAATTTTCGAAATGCCCTGAAGGATGCCGGGTTTAAATTGGCGCAATGTTTAATATGGCTAAAAAACGGAATTGTAATGGGTAGGCAGGATTATCATTGGAAACACGAACCTTGTCTTTATGGATGGAAAGAAGGCGCTGCACATTCCTGGTATTCTGATCGTAAACAAACCACTATTTTAGAATTTGATAAACCGCTAAAAAGCGAAGATCATCCAACAATGAAGCCTGTTGCGATGTTCTCTTATTTAATTAAAAACAGTACAAAACAGTTTGAGATTGTTGGAGATTGTTTTCTTGGTTCTGGTACCACTTTGATTTCTTGTGAAATGACCTGGAGACAATGTCGGGGTATTGAGCTTGATCCACGCTTTGTCGATGTTGATGTAAGGAGATGGATTAAATATATGCGTGAAAATTATCTGGAGTTTGAGGTTTATAAAAATGGAAATCTTTTATCCAGGACTGAAATCGATAAGTATTTCGAATAATAAAAAACCCGCTACTGCAGCGGGTTTTTTATTGTCCTTTTGGTACACTTTCCTTCTGATGAAATTGCGTTAAAATTCAACTGTTTATGAGTTCTAACGCTGTTGTCGTACGTAAAAAAGTAACTACCCTTGATAAAATACGAAAGTATTATTTGAAAGGTGAAGATTCTGTTACACTTACCGAAAAGCAAGATGATATCCGTATCCGGATGTATAAAGCCTGGAATTTAATGATCAATTATCATTCTAAAGAACAGGCAATGTCTGTTATCGTAAATGAGTATGCTTGTTCCAGGGCGCAAGCTTATCGATATGTAAGTGATGCTATGTCTGTTTTTGGTAATCCAATGGCGAACCAAAAAGAAGCTGAGAAGTATTTAATCAGCGAAGAATTGATTCGTTCACAGCAAAGATCTATTAAAAATGGTGATGAAGCAGCTTACTTAAAAGCAATGGCTTTGCGTATTAAACTTGGTAGTTATGATAAGGATGATACACAGTCATTTGATCCGGAGAAATTAAAAGCTCAGACTTATGTGCTTAAAATACATCCTACTGTTTTGGCTAGTATTCAATCTCGTCAGGAAGGTGGTTCCGTGAGTTTTAATAATCTCAATGCTGAAGAAATTGACTTTCTGGATGTAAAAGAAAACGACGATGAAGAAGAAGAATGAAATTGAGTTAAATGAAGCTCAGCTTGCGGCGATCTATCTTTCAAGTCAAAAAGTTACCAATCCTTATTCTTTGGTTGAATGTTGGATTAAAACCATTGTTTTAGAATGGGCGCGTGGTGCCGGGAAATCTACAATACTTGGTTGGTACGTTAAGGAAGCGGTTAAGCAAATGCCCAGAGCTACCGGTATTATTGTTGGTGAAACATATCAGCAAATTTTATCCAGGACTCTTCCTTCAACTAAAGCCGGACTGGATATGTTTGGTATTTATGAAGGTATTGATTACGTAGTAGGAAAATGCGGTAAATCATTAGGTTTTGAAATGCCGTTTCAATCTCCAGATAAATGGGATAATGTAATTCACTTTTCAAATGGTTTTATCTGGATCCTGGTTAGTAATGATCTTCCAAATGCCGGGCGTGGAATCAACTGTTCAATTGTTATTGGAGATGAGGCTGTTCTTTTAGATAAAGAGAGATTGTTTAATAACGTTCAGACCTGTAACCGATCTACGTGTGGCGGTTTGTATGAGGATCAGCCTTTATGTAATGCTGAGATATATGCTTCTTCAGTTGCCATGACTGAAAAAGGGCAATGGTTTACAGATCTGGAAGCGTTGGCCAAAAAGGAACCGTGGAAAGTATTGTTCATTTCAGCACCGGCAATAGTAAATAAACATAATCTTTCTAAAGATTGGTTTGAGCGTATGAAGGACAATGCTCCATCAGATATGCATTATGACGCTGAGATCCGAAACATTAGACCAAGTAAAGTTACAAACGGGTTCTACCCTTCTTTAGATCCAAAAAAACATTACTATCGTTATGCTTATGATAATGAATACCTGCAAAGGATTGGTGTAAATGCAAAGAAGAAGGATTTTAACTGTCTTCAGGATACCGACTACATGAAGAGTAAACCTCTTATTATGTCAATCGATTGGGGTAACATCATTACTATGAAGATCGCGCAGGACCAGACAGAGCGATATCGTACGCTTAAAACATTCTATGTCACTTCTCCAAAGATTATCGATGATATCATTGATGAAGAGTTTGCGCCATACTACGAAGAAAAGAAGAAGTACAACAATGTTATTGAATTGTATTACGATCGTAATGGTAATAATAATCAGGCGAACTCACGTCTAACATTCGCAGAACAGGCAATCGCTGCGCTAAAGCGTAATGGATGGAAGGTTATAGTTAAAGTGCGTAAAGGTTCAGAGAACCCACCGCATAATGAAAAGTTTATAGTGATCAATTACTTATTGAAATATGGTGGTACAAATGGTTTGCCTGAGATACAGATCAATGAGAATAATTGTAATGATCTTATTATCTCTTTGGAGAATGCACCGGCGCTTCCGGGTAACAAGCCTAACACTGTTGTAAAAGATAAGCGTAGCGAGAAGTCTAAGACAACACCTCAGAACCATGCCACTCACTTCAGTGATACGTTTGATATCCCATTGTATTGGAGGTATCGTAAAAAAGTAATGAAGCTTATCACTGACCGTAAAGACAGTGGCTTCCTGCCATTGTTCAAAGGTCATTCTTTAAAATCTGCAGGGTGATCATGATTCAAAATCAGGGTCGCCCTCATATATCGCTTTTTTTTAAAACGGAAAGTGTAGAAACAGATTAGGGGCAGGCCGCCCTTCATCGACGCACAATGAGAATGAAAACGGTTTTTAAAATTTTAAAAAGCTGAAAATTAAACTTTTAAATATTTTTTTTTGATACTGAGGGCGCAAAATGACACCTAAAAAGTGTGTCCTTTTAAAAAAATCTCAATACATAGAATTTTGAAATATGGTTAAGGCAATTTTTTTGAGACAGGTTTTGGAAGAAATTAAAAAAACTAACGCTTTGGGCGAAGGTGTTCCTTTTGATATAGAATTCAGGACCTACAATAAAAACAATAAAATGGGTGGTGTCTTGAAAAAATACAATGACGTAAAACTATTGATTGGTGTAAAAATGAAAGGCAAACCTTTTATTGAAGCTGATCATTTTTACCGAACAGCCAGGAAACGAAAAAATCCTAACCATTTTGAAAACAGGACCAGAAATATAGAGCTGTCTTCAGGTCACATAAAAAAGTTAAACATTTTGTACATCACTAAATTCAACGGACTACAGGTCGTTTATTAATTTATGAAGCATTTTAAAAATATACATGTCGGTAAATCTTCTGTTGCGTTAACAGGATTCGGTGCCTCAAAAGTTCCGCAAACTATTAAAGTGCAAATAGATCCGGATAATGAAAATATTACTGCAGAACTTGTGCAATGGGGATCTAATAATTTATATCCTCAGGATTTTTACAACAAAAAGTTTCTCAAAAACGGTGCTGCCGTTGGAGGAATAAACGCGCTTTCATCTACAATTTACGGAAACGGATTCGGGCTTTACAAAAAAGTAAAAAACGGGACAAAGGTCGAGCTTGAAGAAGAGCTTCTGGAGTCTTATCCGGATATTGACTTCTTTGCTTTAGAAAATAATCTGGACAAATACTGGATAGCAAAAATAAAGGATCAATCTCTTTTGGAAATTGCTTTTACTGAGTGGGTTGTTTCTGCGAATGGTGAAAGTCTAACGCGTGTTAATCGTTTGAAAGCTGCTCACTGCAGATTTCAGAAAATGGAAAACGGTCGTATTCCAAATGTCCTTATAAATACGGACTGGTCAAACGCGAAAAAAGATTACACCGTGCCTATTCCTTATTTCGATAAGGATAAAATGACTGTTACCGAAATAAAAGAAGAATGTAAAAAAAGAAAAATATTCAATTTCTGTACATCTTCAAGTTATGCATTTGTAGACGAAAATTATTATCCAAAGGCTGGATGGCACGCTGTAGATCGTAACGGTTGGATGGATGTAGCGAACTCTGTTCCTGAGTTTAAACAAGCATTCTTTGAACAGCAGGCGCATATTAAGTATATGCTCTATGTGTCTGATTATTATTTCGAAAATTTTTACAAGGAAGAATGGGACGATTTCGATGCTGAAAAACGTCAAAAGCTTCGCGAAGATTTAGCGACAGCAATTGATGAACATCTTTCAGGAAACAAAGCCGGGGGACGTTCTTTAATTTCTCCAATTTTTGAAGAAAACGGAAAGTTTGTAAAAGGAATTGAAGTAATTCCTATCGACGATAAACTTAAAGAAGGCTCATATCTTCCTGATGCAACTGCAGCTAATACCGAAATCCTTTTTGCTATTGGTGTGAATCCTGCAATTATTGGATCCGGTACTCCGGGCGGTGGTTCAAATTTAGGTGGTTCAGGATCAAATATTCGTGAAGCTTACACAGTACTCTCAGCAACGTTGGTTCCTAAACGTGTATATGTTTCTGATGATTGGATTTTCTTAAGATCCTTTAACGGTTGGCCAACAAACTTAATTGGAATTTTCTCTGGAGTAAACTTAACAACCTTAGATAAAAATCCATCCGGGCAGGAAAATGTAATTCATAAATAAGATGGCCAGACTAATAAATAATATCGAAGATCTAAAAAGGCATATAGTTGTTTCTGCAACTTTTGACTTTAAAAAAGTATTGCCTTTCGCTAAACGTGTAGAACGTGAATTGATTCTGGATCTTATCGGAAGGGATCAGTACGACGCTTTAGTAATTCATCCTTTAGTTCAGGAAAGCGATTTACCAAAAGACCAGGTTAAAGAATTGTTCGAAGAAGCGATCGCTAATTTATCATTACTGGAGGCGCTGCCAACAATCAATATTTTAATTACAAATTCCGGTACCAAAACTGCAGAAACCGAAAAAGCAGTTGCTGCAGATTGGAAAGACAAACGAGATCTGAGCCGGTCACTTTTTAAAACTTACAACAAAGCTGTTGATTTTGCTTTTCAGTTGATGGAAGAAAACACTGCAGTGTTTCCTGAGTGGGTTACTTCTAAGTATTACGCGGTTTTTAAAGAATTGATAGTTCAGCAAACTTCACAATTCAACGAGCATTATTCAATTAAAAAGAACCGTCAAACTTTTATAGCTCTTCGACCGACAATGATCGAAATTGAAGATCAATATTTAAAAGGAATGTTGGGCGATTGCACGCTTGCTTTTTTAAAAACTAAGTCAACGGATCCTGTAGTTTTAAAAGCTCAGGAAGAAGCCCGGAAAGCGGTTGTAGCTTTTACAGTTGCTAAAGCTGCCATTACAGGAATGTTCGAATTTACAGACAGCTCCTTTTTGGTTTCTTCAGATCAATTGCCCTGGGAAAAACAACAGGTGTTATCAAAGGAAGACCGTTGCGAGTTGAAAGCGGATCGTGAGAATGCCGGGAAAGAATATCTTAAATCACTTAAAAAGATAATTGTAGATAATCCATTAATATTCAATTGTTATGAAGATAAAAAGGAAAAAGGTATTGTCGATAAAATTATTAAAAAGAAATCCGGATTATTTCTCTAAAACAGTGTCCTTTTAAAAAAAGGATCACGCAAATACTTTTGATTAAAATAATTAAAACATGCAGGTACAAAGAATTTCAACACCAAACGGAATAGATGATATCAAGCTGATTGGCGAAACTGATGCGGAACGTCTTTTTATAAAACAGCTTGCTGAAGCCGGTACGCTTTCCTGTATAAATCGTGAAGTTAGTAGTTCTGTTGTTTTCAGACCAATTTCTGTTTTTTCAGAAATAGAAAGAAAAGTATCTAATGCCGGCGAAATTGGTAAATACGATTTTACAGTTCGTCAAAATGAAGATCACGAAATGGATCTGACTTTTGTAAAGGAAGGAGTCTCTATTGATTTGACTGAGTTTGCAGAAATAAAGCTGCAGGTAAAAAGAAGTAAAACCGGATCTGCTTTCTTAAGTCTTTCGCTTGCTTCAGGATTAGAAATTAAAGGCGATAGCGATAATGTGCTTGGAGTAACTTTTACAAAAGAACAAACTAAAACGCTTAGTTGTCAGGAATATTATTATGATGTTATGACAGTTTTAGACGGTAAAAATGACTATTACTTAGAAGGAAAGATCACAGTTAAACAATCAATTACTCGATAGTATGGATGTAGATGTTGTAACTAAAAGGCCTGTAATTGAAATTACTATTGAATCGGATTATGCCGAATCAGCCAAAAAGTACTATGAGCTGATAAAGGAATTTTATCTTACTTCAGATGCGAATCCTTTTTTAAATCTAAAACTCATAGATAAAGGCTCAACAAACGGAGTTCCTAACATCGGTGAAGGATTAGAAATTAATGATGTTGTCAGAGGTTTTTTTGATGCTAATACGTACTGGAAAGCAGCTTATTATTTGGGAGGAGATATTACATTAAGATCTTCCTGGCAGCCTATCGAATCGGCCGTGTCATTTCCAAGTATTCCGGATATTCCAAACCCTGATCCTCCAATTGATCCACCTGCTCCGGGCGTTCGAAATTTTTCAGAAAATTTTTCACCTATTCACTTTAAAATATTTTACTAATGATTAATTATATAGAACAAATTTTAAACATTGAGACAGTAATTGGGGCTAGACTTGCTGATGCTTCAGCAATAGATCCTGAAGATATAAGAGTGCCTTTAAGTGCAGTTACTACTTTTTTAAAAAAAATTAGTCCATTGGCGAACGGTACTTATAGTATTGGAAATCATTCAACTGATGACATCAGAACAATAACCTTGCCTTATGATGTAGGAACGTCTGATTATTATGTTAAAGGTAGTTTATTGTCGAGAGGGGCTAATTATAATAATGATAATGAATCTTTCGAAATGATTAGAGATAAAACAGCTACTTCTTTTAAACTGGTTCTTCGAAAAATGGCAGGAAATACAGTTGACTTAGCTTTCGAATGGGCGATTTTTCCAAAAAACTAAGTTGAAATGGCTAATATAATTGTAACGATATTAGAGAAATTAAAAATTACTTCTCCTTTCAAAAATGAAAAGGCTGATTACTTTTTAATGCACGATAAGGATTCGGGCGAAGTGTCTGCGGTTCTAGTTGATTCAATACTTGCTAAACTTAATGATCGTGTAGATCGTATTATTTACCCTGATGGATTTACAAAAACAACACCAATTGTTCGTACTGGCAATCAGGTTAATATTTCAGCTTTTGATTTTGAGTGGAGAATTCAGCTTAATCCATACACTAATAATGATGATTTCGAACAAATATTAGATCCTACGACATCTCCAGAATTAAAAAGAATTGATTCTTTAGCAGCAACTACTGAAGGAACAATTATTTACTACAAAGGCGATGAAGATGAATTTGTTATTCAGCCGCCAACTATTCCAAATGATCAATTAAGATTGACAGATTTAACTGTTTTTGGAGATGAAGTACAGGAACATACAGAACCTTACGTGGGTGAGGTTTATACTTTGGCAGAAAAAGAAAAGTTAGCAGCTTTAAATCTTGGGACATTTGATTTAAAAGAAGATAAATCAAATAAAACCAGTTCAATTTCCGGGCAGGAAGCGTCTAATTCTTATTTTCCTTCTAATAATGGTTTTACGTCTTGGATTAAAAATAATTTGTTTGGTTGGGTAGGCTCACATGCAACTGAAGTTGTTGATGCCGACACGATGGTTTTTAGTAAATCAGGAGTGTTAGGTACCAGGACTTTTGCTCAGTTTTTAGCAAATTTAGTAACTCGTTTGGCTGTTTATTATCAATTAATACCTTCTTCAGTAACTAATGTAACTACATCTGGAAGTTATAATTTGAATTATAATTATGACACATGGATTTTAACTCTAACGGGCGCGACAACTTTCACTGAATCTAATTTGCCTGCAGCTGGAAAAACAAAAGTGATATCAATTTATGTAAGCGGAAATTATTCGCTCACTTATCCTTCTGGATGGACTTCTCATATTTCTGGAAGTTATTCGACAACTAAATTAAATCAAATTGTTGTCGAATATTTAAGCACTGGAGTTTATTGGGTAACTATAACACAGCCTGCATAATGAGTAGTAAAAAAATCTTATTCGGAAAAAAGGTACTTCCAGATTTCAGCATGTATGATATAGATTTTCAGAATGTTCTGGCTGTAGCCTTTTATTTAGGTTTTACGCTTCCTGATGCAACTTTACGGGCAAAAATAAATCAGTTGTTTTTAGATTTAAAAGCAAACAATCTTTGGACCAACCAGGACTACATACTAAATTTTGCTTACAACAATATTGCTTTAGCATATCTGTCATTAATAAATTGGAAAAACGCAAGTTTTACACTGGCATCTGTTGTCGGAGGAATGAACTATAATGTTAATGGCTATAAAGGAAATGGTACAGACGGTTCTATTTTAACGCCTTTTAATTTATTAACGCATGGGGTAAATTACACATTGAACAACGCAGGGCGTGGGGCGGTTGTTTATGTTGATGGTACAGTTACAGCGGCAAACAGGTTAATCGATTATAATACTTCTGGATTTTCTAGAATGACAAACAGCAATGCTACTCAGCAAAGAATCAATTCCGGAGCAACCTCTTTACCTACTGCTGTAGATTTAACAGGATCTGGATACAAAGGAATATTCAGGTTAAGTTCTACTTCTGTTGAGTTAAATAATAAAACCGTTAGAACTGCGCGAACGTCTAATAGTACATCAGTAGATAGTAGTGGAACTATGAGGTTATTTGCTCAGGGAACAGCTAACTGGGGCGATGTTGGAATATCATTTTATCACATCGGTTCAAGCTTGACAAACACAGAAGTTCAAAACCTTAGAACAATTTATAACGCTTATTTAACCTCAATAGGTTTAGCAGCTGTAGCTTAAAATTATGAAAACAAATATTCAAAATTTAGAACTGTTATACATAGATATTCCTCAAACATGGGAATCTGGAGGTATACGTACGGATGGGTATCATACTTTAACCGACAGGCATTTTGCAGATGGATGGCGTGATGTTGTTAGACCAGAAGTACAGGATAATGAAAGAATTGGAGATTCCTATTATGACGAAACAAATAACGTTTTGACCTATCATATAGTTACAATTTCTCAGGAAGAAATGAACGCTGCTAAATTAATCGGCTATAATGAAAAACTTCAATTAGCAGTGGCAGATTTACGTATAAGAGCAAAAGGTCTGGCCATTGGTAAAACTGGCAGTAACTCTTACATATTGGCTCAGGTCGATTTTTATCAAAGAAAATATGAAAACGCGAGCTCTCTAAATCCGGTTCAGGAAATAGATGCAGATTTAGAAGCTGAAGGTATGCGGAATTTTGGTTTGAGTTTATCAGATTTCAAGGCCTTAATTATTTCAATGTACAACATTGGGAAAGAAAATGAAAATTTTCTAATGTGTTTCATAGAACAGGGGCGATCCGCTATTTTGACTTTAATGGCCAATGAAGATTGGCAAAGTGTTGATATCGCTTTTGAATTGATTGAAAATCTGAAAGGAATTACCACAATTGCTGAGGCTCGTTTAATTAAAAATCAAATACTAGAATTATGTTAGGTAGCAACTGTCTTTATTTTCATAAATCAGCAGAATTGTTAAGAGCGTACAGAGTTGACGTTACAACTATTCTAAAACTAAAAGGTTATTCGTCAAATGAAATTTTAGTGTATCTAAAAGCATTCGATTATTTCTGTTTTCATCCGGAAGATTTCGACGGAGCAACAATTGTAAAGGATCTGCAGGATTTACCGCATTTAGATCTGGATGCAATGCTTCACGATTACCAATACCTGGTTCAAAATGTGGCAGCCAACATCATTACAAAATGGAAAGCTGATTGGCTGTATGCTAAAGGTCAGGAACGAAAAGGAAAAGGATCCTACAGTTCTTTTTCCAGATTCGTAGGGTTAGCAATAACAGGATTATTTTTTATCCCGTATGCCAGGATTAAAAGAGGGAAAATAAAAAGAACTCAAAAAAGCCAATTTCTAATTGACTATAAAACTTTAATGAATTAATATATGAGCAGAAATACCCGCAGACAGATAGCATATTGGTTTATGCTTGTGCTAGGAATAGCGTTGTTAAGCTTTCAATTCAAAAAGTATTTTGACAATACTTTAGAATTAAAATACGAAGAAGTAATTGTAACCGTCATAGCTATATGCATGGTTTTAAATCCTCTTTCATTACTGGAGTTGATCAAAACAATAGTGAATCAGAAATATGGAAAAAATAATGATCAGTAACCGATTCGACCTTGGCTGTATAATTACAGGTGTAATTACCAGTCAGTTTTTTTCAGTGTTGTTTGAAAAGATAATTCATACAGTAATATCGATGCTTATAGCTACGACACTGGCTTTTTTTTGGAGGCGGTATCTACACAGAAAAACTCGAGAACGATTAAAAAATAAAAACAAAAAACAAAGCTATGATAACAACAGCACAGGCGATTAAAAAGTACGGCCAACCAAATGAGGAGGGTACTTATTTGGTTTTGATTGATTTGCCTTATCCTATGATTTTTGACGGAAAAGAAGTTAAAAAAATGCGCTGCCATAAGTTAGTTGCAGATAAATTTTTAGCTGTTTTCAATGAAATTTTGACGGTATATGGGATTGAGAAAATTAAAGCTTTAGGTATTAATAAATTCGGAGGTTGCTTCAATTTTAGGAAAATGCGCGGCGGTTCTGACTGGTCTCGTCATAGTTGGGGTATTGCAATTGATTTGGATCCGGAAAGAAACCAATTAAAAGAAACTTCCAAAACAGCACGATTTGCTCGTCCGGAATATTGCCAAATGATTGAGATCTTCTACAAACATGGTTTTCTTTCTCTTGGGCGTGAAAAAAATTACGACTGGATGCATTTTGAAATTAAAGACTAAATAACATGAAAAACATAATCATAATTCTATCAATTTTACTTTTTTCCTGCGGTGCCAGGAAAACAGAAACCACAAAAAAAGAAGAAACTACAAAAACGGATTTCTCAGGATTTTTCAGGAATTCCGGGATTTCTCAGGAATTCCTAAAAACAGATCTGGATCTGCAGACAAACTTCAATTCAAATCTTATGGATTTGAGTAAGGTTAATTCTTATGAGTTTACTTTCGAGCCTGAAGACAAAACCAAGCCTGCAGTTTATACGGATCCATCCGGGCAAAAACATACTGTAGAAAACGGAAAGCTTACTAGAAAAAATACTACTGAAGAAAAAAACATTAATTCAGGAAATTCCGGGAATTCCCAACTTTCCCAGAAATCCGATCTTGTTAAAAAAGATGATCAGCAATCTGAAGGAACTATAAAAGGAAATTCAGAAGCTACTTCTTCAGAAAAAAATAAAAAGGCTGAACGTGAGCAATGGAGCTTGTGGAACCTGCTTTGGTTGCTCATTCCTATAGTATTGGTTTTTGCGGTTTGGAAACTATGGAAAAATTATAAAAAGATAAATCCTCTAGTATGAGCTTAAAACAGGAAATATTAGATCTAAAACAAAAACAAGCTCGTCAATTTTTAGAAATTGAAATGCTTGCGGTTGTTAATGATTCGGTTTACACCAGATTCGGAAAAACCGCTGCTGAAATTATGCTGAAGGAAAAGCAGCTGCTTCGTGAAACTAATAATGATTTCGATGAGAATTGATTTTAGAGTTGCTCAAAAATGGAATGATCTAACCGAATGGCAAATTAATACCATTGGCCGTTACATGTTCAATTCCCGAAATGAACAAATCGATACCAGGATCTTCAAAACCGCAATTATGTGTGTGTTGCTTAATCCTAAACTGACTTTAAAAAACATCCTGAAGACCGGGGTGTTTTTTAGTCAGGTTCCTTTTTCGGAGTTTGAGCAATACACCAATTTTGTTTTTGACGAAAAAGAATTATTTACCAGATTCCCGATTTCTTTCAAAGTGGGTAAATGGCCATTCAGAAAAACAGTTTACGGACCTGCTCCCAGAATGGCGAATTCAACTATCGAAGAGCTTTCGTATGCAGATACATTTTATTACAAATGGTCAACAGAAAAAAATACAGATGATCTGCATAGATTAACAGCTATTCTGTATCGTGAAGAGTCGTCAGAAAAGAATCAGGAAGATCAGAGATCGCCTTTTTCGGCTTTGGTGTTAGAAAAAAACTCCAGGATAACAGATAAGATTCCGCTGCATATAAAGTTTATGATTGCGCATGTGTATGCAGGTTGCCGTCAAAATTTCATTAACCGGAATCCAAACGTTTTTCCAAAAAGAAAAGATTCTGAAGAAGAAGATCCGCTGCCAAAAAAGAAAAGGCCATATCAGCCATTTTCAAAAATCATAGATTCGTTTGCTATGGATGAAATACAGATTTTTGGAAATCATCAGCAAACGGAGAAAGTTTATGCAGGTAAATTTCTGCAGCTTTTCGATGCCAGCATCGTAAGACAAAGAGAACGTGAACAAAACAGAAACTAATGGAAAGAATTTTATCATATAAAAAAGTAGATGATTACTTCAGTGAACTGGCTACAAAACATGTCGATATAAACGACTATTGCGGGGCTTCTCCTTTGGAACTTGCTGAAAAAATGAGTTCAGTAGACGGAATTGTTTCTCCTATTTTAGTCTTTTTTGATTACAAAGGTAAATTGTCCGGGAATCAGCAGCGCACATTCAATACAAGATCGCTAGCTTTTTCAATTTTGTATTCAGGAATTACTGCAGATGATATTCCTGGACAAATGACTGCAAAAACAAATGCAGAAGAAATTGGTTTAGAAGTTTTGTCCAGGATAAATGTTCAGTCAAAAATGCCTGATATCGGATGGCTATACAATAATTTCGAAAAAGAAAGTGTGGTTTTTTTCGAAGTATCGCCTGAAGGCGTTGATAGTTTTTACGGAATGGAATTTCATTTTGATTTAAAAACAATTGAACCTCTTATGGTTACAAAAACAAAATGGACTGATGGAGATATTTTCTGTAATGGTTAATTTTTGGCGTAATATTTATAGTACTTTAAGTCTTTATATGACCAATTAACTTAACACCTATGAATGAAAATCTCCTAACCCTGATCCGCCCGATTACCGAAAATCCGTTGAGTTTAAAAGAGCAGCGGTTGATTTTAAATCAAATGTTTGCTCTTGCTGTTTCGAACATTCCGGATAACGAAACAGACAACTTTACGGCAAAAAAAATGATGCCGGTTTTCCTCTCTTTAAGTGAATTTTTGGAAAACGTCTCGCAAATTGAATAAAACATCCCGGCTCCAAATATAGAAACCTGCATTCGTGTAGGTTTTTTTATATATTTACTATTCACCAAAAAATCATTAAAAATGAAGAAACTTTTATTATGCCTTTGTTTTGCAATAAACTTAATGAATGCACAGGATTGTAAATTAGAACAGAATGAAGTTGATGCTTTTACCAAAATAAAAAAGGTAAAGACTAAGACTCAAACAATAGCAGTTACAAATTCTACATCAATAAAGTTCTCATTTTTAAAAAATTCTAACGTCTATATAAAATTGTGGTATCATTCCGGAGGAATGAGTTCTATTGTAATAGGTACTCAAAATGCAATGCTTTTAATGCTTCAGAATGATGAGCTTATAGAGCTTTTTCCTGTGGAAATAGTGTCGGGAAATATTAATTCTTTAAATGATACTGAGATAGAATGCAGGTACATTATATCAAAAGAAAATATAAAGAAGATAAAAGATGTCGGGTTGAAAAAAGTCAGGTTCAATTCTACAAAATATCATTATGATTTTGATGTTGAAAAAAAGAAATGGATTGAAAAATTAAATCAACAAATTGATTGTTTTTTGAAAGAGTTGGATTAGTTACCTATCAATGCCTATATTTGCGCTGACCAATCATTTTAAAATACGAGGAGTGCTCCATATTAATTCAATTAATATTGGGGTTCTCAGGATTCGGGTAGCTGGAAAAAAAACAGTCCGATTTTCATTCCTCGTAGTGATTGGTCAACCGTAAAGGGAACTCCTTTATATTAATTTAAAAATGTATTAATATGAGTATCTTCATTTTAGATTATAAAGAAGAAGTTAAAAGGATGATTTCTGAAAACTACGAACAGGCAGATTTAATTAGTAAAGAGTTTAAATTATCCACTGCAGTAATTACTGATCGTATAAAAATTATTTTACCTTATAATGCCGTAGACGAACATTTGGTTTACGAAGCTCTTAGGGAATTAGGTTTTGAACCAAAAGAAGAAAAGCCGTTACTGTTTTACTGGTATTTCAAACGAAAATAAATTATAAACCACTCAATCGAGTGGTTTTTTTTATGTCCTTTTTAAAAGTACTCAAAACTTGGAATTTGCATCAAAATTCAAGTAAATGGAAGTATCTGCAAATTTTCAGGAAGAAGAAAAAAAAGCGGGCAGTATTGCCAGAGCTGCACTAAAAGCCTCATATCTCACTCAAATTCGTAGCACGTTTAATAGAAGATCCGGGGATCTGGAGAAATCAAATTTTAGCGCTCGCTACAGAGGTGGTTTTTTAGATCGATTGGTTTTAAATTCTCCTCATTATTCTTTCAAAGAGCATTTTGGTTCTTCAAAAACCGGTGCTCAAAAAGAATCTACCCGAAGTGCTTCAAACGTAAAAACTTTTTCCCGTCATATAAATGGCGAAACTGTTCAGGTTCGGGCGCATACACGTTCAGGTGGTTCTGTAAAAGCCTTCAATAAGCGTAGGGAATACACCGCGAAAAATCATATTTCCAGAGCGTTGAGTCAAACCAATGCTTTAGATGTTCTTGCTACATCATTAGGCGAAAACAGAATTGTATTAATCTCTTCACAAATTAGTTTCTAATGGCAGGCGAAAATATCAATAGACGGTTAAATATATTCATTAATGATCGTGAAGTAACAAACTCAATGCGAGGAATTACTTCAGCAATGATACACACTCGTAATCAAATGAGGGCTTTAGATCGTGGTGCTGCTGATTATAATGAAAGAATGGCGGCTTTGCGCGCAACTTATGCGCGGCTGAGAGAGGAACAGGCGCGTTTTACACGTGATATCAACGGCATTCCTGGTATTTTTGCCAGAATAAGAACTGCTTTAGGACCGGTTGCTACTGGAATGTTGTCGGCTTTTTCAATTTCTTCAGTGATATCAAATGTTACGGCAAAATTGCGTGAAGGCTGGGAGACTATTGTTGAGTTTGACCAAAAGCAAGCTACTTTGGCAGCTACTATGCAAAAGACCCGTGTGCAAATTGCAGGTTTAACCTTAGATGCTATAAAGGTTGGCGCAAGTTCTGCCTATTCTGCCAGTGAGGTTTCAGATCTGCAGTTAGAATTGGCGAAACTCGGTAAAACAGCACCAGAAATTAAGGCTATGACAAAAGATGTGCTTAATGCTGCCACGTCTTTAGAAACTGGATTGGGTAATGCTGCTGTTCTGGTAGGTGGTCAGCTCAATTCTTATGGAGAAAGTGCCACTAAAGCCGGAAAATATTCCGATATCATGGCAAACTCCGTAAACATTTCTGCTACAAGTTATGAGTATTTAAACGCCTCTTTACCTAAGGTTTCAGCAGTTGCAGCTTTAAACAATGTCACTTTCGAAAAACTGAACGCTACGATGGGTGTTTTGGCCGATCAAAATATTCAGGCCGAAACTGCAGGTACAGGTTTTCGAAATATTTTGCTCGAATCTTCAAAAGCAGGAAAACCATATCAGGTTTTATTAGATAAAATTAAAACCTCAAATGACCAGGCTAAAAAAGCTACTGAACTTTTTGGTAAAGAAAATGCTACTGTTGCGGTAATTTTAGCGAATTCTACCCAAAAAATAAATGATCAGACAAAAGCCCTGGAGAATTCCGGAGGTTCTGCAGAAAAACTGGCCAAAGAAAAACTGAACTCTTTAAAAGGAGTTATGGAAGGTTTCTCCGGAGCATGGGAAGGTTTTTTATTAAGTATAGAACGTGGCGAAGGAGCGATAGCTAAATCTGTAAAATGGGTTTATGAATTAGGAACTTCATTTTTGAATTTGATCACTCCAATGAAAAAGGTTTCTGAGCAGCTTTTTGATGAACAATTAGGTTTGAACATGCTCGTTGGGAAAATTACATCTACCAATTTAAAAAATGAAGAGCGAAAACAATTGCTTGTCGAACTGAAAAATGAATATCCTGATTTTATCAAAAACATTGATATTGAGACAGTTTCAAACAATGATTTAAATAATGCTTTAAACAAAGTAAATGAGCAATATGTTAAGCGTATAGCTTTGCAAAAACAAGTAGAAGAAGTCGAAGATGAGCAGCAAAAAACGGGTGATTTACTTGCTGAAAAATTACAATGGCAGGAAAAATTATATACGAAACTGAACGCCGTAAAACTAGAGCGGGGACTTACGACTAAAATAGATTATGGAAATCTTGAAAAATCTACAAAGTCGATACTTGCTGAAATGGATAAACAAGGGGCTTGGAAAGGAACTTTTACTGATTATAACTCTATAAAAGAAACTTTAAGCTGGATGAAAACTTATGAAGATCTTGTTAGACGTCAGAACGTTTCATTAAAAGAACAAACAGATATCCTGGAGCGTCAAAAGAAAACATTAGGTATCAATACTGAAGCGGAAAACGAAAAAGCTAAAGCAATATTAGCTGAAGCTGAAGCAATGAAAAAACTGCGTGAAGAAGCAAAATCTTTCGGAATGAAAAACGCAATGACAGCCACAAACGAAGAAGTGAAAATCTGGTTGAACGCTTATAAAGAAAAATTAAAATATTCCGGTGAAATGTCGGATGAGGAAAAGAAAAAACGCGAAAAAGCGTTGGCTGATGCTAAAAAACATTCAGAAGACTTAGCTAAACAAGAAGCTGATCTGCAAAAACAATTGTTAGAAACGCAGCGTCAGGCAGGTGATATAAAAAACCAGTTAATAAAAGACGATTACGAGCGTGAGCGCGATATTCTGAATACGGAATATGATCGAAAAATTGAAGATTTAAAGGCGAAAGTTAAGTTAGAACAATCCGAGATTGTAAAGCTTAATAAAGGAATTGCTTCTCCAAAAACATCAAAAGAAGATCTGACATCTTTCAAAAAACAACTTTCGGATCGTCTTGCAATTCAGCAAATATATTCTTCACAATTAATAACAATTGAGCAAACCCGTGATGTTAAATTAGGCGCTCTACGTGAAAAGTTTGTTCAAAAAGATATTCAGGACCAGGAGAAAGCAAACGCGAGGGCTTTACAAAATCTTCAAGCCTTACATAATAATGAGCTGTCACAAATAAAAACAGTTGAAGAAGCTAAGGCGATTTTAAAAGGTTTCTTATCTGAAAAAGAGTTAAGCAAAATAAAAACTCTTGAAGAAGCAAAAAAAGCTTTAAAAAAGAAATATTTATCTGAAGAAATAACATTGCAGGAGCAGCATCTTATTGAGATGATGGCTCGAATGCAGGCTATACTTAATGAGGAAAACTTTAAGGGGATAGATTTAATATCTCCTGAAGAAAGGGAAGCTTTGTTGGCTTTTATGGATGAATATGCTGCGAAACTTGCATCATTAGGTGTCAATAAAGCTGAAAACGAAGAGGAAGAAGATCCTGCAAAAAAGAAAACCTCAGGATTAGATTTACTGGGGTATACTCAGGAACAATGGGAGTTAGCCTTTGCTAATTTTGATACTTTGGAGGGGAAAATTGAAGCTATTGGAATGGGTTTCCAAGCTGTTTCAAAAGCCTACGGAATGTACTCAGAATTAATGGCAGCGGGTGAGCGAAGAAGTTTGCAGAAATTTGAGGCCGACAATCGTAAAAAACAAAATTTACTAAATACTCAACTCGAACGAGGCTACATAAATCAGGAAGTTTATAATGCCAAAAAAGCCAAATTAGATAATGAATTGGCTAAGAAAAAAGCCGAAATAGAATATAAGCAGGCGAAAAGAGAAAAAGCAATGAATATTGTAAGTATCATCGCAAATACAGCTGTAGGGGTTTCTAAAGCTTTGGCACAAGGAGGTGTTGCCGGAATTGTTATGGGGGCTTTGGTGGCAGCAATGGGAGCTTTTCAATTAGCAACTGCTATAAAACAGCCTTTACCGGATAAAAATGGCTATTTCGTTGGAGGTTACACCGGTGATGGAAATAATCACGATGTTGCCGGTGATGTACACAAAAGAGAATATGTGATTCCTGAAAAAGTACTATTTAGTGATGATCCTGCAATGCCTAACATTATGGGGTATTTAGAAGCAAAAAGAAACGGCTCTGTCGCTTCTTCAGGAGTTCAGTCTTCATCAAATGATGTTGTACAGCAAACAACTTCTACCGGGTCTTCAACTCAATCTGATTCTGAAGTAATAGCTGTTCTAAACAGATTTGTGGATGTAATTGAAAAATTAGAAGATGATGGTCTGCCGGCTTATTTAGTTAACGACCTTCAGACGGCTAAAAAAATGCGTGACAAAATAAAAGAAGTAGTAAAATTAGAAACGAGTGCAAAAGCTTAAACAATGGCATATTCAAAAATAAAAATCAAATTTTTAGAAGTTCCTGTCGAAGGGACTATGATTAGTTTTACCGAAACGCTTTCCGGTACTGTTTTTACAGAAACGTTCAAGCCTGTCAGAGCAGCGGCAAAAGAAACAGAATTACCTGTTTTAAATGCAGAAACTGGCATTTATACCGGTTTTGTTTCAGAGAAATATTATGATGCACTTCAGCAGGATTATAATGCTCCTTTTGCTTATTATTCCATTTCAAGAGTTAATGGAATTGCAGGTTCTGGAATAGGTTCTTTGGAACTTAGTTATAATTATGCGGGATCCGGTTTTGTTTTGAATACAAATACTGCAGCTGCACTTATTGCAATTACAAATATAGATCCGATTAATCCAATTGTAAATTCTGTAACACCAGGCGCGTTTACTTTTGACGTAAATAAATATTCTGTTTCGTCAAAATATCAGCAAATCGAAATTTCTACTGCAGGAAACTGGAATGTCGTAGGGGATTTGCCGGATTGGCTAAGCTTATCTGAACTTTCGGGTAACGGAAACGAAATTTCAATTGTAAATATCAAAAATTACTCTTCACTAGATCCTGAACAATACATATATGATCTTGTATACAATTTAGGAGGAGAAGAATTCACGGTTCCTGTTGTGGTGAACGTCTCTAACGTTGTGAATAATCCTTTTTCAATTGGGAAATTATACTTTACAAAAGAGTTGATTTACTTGAATTTCACATCTGTAAATCTTAATTCCTACATTCATTTTGATGTCGAAATTAAAACCTTCAAAATTAATTCAAATGAAGAAACTGTCTACAATAGAAGTTACAGTTTCCCTTTGTTTAAAGGTAAAGGAGATTTTCATGTGGGAGAAATTGTTGAAGGTTTATTAGACGATATCGAAAGTCTGGAAGATTATGTTACTTCTTTCAAAACAAATTATTTCAAAAAACAGATCCGACCTGCAGAAATATTAATTTCATTCCAGGAAAAAGAATATCTAACGAATGAAGTTTTGACTTTTGGAGATATTGGACTTATCAAAATGATAAAAGGATATAGGCCTTTTACTACTTCCGGACAAATGGCGTTGCTTACCGTTTCTCAGCAGGAAATAACCAGGATTACTCCAGATTCTATTGTCGGGACTTCTTTTGTTTACATTGGAAAACCAAGAATTATTGTAAAGTTGAATAATAATATAATTGAAGATTTTGAAATTGATGAATCGGCCAATGAAATTATTTATTCATACTACAGATTCAATAATAACTTTAAGCCTGGTGACAGTATCGAAATCTTAATTGTAAATGGTTTGGAAGTCAGATCTCAACGATTTTTGGTCTTTAGACGTGGATTAGAATCGACTTATTTATTTTTTGAAAATCAAAACGGAATGATTGAACCTTATGAATTTTCCGGTCGTAGAAGAATAAATTCCACATTTAAGCATACAACAACTACAAAGATTAAAAACCGTTCTAAATATGATAAAAAAGTGTTGTCAGATAATCAACAGGGAATGATCCTAAATACGGGTCAATTATTAAAAACAGATCAGCGAATAATTACGGCTATAATTAGCAGCTTAAATGTTTGGTGTTCTATCGACGATGCTTCAGGACCTTATTTTTTAATAGATGCCGTAACCACAAAATTATTAAATCAGGACACAGATTCAGCTGAAGAAGGTTTTGATATTGAGTTTAACATTTTAGAAGATTCAAATGCTAGTATTTATCCACGCTAATTTCAAATTAGATCTTACGCATTATAGTGTTACCTTCAGTAGCGTAAATCAATGGTTTAAAGATGATTTTTCTACAGAAATCACTTTTCCTTTCGAATTTTATTTAGATTCTGATATTTCAAAATCGAGTGGTTTTGATGCTCATTATAACGCAGCTTCAAACATTCGTGTTTTCAAAGGTATTATAGATAAAGATGGCGTTTTTGTAGATGCGGAACTAAAGTTTGAGAGCATTGTCGGAAAAAAAGTAAGTGCGATGATTCGTGCCGGAATTTCAAATTTTCCATCTTTCGATAAAAAGCTTTCGGAGCTACCATTGGAACAAAAAGAGGTTACTAATATCGTTGAGGAAGCCTTGACGACAATAGTAAAATCGTATCCGGCAACAAATTACAATTTTCCGATGGTTCACACTAATAAATATAATTCAGGAGGTGAGGATTGGTACGGTTTTGAAAATATAATCAATCATTACGCAGACGGTAATTTTCTTGAAAATGAAATTAATACTTCTACAGATGTTGATGTTATTAAAAATATCATGCAGCCTTTGCCTTATAAAATGCATGTTTTGAAAGCAGGTATTGAATCTGCCGGTTACACTCTGGCAGGAGATATTTTAAATGATGTTGATTTAAATAACGGTTTGCTTTTTCGAGACGGAGATTATTATGAAAGGCTGTCTGAAGATCTAATAGATTTTAAGTTTAATAATAATCAATGGGATTTTTTGGACAATAATAAAAGCAATATTCAGCATGTTAAATTCGTCAAAGAAATTGAAATTCAGAGAAAAGGCGATTATAATATCTATGGTGATGTTTTTTCGCTCAATTATATTCAAATTACTGGTGGTGAATCTTTTTTTGTTTCCGATATATCAATTAAAATTTTAAAAATTACGCCTGGAGGTTCTTCAGAGATTTATAATTTTTACAGAATCGGAGAAGATAGACCTTCGCTAACAAATAGATTTAAACGAACTCTTTCTAGAAGTATTGATATCGATGTTTCTTTAAATGTTGGAGATAAAATTCAAATTATAAAAATAGAAGCAAAAAGAGATTATATACCTTCACCAACTCCGGATTATCCTGAAGCAATATCTTTAGAAATTATTCCGACCCGTTATCGAAATCCTGACGGATCTCCAATTCTTTCTGTAAAAAATTTAAATAAAATTGATTTAAAGCGGGTTGTTCCGGACATCACATTTCGTGATTTTGTAACGGCTATAAAAAATTGGGGTAATTATGGGTTTGTACCTTTAGGAAAAGTAATATTTATGAATATTATTAATCCTGATTTAGATAGAGCTAATGCCGTAGATTTAAGCGATCTTGATATTCCGGAACCTAAAAGAACGCTTCACGATGAGCGTTTATTTGAGATATTGTTTGCTGATGGTAAAAATCATGAAACTTATAAATATGATTCCGTATTGGTATCTAAAACTGGTACAGTTATAAATAATTATATCACTAATGATAATGTGAATTCTATTAAAATTGATGCTTTGCCATTGCCTGTAATTACACGTAATTCAGTTACAACCGCATTAAGTTTTGAAGATGAAACATCCAAAATTCGAGTTGTTTACATGCGAAATATGCCTGAAGAAGGTCTCCCGGTTTGTTACGAGAATAAAAACGTTTTAATCCCAAATATTGCCGAAACTAAATTTAAAAACTGGCTTAATTTCAGGATCAATTCTGTAGGTTGGGAGTGGGATTATTTAATTTCAGTTGAGAAATTCAGAGAAATTTCTATTCAGTCGCTTATTTATGCGTATTCAAATTTTCACATATTTACCGAATCTCAGGAAGAAAGGATCAGTGATAATTGGTGGCGTGTAAGTGCAAAAAGTGAAAGCCTCAATTAAGAGGCTTTTTTCTTTAATATATCATTCATGTTATGAATTCTTTTATCAGTGATACTGTCAACTATATGAACGTAAATCATTGTTTCGCTTATTTTACTATGTCCAAGTAATTTTTGTAGTTCTTCTACCCTTCCATCACAAATTAAATAATTAGTAGCAAAACTGTGGCGTGATACGTGAAAGGTTACTTTTTTCTTAATTCCGCAGCTTTTTGCAATGTGTTTCAATTCTCTGTTAATGTGCTGGTCCGAATATTCTCCGTAAAATAGCTGATCATTACCAATGAATTTTAAAGCAGATTCAGTTAGTTTAATTCTTTGTAGTTTCCCTGTTTTTTGAGAAAAAAATATTAATACATCATTTACAATATTTTCAGTTGAAATATTATTAATGTCTGAAATTCTAAGTCCTGTAAAGCAGGAAAAGAGAAACCTCGCTAATATATTTTTTAGATTTTCATTGATAAATATTGATTCGTAATATTCATTTAAATTAAAAATCTCCTCTGGCATCAGAAAACATCTATTGGATTTAGGAGAAGGAGTTTTAATTTCTTTATAAGTTAGTGGTGTTTTTATTCCTAAATCATTGGCTATATGCAAATATTTTTTAAAATTTTTAGCGAATGTTTGAACGGTATGTTGTGAATTTTTTTCAACCTTTTCAAAATGAAAAATCATTTTCTCATAAAAGTCTTTGGTTATTTCATAAAACAATATCGAAGATTTATATTTTTTCAGCTTTCTAAGGGTGCTCATTTGCTGATCAACAGTCGCAGCATCCCTAATTAATTTTTGATTATCCATTTCCAACTCCCAAAAAGTTATAAAATCAATCCTTGAAGACGGATTTCTATACTCATGGAGGAGTTTTTCCAATGTTAAATGTTCACTAGATAATCTATAGCTTATTTCAATTTTATTTAAATCGGCTAAAGATTTTTCAATCAGTAAATTATAATCCTTACTAAGTGGATCTTTTGCTTTAACTCTCTGTTTTATTTTATCAAAATCAACTGATTTAACTGAAATGTGCAAAGGAATTTTTTTCTTTTGACCATCTAAAAATATTTGTAAGTACAATGCTGATGTACCATCTGAGCGAACGTAATCGTCTTTGATTACAATTTTCGCAGTTAACTTCCCACTAAAATTCATTGGGAAGTTTATTGGGAAGTGTGAGCCTGTTTTTTGTGAAATATACATACGTGAGTTTTTTTTGGGTTACCCACAAACGTCTAAAGGCGTGAACATTACACGCCTTTAGTGTAATGTTCACGCCTTGTAAACTTTGTGTTTGTGACCGCGACAGGGTTCGAACCTGCAACCCTCAGAGTCGAAATCTGATATTCTATCCAGTTGAACTACGCAGTCAGTATTATAATAATTTAGATTATATTATCTGAATTATTAATTTAAACTAATAATTTTTTCACAATTGCAGAAATGGTTTTCCCTTCAGCAGTTCCGCCCAATTGAGCAGACGCCAATCCCATTACTTTACCCATTGAAGCAATACCTGAAGCTCCGGTTTCAGCAATAATCTTAGCGATAACAGCTTCAACTTCTTCTTCACTTAACTGAGCTGGTAAAAATTTCTCGATTACCGCAACCTGAGCCAATTCTGGTTCAGCTAAATCAGGACGGTTTTGCTCAGTAAAAATTCGAGCACTTTCTTTACGTGTTTTAACCAATCTCTGAAGTAATTTAATTTCTTCATCTTCTGACAATTCTTCTTTAGAACCAGATGCAGTTGAAGCTAATAATAATTCAGATTTAATGGCTCTTAATGACTCTAATGCTACTGTATCTTTTGCTTTCATGGCGATTTTAATCTCATCCATGATTTGTACTTGTAAACTCATTTTTAATTATTTTATTTAAATAAGCTTAGTTGATGCTTATCCTATTCATTTGGATTGTTTTGACTTGGCTTGCACTGATTAATAGATCCATTTTAAATAATTTTAAATAGCTATTCAAAAAGTCAAATTCTAAATTCTGTGCGAAGATAAAAAAAATAACCCGAAAATTTAAATCCAATTTTCGGGCTATCCAAATATTATGATTTTAAAACTAATCTACGTTGTCGTGCAAGAACGAATTATTTGAACGCAATTGCAAATCATTATTACTATCTGTTCCAACTGAGATTCTGGAATTAGTGTTATTTGACTGTGAATTAGACAAATCGATTCCTAATCTTTTGTAAGCAGGCTCTTTTTCAAGCTCATCAATTCTCGAAACGTTATTATGAAATTTATAATTAAATTCTTTTAATTTCTTTCTTCTTTCCTCAGCTCTTAACCGCAGAGTTTCTTCAATTGTCAATTCCAGAGGAGAAACTTCTGAAGTAGTTGTAAAATCAGGTTGGCTTTCAAAATCACCCCTTGGTTTCAATGTGATATTCAATTCTTCCGGAACTACATTTTCTATCACCTTTTCAACTGGTTTTGACCCCATTAAATCATTCTCAACCTCCATATATTCTTCCAGTGAATATTTGATGATTCCATTTTCAGAAAGTTCTGTTACCGGCACAAATGAAACTGGCTCGTTTACTTTTATATTACGGGTCTCATTTGTCAATTCAAATAAAATTTTATTATCCTCAACAACTGGCGGTGCTTTTTTTACTTCAGGTTCAGCTCTAAAAAGTGGCAAATCAAAAGAAAAAGCAGTCTGCTCCTGTCTTTCGAAAACTCTTTGCTCAACTTGTTTCGTTTCCTGAAAAGATTGCACTTCCGGACTTGAAATCGTAAAATCAATATCTGTAATTGGTGAAACGATTTCAAAAGTTACGTCAAGATTTTTGATAAACTCTGACATCACCACTAATTCTTCCTGATTAATTGTCGGTGTAACTACCGGAGCAACCGGAGTTTGTACCACAGGAGCAACAACCGCATCCTCCATCAAATCAAAAACAATTTTTTCTTCTGATTTTATTACTGGTGTTTCAGTGTTTAAATCAAAAGAAGCAAGAGATCTGTTTGTTAGATTATGAACACTTCTTTGCTCATCTTCTAAGGTATGAATGATTTTTTTAGGCTCAGTATTTACGATTTCGTTTTGTTGTTCGACATCAAAACCTGTAGCAATAATAGTTACAGCAATAGCTTCTCCCAGAGTTTCGTCTTCACCAACTCCCATGATAATATTAGCATTATAACCTGCTTCTGCCTGAATATGATCATTGATTTCTCCTATTTCATCAAGCGTTATTTCATTAGATCCAGAAACGATAAGCAACAATACGTTTTTGGCTCCTGTAATTTTATTATCATTTAACAATGGCGAATCCAATGCAGACACTATAGCATCTTTAGCTCTATTGTCACCCTCTGAAACTGCTGATCCCATAATAGCGGTTCCGCTGTTTGCCAAAACCGTTCTGGCATCACGTAAATCGATATTTTGAGTATAATGATGCGTAATTACTTCGGCAATTCCTCTTGAGGCTGTTGCCAAAACTTCATCCGCTTTTGAAAATCCTGCTTTAAAACCAAGATTTCCGTATACTTCTCTTAATTTATTATTATTGATTACAATTAGTGAATCAACCTGCTTACGTAATTTTTCAATTCCTATAAGCGCTTGTTCCTGACGTACCTTCCCTTCAAACTGAAACGGAATTGTAACAATACCTACCGTTAAAATTTCTCTTTCTTTTGATAATTGTGCTATAACAGGAGCAGCACCCGTACCAGTTCCACCACCCATACCCGCTGTAATAAATACCATTTTAGTACCACGATCAAGCATCTTTTCGATATCAGCGATACTTTCAATAGCTGATTGCTGTCCTACATCAGGATTTGCACCTGCTCCAAGACCTTCTGTTAAATTTACTCCTAACTGAATTTTGTTAGGTACCGAACTATTTTGAAGTGCTTGTGAATCTGTATTACAAACGATGAAATCAACGCCCTTAATACCTTGTTTAAACATATGATTGATAGCATTGCTACCTCCTCCACCTACACCTATTACTTTGATAACATTTGATTGGTTTTTTGGTAAATCAAATGAAATACTTCCAAATTCTGAGTTGCTCATCATCTTTTTGGTTTTGAAATTCTTATTTAATACATTTTTTACTTCTTGACTTGGGGCCAATAGTAATCCTTTTCTTTATTCTGCGTTATCTAAAAAATCTTTTATTTTATCGACATATCTGTCAAAAAATGATCTTCTGATTTTTATTTCGGTAGATTCTTCTACAACAACATTATTTGTAACTTCTCTTACTTGTTCAATAGTTTCAACTCTTTCAACGTAGTTTTCTTCAACTTCGTATCGCTGTTGCGTTACCGGAGGAACATTTCTGTAAACCACCCTTGGCTGCTCATTTACAACCTCCATTCTAACAGCACTTTGTGTACTATTTTCAATACTGTTCATTACTAATCCAACTGCAGTTGCAAATAACGGACTAGAGATTTCTTCACTTGAATTACCTGCTAAATGCTCGTTTGGATATCCAATTCTGGTATCCATACCTGTGATATATTCTACTAACTGCTTAATGTGTTTTAACTGGGCCCCTCCGCCTGTAAGTACAATCCCGGCAATTAATTTTTTACGTGGATCTTCATGACCATAAGCTTTAATTTCAGCAAAAACCTGTTCTATTATTTCTACAACACGAGCGTGGATAATTTTAGATAGATTTTTAAGCGAAATCTCTTTTGGTTCTCTTCCTCTTAAACCCGGAATAGAAACAATCTCATTGTCTTTATTTTCTCCCGGCCATGCTGAACCGAATTTTATTTTTAAAAGTTCTGCCTGCTTTTCAATAATCGAACAGCCTTCTTTTATGTCCTCTGTAATTACATTTCCTCCAAAAGGAATAACTGCAGTGTGACGAATAATACCATCCTTAAAAATGGCTAAATCTGTTGTTCCGCCACCAATATCGATAAGTGCAACACCAGCTTCTTTTTCTTCCTGACTTAAAACAGCATCTGCAGAAGCTAATGGTTCTAAAGTCAATCCGGATAATTCAATTCCCGAGCTCTGAATACATCTTCCAACATTTCTAATTGAAGATGCTTGTCCTACTACAACATGAAAACTTGATTCCAGTCTTCCTCCGTACATTCCAATTGGCTCTTTTATTTCAGATTGTCCATCGATTTTAAATTCCTGAGGCAAAACGTGAATAATTTCCTCTCCCGGTAACATGGCTAGTTTATTTACCTGATCAATCAAAAGCTGAATATCTTTTTCGCCAATCACTTCCTCAGGATTACTACGGCTGATATAATCTGTATGCTGAATACTTCTAATATGCTGTCCGGCAATCCCTACAACTACATCCTTAATTTTGTACCCTGAATTATTTTCGGCTTCCAGAATAGCTTGCTGAATAGATTGAATGGTTTGCGTAATGTTATTTACAACACCTCTCGCAACGCCCAGGCTTTTGGATTTACCAATACCCAGAATTTCCAATTTCCCATACTCATTCTTCTTGCCTATCATGGCAACTATTTTTGTTGTTCCAATATCTAGACCTACTGCAATGTTATCTTTTTCCATTTTCTATTATTTTGTGCAAACTACTTGTTCCGTAAACCTGAGATCAATTTTATTGTATTTATATAACGAACTATCTAAAACTGCTTTTTGAAAAAAGGCTTTATAATTCCTGAATTTTTCATCAACATTCATCGTTCTTCCAAAATCAATGATGTAATTATAATTTCTATTAAACATTTTTAAGCTGCCATTAGGCATAATTTCGATTGCAATGATGTTTTTTTTCAAAAACGCATCGTCATAAATTGTGCGAAATAGGGCAGCTAAATCTTCGTTATTTTTTTTATTTATTGTTCCCGAAACAAGAGGAACCCGCGCTGTAAAATTGTCTGATAAAGGCATTTTATTTCCCTCATAGTCAATATAGAAAGAGCTTGCACCATCATAAACTCTTACTATCGGTGTTCTCTGTTTTACCCGCGCTTTGAGAACTCCATCGATACTTACAAAAACATCTGACTTTTCAATCATCTCTTGCGTATCAAGGCTTTTTTCTATTTTATTCAAATCTAACTCATCTTTTCGGATACTGGAAGCGTCTCTTTTATTTTCTATCAACAATTTATTAACCGTTTCAGGCTTCACAAAAAGCATATTATCTCCTACAAAAACCACCATGGATTTCTTCAGTTTTCGATCTCCGTTTCGATGTTGCGCAAACGAATACAGAAACAAAACAAGTCCGAAAATAAGTACTAATCTTATGTTTGTCCAGTTAAATATTTTCATTTAGCATCTTTTTAATTGAAGGCACCATTTCACCAATATCACCAGCTCCTATTGTCACAATTATTGGCGCATCACTGGTTTTGACAGCAGCCAATAAATCTTCTTTAGCAACAATTCTTTTGTTCGGATTTGTCATTTTTTCCAACAGCCAGGACGATGTAATTCCTTCCATTGGTAATTCTCGTGCCGGATATATATCCATTAATAGTACATCATCAAATTGAGACAGGCTTTCGGCAAACCCATCAGCAAAATCCCTTGTGCGGCTGAATAAGTGCGGCTGAAAAACAGCCAGTACTTTTTTACCCGGATACAGCTCCCTAACTGCCTGATGAACAGCATTTATTTCTGTTGGATGATGTGCATAATCATCAATATATACTAATTTATCAGTTTTAATCTGATAAGAAAAACGTCTTCTGATCCCATTAAAGGAAGCAAGTGCTTTTGCAATAGAATCTGTAGGCGTACCATAAGTTCTAGACATTGCAATAGCCATTAATGCATTCATCAAATTGTGTTTTCCGGGCAAGCCAAAACGCAGATCCTTCATTATTTCTGATGGAGTCTGAACATCAAAAACATAACTTCCGTCTTCAATTCGAACATTGTAAGCTTTATACACAGCATTTTCATTTATGGCGCATTGAACACCATTTAGAGGCAACTCTTTTGTTATAAACAGCTTATTTACATCTTCGACTTTAGAAGCAAATTCAACAAACGAAGCTTCAATTGCATCACTTGTACCATAAATATCCAAATGATCGGCATCCATAGAAGTTATACAGGCTATATCCGGATGCAGGTGCAAAAATGACCTGTCAAATTCATCTGCTTCTACAACTGTAACTGTCTTTCCTGTTCCAATCAAATTGGAATTGTAATTCTCAACAATTCCGCCTACAAAAGCTGTAACATCTGCACCGCTTTCATATAAAATATGTCCTAAAATACTGGATGTTGTTGTTTTACCGTGTGTTCCTGCCACTGCAAAACTAAAAGTATCTCTGGTAATAATTCCTAAAACCTCAGCACGCTTTTTAACTTCGTACTGTCTTTCTATAAAATAATTCCATTCTGAATGGGTTATTGGAACAGCCGGTGTAAAAATGACTAATGTATTTTCTACAAAATAATCACCCGGAATCAAATTAATATTATCCTCAAAATGAATATCGATACCACTCTCCATCAATTCATTTGTTAGCATTGATGGTGTCTTATCGTAACCTGAAACTTTTTTTCCGATATATTTAAAATAACGGGCCAAAGCACTCATACCGATTCCTCCGATGCCAATAAAATAAACGTTTTGTATTTGATTTAAATTCATTTCAATTTTAATTTTGAGCTATTTACATCATTAAAAAACTAGTAATTAAGCTTTTGTGTTTTCTTTATTTAATAACTCAAAACGCCTAAAAATAGCGTTCTGATTTGTTTTTCATGTTGTATAATTATAGTTTAAAGTTATATTATAACAACTTTGCAATTTCATTTACAATAATTTTTGTCGCATTGGGCTTAGCCAGTTTTTTAATATTTTCGCTTAATTGTTTTTGTTTATCCTGATCTTTTATTAAAGCTTCAAAAACAATACTAAACTGAGTTTCCAATTCTGCTTCTTTCAGTAAAATTGCTCCTTTTGCATCTACAATAGCCTGAGCATTCTTAGTTTGATGGTCTTCAGCTACATTTGGAGACGGAATAAAAATTACTGGCTTCCCAACAATACATAATTCCGATACCGATGATGCCCCTGCACGGGAAACAATTACATCTGCAGCTGCGTAAACAAAATCCATTCTTTCAATAAAGTCAACCACTTTTACATTTGGCTGATTGTGTTTTTTATAATCCTCAAAATATAATTTCCCACACTGCCAAATCAACTGAATATCTTGCGAAACAAAATTTTGCAATTCTTTTTCAACTAACTGATTAATTCTTCTGGCACCTAAGCTTCCTCCTAAAACCAATAATGTTTTTTTATTAGGATCTAAACCGTAATAAGAAATCGCTTCTTCTCTTTTACTATCAATATCAATTAAATCCTGACGAACAGGGTTTCCCGTAAGAACTATTTTTTCTTTTGGAAAAAATCGCTCTAGATTTTCATATGCAACACAAATTGCATTTGCTTTTTTGCTTAGCAATTTATTTGTAATCCCCGGAAACGAATTCTGTTCCTGAATTACTGTAGGTATCCCTGCCGAACCAGCTGCCTGCAGTAAAGGTCCGCTAGCAAAACCACCTGTTCCTATAACCACGTTTGGCTTAAATTGTTTGATAATTCTTCTTGACTCTAATAAACTAGATGCTAATTTTAAAGGAAACATCAAATTTTGCAATGTCAATTTTCTTTGTAAACCAGCAATCCAAAGTCCTTTTATTTCGTAACCTGCCTGAGGCACTTTTTGCATTTCCATTTTATCCTTGGCACCTACAAAAAGAAACTCAGCATCAGGAAATTGTAATTTTAACTCGTTTGCAATCGCAATTGCAGGATAAATATGTCCTCCTGTCCCTCCACCACTTAGTATGAATTTATACTTTGTCATATTATTCTAAAGGTTATAGTGTTTAAAACTATTCTCTTTTTAAATCTTACTTATTTAATACCGCATTCATTGGATTTCTGGAATTATCTTCAATAGAATACCTCAATCTTTCTTCTTCATAAATTTCATCTGCCGGCAAATCTTCTTCAGCCAATTCTTTATCTATTAATCGTTGAAGTGCTTCTTTTCGTTTTTCCTTCTCTTCCCTTTCTTCTGCAATTTCTTCTTCTTTTTTTGTCACACTTATAATAATTCCAAGAGCAAAACAAGTCATCCAAATCGAACTACCTCCACTACTTATCAGTGGAAGCGTTTGTCCTGTAACCGGTAATAATTCGACCGCAACAGCCATATTGATCATTGCCTGAAATATCATCGGAAAACCAAGTCCAACAACAACTAATTTTCCAAACAAAGTATTTGCTTTATGAGATGCAATTACAAATCGGAATAACAGCAACAGATACAAAATCAATATTGAAACTCCCCCAACTAAACCATATTCTTCAACTATAATAGCATAAATAAAATCGGAAGATGATTGCGGTAAAAAGTTTTTCTGAACACTTTTACCTGGTCCTAAACCACCTAATCTTCCTGAAGCGATCGCAATTTTTGCTTTTTCGATTTGATAATCATCTTCATCAGGTTTATCTGTCGTAAAATTCATAATACGACTTTCCCAAGTTGATACCCTGCTGAAGAATCTTGAATCCGGAAAAGCTTTCGCCACCAAAAGAAAAAACACCAACATTGCAATTCCTGAGCCAATAATAAAACCGATATATTTTAATGGATATTTACCAATGAAAGTCAGCATCATAACCATACAAAAAATCAACGCTGTCGTCGAAAAGTTTGCCGGTAAAATAAGTGCCAATGTGATAAAAACCGGTAACCAAAGCTGTATCAATGAAACCTGAAAAGGTTCATTTTCTTCTTTGGTTTTTGACAAATAACGCGCTACGAAAATAAAAAGAACGATAGAAGCTAAAGTTGAAGTCTGAAACGTGATCCCAATAAATGGTACCTGAATCCAACGACTTGCATTTGCTCCGGCAATTACAGTTCCTTTCAACAAAGTATAAAGCAATAAAAACCAAACTACAGGTAAGGCTATTTTTGATATAGCTCTGAAATAATGATACGGTACTTTATGTACCCAATAAATGATCAAAAATCCAATACAAATATGCGCCAGATGTTTTACAAGATATCCTAAAGTATTTCCCGTTCCATGACCTATGTATGCTAAATTACTACTCGCACTAAAAACAGGCATAAACGAAAACAATGCCAATAAAGCCACGAATGACCATATTACCCTATCTCCTTTTAGTTTGTTTACTAACTCCTTCATGTCTTTAGTTTCAAGTTTTTCTTGTTTCAAGTTTCAAGTTGCCACTTAACGTGAAACCTGAAACTTGAAACTATTTTTTTCTACAAGTTGTGCACCGCTTGTTTGAATTGTTTTCCTCTGTCTTCGTAGTTTTCGAATAAATCAAAACTTGCGCAGGCTGGTGATAATAAAACAGCATCTCCTTTTTCTGTTAATCGTTGTGCTGTTTTTACGGCATCATTCATATTATTCACTTCAACCATAATATCCACCACGTTGCCAAAAGCTTCGATAATTTTTCGATTATCAATTCCTAAGCAAATAATTGCTTTTACTTTTTCACGAACTAGTGACATTAATTCGTTATAATCATTTCCTTTATCAACACCACCTACAATCCAGACAGTTGGAACATTCATACTGTCTAATGCAAAAAAAGTAGCATTTACATTTGTTGCTTTTGAGTCATTTATGTATTGTACATTCTGAATTTTAAGAACTTTTTCTAAACGGTGTTCAACACCTTGAAAATTTGATAAACTTTCTCGAATTGTTGCTTTTCTAATTTGCATCAACTTTGCTACAGAGCTTGCTGCCATTGCATTTTTTAAATTATGTTTTCCTTCTAACGCAATGTATTCTGTTTCCATTGTAAACTCTTCGTTGTTGATGTTTATTTCCATTTTGTTATTTTTTATGTAAGCTCCTTCACCGAATTCTTTAGATAATGAAAAAGGAATTAATTTTGCTTTTGTTTTATTATTTTTCAACCACTCTGTGATTGCCTCATCATCTGCATCATAAATAAGATAATCGTTTTCGGTCTGATTCATTGTTATTCTGAACTTTGAATCAATATAATTTTGATATTTATATTCGTAACGATCTAAATGATCCGGACTGATATTGGTTATAATTGCTATATCTGGTCTGTATTCTATTATTCCATCAAGCTGAAAACTGCTTAATTCCAGCACATAGGCATCGTATTTATTTTCTGCTACCTGCCATGCAAAACTTTTTCCTATATTTCCTCCCAAACCAACATTTAATCCTGCTGATTTTAGCAAGTGATGCGTTAGCATTGTCGTGGTCGTTTTACCATTACTTCCTGTAATTCCAATTGTCAATGCTTCTGTAAAAGGTTTGGCAAATTCTATTTCCGAAATCACTTTAACTCCAGCTGCAATAAGCTTTTTTACTATCGGGGATTTTTCAGGAATTCCCGGGCTCTTCATTACTACATCGGCATTCAGAATTAAATCTTCAGTATGCTGCTCCTCTTCCCATGCAATTTTATTAATGATAAGAACTTCCTTGTAACTCTCTTTTATCTTTCCAAAATCAGACACAAAAACATCATATCCTTTTTTCTTTCCCAGGATAGCAGTACCTACACCGCTTTCTCCTCCTCCTAAAACCACCAGCCTCATCTATCTTAACTTTAAAGTAACGATTGACAATATGGCTAACATGATGGCGACAATCCAGAATCGGGTTACAATTTTACTCTCATGGTATCCCTTTTTCTGATAATGATGATGCAACGGAGACATCAGAAAAATTCTTCGGCCTTCACCAAAACGTCTTTTGGTATATTTAAAATAGGCCACCTGAATAATCACTGAAGCACTTTCTGCAAGGAAAATTCCGCAGAATAAAACAATCAATATTTCTTTACGAACCGCAATGGCTAATACAGCAATAATTCCCCCAATGGTCAAACTTCCTGTATCACCCATAAAAACTGAAGCAGGAAAGGAATTATACCATAGAAACCCAATCAAAGCTCCTGTAAAAGCAGAGATAAAGACTGTCATCTCTCCCGAATTGGGGATGTACATTATATTAAGGTAATTTGAAAAAATGATATTCCCCGAAACGAATGTAAAGATCCCGAGCGCGAGGACGGATATCGCCGAGGTTCCAGCAGCGAGACCATCAATTCCGTCAGTTAGATTTGCTCCGTTTGATACAGCTGTGATAATAAAAATAACAACCGGAATAAAGATTAACCATGCCCATTTTTCGTATCCTTCTCCCATAAAGGACAGAATTTCGGCATAATCAAATTCATTGTTTTTCACAAACGGAATTGTTGTTGCTGTTGATTTTTCTTCAACCGGAGCCGGCAAAACTACCGTTGAACTTACATTTTTATAGACACTTGTTCTTCCGGTATCTGTTCTTACCGTAACAGCCGGATTAAAATACAAAACAGCCCCAACAATAATTCCAAGACCTACCTGGCCTATAACTTTAAAAATTCCTTTAAGACCTTGCTTATCTTTTTTAAATATTTTAATATAATCATCAACAAAACCAATTGTACCCATCCAAAGAGTTGTTACAATAAGCAATACGATGTAAATATTATGTAATCGTGCAAATAACAAAACGGGTACCAGTGTTGCAAAAATGATAATAAGTCCTCCCATAGTAGGAGTTCCAGCTTTCTCGTTCTGACCTGCAAGACCTAACTCACGCACTGTTTCACCAACTTGCTGATTACGCAAAAAATTGATAATTCTTTTTCCGTAAATAGTTGACAAAAGCAGCGAAAGCATGAATGCCAAAGCCGATCTAAAAGTGATATACTGAAAAACTCCCGTTCCGCTTATATCTAATGTTTTGTCAAAATATTCAAATAAATAGTATAGCATATTTTTCTATTTTTTTAAATTCCAATTTGAAATTCCAAATTCTAATGATCCTTATGGTATTTGAACTTAAAAATTCGTTGTTATTTATTTAGTTGATCTAAAATTTCTTTTACCGTTTCCATATCATCAAAATGATGACGAATACCATTTACTTCCTGATATGTTTCATGACCTTTACCGGCAATCAAAACAATATCATTAGGCTGGGCTAATTGACAAGCTGTTTTTATTGCCTGTTTTCTATCCGTAATTCTCAATATTTTTTTATAGTTATGAGGTTCAACACCTTTCTCCATTTCATCCAGAATCACTTCCGGATCTTCATTTCTTGGGTTATCCGAAGTCAAAATAGCCTTATCACTTAAATTCGTAGCAATTTGAGCCATAATTGGTCTCTTGGTTTTATCCCTATTCCCTCCACAACCTACAACAGTAATCAATTGTTCATTTTTAGTCCTGATATCATCGATTGTTTTTAAAACATTTTCCAAAGCATCCGGTGTGTGTGCGTAATCAACAATTGCTGTAATATTTCCTTTCGAAACGATATATTGAAAACGTCCCGAAACACTTTCTAAATCAGAAAGCAAACGCAACGCTTCAAGACTATCCATACCTAACTCTATGGCAGTGCCATAGATAGCTAATATATTATAGGCATTAAAAGTGCCAATCAGTTTTACCCAAACTTCATTATCGTTAACTTTTAACAATAACCCGGACAATTGGCTTTCTAAAATCTGTGCTTTAAAATCTGCATAAGTTTTTAAAGCATAAGTAAATTTTCTGGCAACCGTATTTTGTAACATTACTGCTCCGTTTTTATCATCAATGTTTGATAAAGCGAAAGCCGTCTTTGGCAACGAATCAAAAAATGATTTTTTTACATCTCTGTATTCTGCAAAAGTGGGATGATAATCTAAATGATCGTGTGAAAGGTTCGTAAAAATTCCTCCCACAAAATGCAAAGCTTCTGTTCTTTTTTGATGAATTCCGTGTGAACTCACTTCCATAAAACAATGTGTCACTCCTGCCTCAATCATTTCATTTAAATAATGATTAATTGTAATGGAGTCCGGAGTTGTATGCGTTGCTTTATATTCTGTTTCATCAACCATTATTTTTACTGTTGATAATAAACCAACTTTAAAACCAGCTTTTTGAAACAATTGAAACAATAAAGAAGCGATAGTCGTTTTTCCGTTTGTTCCTGTAACGCCAACTAATTTTAATTTTTCAGAAGGATTTCCAAAATAATTGGCAGCCATAAAAGCCAAAGCCATATTGGTATCCTTTACCTGTACATAAGTTATTCCTTTTTCAATATGCTCCGGTAATGTATCACAAATAATTGCTGTCGCACCTAACTGAATCGCTTTTTCAATATATTCATGCCCATCAGAAAGTGATCCGCGAATCGCTATAAAAACATCATTTTCTTCAATCTTTCTTGAATCAAAATCAATTTTATGAATAGCAATTTCTGTTGAACCTATTACCGATTCAATGCCTACTTTGTATAATATGTCTTTCAGTATTTTCACGATAATTCTAATACTATTGTTGCGTTTTTACTAATACTTTCCCCAGCTTGTAAAGACTGTTTTTTAACTTTTCCTACTCCGTTTACTTTTACTTTTAAACCTAAATTTTCCAGTAAAGCAATGGCGTCCATTCCTGGCATTCCTTTTAAATTTGGAATCAGTTTTAGCTTTTTATTTGATTCTACATCAAACTTATTATAGCTATTTTCCTGTTTGGTAATTTTCAAATCTAAACGCTTGATTTTATTTGTTGAAGGCGCGTCTGTAAATATTTTTTGAGCGATTCTTTTAAAAACTGGTCCTGCAACATCTGCTCCGTAATAATTATTCATAGCTGTATTGGGTTTATGAACCACTACAATACAAGAATACTTCGGATGATCTGCCGGAAAATATCCTACGAAAGATGATGCATAATACATTCCTTCTCTTCCTGCTTTATTATAATTAACCATAGCTGTTCCTGTTTTTCCTGCCATTGGAAAATCTTTCGAATACAGTTTAGAAGCTGTTCCTTTTTTTACCACATTCCCTAAAACTGCCCTTACTTTTTTAAGCGTTTCAGGAGAACAAATCCTTGGATTAATTACCTCTGTATCAAATTTTTTAATCGTTTTGTTCCATTCTTTAATTTCTGAAACAAATTGAGGCCTTACCATTACTCCATTATTTGCAACCGAATTATAAAAGGCTAAAGTTTGCATTGGAGTAACTGAAACTGAATATCCAAAAGCCATCCACGGAAGTGAAATTCCGGACCAAATTTTATCACCAGGATGTGGAATAATTGGTCTTCCTTCTCCTTTAAAATGCAATCCTAAAGGCTTATCCAAACCAAAACTTCTGATATGATTTACAAATTTTGCCGGATTATTTTTATAATTATCATAAACTGCCTGAACCATCACTGTATTTGATGAAAGTTCAAATCCACGGGCTAATGAAATCTTTCCATAACCACCTGTATGCGAATCTCTCACAGCTCTTCCGTAATACTTAATTACACCACCATTACTATCATACACCGTACTTGTATCAGCAACCTTATCTTCTAAAATTGCCATTAAATCAACCAACTTAAAAGTCGATCCCGGCTCGTGAGATTCTGCTACTGCATAATTTATAGTTTCTGTATACGATCCGTCTTCTTGTCTTCCTAAATTAGAAATTGCTTTTATATGACCCGTTTCTGTTTCCATTACGACTACACAACCATGATCAGCTTCGTAATCCTGAAGCTGTTTCAATAAGGCATGGTGGGCAATATCCTGAATAAAAACATCAATTGTTGAGATTACATCGTAACCATCTATAGGATCTACTTCGTTCAAATCACGAATGGGTTTCCACTGCCCTTTAGCAATTTTTTGCTTTAAGATTTTACCATCTTTTCCGTTAAGATAACTTTTAAAAGCCCATTCAATTCCTTTTCCAACTTCAACACCCGTTGCAGGATCAATACGATCATACCCAATTGTTCTTTCAGCAATTTTTCCTATCGGATGTTTCCTAACGGTTTCCTGCTCAACGATAATTCCTCCTTTGAATGCACCTAAATTAAACAACGGAAACCCTTTAACCCTCACATAATCAGTATAGCTTAATTTACGTGCAATTAAATAATAACGATTTTTATTGTTTCGTGCTCTTCTTAATTCATTTTGATAGTAACCGCTTGGTCTGTCAAAAATAACAGCCAAAGAATCTGAAAGAGGTTTTATATATTTCTCAAAATTTTCTTCTTTTGGTGCTTTCGAATCAAAACGGATTTCATAATTTGGAATTGATGTTGCAAGCAAACTCCCATCAGCAGAATAAATATTTCCTTTATTGGCCGGAATTACAAAATTTCTTACCGTACGCTGTTTGGCTAATTTTCGATAATAATTACCTTCAACCCACTGAATATTAGTTAATTTAACAACAATAGCAATTGCCATCACAAAGATGAAAACTGCTACGAGGTAAATTCTGTAGGATATATATTTATCGTCTACTGCCATATTCTTTTAAAAAAACTTTTTTCTTCTTCTTTTTTAACTTCTATTTTTGTCGGAGGAACCGTTGATGGATAAATTTGTTTTTCAAGCATTTTATTAGAAACTGTTGATTCCATTTTCAGTTTCATTAATTCTGATCTTCTGTCTACAAATTCAGAACGTAATTCTTTTACTTCATTATTCAGTTTTGCAATTTCAAAAACCTTTTGTTCGTATCGTTGTGTATTTGCAATCATTATTATAGCAAGCAGAATGATAAAAACAATGAACCTCCAGTTTTTTACGGCGTCATCATTAATCAAGAATCTTGCTTTTAATATACCAAATACACCACTTTTCATTTTATACCTATATTATATCTTTTCAGCAATTCTAAGTTTGGCACTTCTTGCCCTGTTATTAATTTTGATTTCGGCATCATCCGGAACAATCAATTTCCCGACTGTTTTAAAAGGAACTGAAAAATTCCCATAAAAATCACGTTCCGGCTCACCTTCAAACATTCCGTTTTTAATAAATCTTTTTACCAGCCTGTCTTCTAACGAATGATAAGATATCACAGAGAATCTTCCGCCGGGTTTTAAAATTTCTAATGATTGCTCAATAAATTCTTTTAAAACATCCATTTCCTGATTTACCTCAATACGAATAGCCTGATAAATTTGAGCCAATACTTTATTACGAACCCTTTCAGGTAAATATTTTGCCAAAACCTCTTTTAATTCATCAGTCGTTTTTATTGGATAATGCTCTCTGGCTTCTATAATTGTTCGCGATAATGCAGGAGCGTTTTTTAACTCTCCATAATCCAGGAATACTCTCCTTAAATTCGCATCATCATATTCATTTACCACCCGATAGGCGTTTAAATCATTCTTCTGACTCATTCTCATATCTAGCCCAGCATCAAACCTTGTTGAAAAACCTCTTTCAGGAACATCAAACTGATGGGATGAAACTCCTAAATCAGCCAGGATTCCGTCTACAGTTTTTACACCGTGAAAACGCAAAAATCTTTTTATGAATCTAAAATTTTCATTAATTAATGTAAATCTTTCATCCGGCAAAGCATTCTCAAGAGCATCTTCATCCTGATCAAAAGCAAATAATTTTCCATTTGGTCCCAATCTTCTCAAAATTTCTTTTGAATGGCCACCACCTCCAAACGTAACATCTACATAGATGCCGTCTGGCTTTATATTTAAACCATCAACTGTAGGATGAAGTAAAACCGGATTATGATATTCCATTGTCGTCGTCATTAATATTTCCCATTACTTCTTCGGCTAAATCTGCAAAATCCATATCTTCGCCGCTTATTGATTTTTCATATAAATCCTTATCCCAAATTTCCACAATATTAACCGCAGATGAAAAAACCACATCTTTCGAAATACCCGAAAAAGCAACCAAATCTTTTGGAACCAGCAATCTACCTAATGCATCGATTTCTACTACTTTAACTCCCGCTGTAAATCTTCTGATAAAATCATTATTCTTTTTTACGAAACGGTTTAGCTTATTAATTTTTTGCATCATCAGATCCCATTCTTCCATTGGATACAATTCTAAACACTGTTGAAAAACCGAGCGCTTCAAAACAAATCCGTTTTGAAGAGAGGAAGCCAATTGCTTTTTCAAAGGTGCAGGCATCATTAGCCTTCCTTTAGCATCGACTTTACACTCATATGTTCCTACAATAGTGTTCAAAAAAAAATCATTAACATGTTACACAGCAAAAATATAAAAAATATTACCACATTTTACCACTATATACCACTTTGTTGATAAGTTTACCCACTTTCACCCCACTCCATTTAATTACTAGATTGTCAAGGTGTTAAACATTAATCATTTTCTAAATCCATTCCTTTAACAATTATAAAAAATAAATAATCTTTCTCTTAAAAAATCAATTATAACGCAATGATTTTAACAATTTAAAAATTCAACAAAAACCAGTCTAAAAGCTGATTTTTAAACAATTATAAATTCTACTTAAATTATATAGTTAAAAAATGACAGCAAAAATTCATTTTTATTTATTAAACCCTATATTTGTCCAAATTGAAATTGGCATTAAATTAAATGGACAAACACTACAAAAAAGAGGGCAAATACAGCTATTTTGAAGCTGGTGAAGGAACTCCTATCGTAATTCTTCACGGATTAATGGGAGGTCTTAGTAACTTTGACGGTGTAGCGCAATACTTCCCAACAAAAGGATACAAAGTTGTAATCCCGGATTTGCCAATATACACTCAAAGTATTTTAAAAACAAACGTGAAAAGTTTTGCGAAGTACGTTAAGGATTTTATCAATTTTAAAGGTTTTGATAAGGTAATTTTATTAGGTAATTCTTTAGGAGGACATATTGCCCTTTACCACACTAAACTATATCCCGAAAAAGTAGCAGGACTCGTAATTACAGGCAGCTCAGGTCTTTACGAAAGCGCAATGGGAGACAGCTACCCTAGAAGAGGTGATTATGAATACATCAAAATGAAAGCAGAAGCTGTATTTTATGACCCAAAAATTGCTACTCCTGAACTTATTGATGAAGTATACGCAACCGCAAATGACCGTATAAAACTGATTAAAACATTAACGATTGCCAAGAGTGCAATTCGTCATAATATGGCAAAAGATTTGCCAAAAATGACAGTTGAAACCTGTGTCATATGGGGTAAAAATGACACCGTAACTCCTCCAAATGTAGCTGAAGAATTTGATAAATTATTGCCTAATTCAACTCTATATTGGATAGACAAATGTGGACACGCTGCTATGATGGAACATCCTCAGGAATTTAATGAAATTCTTGAAGAATGGCTTACTAAAAAGAATTTTTAGTCTCTAAACTGTAGAATTTAAGAAGTTTTAAAAATCAAAAAACATGAAAATTACTACTGCCGAATTCATTGTCAGCAATTCTGAAGTTGCAAAATGCCCACAAGAATTTTTACCGGAGTATGCTTTTATCGGAAGATCAAATGTAGGAAAGTCTTCCCTGATAAACATGCTGACAAACCATAAAAATCTTGCTAAAACTTCAGGCCGCCCTGGTAAAACACAATTGATAAATCATTTTAAAATCAATAATAATTGGTTTTTGGTCGATTTACCGGGTTATGGATATGCCAAAGTTTCTAAAAAAACCAAATCGGTTTTCCAGCAATTTATTACTGATTATTTTGAAACCAGAGAACAATTAGTTTGTGCATTTGTTTTAATTGACATACGTCATGAAGCTCAAAATATTGATATTGAATTCATGTCTTATATGGGCGAAAGCGAGATTCCGTTCTGTATTATTTTCACAAAAGCAGACAAAATCAGCAAGGTAAAAATTGATTCACATATTGCAGCATACAAAAAACAAATGTTTGCCAACAACTGGGCAGAAATGCCTCAGTATTTTGTTACCTCATCAACAGAATCAACAGGAAAAGAAGAACTTCTATCTTATATAGATGAAGTAAATCAGGAGGTTTTTAAAAACAATAGCGGATTTTAAAACTAAATTCGAATCCTTAAATACTCCTTTCCGCATCTTCATTTTATCATTCTCTTTGAAGAACAAGAAGATACTTCTTTGGATCTGAATTTATTTACGGATAACCTTAAGCCAATATCTTTTTTTTAAATTATATTTGAACCAAATTAATTTCATTCTTTTATGAAGAAAACTCTTTGCTTTTTACTTTTATTACTCTTATCTGCCTGCAATGTCACTCACTACTTTTTACACAGTACAGATAAAGTGAATAGTCTGGATTTTAGTAAAGGTACCTGGCTTATCGGCGATATTGAGGTTGATCAGAATACAAAAACAGAATTAACCCGTTATGTAATGGCTGATTTTTCTAAATATTTAGGAAGGAGAGCAAAGTATTCAATGGACGAACGAAAATACTTCGCTACCAAACAAGTCCCATTGAAATTAGACAAAGCAGCAATTTTAGAGCTTAAAAAAGCAGCTGATGCTGATTATTATGTTAATATAAAATGTAAAAATGCAAAAAATGACTTTAGTAGTTTTGAATTTCAAAATCATTTTTACTACAAGAAACAAATGACATACGCTGAAGTCATTTTAGAAGTGTACGATTTGAATCGCGGCGAGATAATTTACTCTCGAGCATCGGGAGGATGCCTGGAAGAAGAGCTTAGTATTACAAACTACCCCACATCCGTAGTAATAATGGGATGTTACAGGAAAATTATAAACGACATCAAAAAGAATTCTATCAAGCCTGTAAATCGCCTGCCGACCTATCAGGAGAAAAAAAATTCCAGATCCTAGTTGTAATACATGGAATCTGGATTTTTTTTTATTACATACTACTACTTGGTAAGTTCCAGTTTTTCTGCAAAATAATCACAGAAATCTTTCATTGTATCTGACATTTTCACATCATCAGTTGCACGTTTAAAAGTGTCAGACATCGCCACCAAAGTCTGGTGAAAGAAAATTTTCATTTCATCAACAGGCATATCTTTCGTCCAAAGATCAATTCTCATTGTTTCTTTAGCTTTGCTGTCCCAAATCGACAACATAATTGCCTTAGCTTCTTCGGCCTGAACTCCTCCATCCTGAGCACTCCAGGTTAGTTTTTCAGGAACACGGTTTTCATCTAACTCAATATTGAATTTAATTTCTGAATTTATTGTATCTGACATTATTTCTTAGGTTTGTATTTTGACTTTTCAAAGATTTCTTTCGCGCTTGTTTTTAATAACTCCGGCAAAGTTACGGTATTATTTTTCATGTACGAACGTACCATTTGCCACCCTATCCAGGCACCAACCCTTCCTGGAGAATCATTATCTATTTCCAGATAAAATTTTGAAAAAGGTGCCGGAGCAATAAATCGGGTTGTCAACTTTGGATCGACACTATACAACATCTCTTTTTCTATAAAATAACGCCACATGTATGCTTCATTTTCTTCACACCATTTTATCTGCTCAGTTGTGTAACCTATTTTCTCAGCATCTGTATATTCAGGTAAAAGCAAATCTTTGGCATATAATTGTTTTCCTTCGAAAATCATTTGAGATACCAGATTTTTATCAGCATAAGCCGGAATATTCCTGTAAGCAAAACTTGAAACCACATCTGGCATTATTTGTCTTTCTTCAAAATTTTGTTTCAGGTAATTTGGAAACTGATAAAATTTATGCTCCTTTCCCAAATATAATTCAAGTGCTACTATAACCAGACTATCTGCATAAATAGCTTTGGCATTATAATCCATTTCTCCAATCACCGTAATTACTTTTGGTGTTTTTGATTTTGGAAAATAATATTTTACATGCTGAAAAAGCGCATTAAACTCCTGACGAACCGGCTCAAAATTTGAATATTTTTTTTGAACTTCACTGTAGACTTCTCTCCAAATCGGTTCCTGCATTTTACTTAACCAGACGCTATCATCGTTCCCTGCAGGAAAAAAGAAAGGGAACTGTTTTTTGACTTTTTCTAAATCTTCAGGTCTGGTTTCAAAAAAAACTTTATCAAAACGTTCAACCTTGATATCAACCGGAATTTCTTCAACAGCTTTTTCTACTTTGTTTTTTTGATTACAGGATAAAAAAAACAAGGACAGAACCACTACAAAGCGATATAATTTCATTTTATTTTAATTAGATTTGTGTTACTTATCTTAAGTAAACATATACTTAAAAATATTTGTGCAAATATACATCCCTACATCTTAAAACTTGAATTATTATGGCTAAAAAAAGCACTATTCAGACAGAAAAAGTAAATAACCACATTGTAGAGTGGCTGAAAAATTATGCTAATAAAGCAAAAGTTAACGGTTTTGTAATTGGAATTTCCGGCGGAGTTGATTCTGCTGTAACTTCTACATTATGTGCTCAGACAGGATTGAAGGTTCTATGTGTAGAAATGCCTATTCATCAGGCACCAAATCAGGTTTTGAGAGGAAGAGAACACATTGAACAATTAAAAAAGCGTTTCCCAAATGTTTCAGATGTCGAAACAGATTTAACAGCGACTTTTGAAGCATTTAAAACTACAGTTCCAAAATCTGATGATGAAGCAAAAGTAAATCTTTCACTTGCAAACACCCGTGCTCGATTGAGAATGACTTCTTTATATTATTTAGCCGGAATTCATGGTTTATTGGTGGCAGGTACTGGTAACAAAGTAGAAGATTTTGGCGTTGGTTTTTATACAAAATACGGAGACGGAGGTGTTGATTTGAGTCCGATTGCAGATTTGATGAAATCTGATGTATATGCTCTTGGAGAATTTTTAACAATTCCTGACTCAATTTTAACAGCTGCTCCTACAGATGGCCTATTTGGTGACAACAGAACAGATGAGGATCAATTAGGCGCAAGTTATGACGAATTGGAATGGGCTATGTTAGCCGAAGAAGCAGGAAATACAGCAGATAATTTTAGTGGAAGAGAAAAATCTGTCTTTGAAATTTATAAACGTCTAAATACCAGCAACAAGCATAAAATGGAAGAAATTCCGGTCTGTATCATACCAAAAACGTTAAAATAATACTTTTTAACATTTGTCAGCTATAAACTACAGAATTTATTTATTAATTTTACAGCTCCAAAAACAATGTACAATTCTAAAAAGGTAAAATTATGATTAAAGTATGTCTAGCAGACAACCACCCTGTGACTCACTTTGGCGTTAAGTCGTATTTTAAAGACCACGATCAAATTTCAATCGTTGCCAATGTAGGTAATTTTTCAATGGTTAGAGATATTCTTCAGACGAAGGAGATCGACATCCTAATTCTAGATTTAGAGCTAGAAGGTCTTTCGAGTATCTTTGAAGTGAAATCTATCCTGAAAAATTTTCCTAAAACGAAAATTGTAATCTTCAGCGATCTGGCCGAGCAAATGTACGCTCCTAATGCAATTAAAGCGGGTGTTTCCGGGTACGTGCACAAAACAGAAAAACTTGAAACATTAGGTGTTTCAATTATTAAGGTACACGAAGGAAAAGTTATTATTAACGAAACTGTACGTAAAAACATGGCACTTATTGCTAAACAAAGCAAAAGTGAGCGTTTGTACAGAAAACTTTCTAATCGTGAAATTGAAGTTTTACGTTACTTAAGTGACGGTAAGAAAAACAACGAAATTTCTAAAATTTTAAACCTGAATGAAAAAACAATTAGTACTTATAAACTAAGACTATTGACGAAATTGAATGTGACCAATTTAGTTGACTTGGTTAATAAAGCTAAGACTTTAGAAATTATTTAAACAATATGAGTGATTCTTAAGTGAGTCATCAAAAGTAAAAAGCTCTATATTGAAAAATATAGAGCTTTTGTCTTTATGAATGATAAGGTACAACAACCCTACCCAGTTTTTTTGAAAAATTATTAAGCAGTTTAGAATAATCAACAACCATAGATAATATTTCTGAATTATCTTCCTGCGGATCGCTTAATAAGGTATTTTTTAATTCATGAATAATTTTAGAAATTAAATACCATCGCATTGAAAAAATGGTATCTGACACATTTTGTTCAATGGTTGCATCTTTGTGTTTTGGAAAAATATTCTGTCCCTCCCAGTTGTGAATAGTCAGTCTTTCATCTTCCATCAAAATATTCGTTACTTCCTGAGCAAACTCTGGTTGAAGATGCATTAAATATTTATCTAAACTAAAAGTTTCATTTTGATTATAAAAATCAATTATATTATTAAAAATATTTTGAAATAATTGATTTGATAGTTCTACTTCGTCTTCCTGTAAACTCAGGTAAACTTTCTCATAAACCTTATATTGTCTTTTTTCTGTAACTTCTTTTACATTTCCTTCTTCATCAGCCTTTAAGAAAACGTCTTCAAAATCTTCGGTAATACTTCCATAGAGCAATAAGATTTCAATAATTTTTCTTTCTAAACCGTACAAAATATCTATTTTTTCAGACGGCTGTTCCATGTCTCCAGGAAAAGTTGGGTCATCATAATATCTGGGATCATCCGGCGGATAATTATTTCTATGAACCTCAAAAGCTTTTTGTTCTTGCTTTTGTTTTTTACCAGCGTCAGCAATCTCTTTTTGAGTTAACTGTGCTAATGTACTTACTAGAACCTGCTCCGAAATATCCATTATTCGGGCACATTCCTGTATGTAAACTTCACGCTGAATACGGTCTGGAATTTTAGAAATACTAGTAACCATATCCCGAATCAAATCAGCTTTTTTTATAGGGTCGTTTTTTGCTTCTCCTATTAAAATTGAAGCTTTAAACTGTATAAAATCTTTACTGTTGTTTTCTAAATAAGCAACCAAATCATCATGTGAATTTTTTCTGGCAAAGCTATCAGGATCTTCCCCATCCGGAAAAGCACAAACCCTTACATTCATACCTTCTTCCAGAATCAAATCGATTCCGCGAATTGCAGCCCGGAGACCCGCAGCATCGCCATCAAAAAGAACCGTAATATTTCTGGTCAATCTATTCACCAAACGAATCTGATCCGGCGTTAAAGCTGTTCCGGAGGAAGCCACAACATTTTCAATACCGGCCTGATTAAACTGAATCACATCCGTGTAACCTTCAACCAAATAACAATTATTTAGTTTAGCAATTGATTGTTTAGCCTGAAAAATTCCGTAGAGCACTTTACTTTTATGGTAAATATCACTTTCCGGTGAATTCAGATATTTTGCTGCTTTTTTATCATTGGTTAAAATACGCCCTCCAAAACCCAAAACACGCCCCGACATACTTTGTATCGGGAACATTACGCGTCCTTTAAAACGATCAAAAGGTCTGTCTTCTCTTGGAATTGTTAAACCGGTACTTTCCAGAAACTCTAGTTTATAGCCTTTGCCCAAAGCTTCTTTGGTCAGAGCATCCCAAGTCTCCGGCGAATACCCTAAATTGAATTTTTTGATGGTTTCATTTGTAAAGCCTCTTTCTTTAAAATAAGACAAACCTATGGCTTTCCCTTCTTCTGAATTCAAGAGAGTATCATTAAAATACTTTGCAGCAAATTCTGAAACCAAATACATACTTTCGCGAACATCTGTTATAGCTTTTTCAGCATCCGTTTGTTCGGTTTCTTCGATTTCAATATTGTATTTCCTGGCCAGGTATTTAATAGCTTCCGGATAAGTAAACTGTGAGTGTTCCATTAAGAATTTAACAGAATTTCCACCCTTTCCTGTACTAAAATCTTTCCAAATCCCTTTTGCAGGCGAAACCATAAATGACGGTGAGCGCTCATCTGAGAATGGACTCAATCCTTTAAAATTACTTCCGGCACGCTTTAAATTAACAAAATCACCAATAACCTCCTCTACACGAGCAGTTTCAAAAACAGTATCAATTGTATTTTGTGAGATCAAACTTAAAATATTTTTAAAAAATAATAGCCTGTAAAAGTACACAAATCCTTCTTTAATTTACTGCTTTTACATAAAAAAAGCGCCTCTTTTAAAGCGCTTTTTCTACTAATTAACAAAATTGAATACTTAATTAAAATCAAACCTTAACCCTAATGAAATATTATTTTCTTTAACTAAATTATCCTGGAATAATGGATTCAAATCATACTTTAAATACAAGCTCAATTCTTTATAACCAATATAAGAACTCAATCCGTAAATAAAATTATTCACGTTATAATCGCCTTTTATTGTCGTTTTATATTTCAGATCATCTTCTTCAAATTTTAAAATCTGTTTCGATTTCACATTGATTCCGGCATACCCTCCAATTCCAAAACGAAAACTTTTATGCGTTCTAAAATACGTTTTTCCATCTTTTTCTTTTGGATTTGTAAAATCAAATTCTAAATGTACCGGCAAAACTAAATATACATTTCTAAAACGTGATTCTTTTAAATTTACCGGATTAATCTCTAAATTGGTCTGATCTCCGTTGACTACAAAACTGCGATTATTGGTTGGGCGAATATTATTGTACATTAATGACAACCCGTATTTTGCATGCAATAAATTATAATTTTTAATTAATCGTGAATTATAAGTAAAACCCCATTCGTAAAAATGTGAGCCCATAAACTTATAATTAGAATCCTGCAGTTCCCCATCTGCTATAATATTATTGAGACCTATGGCAAAAACAAATTGCGAAGTTGTTCTTTTTTCTCCACGAATAGAGTCTTTACCATTTTTATTATTCCAATCGTTTCTGTCCCAATGAATTATTAACCTGTTTTTCTTTGTTGAATCCTGCTCTTTCAGCTTCCCGTCTACTTTCTGCTGAACCAGGTCATTAAGTTCATTTTGAGCAAGAGTTACTTTCTCTTCGATAATGACAGCTCTTGCTTCTGCTAACTCTTTTTTACGTTTATCAGCCTGCTCTCCTGTGATTACACCATTTGAAAGCTGTACATTTATTTCTTCAACTTCTTTTTTAAGAGTTTCTTTTTCTTCTTTAGTAATTTTTTCAATTTTATTAGCAATTTGCTTAGCTTTTGATTCAAATGTTTCTTGTCCGAGTACCTTACTGACGAATAAGAAAACTAAAATAACGAGGTAAATGGTAAAATTTTTCATGATTGATTTTTTTTAATTGATTGATTGATAATTGATGATTTTTATTCTTATTTTTTTTGTATTGAATTTGTTATTTGCAATTGAGATTGAATTTTCAATTATTCCTGCTGATTTCTGCTGGCTACGGCAACTTTTACTGTCTGATAATTTTTATTGACTTTTGAAATTATTTTTTCTCTAAAAGAAAGTTCTAATTCACTGTCAACCTGATTGAGTAAATCATTGGCATTGACTTTTACCTTTGATTTTGGTTTAGCCGAATTTTCTGCGACAACTTTGTTTTCTGCATTTTCCAATAACTGATCGACATTTGAATTTTTAGTATTTTCGGCAATTACAGTTTGATTGTTGATTGATTGTTTTTCCTGATTGTTTTTGATGATGACTGAAGACTCCGCTATTTGATTTGATTCATTTTTAATTGTTTTATTTGAAATTTGATTAGATTTTTTTTCTTCTTCATTTAAATTTTCCTTTGAAGGATTTTCTGAGACAGCAATTTTTGTTTTTACTGGATCTGTATTATTCAAAACCGGTTCCAGAACCGAATCTTTTTTAGTATTTTCCTCAATAACAACTTTCTTTGGCGTTTGGGTTGCATTATTATTTTGAGTAAAAAAGAAAGTTCCAACCAATAAAATTCCCACAACACTCGCTGCAACATAAAGCCATTTATTACTCTTTTCCGGCTTCTTTTCTTCGGCAATACTTAACATAGCATCCAATCTGTCCCAGGCTTTATTGCTTGGTTCAATTGTGCGCTGATTTAGTTTTTCACGGAAATCCTTTTCAAAATTATTCAGTTCCATTTTCTTGTTTTTTTAAAATTGTAATTTGTGTTTGCAGCATTTTCCTTGCGTGCGATAATTGCGATTTTGATGTACCTTCATTAATTCCTAACATTTTAGCAATTTCATTGTGTTTATAACCTTCAATCGCATATAAATTGAAAACCATTTTATATCCGTCCGGCAAGGCATCTATTAAAAACTGAATCTGATCTATGGTAAACTGGCTATCGATTTCGTTGAAACTTTCTTCTGTAAAAAACTCATCTTCGGCAAATCTTACTTTTTTCTGAACTCTCAAATACGAAATACATTCGTTAACCATAATTCGGCGGATCCAGCCTTCAAAACTTCCTTTATGTTCAAAGTTCTTTAGATTCGTAAATACTTTCATAAAAGCGGTTATCATTACATCTTCTGCAAGCTGAATGTCTTTTATATATTGACGGCAAACGCTAAGCATTTTCGGAGAAAACCTGCTATAAATCTGCTGTTGTGCTTGTCGGTTATTTTCGACAGCCAACTTTATGATTTTGGTTTCTTCGTGATGTAACTGAATAATTTTCATTAATAAGCGTTCAGATTTTGTTTTACTAACAGACTTCTATTAGCATAGACGAGTATCGTTTTAAAATGGTTGCATGTGAGTAGAAAAAAATCAAAAAATAAATTTAAAACCCTAATACATAAATACAAATTACTGATTTACTGACACTTAAATTCATATTCTTTTTCATTTTGATTTTATAAAAAAACAGCATCCGGCTAAAACCAAGAAAAAATACAATAAAAAAAACCTTGCTATAAAATTATTGCAAGGTTCTTCAAAATAAATTTTTTTTCAAAATAACTCTTTACGGGCAAGTTTTACCAACCGCCACCGCCTCCACCGCCGCCTCCACCGCCGGAACTGCCGCCACCAGAGCTACCGCTGCTCCAACTGCCACTACTTCCTGATGAAGAGTTCGATGATCTGGAGGGAGTTGGATCGGTTCCTGCTGCACTTACAGAATTTCCAAAACCAGATAAAAATAGTGTTGGCTGCCTGTAAAAAGTATCGTTTCCTTGATACCAATCCGGATTATATTTTGCGAGTTCTAAAATTTCTTCAAATTGTTTTCCCCATTTTATTTCGACTCCCAATGCTATTGCGTACGGAAGTAACTTTTCGAATAATTGAGGTGTCAGTTCAGGCGGATTCAACATATTCATCCTGTCTTTCTCCGCTGTTTCGAGATATAACTTAAATCCTTCTAATCGATTAAATTCTTCTGCACCTTTTTCTGTAAATTTTCCCAAAGTCACTACGTAGAAGATATACATTAAAAAAACGATACCAATAACTACAATTTGTATTGTGCTTAAAAAAGGAATTGTCATTAAAAAAATTCCAATTACCAGTGGATAAGTAAAGAAAGCAAAAAGGAATCTTAAAATTACTAAACCAGTTCTTTCTTCTTTTTGTAAAAACCAATAGGTTAATGCCGCCACTGCACAAATTAATCCTGTATAAAAAGTATAATTTATGAATCCTTTGTTTTTAGACAATATCTCATAAATCAATCCTCCAATTACAAAAACGGTAAAACCAATCCATTTTAATCGCGTATTGTTTTGGTAAATTTCTTCTAACTTAATTTGATCTTCTATCGCTTTAGTCCATTTAGAATAAGCTTTCTCAAAAATCCTATAGTTAGAATCCTGCACTTTTATTTTTGCTTTTTTAGAAAAACTATCTACTATTGCTGATTCTTCAGAACTTAAAGATTTTGAATCTTTTTCTAAAACTTCAATTTCGTATTTGTTTTCGTTTACAAAAATACCGCTTTCTATCGTAGAAGAAATTTTAACAGCACCCTTTACTGCGGTATTTATAAGGGAAGCCATATGTATTTTTGCATTGAGTTCTCTATGATAGACATACCCTACAAGGGCAGGAGACCAATCAAAAGGAGGCAAAAATTCTGGTATTACTGTTTTTTTAACGGGATCTTTTCCATGTTTTCTCCAACTAAAAAAGAAAAAAAGAAACATTGCAATTCCAAAAACAACAGACCAGAAATAGGTTTTGATTTGTTTATAAAAAGAATTTGATTTTTGAGCAAGAGTTGGAGGATCAATAATTCCTTTAGGAAATGAAGCTGCAACTGTTAAACCTTCATTTGATCGAAGTTGACGTGCCGAAAAAGTAACAATTGTTTTACTTTCATTTAGGGAACTAGTACAATTTGAAGCCGAAGATCCTTCACTACCGGTATAACAATGTAAGTTTTCAAATTTATTATCTTCAGATGGGAGATAAAATTGGCAGGTTGCTTTGTCAATAGGAAAATCCCAGCCATTTCCGGTTACATTCCAATACAGTTCATCATAATTGTCAAAATATCCAATCTGAAACGGAACGCTGTAACTGATCTGGTATTTATAAGTTCCGTTTTCTAATTCAACAGCTGCATCTCCAATGTAAATTTTCCAATAATTTCCTTCTTCTTTTGTAAAATAATCTTCGGTTGTTCCGTCTTTTTCAATGGAGTTTATCGAATATTTTACATCGATATCATTACCGTCTTTATCTTTTCGGGTTAGCGGAAAAGTTCTTAAAAGTCCGTGTTTAAAAACATTTCCTTCTGCTTTTATCGTAATATTTTCGACAACCTCAATGGTTCCTGATTTTTCAATTTTAACTTTAACATCAAAATTTAAAATTCTTTCCTGAGCGTGTAGTTGATTTACGAAAATAGAAAATAGAACAAAAAATATTTTTTTTAGTTGCATATAATAAAGGAATTAAAACTGAACTTTAGGTGATTCTCTTTGGTCTTCCTCTTTTAATTCAAGGAAATCTTTCTTCGGAAAACCAAAGATGCCGGCAATTAAATTACCCGGAAAAGATTCTACAGCAATATTGTAATCTCTTACTGTTCCGTTGTAATATCGTTTTGAGCGTTCAATTTCAGTTTCTATTTCTCCTAAATCAGATTGGAGACTTAAAAAATTAGTATTGGCTTTTAAGTCGGGATAACTTTCTGCTAAAGCAAAAACTGATCCCACAGCATTATTAAGCTTTTGATCCAGTTTTAATCTTTCATCCGGATTATTAATGCTCAAAGCTTGATTACGAAGATTTACAATAGAACTAAATGTTTCTTTTTCATGACTCATATATCCTTTTACGGCTTCTATAAGATTCGGGATCAGATCGAATCGTTTTTTTAAGATAATGTCAATGCCGCTAAATGCCTCTTCTGCCCGATTCCTTTTGGAAACGAAACCATTATAAAGTACAATAAAGAGAATAAGAATTAGTAAAAAAGAAACAGATATAAGTATGGTAATCATATTTTAGAGTTAAATTCGGAGTCAAATTTAACAATAAAAATATTAAAAAATTACACAGAATTATTTCTTTCTCTCAATAACGTAATTCACCATTAAGGTAAGTGCGTCCTTGAATTCAGAATCCGAGTAATTTCCTAAAAGAGAAAGTGCTTCCTGCTGAAACTGCACCATTTTGTTTTCGGCATAAGTCAGGCCATTGTTGTTTTTTACAAAGGCAATAACTTCTTTTACACGTTTTTTGTCTTTGTTATGGTTTTTGATGGAGTTTATCAGCCACTTTTTTTCCTGCGGGGTACAGGTATTTAAAACGTGAATTAAAGGCAAGGTCATTTTTTGCTCTTTAATATCGATTCCCGTTGGCTTTCCAATGGCTTCTTCACTGTAATCGAATAAATCGTCTTTGATTTGAAATGCCATTCCGATAAGTTCGCCAAATTTGCGCATGTTCTCAACCTGAATATCGTCTTCAATTACCGATTTAGCTCCAAGCGCACAACAAGCTGCAATAAGTGTAGCGGTTTTCTTTCTGATGATTTCATAGTAAACATCTTCCGTAATATCGAGCCTTCTCGCTTTTTCAATCTGAAGCAATTCGCCTTCACTCATTTCGCGAACGGCTACAGAAATAATTTTCAAAAGGTCAAAATCGCCATTGTCGATTGAAAGCAGCAATCCTTTTGAAAGCAAATAATCCCCAACCAAAACTGCAATTTTATTTTTCCAAAGGGCATTAATAGAAAAAAAACCACGTCGACGATTACTGTCATCTACCACATCATCATGCACTAAAGTAGCAGTATGAATGAGCTCAATTACCGAAGCGCCACGATAGGTTCTCTCATTTACAATACCTCCAGAAACCATTTTTGCAGTCAAAAAAACAAACATCGGACGCATTTGTTTTCCTTTTCTGTTTACGATATAATAGGTAATACGGTTGAGCAAGGCCACCTTTGAAGTCATCGATTCATAGAACTTTTTTTCGAAAAGTTCCATTTCATTAAAAATAGGCTGCTTTATTTGAGAAGTAATATTCATTTCGTTTTCAAATATACTATTTTAAATAAAAAAACGTTGTTTATTTTTAGGTTAGTATGTCATATTTTGTGTACTAATTCAAAAACACACCAAAAAAATCTAATACCTAATTTGAGTTCAATTAATTATAAAGTAAAATTTAAATTATTTATTATGAAAACAAAATTTTTATTCATTGGATGCATTGCATTCACTTTTTTCATTGGATGTAATTCTGACGAAAACACTAATAACGGAACACCAACAGCAATTTCTAACGACGAAATTATCACCAACTCTAAAATTGATGCCTCAATAGAAGATGTTACCAATATTGCCGATGATCAATTTACCGCACAGCAAAACATCAATAACAAACCTGAAGGACCTATCAAAAACTATCTGCCAAGCTGTGCTACCATTACAACAGTCTTAACTAATAATACCTGGACAAGAACGATTGATTTTGGCGTTGAAGGCTGTACACTTGAAAACGGTAACTCTGTAAAAGGAAAAATGGTTCTTTCATTTTCTAATGATTTTTCGGCTTCAACACAGACTATCAGTTACACTTTTGAAGGTTTTTATCATAACGGCAAAAAACTACAGGGAAGTAAAAGTATTGTGCGCACTAAAAAAGCTACCGCCTTACAATCAGAGATCCATCCGGTTTTGACAGCATCAATTGATTTGACTATCACTTTTGATGACGGAGGTGTTTACAGCCGAAAAGGAACTCTGATAAAAGAAACGATTGCAGGTTACGATACATGGTTTAATTGGGAAGATAATGTTAACGTAGTAACAGGAAGCGGAACAACAACTTTCCCTAATGGCGATACTTTTTCTGCAGAAATCACAACTCCTCTGGAATTTTATGCTACCTGCAGAAAACCATTTGCTGTAAAAGGAATTCTATCCATTACAAAAAACGGAGCAAATGCAATTGTTGATTTTGGAAACGGAGATTGCAACACTCTTGTGAACGTAACCAAAGATGGTGTTACTACCGAAATAGATTTGAAAAAATAACCTTTTTTGCCCAAAAAGAAAAAGCATTAAAAACAAGTACGAATCTTGTTCTTAATGCTTTTTTATTTTCTGTTTAAAATTTCTAACCTTCTTTATTAGCCAATTGTCCGCAGGCAGCATCAATATCTTTTCCACGGCTGCGGCGTACTTTTACCACTACTCCAATATTCTCCAACGCTTTAATATATGCCATGATTGATTCTTCTGAAGCCTGTTGAAACTCACCATCATCGATTGGGTTGTATTCTATTAAATTTACTTTGCAGGGTACATATTTGCAAAATTTCACCAAGGCATCAACTGAAGCTTTATCATCGTTGATTCCTTTCCATACCACATATTCGTACGAGATTTTGCTTTTGGTTTTTCTGTACCAGTATTCCAACGCTTCACGCAGGTCTTTTAATGGGAAGTTTTGACTAAAAGGCATAATTCTGGCACGAATTTCATCGATTGCTGAGTGTAAAGAAACCGCTAATTTGAATTTCACATCATCATCGGCCATTTTTTTGATCATTTTTGGGATTCCTGAAGTTGAAACCATAATACGTTTTGGCGACATTCCTAAACCTTCTGTAGAGGTAATCATATCAATAGCCTTAATGACATTGTTATAATTCATTAAAGGCTCCCCCATTCCCATAAAAACAATATTCGAAAGCGGATGATTATGATACAGACGGCTTTCTTTGTCAATTGCGACAACCTGATCGTAAATTTCGCCCGGTTCGAGATTTCGCATACGTTTTAATCGTGCAGTTGCACAAAAGTTGCAATCCAGACTACAGCCAACCTGACTGGAAACACAAGCAGTTGTTCTGGTTTCGGTAGGAATTAAAACTGATTCTACCACCAAACCATCATGCAGACGAACGGCATTTTTTACAGTTCCATCACTGCTTCGCTGCATCGTATCAACCTTAATATGATTGATTACAAAATTATTTTCAAGCATCGCCCTTGTAGGTTTTGCTACATTGGTCATATCATCAAAACTATGTGCTCCTTTGCTCCATAACCATTCGTAAACCTGATTCCCACGAAAAGCTTTGTCATTATTTGCGACAAAAAACTCACGTAACTGATCTTTTGATAAGGCTCTTATGTCTTTTTTCTCGATTTGCATGGTGCAAATTTAATCACTTTTGTTCTTTTTTAATGCTTTTTAGAGTCATTCTTGCCGGTAAAGCCCAATTTTTAAAGTTATTTTAGGAAATTCTTAATTATTTTGTTCAAATAAAAGACTTTATATATCAGATCCAAAATATTCTGATATCGCAATTAGTATCACCAACAAGTTATTAAATTTCAAACAAATACAAATTTTAAACCTTTTAATCAGAACTCATTTTCGTAATATAAAGATTGTACCTACTATTATTATAGTCCTTTAAAACAATTTTATCTATGATTTTTATCATCAAATATGCTTTGTATTCACAATAAATTTGATATAAGAATTAAGGAGATGATTGTTGACATAAGATTTCATTAGACTATTAAAACATCATTCCCCTTAATTAAATGATTAACAAAATAAATCAATAAAAAATGAAAACTCTCAAATCTTTTTTTCTAACAGTTATCTGTTTAGGAATTACATTTTACACCAATGCTCAAAAAAATTATACGGTAAATACAAAATCAAAATTTGAAGTCGCGGGAACTTCTACTGTTCACGATTGGGTAATGAAATCTACAGAAGGAACAGGTACTGCCAATTTAACGGTTAAAGATTCTAAACTAACCGATATAAACAGTTTAACAGTTATATTACCTGCAGAAAGTTTAAAAAGCGGCAAATCAAGTATGGATGACGTGGCTTATGAAACTTTAGACACAAAAGCACACAAAAACATTAAATATGTTTTAAAATTTGCTGATAAAGTAAATGAAACCGTTTGGAATCTAACCGGTACTTATACCATTTCCGGTGTTAGCAAAGAGTACAGAACACAGGTAAACGTAACGGCTGTTAATGGGAATTTTGTTTTAAGAGGTTCTAACCAAATTACTTTTGCTGATTTTGGAATATCTCCTCCAACGGCAGCACTTGGAGTTGTGAGAACAGGAAAAGATCTGACTATCCTTTTTAATATTACTTTAAATGATTATACACAAAGTGAAAATGTCTTAGTAATTAAATAAATCCTGATCGAAGTAAACTATATTTACTACTTTCAAAAACGAACGGAGTCGAAGGCTTTTTACCAAAAAGGGCTTCGACTCCGTTTTGCTTTTCTGTTCTTTTGAATCAGATACATTCGTAAAAATATTTTTCTTCAAAAAAAATCAATAGCATTACTAAAAAAATAAATTTTGGCACGGGAATTGTCTTGCACTCAAAAGGAAAATAATCATACAAAGAGCGCTTAATTTTAAAATTTGTACTTTTATTTTTTCAGCTTTATACCCTTTATATATTATCAATTTTAAAAAATTAAATTATCATGAAAAAACAAATTTTAAGTTTAGCAGTTATCGCTTTGTTAGCATTCGGTGTTCAGTCTTGTGAAGACAAAAAAGCAACTAAACCTGAAGAGGAATTAACTCTTGGAAACAAAGTAGACTCATTAACAACAGATATTGAAGAAGTAAAAGACAGTGCTGTTGTAAAAGCAGAAAATGCAGCTGATAAAGCAAAAGCAGCTACTGAGGAAGCAAAAGAAAAAACCAAGGAAACGATAGAAGATGTAAAAGATGCTACTAAAAAAGGTGCTGAAAAAGTAGAAGCTGCTGCTAAAGCTGCTAAAGACGGAACAGTGAAAACTGCTAAAGAAGTAAATGAAGCCTTGAAAAAATAATTTCATCAGAATTCAACATTAAAACCATCCACTTTACGGATGGTTTTTTTATAACCAAAAGTGAGCTTATATTTTGTATTTTTACATCCAAATTTGAATACACTACGCAATGCATTTTATCTCACAAGACTTAGAAGATTATATTGAACAGCATTCTGAAAACGAACCGGAATTGTTAGCGAAACTTAATAAAGAAACGTACCAGAAAATCCTTTTACCAAGAATGTTAAGCGGGCATTTTCAGGGGCGTGTTTTAAGTATGTTGTCAAAATTAATCCGACCGGTGAATATTTTGGAAATTGGAACTTATACGGGTTATGCCGCTTTGTGTTTGTGTGAAGGAATGCAGGAAAATGGGCAGCTACACACCATTGACATTAAGGAAGAGCTCATTGATTTTCAGCGTAAATATTTTGATGCATCGCCATGGGGTGCACAAATTTTTCAGCATTTAGGTGAAGCAATCGATATTATTCCGACTCTGGATGTAAAATTTGACTTGGTTTTTATTGATGCCGACAAAGAAAACTACATTAATTACTGGGAAATGATTGTTCCTAAAATGAATAAGGGCGGAATCATTTTGTCTGATAATGTTTTATGGAGCGGAAAAATCCTGGAACCGGTTCATCCGAATGATGTAAGTACCAAAGTACTTTTAGAATATAATTTACTTTTGAAAAATGACCCAAGAGTAGAAACGGTTTTATTACCAATTCGCGATGGATTAACTGTCAGCAGGGTTTTGTAATTTTAAGATTCTGAGATGCTAAGTTTCTAAGATTTTTTCGTAATAAAAGTGATATTCCAAAATTTAAAATGAAGAATTTACATCAAATAAATACTGACGGATTTACAATTATTGATAATGTTTACACCGAAGATGAGGTTCAAAAAATAATCTCTTTAATTGAAGATAAAACAGAAAATAATCCTGAAAACGCTACTTTCAGAAAATCTCAGGATTTATTTGCGATAAGGCAATTTCACAAAGAAATCCCCGAAACTTTACCTTTTATATTCAATCAAAAATTACAGAAAATCATAGAAACTACTTTTGGAAAAGGCTATTTTATAACCAAATCCATTTATTTTGATAAACCCGAAAAATCGAACTGGTTTGTTGCCTATCATCAGGACCTGACTATTTCTGTCAATAAAAAAATTGAGGTTGAGAATTTTGAAAACTGGACTGTAAAACAAAATCAGTTTGCCGTTCAGCCTCCTGCGGCAATTCTTGAAAACAATTTCACTATCAGAATTCACATTGACAAAACCACAAAAGATAATGGTGCTTTGAAAGTCATCAATAATTCACATTCAAAAGGAATTTTAAGAATTGAAAAGCTTGATTTCGAAAACGAAAAGGAAACTATCTGCGAAGTTGAAAAAGGCGGCATTATGATTATGAAACCTTTACTGTTTCATGCTTCAAACAAAACTACAAACAACGAACGAAGAAGAGTTATTCATATCGAATTCAGCAAACAGGAACTTCCGGACGGATTGGAATGGAGTGAGAAAACGATTCTTTTGAACTAATATTTACATTTTTGAAAAATAATTTGGATGTCGGATTTCTAAATAAATATTTAAATTTTGAATTGGATAATAAGAAATACTGAAAAATTACGCTACCATACAAACTTAAATGATCTTTTAAATTCATCATGGATAAACATTTCCGAATTTAATTGGGTGATGTCTGATTTGGACATTGTAAATTTCTCAAAACAGGAGTTACCAATCGACCTAAAAGATGATTATTCAATAATAACACCTGAAAATTTAAAAAAAATAGCTGAAACAGATTCTCAAATCATATGGGGTGTAATATCTGCCGTTAAAAAACTGAAGAGCCAATATTTGATATAAAAAACCCTCCATTTGCAGAAGGAAATGATGATGTTTGGATTAATGATAAATTTCAGGTTAAAAACTCATCCTGCGAAATTACCGCTTGGGATAGTTCTTTTACAATTGTAAAATTTAAAGATGGAGAATTATCTAAAAAGTTTAAGGCTTATTTTGACGAAGCGATAGAATTAGAAGAATTTAATTTCTAAAGAAAGTATTTTTAAAAACAGGTATATTTAATAATTACATCTGTTTTTATAAATTTCTTTTTGAAAACGAGTGTCCTAGCCCGGATGGAAGTGACATCCTTTTGTGCCAGGGTTTGGCGCAAAAGATAGAGCGGACAGCCGGAATTAGCTCCTTCTTTCGACTACGCTCAGGATGACAAAAAGTATTATCCCGGAAAGTATTTTGGTTTTAAATTTTGATATACTTTGAACATCAAAAATCCAAACAAAGCTCCAAAGAAATAGCCAGTCAGAATGTCTCCCGGGTAATGTAAACCTAAATAGATTCGGCTATAGGCGAAGATTAATGGCCATAAAAACAAAAATCCAAGGTATTTGAAATGGCGTTTTAAAACCAGAAATAAAAACATAGCCACAGCCATTGTGTTAGCAGCATGACCTGAGAAAAAACTATACGATTTTCGGGATTGTACTACCCTGATAATTGTGTTGATTTCAGGATTATTGCAAGGTCGTAAACGCTGAAAAGTGTTTTTAAAAAGATTGGTTGTCTGATCTGTAAAAGCAATCAAAACTGCTATAAAAAGCAATAAATACAAGGTTTGTTTTCCTCCAATTTTTCTATAAATAAGATAAAACATTAATAAAAAAACGGGAGTCCAATTTAACTGACTTGTAATAATCAGCCAGAAATTATCGTATGTTTCAGAACCTAAACTGTTAAGATAAACTAATAAATGAGTATCTAATTCTTGTATTTTTTCAAGCATATTATCTTTGACGTTTTACAGGTCCTGCAATGGAATCAATATCTTCTTTTACTTTGTCAATTTCTGTAGCTGTGTCGCCCAATAAATTTGTTGTATCACCTAATAAATTCGATTTGGCATCATTAATTTGAGCATTGATATTCCCTGTTATATCTGAAAGCGATTTTGCATCAAGGCCATTTGCTTCAGCCCCTTTTTGAATTTCGCTTTTAATATCATTTGTTGCATTTTTTAACTGCGCCATCGCTTTACCCATTGTACGGGCAATTTCAGGCACTTTATCTGATCCAAAAAGCATTAGTACTATAAAAAGTATAAAAACTAATTCTCCTCCTCCTATACCAAACATATCTTTTATTTTTTGTGTCACAAAGATATTAAATTTTACAGGCAGGTGTTTTAAAATTTACTTAAAAAAAAAAAGACTCTTTTCAGAGTCTTTCTAATTTTATATTTAATCAAATTTTGACTTTTGCTCGACTTTTGGCCAAGAGTTATTGGTTACATCAATATCAGCAGTCAATAATTTAGGGTCTATCTGAATGCTTTTGACAAGTTTTTCAGTTGCATACACTTTTTTGGCTGACTCATTGCCTTTTCTCCATATTTGTGCAGGATACTGATAATTGTCTTTTGTACCGTCTTCATAGGTAATTTCAACCAAAATTGGCATAATCATTCCGCCTGGTTTATTGAATTCTACTTCGTAGAAATATTTAGGCGATTTAATGCTTGCTTTTTCCTCTGCCGTAAAAGTCTGATCTACATAATCAGCCAAAGGCTTAAAATCTTCTACTTTTAAAGCCTTTTTCTTAGATCCCTCTACTTCTGTATTATCACCTGCCACTAAATAAACAAAAGGTCCTTTTTCGTATCCGAAACGTCCTTTTCTAACTTTGACATCTTTGATATCTGCAGTTGGAGTTTCAGAAACATAATATTGCTTTACCTCTTTGATTCCGATATCTACAAAGTCAGTTGAATAAAACCACCCTCTCCAAAACCAGTCTAAATCTACTGCAGAAGCATCTTCCATCGTTCTGAAAAAATCTTCCGGAGTTGGATGTTTAAATTTCCATCTGTTTGCATAGGTTTTAAAAGCATAATCAAACAATTCTCTTCCCATCACTACTTCTCTTAAAATATTAAGTCCTGTAGCCGGTTTTCCGTACGCATTATTTCCAAATTGATGAATGGTTTCAGAATTAGACATAATGGGTTCCAAAAACTTCTGGTCTCCGCTCATGTACGGAACAATATTTTTTGCAGGTCCGCGTCTTGAAGGAAACTTTGGGTCTAATTCCTGTTCTGCCAGATATTCTAAAAATGAATTTAAACCCTCATCCATCCAGGTCCACTGACGTTCATCAGAATTTACAATCATCGGAAAGAAAGTGTGCCCAACTTCGTGGATTACAACACCAATCATTCCGTTTTTCACTTCTTTGCTTGTTACACCATTTTCGTCAGGACGACCAAAATTCCAGCAAATCATAGGATATTCCATTCCCTGATCTTCTGCAGAAACGGATACTGCTTTTGGATATGGATAATCAAATGTATGTGACGAATAACTTTTTAAAGTATGGGCAACTGTCAGGGTTGAAGTTTCTCCCCAAAGCGGGTTTGCTTCTTTTGGATAAACGGATTCAGCCATTACTATTTTACCACCCAATTTTACAGCCATTGCATCGTAAATAAATTTTCTTGAAGAGGCAATTCCGAAATCACGAACGTTTTTTGCACTGAACTTCCATGTTTTTTTCTTTTCAGAGAAACCTTTTTCTGCGGTTTCAGCTTCTGCCTGTGTAACAATTACAACCGGTTTATCAAATGATTTTTGAGCCTGTTCATAACGTTTTACCTGTTCTGCCGTAAAAACTTCAGCTCTGTTGGTCAATTCTCCCGTAGCATCAATAACATGATCAGCAGGAACTGTAATATTTACATCAAAATTTCCAAAAGGAAGTGCAAATTCCCCGCTTCCCCAAAATTGCATATTTTGCCAGCCTTCAACGTCATTGTAAACTGCCATTCTTGGATAAAACTGGGCTATTACATATAATTTATTACCGTCTTTTTCAAACAACTCATAACCGGAACGTCCCCCTTCTTTTCTGTAATTATTGATGTTATACCACCATTTTACAGACAATGAAATCTTCTCTCCATGTTTTAAAGGTGAAACCAGATTAATACGCATCATGGTTTCATTGATGGTGTAGGACATCGGATTTCCTTTAGCGTCTTTTACATATTCGATATTAAAACCGCGTTCTAAATCTTTCTTTAGATATTTACCCGAAAACCCCTCCAAAGGCAACACTTGATTAATTTTCTCTCCTTCGGCCAAAGCAGATTGTGTATTGGCTTTAGCCTGATTTTGATCCAGTTGAATCCATAAATACTCTAAATTGTCAGGTGAATTATTTGTGTAAGTAATCGTTTCAGATCCGCTTAATCTTGAGTTTTTATCATCCAGTTCAATATCAATCTTGTAGTCTGCCTGCTGTTGATAATAAGCAGGCCCCGGGGCTCCTGATGCCGTACGAAACATATTTGGCGTAGCCATCAAGTCATACATCTGGCTAAACTTGTTTGTATCATACTTTCCCTGTTGTTTTGGAGCAACAGTGGTATTTTTCTCCTGAGCCATTAGCACAGCAGGAAAAAGCAATAGTAATGAAAGTCTTTTCATAAATATTTTTTGGAGTTTTTGAAGCCGTGAAAATAGGAATTAAAACAACAATTTTACCCGTTCATTAATACTTTAACACTTCTTTCTTTGAAGATTCTGTAAAAAGCACACTTCTTTTAGTTCCATATGCTGAAATATGTGTAATGTTTTGCTGTTCAGCATTCCAATCAACTAAAACTGTATTTGAAATTTCTAATACTTTAAATTTCTCTACAGCAGTAATTCTGGAATAACAAACCAAAACATCATCAGCTTCGAGTTCTTTTGATAAAAAAGCAATAGGTTTTAGCTGACCATTTATTTTTATATTAAAGTTTTCTGAAAGGTATCTTTTTAATAAATCAATATCAGCCTGAGTTTCCTTATCAGTACCCAGAAAGGTCTTTTTATTGTATTTTTTTTCTATTCCCTTATTCAGATCATCAACAAATATCCTGGAGGTAATTTGAATCATTTTTTTTTCAGCCGCATAATTAACCTGAAAAACTCCCATGTAGAATTTATGGAATGCAAATGACGATAGGGATAAAAATAATATTCCAATTAAGAAATAAAGGAGATTCTTTTTCATTTCTGTTTCAACACAACCTTTTTGAAATCTTTATTTTTATTGATCATAAAATCCATCAGTTCAAATTTCTGATCTGTTTTTAAATGTCGTTTAGATTCTGAATCATTCGAACAATACATTAAAAACAAATCGATTTCATCTTCTTTTAGTCCTAATGTCTTAGTAAAGAAATCAGGTGTAAAATTATCTTTCGAATATTCAACAAAAGCGATGTCACTTATTACTTCCTCTTCAACTTCTTTATCTTTTCGAAGCAACTTTTTAACATCTTTAAAAATTCGGACAAAATCAGTCCCGTATTTAATCGTCTGATTTGAATACATTGCCGTGTTTTTAGCAGTTGATTGTTTGTCTTCTTCAAATTGCATATCAACAAAACGCTGCGAGCCACCATCCAAAGAATTAATTTTTAAGTCTTTATGAACCAAAACTTCTTTTAATTCAATATTGACTAAATCCAAAGGGATAAATAAAATCGTTTCTGCACAGTCTTTTTCTGTTAAAACAATTTTTTTAGACTGAAACGCCAAACCTGTAAACAATAGAGTATCTTTTGGTCTTGCCAAAATATCAAACAATCCTTTTGGACCAATGTAAGTTCTTATTTTAGCATTTATATTCATCACATAGCCTGTCTCTATAGGAAGAGAACTGTTCACTACCTGGCCGTGTAAAGATTTTCTCGAATTAGTTTGTCCCACTATAAATTGACAAAACAAACACAGTACAAATATTCCTAATTTATTTTTCATGCTCTATAATTATTAGATATTCCTGTGCCAGGCGAGTTATCAAAAACATACTCATTGTTTTGTTCTTAGTATCCAAAGATACAGCAAATTCAGGATTATCCACACAGTAAAGCTGAAATCCTTTTATATGTTCTAACGGAATTTTAAGACGATCCGTGTAATATGCTTCCTCAAAAAGATATTCCAACTTCCTAAAAAGAGCTTCTTTTTTCTCAACTTTAACCTCCTTTTTTAACATCTTAGTTCTTCCGGAAATTGCATTTATTACTTTATCAACAGAAGTCGATGTTGCTGTATAAACTTTTCTTTCAGCCGGAGTGTATTTTTTTTGTCCATGTGGAATAATCCCGAGATTTTCAGCTGTGATATTAGCATTCTCATTTACAACTACTTCCTTTAACTCAATTTGTTTTGCAGTCATTTTTATCACAAGCGAACTTGAATTTAGATCATCAGCAGTGATGCGGCGTTTTAAAGGCTCTAAATTTACTGATGAAAAAACCAGAACATCTCCTGCTTTTACCACAATAGAAAACATTCCATTTACATCTGAAACAGTAGCAATCTGTGTGTTATTATTAATAATATTTACACCCTCCACAGAAGTAGACTGCTCAAAAATTTGTCCAAAAATTTCTTTTGAAACTTTATTTTGTCCAAGACAAATTTGAACAAAAAAAAACAAGATTATATATAAGGTATTATTTGTTTTCAATAGCAATTATCTCTTTGTATTTAACAGCCAATTCTCCTAATAAAAACTCTGTTGAAGTTTTATTTTTAGAATTTAAAATAGCTGTAAATTTATCATTTTCTACGACATAATATTCAAATCCTTTTACATATTCAAGAGGAATTTTTAGTTTGTTTACAAAATGATCCAATGTAAATAAATTTTCTAAAAGCCGCATGTAAGACTCTTTTTTCTCTACAGCAACTTCCTTTTTCAACATTGCCGTGCGCCCTGAAAAGAAATTAAATAAAGGATCAACAGAAATAGAACCTCCGGCCATTGTTCCTGCATTTGCAGTAGGATTTAATGCCGTAGCTGTATGCAACTTTCTCTCTGCTTCTGTATAGCTTTTTTGTCCCGAAGGGATAATTCCCAAAGCAACAGCATTAATATTATCGTATCGTTTTATAATTACCTCCTGCAATTGATACATGAGAAGATTTAATTTTACAGTATAATTAAGGTCTGAAAAATTTTCAGGCGTCAATAGCACCCGGTTTTCCTTAAATTGAATTGATGAAAAAACAAGTATATCTCCGCTTTTGGCCTTTATAGAAAACGATCCATCTGCAGTAGTTGTTACCATTGCTTCAGTTTGCGCATTCACCACATACACCCCTTCTAAATCATTTGTATTTGAAATTATTTTTCCGTTTAACACAATACGTTCCTGATCCTGAGACCAAACAGTCTGGCTCAAAAACACTACCACTAAACAGATAATTTTATCAATCAAAATCAAAAAATTAGAATTACTCTTAAAAATGTAAAAATATCCTAATGTGCTCCAAATTTAATACTAACATCATGGTAAAAATATGTTAATTAAAAAAGGCTTTTAACAACAGAACAGGCTTTTCAATACCTTTATCCTTAAATAATCAGAGTTTCTAATTTTATGAAAAACATCATTATTGCAAGCACCTCTACACTACATGAAGGCCGTTATTTAGAATATTTGCTACCTGTATTGCAATCGCATTTTAAAAATTGTTCAACTATCTTATTCATTCCCTATGCCCGTCCTGGCGGAATTTCGCATGATGAATATACTCAAAAAGCAGCTTCAGTTTTTCAAACTATCAACATTTCAGTAAAAGGAATTCATGAATTTGAAGATCCTGAAACAGCTTTAAAAAACGCTGAAGGAATATTTACTGGCGGAGGAAATACTTTTTTACTGGTTACTCAATTATACAGAAATAATGCTATGCAGGTTCTTTCTGAAACGGTAAAAAACGGAATACCTTATTTAGGAACCAGTGCCGGAAGTAATATTTGCGGTCTTTCAATGCAAACTACAAATGACATGCCTATAGTTTACCCGCCTAGTTTTCAGACATTAGGATTGATTCCTTTTAACCTAAACCCTCATTATTTAGATCCTGATTTACAATCCAAACATATGGGAGAAACCCGCGAAACAAGAATAAAAGAGTTTCATGCTTTTAATTCTATTCCAGTTTTAGGATTAAGAGAAGGCAGCTGGCTTGAAGTAAAAGGAGAAAAAATTACTTTGAAAGGAAATTTACCAGCGCGATTATTTCAAAAAAATCAGCTTCCGACAGAATTAGACCCTGAAAGTGATTTGAGTAATTTGAAATAAGTGCTTTTTTAATTTCAAAACAGATAACAACCTTCACTTATCGAAGTAACAATAACATTCATTGTTCGTCTTTTAAAAAACAACAATCAATGAAAATAATTACTGGCACGATAATCTTTTTAATTACAGGTCAATTTGTTTACGGACAATTATCAACAAATAATTTCAGTAAAATATTGGATTCCATTTACACTTCAAATCCTGAAACAATCGGAATCATGGTACATATTGAGTGTCCAAATAGAAAAATATCCTGGAGCGGAGCAGTAGGATATTCGAATAAACAGGAAAAAACAAAACTTGAAATTAATCAGCCTGTACTAATTGCAAGTAATACAAAAACATTTGTTGCATCAACAATTCTCAGACTTGCAGAAGAAAGACAACTTTTATTAACCGCTACAATTGACAATTATTTATCTGAGAGAACCCAATCACTTTTAAAAAATAATGGCTACAGTATCGACTGCATACAAATAACTCACCTGTTATCACATACAAGCGGCATAGGCAATTATGCAGATTCTCCTGAATTTAAAGAAAAAATCTACTTAAATCCAAACTATAAATGGACCAGGCAGGAACAAATTGAATTAGCCGTTTTAAAAATGAACAAAATTGGAAATGCTGGTGAAAAATATAATTACTCTGATACCAATTACTTATTATTAAGTGAAATTATTGAAGAAGCAACTCATCTTGAATATTATACAGCAATAAGAAAATTGATTGATTTCAAAAAAAATGACTTAAATAAAACCTGGTTCCCTCCATTAGAACAAGCTCCAGGAAATTGCAGCCCATTAGCTCATCAATATATTGGAAAAATGGAAATTGACAGTTATAAACTGGATAAATCATTTGATCTATATGGGGGTGGCGGCCTTGCTTCAACATCAAAAGATTTAGCCTTATTCTTTCACAAATTATTCAACAACAAAATATTTAACAATCCTCAAACGATTAATATTTTATTAACTAAAATAAAAACAATACAAAAACCTGATACTGATTACAGATTTGGAGTCTGGCAATCAGATTTAGACAACAAAACAGCGTATGGACACGGAGGTTTTTGGGGCAGTATGGTATATTATATTCCTGAAACAAATCTGGCCATTTCAGTAATAGTTTTGGAAAAAGACAAAAGCAGCCTGAGAAAAGAAATTGCCGAATCAATGATTAAAGGCTTTCAATAAACTAACAAAGATGTTTTCATAAACATTATAAACCCAATCCTGATTCAAAACATTACGAAAAACAAAAAATCCTCAAACAAATTGTTTGAGGATTTTGAAGAGCGAAAGACGAGGCTCGAACTCGCGACAACCAGCTTGGAAGGCTGGAGCTCTACCAACTGAGCTACTTTCGCATTAACAGGGTGCAAATATAAAAAAATAAATCTTTTAAAAAAATAAAAAACAAATTATTTACATTTAAAATCTAAACCTAAGTTTTGATTAGAGCGAAAGACGAGGCTCGAACTCGCGACAACCAGCTTGGAAGGCTGGAGCTCTACCAACTGAGCTACTTTCGCATTACTGTGGTGCAAATATAAAAAATAAGTAAGGTTTAAAACAAGCTTTTTTTGAAAAAAAATAAATTAAAAATCACTATTTCTAGTAATCTATTTAAAATTAAAATGTTATAGCTTTGTTTTTTTATTCAAAACATGACATTTATTAAAGAAATATCTGCACAGGAAGCCATTATTGTAAGACATCCTGTACTTCGAAAAGAAAAACCCATAGAAACCTGCATTTTTGATGGGGATGATTTAGAAACAACACATCACTTCGGATTATTTAAAAATTCAAATTTAACAGGAATAATTTCGTTATTCGTAAAAAGCAATCCTATCTTTGCAGAAATTTTTCAGGTGCAAATTCGTGGAATGGCTATTTTAGAATCGCACCAAAAAAAAGGTTTTGGAGAGAAACTAATAATGCATTGCGAAGAATATTGCATGTCAAACCAATTCGATTTGATATGGTTCAATGCAAGAACAGCCGCTGTTGGATTCTATAAAAAACTGGGATATAAAATCAAGGGAAATCCGTTTGAAATCCCAAATATTGGAGAACATTATTTAATGTACAAAAAAATATAAAATGAATAAACTTTACTTTCTGTTGATACTGTGTTTCTTTATAAGCTGTAAAAAGAACCAAAAAGACGCACTCCCAAAAATAAAAAAAGCTTTACCTGCCATAGTAATTACAGATGCAAGAACAGTTGACATAGATACTGCACTTATAAACGCTTATAAAAGTGAAACATTAAAACAATTTTATCTGTCTTCTGACAACAAAACCATTTGGGGAAATATTAAAAAAAGGACTTATATTTTATCGCAACTAAAACAATCTGATGAATTAGGCCTGAATCCAAATGATTATAAGGTAAAAAAGATGGATATTTATGAAAAACAAATTGATAAACTAAATAACAAACAGCTTGCTGAGTACGACCTGCTGCTGACTCATAATTTTGAAAAATATGTCACCCATTTATACGAAGGGAAACTAAACCCAAAATTTTTATATAGGGACTGGGCACTTGAAGACAAGGATTTAGACATTAATACTGCATTGGTAAAAAGTTTCAATCACAATACTTTAGATAGTTTAGTTAAAAATATTCAGCCTAAATCGGAAACTTACAAACAATTACTAAAAGCCTTAAAACTTATCAATAGTTTTCCTGATGATGATATTGAAACAATTGAATTTACTGAAAAAATTGTGTTTAAAGACACTAATACTGCATTAATCAATATTAAAAAAAGACTTTTATATTGGAATGATATGACAGGAAAAGACAGTCTGACAAAAATCTACGATCAAAAAACATTTGAATCTGTGAAAAAATTTCAGGCTCGTCATGGTTTAGTTGCCGATGGTGTCATTGGAGCCAGCACTATTCATCACCTAAACTTTTCTAAAGAAAAAAGAAAACATCAGATTATTGCTAATTTAGAGCGCTGGAGATGGTATCCGAATGAATTTGCCGAAAATTATTTTATAGTAAACATTCCTGATTTTAGTTTGCATGTTGTAGAAAATAAAGATACAACTGCTGTTAGAAATGTTGTTGTTGGAACCAGCAAAAGAAAAACACCGGTTTTAACCTCTACTCTTAAAAGTATTGTTTTCAATCCAACATGGACTGTTCCTCCAACTATTCTAAAGGAAGATGTCGTTCCTGCAATGAAACGAAACAGAAATTATTTGAAAAACAAAAACATCACCATTTATGATAGCGCCGGACACGAAGTAGACCCGGCAAACTGGAACATAAATAAACCCCGAAGCTACAGGTATATTCAAAAACCAGGTTATTACAACTCCCTTGGATTAATAAAAATTATGTTTCCTAACAATTATAGTGTTTACTTACACGATACTAATCACCGAAATTATTTCGAAAGAAGTAATCGTTCTTTGAGTTCCGGCTGCGTACGTGTTGAAAATCCACTTGAACTAGCCCAGCATATTCTGGATGATTCTAAAAACTGGTCGAAAGATAAAATAGATACTATTATTGCCCGCAAAAAAACAACCAGTATTAAGATTACCAAAAAATATAAATTATATCAATGGTATTGGACTGCCTGGACTACAAAAAATCAATTGATTTTCAGATATGATGTTTATGATCTCGATGAGGGTTTGTATTCTAAATTACGAAATTAGTTGCTCCATAGGAAAACTTCGCGAAGGATGATAGATATACAAACATGATTTACCTTTTATGGCCTGAATAATTTCGTCAGTCAATTCAACGGGAATTGCCGGACATCCCTGACTTCTGCCTAATCTTTTGTGATCTCTGATAAACGATTCAGAAACATAATCAGCTCCATGCATGACAACGCCTCTGTTACGAGCCTGATCATTTATGCCTTTTTCTAAACCATCTAAGCGCAATGAAATACCATGTTTTCCCTGATAAATTTCTCCGGTACTATAAAAACCTAAGCTGCTTTTAAAAGATGAACTAACATTTGAAAATGCTGAAGCAAACTCTTCGCCGGTATTTCTGCCATGTGCTACAAGAGATTGAAATAAAATAGTATGGGTCGATAAATCAATAACCCACAAACGTTTTAAGTTTGATGACAAACTAAAATCAACAAGAGTTAAGATATCTTTTTGAATAAAACCTTTTTCTTTCAATAAATAAAAACCTTTTAAGGCTTCCGTAAAAGTTTTTAGTTCAGGAAGAATAAAACTATTCGTATTTAATGTGTTATAAATATTTTCAATCTTCGCATCGATAGCCGGTTTTTCAACTTTAGCAATGTTGCGTACTGTTACTTCTTTAGCTTCAGTGTTATTTTTAGTATCTGTACCAAAAGACAAAAATAAAAATAAAATTGCGGGATAAATCTTATAAATCATTGATTTCGTTTAGATTACACTTCTTTTGAGGTTTGACAAATGTATAGTTTATTTGCAATCCTAAAAATTAATATCACTAAATTAGGTGATTTTTGTTCAAACTTTAACACTAAATCGCAAAAAAAGTTAAATTAAGCTAAATATATCATTTTTTTTTGCAGGAATTTACCTTGTTTCATAAACATAATTCATTGTTTTAAAATAAATTGAATCGTTTTTAAACATAATTTGTAGAAAATCAAAACTTTAGCAATATTGTGTGTCTAAAAAAACATAATCAGTAAAACTAGTTAATAAAAAATATTGTTCAACAACTACAGAATCGCAAGCCTGTATGCATTAATTTTAAAAAATAAAGCCTTCTACAATTAAATTATTATTTTTTTGCGCTGTTCATTTTATAAACCATAATTGTAACAATCGTTTCTTGCCTGTTTTATAAATGGTTTATCTTTGCCAAAAACTAAAAACCATGAATAAAAAAGTAATTCTTATGATTTTAGACGGTTGGGGAAAATCTCCTGACCCTAAAGTATCTGCAATAGACAATGCAAATGTTCCTTTTATAAATAGCCTTTACCAAAATTACCCAAGCGCACAACTTCGTACCGACGGATTAAACGTTGGCTTACCCGAAGGTCAAATGGGAAACAGTGAAGTTGGACATATGAATCTGGGTGCCGGAAGAATCGTTTACCAGGATTTAGCCAAAATAAATTTAGCAGTAGCTCATCAAACACTTGCAAAAGAACAAGTTCTTGTTGACGCTTTTACTTATGCTAAAGAAAACAATAAAAAAGTACACTTTTTAGGATTGGTTTCTGATGGAGGTGTTCACTCACACACATCGCATTTACGTGGACTGATTGATGCATCACAGGAATATGGTTTAGAAAATGTATTTGTTCATGCTTTTACAGATGGGCGTGATGTTGATCCAAAATCGGGAGCTAAATACATTCAGGATTTAGAAAATCATATTAAAGATACTCCGGTAAAAATCGCCTCAATAGTTGGTCGTTATTATGCAATGGATCGTGATAAGCGCTGGGAACGTGTAAAACTGGCTTATGATTTGGTTGTAAACGCAATTGGAACTCCGTCAAAAAATGCTGTTGCAAGTATTCTTGAAAGCTATTCAAAAGAGGTTACCGATGAGTTTATTGCTCCAATAGTAATGGTTGATGAAGAAGAAAAACCATTAGCAACAATTGTAGAAGGCGATGTTGTGATATTCTTCAATTTTAGAACCGACAGAGGACGTGAACTTACCGAAGCACTTTCACAACAAGATTTCCACGAGCAGAACATGCACAAATTAAACTTGTATTATGTTACGCTTACCAATTACGATGAAACGTATTTAAACGTAAAAGTCGTTTACAATAAAGATAATATCACTGAAACCCTTGGTGAAGTTTTAGAAAAAGCCGGCAAAAAACAAATTCGCATCGCTGAAACGGAGAAATATCCACACGTAACATTTTTCTTTTCCGGAGGAAGAGAAGTACCTTTTGAAGGAGAATCACGTATTTTAAGAAATTCTCCAAAAGTGGCCACTTACGATTTACAGCCTGAAATGAGTGCATATGAATTAACTGATGCCCTTGTTCCTGAATTAAACAAAGGCGAAGTAGATTTTGTTTGCTTAAATTTTGCTAACGGCGATATGGTTGGACACACCGGAATCATGGAAGCTGCAATTAAGGCTTGTGAGGCTGTTGATGCCTGTGCAAAACAAGTTATTGAAGCTGCTCTTGCAAACAATTACACAACTATTGTAATTGCCGATCATGGTAACTGCGAAACGATGATTAACCCTGATGGAAGCCCAAATACAGCGCATACAACAAATCCGGTGCCGATTATTTTAGTTGACAAGGAGTTAAAAAACATCCAAAATGGTGTTTTAGGCGATATCGCCCCAACTATATTGGACTTAATGGGCGTTCCTCAGCCTGAAGCAATGACTTGTCATTCATTATTATAGAAAACCACTTTTTTTAATAGAAGAGAGACAAGTTTTAGGATTTGTCTCTTTTTGCTTTGATTTACATTACAAAATAATGATACGTCCATTCAACACCATAAATTATAAGTCCAATAAATCCGCCGACTAAAGTTCCGTTGATTCTGATGTACTGAAGATCTTTTCCGATTTCTAATTCTAATTTTTCAGAAACCTCTTTTCCATCCCAGCTTTTTACGGTTGAAGAAATTAAATCTCCTATTACCTTTTTATTATTCAGAAGAACAGAAAGCAAATCGTTTTTAATAAATTTATTGATTTTATCAACCATTATGGAATCTTCCTTGAGTCCGTTTCCGAAATTCTGAATCAGGCCTGAAATATTTTTTCGAATTGAAGACTCCTCTCCTTTCTCCAAATCGTTTGTAATTGATAATTTAATTTCGTCCCAAATCCCGTTGATATAATCCTGAACTTCTTTTTTTCCGGCAAAACCAACAATCAGATTATTGATTTTGATTCGCATTTCTTCTGAGTTTTTTACTTTATTCAGGAAATCAGAAATGTATTCGTCTATTTTAATTCTAACTGCACTTTCCGGATTTTTGGCTTCATCAAGAAACTCCTGCAAGCCATTAAAAATACCTTCTGAAATGCTTTTATCGGCCAGACCAAAACTCAAAAAAGGTGTAGATTGTTTTACTTTCTTTCTAATTAAGTCTTTATTATCACTTAATTCAGCACTCATTACTTCGAGAAGATTGGTGAGTAACTGATCTTTTACATTTCCTTTTTGTAAAGGTTCTAAAGCAAGCGCTACCCAGTCTCCAAAATTTATCGCCTCCAGTTTTTCCTTAAACTGAACCTGAATAAATCTTTTTATATCCTCATCTTTTATCGTTTTTAAAACACCCGGAATAATATTTAAGGCTATAACGTCAGCAAATTTATTAGCATTTTCTTCCTGCGAAAGCCAATCAGAAGCTTTTGTCGCAAAATTGAATTCGTCTAACTTAATTTCCAACTTTTCACGATTCAGAAATTCTTCAGAAACAAAATTGCCGAGATTTTCACCTATCTCATTTTTTTTGGTCGGAATAATTGCCGTATGCCAAATCGGAATTCCCATCGGATGGCGAAATAAGGCTACAACTGCAAACCAATCCGCAATTCCACCCACCATTGCTGCTTCGCTAAACGCCTGCAGCATCGGGATTTTAAAATAAATAGCAATTATAAACAACAGAACTGCCACACCCAAAAGCGCCAAAGCATTTCGCTTCATTCTTTTAAGAGCCTGCATTTTGACTATATCCTGATCTATAATAGTTTCCATAATTTCAAACGTTTTACTACTAATTTATGGCTTTTTTCTGAAATGCACATTTAAAAAAATGTTAGAATTCAACAGAGACTTTGATTTTTAGATGAAATATTGAAATTTTAGTTCTAATTAATTTCAAAATCAACTTTAAAAAAATAAGATTAAAATTGTACTTTTGCGAACTGAAAATCTGAAAAATATGATTATCCAAAAAACCCGTGAGGAAATCGAATTAATGCGCGAAAGTGCCTTGATCGTATCTAAAACATTAGGAATGATTGCTTCTGAAATAAAAGAAGGAGTTACTACATTATATCTTGACAAATTAGCCGAAGAATTTATTCGTGATCACGGTGCGGTTCCAAGCTTTCTTGGTTTGTACGATTTCCCGAATTCGCTTTGTATGAGTCCGAATTCTCAGGTTGTTCACGGAATTCCGAACAATACACCTTTGCAGAATGGTGATGTTATTTCTGTAGATTGCGGCGCGTTCAAAAATGGATATCATGGAGATCATGCCTATAGTTTTGAAATTGGAGAAGTGGCACCGGAAACCAAAAAACTTTTACAGGTAACCAAAGAATCTCTTTACGTAGGAATCAGAGAATTTAAAGCCGGAAATCGCGTTGAAGATGTTGGAAATGCAATTCAGAAATATACAGAATCTCATGGATATGGAGTAGTACGTGAATTAGTAGGTCACGGATTAGGACAAAAAATGCACGAAGCACCTGAAATGCCAAATTATGGTAAAAAAGGAAGAGGAAAACTTTTTGTTGAAGGAATGGTCGTTGCTATTGAACCTATGATCAACATGGGAACTAAAAACATCAAACAACTAAAAGATGGCTGGACAATCCTGACTGCTGATGGAAAACCAAGTGCTCACTTCGAACATGATGTTGCTCTAATTGATGGAAAACCGGAAATTTTATCGACTTTCTATTATATCTACAAAGCATTAGGAATCGAAAGCACTGAAGAAGATGAATTTCGAAAAGTACCATTAGTTTTATAGTTATTCCACAGAGATTCGCAAAGATGTACGCCAAGATTCGGAAAAATTAATTTACAAAACCAATATTAAATTTATAATTTTAGTAGAAAATATAATTTATTAAGTTCAAACTTAACTACTTTTATAAAAAATAGTACATAATGAAAATTAGACTCCAAAATATTGGAATTATTGAAGAAGCTGACATTAATATTGAGGGAATTACTCTTATTGCCGGTCAAAATGATTCTGGAAAAAGTACTGTTGGCAAAATCTTGTATTGTCTTGTAAAAGGATTCAATCAGCCTGAAGATCATTTTCATGAAAATAGAAACAGAATGATCTCATACTATTACCAAGATATTCTAAAAGAGTTAAAAAAAAATTGGAAAGAAGATATTGCTGATTATCAAATTAAAGAGATTAGCGAAGATTGGATTACGAGAATTGACGAACTTGTTTCACAGGACACAATTCCTGATGAACTAAAACGTAATATTTTGGATAAAATATTTCATTTGAAAACTCATTTTGAAAAGAAGTATAATACAATTAAACAAAAACAAGATGAGATTGAATCATGGATTAGATCTGAAATAACTCAACTATACAATATTTACAATGAATCCAATAAAGATTTTAAAATTGAAGTAGAAGACTTATTAGGAAATGCAATAATTAATACTCTTTTTGTTGGATCTCATACGGGTAATGTCTACCTTAAGTTAGATAATAATCTTGAAACATACTACAAAGAGGCAATATATATTGAAAGCCCTTTAATTATAGATGATTCGTTACAAAGGTTCATAGGAAAAGACAATCCTCAAGGTTACACAAAAAGTAGGCAAGAAGAATTGGCTAAATCATTATCAAATACACTACCGTCAAATACTATAGATTATTCAAAAATATATAATGAAATAGCAGAAATAATAAATGGCGAGATTACAATAGATTTGCTTGAAGGCGTGAGTTATAAAAAAAATAATCAAGAAATAAATATTAAAAACACAGCAGTCGGAATTAAAAGCTTCGGAATAATTCAATTATTATTAAAAAATAACAGACTCAATAACAGAACTTTATTAATAATAGATGAACCTGAAGTTCACTTACATCCAACTTGGCAAATTAAATATGCAGAAATTCTTGTAAGACTCTCAAAAGATTTTGATATTCCTATGGTATTAACCTCTCATAGTCCTTACTTCATTGAAGCTTTGGAAGCCTATTCTAAAAAATATCAATATGAAAAATCAACAAATTTTTATTTTGCTGAGAAAAATGTGAATGGATTATCTTCTAAAATCATTGATGTAAACGATAAACTGAGTGTAATCTATTCTTCGATTTCTGACGCTTCTTATCAACTTAGAAATATTCTTAAAGATGAATAATGTCATTACTCTTCTCGATGGAAATTTGAAGAGAAAAACGTTAAAAGATCTCAGTTTAAATCCAGAACACATAACAAGTGCTTTATCGGTTAAACATCTGATAGATTCTGAAAAAAAATGTTATGACTTTGATAGATTGAATCTCAACAATAGTTCTGTTGATGCATTAGAATTCAACTCAAATAATTATTACTTAGTTGAATTTAAAGATGAACGAATCTACAATTTGAAACACGATTGGGGGAAAACAATGAAAATTATTTCCAAAGCCTTTCAATCAATAAACGAAATTATAAATTTATATATTAGAAACAATATAGCTAAAATAGAATTTTATAATAATGAAATTAACCTTATAATAGTATTTAATTCCAACAAGTCTACTGACTTTAATGATTTTACAACCTTAAAAACAATATTAACTGAAAAATATGGTTCCATTTTTAGTATTGATATAGTAAATGAAAAAATGTTTTTTGATGATTATATAAATACCAATAGAATAGGAATAGACTAAATGAAAAAACTTTTTAAACTCGTACTTAATACAATCCCCCGTCCATTATTAATTCGTTTGAGCTATGTGGTGCGCCCAATTTTAGCTTTATCGTTAAGAGGAAGCAAATTTACCGATCCTATTGATGGAAAAAGCTTTAAGTCATTTTTGCCTTACGGGTATGGAAAACAGCGTAACAATGTACTTTCGCCAAGTACACTTTCATTAGAAAGACACCGTTTGCTTTGGCTGTATTTAAACGATCAGACAGATTTTTTTACAGCACCGAAAAAAGTATTGCATTTTGCTCCGGAACAGGCATTTTACAAAAGATTCCGCAAGCAGAAAAATCTGGATTATACAACAACCGATCTACTTTCGCCTTTGGCAGATGTAAAAGCAGATATCTGTAATTTGCCTTTCAAGGACAACGAATATGATGTTATTTTATGTAATCACGTTTTAGAACATATTCCGGACGACACAAAAGCGATGCAGGAATTATTCCGCGTTTTAAAACCAGGCGGAATGGCGGTTTTACAGATTCCACAGGATCTAAACAGAGAAGTTACGTTTGCAGATGATTCGATTACGGATCAAAAAGAACGAGCAAAAATCTTCGGGCAATACGATCACGTTCGTGTGTATGGACGCGATTATTTCGATAAATTGAGAAGCATAGGTTTTATTGTTATCGAAGAAGATTACACCAATAAAATAGCACCAGAATTGGTTGAAAAATATTGTTTGGCAAAAGGCGAAATTATTCCGCTTTGCTTTAAACAGGAAAATTAATTTTTTTTCACCATATAAGTAATATAAGTTCATTTAAAAAAGCGTTTTCAAAATAGAAATAATTTGAAAACGCTTTTTTTTTAGCCCAATTCCCAAATTACAAGCCTAACCAAATCTTTAAACCTTGGAACCTATTAAATTATTTCAGTTTTGTTTTGACATTAGTTTTGAAAAAAATCTGAATACCTATATCCCTACAGCCTACATAATTGAGAATACAAGTGAAATTAAATATCTCGATAAAAAAGCCACAAAAGTTGTATTGGATAGTTTCGGAATTGATTTTGAGAATTTAGATTCGAATACTAAAAAAATCCTGACAGCTTGCGAATCCTTAAAACCTGAATTCATTTTCAAGAAATTCGGTGCCAAAATCAAATCAGCGAAAACAATCGCTGATCTGCAAAAAGATTCTAAAATTGAGTTTGCAATCCGTCAGTATTTAAAATTTAATTTAAGTTCCTTTTATGATTTAATCGTGAAGGAACAATTTCCTTTATCACTTAATATGAGTGCCGAAAAGGACTTTTATCGTTCACGAATTACTGTTGAACTACTTGAATTTGAACCTCAGATACAATTTGACAAACATTCAGAAGGAATTACTTATACCCTTTCGTTAAAAGAAAATAAAACTACTTTTTCACCCATGAATAGTAGTATTGATATTCTTTTAGATGAACCGGGCTGGTTAATTATTGATAAAAAATTAGGGCAGCTAAAAGAACTGAATGCTAAAAAACTGACTCCGTTTTTAAAGAAAAAATCAATTGAAATTCCATCAAAATTGGTGGATGATTATTTCAAAGGATTTATACCCGAAATAGCCAAAAAAATTGATATTGAAGCCACTGGTTTTGAAATGGAACAACGTGACCAAATAATTTCGAGTACGATTCAGCCTGTTTATGACTTCTTTAAAAACTGTTATTACCTTAATCTTTATTTCGATTACAACGGCTATGTTTTTGATGCCGGCAAAACCAAAAAAACGCATTCTTTTGTTGATTTCAGCATTCCTAACGAACCCAAAATAATTCAGTTTAAAAGGAGTGCCGTAGAAATTTTATACACAAAAAAATTACTTGAAATTGGTTTAGTAAAAGTCAAAAACGAATTGTTTGGACTTGAAACAGAAGCGAATGATCCTTATATCAATATTCAATTGATTATTGACAACAAGGAAAAGCTTGAAAGTTTAGGCTTTACAATCCAAAACCTAAAACTTGAAAGCAAAGAAATCATTACAGAAAGCAATACGATTTCGATTGCAAAAGAAACAAAAGCCGATTGGTTTGATATTAAAATCATCGTTACTGTTGGCAATTATAAAATCAATTTCAGCGAAATTATTCCGAATATAAGAAGCAAAGAAAGGCTTTTCCAATTGCCAGACGGAAATTACTTTTTGATTCCGCTGGAATGGTTCAGCAAATATGGTTCTTTGGCGAAATTAGCAAAGACAGAAAACGGAGCGTTACTTTTACGTAAAAGCAATTTTACTGCTTTGGACGGAATTTCAGAGATTGATAATGATGTAATTTCTCATGCTGAATATACCGCTTCAGATTTGCTAAAAGCAACTTTAAGACCGTATCAAATTGATGGTGTAAAATGGCTTTTGGGGCATTTCAATTCAAATCTGGGTGCTTGTCTGGCTGACGACATGGGACTTGGAAAGACATTACAGACTTTAGCTGTTTTGGTTTCAGTTCAGGAACAATTAGGTTTTACAACCAAAACTACCAATTTTGATTTGTTTGCTAACGAAACAACTATTGAAAGAGAACCTCTAAAAGCTTTAATTGTGCTGCCTTCTTCTTTGGTTTTTAACTGGTTTAATGAATCCGGAAAATTTACACCGCACTTTTCAAAAATGCAGTATGTGGGCAATGACCGGAAATTATTAGCACACAAACTAGATTCAACCGATTTGATTTTCACCAGTTACAGCATCGTTCACCGAGATATTTCCATTTTAGAAAAGTATAATTTCCGCTATTTGATTTTAGATGAAAGTCAATACATTAAAAATAAAAATTCTAAGATTTTTAAAGCCATCAATAAAATCAGTACGAATCACAAAATAGCGCTGAGTGGTACGCCGATCGAAAATTCACTTGACGATTTATGGTCGCAGATGCAGTTTATCAATCCGGATATTCTTGGCAGTTATGCTTTTTTTATGGAAAATTTCAAAAATCCGATTGAGAAAAAACAGAATGAAGAAGTTTTAACTGAATTAAAAAACCTCATCCAGCCTTATATTTTGCGACGAACCAAAGAACAGGTTTTAAAAGATTTACCGGAATTGACAGAACAGATTTATTATTGCGACATGGATCCGGAACAGGAAAAATTATACGAAAAAGAAAAATCTAAAGCTCGTAATTTTCTGCTTAAAACCGATGGTTCAAGTCCGGATAAAATCAGTATTATCAATACTTTGATGAAATTGCGTCAATTGAGTAATCACCCAAAAATGGTCGATGCAGATTCAGAAATTGATTCCGGAAAATATATTGCTGTTACCAATTATCTTGAAAATTTGGTTAAAGCAAAACAAAAAGTAATCATTTTCAGTTCGTTTGTTACCAACCTGAACTTTTATACCCATTGGTGCAAACAAAACAAAATCGAATTTTGCGAAATTACGGGAGAAACCCCGGCAGGCAAACGAGAGCAACAGGTAAAATTGTTTCAGGAAAACGAAAATCCGTTGTTGTTTTTTATTTCGTTGAAAGCAGGTGGCGTTGGTCTGAATATCACAAAAGCATCTTATGTTTTATTTTTAGATCCGTGGTGGAATCCTTTTGCAGAAAAACAAGGAGTTGCACGAGCACACCGAATTGGGCAGTTGAATAAAGTCAATGTAATTCGTTTTATCTCGAAAAATACAGTTGAAGAAAAAATAGTGAAACTTCAGGAAAACAAAAAACTATTGTCTGATTCTCTTTTAGAAGAAAGTTATATCAATGACGAACTTGAAGGTAACTTAGCCTATATTTTAGGATCTCAATAATGAAATCCAATACAACGGTGTCTTTTTCGTTCCATAAAATTGTTATATTTACAATCTTAGAAACGTAATCTGATGCTAAAATTTTCATATACAAGCTTTATTTTTCTTTTTATTTTCACTTTGGCGAAAGCCCAGGAAAAAGAAATTAATCCGCCATACAATATAAAAACAGTTTCATTTGTACAAAATGGCAGCAATGTAGTCCCAATATTTGAATTAGGTTCCACATTCGAACTTCAATTTGATGATTTATATAGTAACGAAGCTAATTATTATTTTGAAGTTGTACATTGCGACTACAATTGGAAACCTTCTGAAATTCCAAAAACAGATTATATTCGTGGTTTTGACAATCAAAGAATTATGGATTATTCGAATTCTTTCAATACGCTCCAGAATTACTCGCATTACAAGCTACCTTTTCCAAATCAGTTTGCTACTCAGCTACGAATTTCGGGTAATTATATGCTCAAAATCCTAAATGAAGACAGAGAGATTATTTTCTCCAGAAAATTCATTTTATACGAAAATCACTCTACTGTAGCAGCTCAGGTAAAACGAACCCGAAATTTAAAAAACATTGAATACAAACAAAATCTTGATATTGCCATTACTTCAAATGACATTGCTTTTCAGACGCCATTACAAAACGTAAAAATACTTTTAATGCAAAATGGTGATTTTAATACGAGCATTAAAAATATTCCTCCACAATATACTCTTGGTAATCAATTGGTTTATAAATACGACAGTGAAACACAATTTTGGGGCGGAAATGAATTTTTATACTTTGAAAATAAAGATATCAGAGCAGCTAATAACAATGTAGCAAAAGTAAGCTCTACCAGCGATATTTACAGCTCATTTTTATACACAAGCCCAGCAAGAGGCAATCAGATTTATACGGTATATCAGGATGTTAATGGAAATTTTGTAGTCAAAAATATTAACGGATCCAATCAGGAAATTGAAGCAGATTACGCCTGGGTCTATTTTAGCCTTTCGGCTCCTGCATTCAGATTAAACAAAGACATTTATATTACCGGAATGTTTAATAATTACAGTTTGTCGCCAGAATACAAAATGGATTATAATGCAGATAAAGGTATTTATGAAAAAGCCGTAATGATTAAACAGGGGTTCACAAATTTTCAATACACAGTTGCTGACAAAAATGGTGTTATTGACTATGAAAATGCCATCGACGGAAACTTTTATCAAACTGAAAACGAATACACTATTTTAGTCTATTACCGTGAAAATACAGACCGTTACGAAAGAGTTATCGGAAAAGGAAACGCCAACTCATTGAACATTATTAACTAAACATTCTAAAAAAGGATTTCAATCGAATCATTTTTTTTCGTAAGTTTGCACATATAACACACACATATATACTACTTTAGTTATGGTTTCTCAGATAACAAGAGGCATAAAAATATCTGTTTTAACTAGTTTTGAAGGTACTTACTTCAAAAACTATAAGATTCATTTTGCTTTTAGTTATGTCGTAACAATCGAAAATCACAGTAAGGATTCAGTACAGTTAACCTCTCGTCACTGGGAAATATTTGATTCCTTAAACGACTTAGAAATTGTTGATGGAGAAGGCGTTATAGGTAAAAAACCTGTTTTAAAACCTGGTGAAAATCATACTTACAGTTCAGGTTGTTTATTATCCTCACCTTATGGTTCAATGAAAGGTCATTTTAATATGATTAATTTTACTACAACCAAAATTTTTAAGGTTATCGTTCCTACGTTTAGAATGTGTGCTCCATTTGCTTTGAACTAAATTAGTTTTTAATTTCTATTACTTCTCCTTTTGCAAGAGCGTATACTTTATCGTTTTCTTCGGGAATCAGATAAAAATTACCAGTAAATTCTCCAAAAGCCGGAAAAATCATTTGATTCGTCTTTCTGAAAAAACACGATAAGCTTAAGAATTGCTTTCCTAATCCTTTTAGTTTAATTCCCGGATGAATGTGTCCACAAAAATTAAATAAATTTTCACGTTCTGTTGGATGATGTGTCAGAAGGAAATTATCAATTATAAGTTCCTGATAAATTTCGATATTTAAAACTGTATAATATTTTTTTGAAATAATGTCGTGATTGCCTTCAATCAAAATAATCCTTTGCAAAATTGTCTTTGTCCAGTCTGAAAAGAAATTCCATTCATTATTGATTTTACTGTGGAATAAATCTCCCAAAAAAATAACCGTTTCGGCATCAAATAATTCTAAAATATTATTCAATCGATTAAAATTTTCCTGAACGGCTTTCTCCGGAATTGCCATGCCGTGTTTTCTAAAATGCAATACTTTACCCAAATGTAAATCTGATATTAAAAGTATTTTTTTTTCTTCCCAGAAAGCCGCACCGCAAGGATGTAAAACAAAATTTTGTTTGTTGATTGTAATTTTCATATTATTATTTCATGTAACTCGCTGTCATTTTTTTAATTCTTTCCGCTAATGTTTCGCTTGATAATTTTTCACGTAATCGATCTGTAATTATAGGAAAACTAAATGGTGTAGGCTTTTTGCACTGTTTCCAGACAATAGTCTGTTTATTCAGTCTTTCCAAAGCCTGAATCAAGCGTCCTTCTTCCAGCTGATGTTCAAATGTTTCTGTATATGCCTGCTGGAGTAATAAATTATCCGGTTCATAATCCCTGAAAACTTCAAATAACAGTTGAGAACCACTTTGCAAATGTTTTGTTTTTACAGGTCTTCCGGGCATTCCCGTAAAAACCAATCCGGCGATTACGGCGATATCCCTGAATTTTCTTCGCGCCATTTCAGTTAAATTTAAACTTTTTTGCAAATCGTGATGCACATATTCTGTTGAAAATAAATTATTATCAAAAACAGACTGCATATCGATTTTCTGGTCGGAGAGCAATTCAAAACCGTAGTCATTATACGCCAGCGAAAAAGTTATCGGAAACAGTAAACTGATACGGTACGATAAAATACTTGCTAAAGCTTCATGCACAAACCTGCCCTCGAAAAGATAAAAAACGGCATGATACCCTTCTCTGGTTTTGAAAGTTTCAATTAAAAATTCATCATCAGAAGGCACAATACTTTCTTTTCTCTGTCTTGCAAAAATAGGCTGCAAAGCTTTTAATTCCGGGGTCAAATCATCAGAATTAGCAGCGTACAATTCTTCCCGAAGCAATTCACTCATTTGTACAGATAATGCCATTCGCCCGCCCATCCAGCTTACGGTTCGGGATTCTTTTTTGGGATCTGCTTTTCGTACCAATACCTGCATATTTTTTACACGGAATAATTCCAATCTTTTTCCAGCGAAAGTAAAAACATCTCCCGGCTGGAGTTTTGAAGCAAACCATTCTTCAATATTCCCTATATAACCTCCGCTTAAAAATTTCACATTTAATGATGCGTCTCCAACAATGGTTCCAATTTGCATTCTGTGGTGCATCGCAATCAGTCGGCTGTTGATTTTAAAACGTCCGTCTTCTTCGATTTCTACTTTTTTGAATTCATCATAGGCCTGCAAGCTTTGACTTCCATTGGTAATAAAATTCAGAATCCAGTTCCAGTTTTCTTTTGTAATATTTTGATAACAGAATGTTTGTCGGACTTCTTCAAAAATTTCATCCGGAAAAAATCCGTCAGAAACCGCTAGAGTATTCAGATACTGTACCAAAACATCCCAACTGTTCAAGTACGGAATACGATCTTCAACAATTGTTTTGGCAACCGCTTTTTTCAGTGCCGATGCTTCAATCAATTCGATAGCATGCGTGGCAAGAAAGTAAATAACACTTTCTTTTCCGGGTTGATGGCCACTTCGTCCTGCTCTTTGCAGAAAACGGGCAACACCTTTTGGACCGCCTACCTGAATAATAGTTTCAACAGGGGCAAAATCTACTCCCAAATCCAGGCTTGAAGTACACACCACTACTTTTAATTCTTCATTTCTAATCGCATTTTCAACCCATAAACGTGTTTCCCTGCTGATACTTCCGTGGTGCATCGCCATATCTCCGGCAAATTCCGGATATTTTTCTAATATCGCCTGAAACCACATTTCGCACGCAGAACGCACATTGGTAAAGATTAAAGTGGTTTTGCTTTTTCTGACTATTTTAGCAACCTCATCAATTAGATGCAGTCCCATATGTCCACGCCACGGATAACTGTCCATTTTGTCAGGCAATATCGAAAGTACTTTTATTTTTTTATTGATGTGTGCTCTAATCAAAATCGAATTTTGGTAGGCTTCAGAGTTTAATCCTAATAATACCTGCTGTGCCAATTCGAGATTTCCAATGGTGGCAGAAATTCCCCAAATTCGCATTTTGGGTGCAACCTTTTTTAATCGGGATAAAGCCAATTCCATTTGGACGCCACGTTTTGTTCCTAATAGTTCGTGCCATTCATCGACCACAATCGCAGAGCAATTGGCAAAAGTTTTTGCGAACTCTTTGGATGCTAAAAGCAATTGCAGACTTTCAGGAGTTGTAACCAGAAGATCAGGCATTTTTTTGCTTTGCTTATTTCTCTCACTTTGCGTTGTATCCCCTGAACGGATTCCAACTGTCATTGGCAAATCTAAATCTTCAACAATTCTATCCGCAGCCTGCTTAATTTCAACAGAAAGTGCCCGTAAAGGCGTAATCCAAATGGCTTTTAATCCGGGCTTATGCTTAGTTTTATAATCTGGATTTTTCTTCATGTAATCGAGAACTATAGGAAACCATAAGGCATAAGTTTTCCCGCTTCCGGTTGGTGCGTTGAGCAAGCCGTTTTTTCCCTGCAGAAAAGCAGTCCAGGTCTGGGTTTGGAACGGAAATGCTTTCCAGCCCTGATCGTGAAACCAGTTTTCGGCAATGGTATATAATTCTTCTCTGTTCATTCCTAACTACATATTAAACTGTCTTTATTGCTAATAGTATTGCTTTCTTTACCTGCAAGGTCTTTTTTGACCTTGTAGGTATTTGCTATTATAAACAAACCTACAAGGTTTACAAAACCTTGCAGGAGTTCAAATATCTTCATAAATCAACTTTTAATAATCAAGTAAGAGTTTGTTATGAAATCATACTTTTTAAATCTTCAATTGAATTAGCATCCTCAATTTTCTTGTCCTGTCGCCATCTCAAAATTCTCGGAAATCTTGTCGCCACACCGCTTTTGTGTCTTTTGGATAGTGCGATTCCTTCGAAGCCAATTTCAAAAACCAATTGTGGTGTAACGCTTCTAACCGGACCAAATCGTTCCAATGTATTTTTTTTGATAAAGTCATCTACTTTCCTAAATTCGGCATCGGTCAAACCGGAATAGGCTTTGGCGAAGGTCACTAATTCTCTTTCGCCATTATCATTGGTTTGCCAGAGTGCAAAAGTATAATCTGTAAAAAGATTGGAACGTCTTCCGTGTCCGCGCATTGCGTATGTTAGGACAGCATCAATCACCAATGGTTCGATTTTCCATTTCCACCAGTCGCCTTTTTTTCTTCCCACCTGATAGGGAGAGTCGTTGCGTTTTAACATCAAACCTTCGCTTTTCATTTCTCGGGCACGCATTCTTTCCGCTGCAACATCTTCCCACGAATGAAGTAAAACTCTTTCTGATAATTGAAAATGTGGCGTTTTATCTTTTATCGAATCATATAACTGTTCTAATAATAATCTTCTTTCGGAATAAGGTAAGTTTCGAATATCTTTTCCTTCCCATTCTAAAATATCGTATGCTTTTAATATTACAGGCACTTTTTCAAGTAAACTAACTGATATTGTTTTACGTCCAATTCGGGCTTGCAAATCATTAAAAGTCCCAATTTCTTTTTCGGGAAAAGCTAAAATTTCAGCATCAATCACCGTTCCGTTTGGAATAATTCCGACGAAAGATTTAAACTCCGGATATTTATCGGTTACTAACTCCTCGCCTCTTGACCAGACATAAATTTCGCCTTCTCGGATAATGGTTTGCGACCGAATTCCATCCCATTTATGTTCTATCGACCAGTCTTGAGGATTTCCTAAATTATCAACTTCTCCTTCAATTGGATACGCCAGATAAAATGGATAAGGTTTTGATAAATAATCACTGCTTTTTTCATCCAGAATCAGTTCTTGGAAAGTAATGGTATTCGGATCCCAATTCCCCATTAATTTATATGCTAAAGCATCTTCATCAACATCTTCTGCTTTTGATAGCGCTCGGGTCATTAATTTCTGGCTTACACCAATTCGCAAACTTCCGGTAATTAATTTGGTGAAAACGAAGCGTTCATAGTAATTCAGCGCCAGCCAATTTTCATGCAAATATTCTTTTTTCTCAATATCTGATTTCTTCTTTAAGGCAATAATTTCCTGCAGATATTCGGTTAAACTTTTATCCGAATGTTCTTTTGTAGTTGGAATTATCAAAGCAATGGTTTCTGCCAAGTCACCTACTATATGATAACTTTCTTCAAAAAGCCAAAGTGGAATATTCGCCAGTTCATTTGCCCAAATACGCAATAAAGTAGTATTAACAGGTCTTGGTGGACGACGATGTGACAAAATCGCAATCGTCCATACTTTATCTTCCGGCGATGCATTTTTAAAATACGTCGTCAGGGCATCGACTTTTACATTCGTTTTATTCGAACTGTCAAGTGTTTTTATAAGTTGGGCGAAATTTTTCATTTACTTCGTACTATTTTAAACTCGTTGCCTATAATTTTTAAACACATAGAAACATAGGTTTAAAATTGAAAAAGAAGATGGTTTTAAAAAATCTAGATTTTCACACATAGCTATGTATGTTTAAAAAAAATGAAATGCCTTTAACTCCAAAAAAAAACTATGTTTCTATGTGTTAATTTTTTTCATTATTAATTTTCAGAAATAATCGAAGTTTGGGTTTCATCTATTTCTGCTTCTTTATCATCTTTTTCCATTTCTGCCGCTTCACCTTCGTATTGCGTTTTTTCGGTTCTGGCGTCGTAACCCAATTCTCTCAAATATTTAGAGAAAATATCAGTATAACCGTGTGTGCAGATTACCTTTTCTGCTCCGGTTGCTTTGATGCTGTCTAGTAAAGAATACCAATCGCAATGATCGCTTAACACAAAACCTTTATCGATAGCACGTCTTCGTCTTGCTCCTCGAAAAGCCATCCAGCCACTTGCTGAACCGGTAACAAAAGGAGTCATTTTTCTGATCCAGATACTTCCGTGAGCACTTGGCGGAGCGAGAACAATATTTCCTGCAAATTCTTCTTTTTTTGTTTCGCGTGTTACCAAAGTTGTTGGTGGAAAATCAACCATCGGACGCAAAACATTGGTCATATTTTCGATGGCGCCATGCGTATATATTTTTCCAATATCGGTATCGAGATATTTTAAAAGCCGTTGTGCTTTGCCTAAGGAATATCCAAAAAGAATGGATGTTTTTCCCTCCGCTTTATTTTCTGCCCACCAATTATTGATTTCTGTAATTACTTCAGCCTGTGGAGTCCAATTGAAAGCTGGTAATCCAAAAGTACATTCGGTGATAAAAGTGTGGCATTTTACTACTTCATAAGGGACTGAAATTCCATCATCTTCGGTTTTATAATCTCCTGTAAAAACCCAGACTTCGCCTTTGTATTCAACGCGAATTTGTGAGCTTCCTATAATATGTCCGGCAGGATGCAATGAGAATTTGACATTGTTAATGATAAACGTTTCTCCCCACTCTTTTCCGGTAACATTTATTTCGCCCAAACGATGCCGAATGATTGGTACATTAGTATGGTGCGTGATATAATTTTGATGTCCCCATCGGGAATGATCGGCATGACCATGCGTAATAATAGCATTTTTTACCGGCCGCCAGGGATCGAGATATACATCGGCCTGTTGGCAGTAAATTCCTTTATCGTTAAAAGCCAGAAGTGGAATTTTCATAATCCTATAAATTGAAGTCACTCAAATTTAAACTTTTATATAAACAGGTGTTTTACAGCTTGACGGGATTAGTTTATTAAATTACAACATTTTAGTATTGTATTGTGATATAATCAAAATAACCTTTGTACTTTTGCCTAAAATTAAACAATTCGTAATTTTAAAATATCTCATCCCATGTTAAAAGGATTTTTTAATGTACCTAAAGCGGTCAATGAGCCTGTAAAAGGATACGCACCCAACTCTCCGGAAAGAACCGCTGTTCAGGCAGCTTACACTACAATGTGGAACTCTCAAATTGACGTTCCTTTGCATATTGGAAGCGAAGAAATCAGAACCGGAAACACAAGAAATATTACAGCACCTCATGATCACCAGCACGTAGTTGGAAAATATCATTTAGCTGAAAAACAACATATCGAAAAAGCAATCGCCAATGCACTTGAATCAAGACATGCTTGGGCAAATATGGCATGGGAACAACGTGCGGCTATTTTCTTAAAAGCGGCTGAATTAATTGCAGGACCTTACAGAGCACGTATTAATGCTGCGACTATGATTGGTCAGTCTAAAAATATTCATCAGGCAGAAATTGATGCTTCTTGTGAATTGATCGACTTTTTACGTTACAACGTAGAATTCATGACTCAAATTTACGGAGATCAGCCAAAATCGGATTCTACGACATGGAACCGTTTAGAATACAGACCTCTTGAAGGTTTTGTTTACGCTATCACTCCATTTAACTTTACGGCTATTGCTGCCAATCTACCGGCAAGTGCTGCGATGATGGGTAACGTTGTGGTTTGGAAACCAAGTGATAGTCAGGTATTTTCAACTAAAATTATTTTGGATGTTTTTAAAGAAGCGGGAGTTCCTGACGGCGTTATCAACGTAGTTTTTGGAGATGCTTTAATGATTACCGATACTGTTTTGGCAAGCCGTGATTTCGCCGGAGTTCACTTTACCGGTTCCACTCACGTATTTAAAGATATCTGGGCTAAAATTGGTGCCAACATCCACAACTATAAAACGTATCCAAGAATTGTTGGAGAAACGGGTGGTAAAGATTTTATTATTGCACATCCAAGTGCCAATGTAAAACAAGTAGTTACAGGAATCACTCGTGGAGCTTTTGAGTTTCAGGGGCAAAAATGTTCTGCGGCTTCAAGAGTTTATATTCCGCAAAGTTTATGGCCAGCCGTAAAAGAGCAATTAATTACCGATGTAAAATCGATGAAAATGGGTTCTCCGGAAGATTTCGGAAACTTTATTACAGCGGTTATTCATGAAGGCTCTTTTGATAAATTAGCCAGTTATATCGATCAGGCTAAAAAAGACGCTGATGCTGAAATTATTGTTGGAGGAAATTACGATAAATCGGTTGGATACTTTATTGAGCCAACGGTTATTGTAACGACAAATCCAAAATATACTACAATGGAAACCGAATTATTCGGACCGGTTGTGACCATTTACATCTACGAAGATGCTAAGTGGGAAGAAACTTTAGAATTAGTAGACACTACTTCTGAGTACGCTTTAACAGGAGCTGTTTTCAGCCAGGATCGTTATGCTATTGAAACAGCTACTGTGAAATTGCAAAACTCAGCTGGGAACTTCTACATCAACGACAAACCAACAGGAGCTGTTGTTGGAATGCAGCCTTTTGGCGGAGCAAGAGCTTCTGGAACTAACGATAAAGCAGGTTCTGCGCTGAACTTATTACGTTGGGCTTCTCCAAGAACTATCAAGGAAACTTTTGTAACTCCTGAGGATTACAGATATCCGTTTTTGGGAGAATAGTCTTAAGCCGAAAGTCAAAAGTCTTAAAGGATTTTGTCAATATAAAAAGTCCGAATCTTTTAATTAAGATTCGGATTTTCTTTTATTATACTTTTATTTCCAAATCGGAATTTTCACAAAACTATCATTGTACCATTTTACTTTTAATGGCTCTTCTGCGTCCTTGATAGTTTCTTCTGTTACATCTTTTCCTGTTCCATAATTGAGTTCTGAAAAACGATTTTTATTCACATTAATCACAACAACCAAACGACTGCCTTTACTCAGTTGTTTACTTACCAAATGCGTATTCGAAAAAGGAATAGTTTCTATTTGATTTGGCTTTAGCAAATTTCTTTTGGTAATGTCTTTGGTATAACTGGCACGACCAATAAAATAAGACAAATGAAAATATTCTCCATTAGGCATTAATTCATATAAAGTGACTCCGATGTCCAAATCTTTTTTATTGATACTTACTTTTATTTCTCCCAAAAAAGAGCCATTGATTAACATTGGTTCTTTTAACGGATCGCTTGTAAAAACAAATCCGTTATTGGTATCAATTTCTTTTCTAATAATAGGATCCGGGTAGTAATCATTGTTTTCTGTTTGTCTGTCTGCAAAATTAACTTCTTGGTACAGATACTTTTTTTGAATTGGCTTTTTCTCATTTAAAGCATAAAATTCTCCCGATTTGCTATCCGTTAAATACAGCTGCAAGAAACCATTAGCCATTTTATCTAAAGAAGGAGCGCTTCGCCATTCATTTGCTCCCATTACTTCATAGTTGATTTTATCTTTCAACATTTCTGGTTTTGTTCCATTCTGCAGAATATAATCAAACCATTGGTATGTTATTTTTTTTATATCAATTATTGCTGTTGAATCAACCTTGTAATCTCGCAATTCAATTTCACCTCCAATTTGAGTACCAAAATGATCGTATGGCCCAATAATTAGATAGGCGGGAGTTTTCGGATTATATTTCTGAAGTTCTCTTATATAATACAAACCCGAATTTTGAGAATCATTATAATAACCGTCAATTGCCAAAACAGGAATGTTTATTTGAGCAAAATCTTTTTTATAAGGAGCCATATTTTGCCAATATTCATCAAATGAAGGGTGACTTATCCATCTTTGAAAATGCCTGTTGGGAGTATTATCGAAACTATCCATTTTTTTATAGGCAGCTCCGGTTTCCCACCATTTATTCTGCATTGTTCTAAATCGTTGTCTGTCATTACCGGCAATTGTATCCAGATATTTATTGTTACCGACATAAAACGACCATTCGTAGTTGGGATTTATAAAAATGTTATTTTCCATAGGCAGGCCCATTCCGGGTCTATTGGCGACATAAGGCACAATTGTTTTTAGTGCAGGATGCATTTTTTTGCAGGCAGCCCATTGCGTATATCCATTATAACTTCCGCCATACATCCCTACACTTCCATTACACCATTCTTGTTTGCTGATCCAATCAATGACATCATAAGCATCATTGGCATCATTTTCATACGGAAATATTTCATCAGGACTAAATCTTTTACCTCTTGAATAAGCAATAACACCAACATAATCCTTATCTGCTGCTGTCTTTAAAGATTTAATATCTCTTCCTTTGTCCCTGACATAAATTGTATATTGAAATATTACTGGTTTTGGAACAGAAACTTCTTTTTTCCGAACGACAATTGCAGATATAAAAGCACCGTCTCGTGTTTTAATCATCACACTATCCTGAATATTATAAGCACTTTTCAAATCTTCTGATTTTATTACACTTGTTTGCTGCGAAAAAGCATTTGACAGGATTAACAGAACAAATACAAAATTTAAAATTAGTTTCATCAGATCATTTTATTTAAATCGTTTTTATTAGATTCTATTTATGTTTTTGAATTTGACTGCCTGGCGGTTTGACACTTCTAATCGTTCACCGGTTTTTAACTTTACTTCTAACCTGCCAGCTGCCGTTCGGTTTACTTCTTGGATATATTCAATATTTATAATCTCTGTCCTGTTTATTCTGAAAAATACCGTTTCATCCAACATCTCTTCCCATTGCCGAAGAGAACGTCTTTGCAATGCTTTTTTCCCCCGAAAAAAAAGTCTGGTGTAATTTTCAAGTGATTCGATTAAATAAATTTCATCCAATTGAATAAAGAATCGTTTCTCTCCATCTTTAATAAAAATCTTTCGGTCTTTGGTTACCGAATTATTCAAAGAAGATCTCTGGTTTATAGCATCCCTTATTTTTTCAATTGCTTTTGCAAAACGCTCCTCTCGAATCGGCTTCATAAGATAATCTAAAGCATTTACTTCAAATGCCTGTACCGCAAACTGATTGTAAGCTGTAGTAAATAACACTGTTGGTACATAATTTAAGGACTCCAATAAATCGAAACCGGATTTTTCAGGCATTTGAATATCCAAAAAAATCAAATCAGGTAACTTTGTCTCAATTATTTTTTTTGCATCATCAGCATTTTCAGCTTCACCTATCAGAATAAAATCTTCGTACACTTTCAATGATCTTTTCAGTTCTTCCCGCGATAAACGCTCATCATCTATTATTATAACTTTGATTTTTTTCATTTTGTTGGAAATATAATCGTTGTCAAAATCGTTTCGTCATTTATCTCTTTAATTTCAAAAGAGGCATTCCCGTTATATTGCAGAAGCAAACGTTCTTTCAGATTTTTTAGCCCGATACCGGAATCTTTAATTTCCTTACTTATCTTCCCTGAGTTTTGAACACTAATTTTTAAAAAACCATTTTCTATTTCAACTTTTACAGTAATAAATCCACCGCTTTTTCTTTTTTCAATTCCATGTTTTATGGCATTCTCAACCAAAGACTGAATGCTCAAAGGCAAAATCAAATGTTGCGATAAATCTATACTTGTTTCAATTTTCGTTTGCAAACGATCCTCAAATCGAATTTTTTCTAATTCCAGATAATCTTTGACAAGATTAATCTCGTCATTTAAGGGTATTAATCTTACAACATTATTATTTAAAGAATTTCGTAACAATTCAGACAATAAATCAATTGCTCTTCTGGCTGAATCTGGATTTTCTAATATCAAAAATTTTATATTATTCAATGAATTAAAAAAGAAATGCGGGTTAAGCTGTGCACTCAGACTATTCAGTTGTGCCTCCTTCATTATAATCGTCAATCTTGCATTTTCCTTTACTGTTTCTATCTCAAGCCTTGAATAATGATAAAGATGGTAAGCCAATAACCAAATAGACATTAATCTTGTTCCTGTGATAAAAACCTGTAATTGGGTTGATTTTAAAAATGCCATAAACGAAACCGGATTGCTTTTTAAAACAACTAAACGTACCAGATAAAGTTTACCAACGATTAAAAACGTGTACAATAAAGACAACACCAAAACACTAATTGCAATTCTTGGAACTAACATTTTCAGGTTTAATTTATTCCATCCATTTGTTAAAGCAAAGTTTCTGTAAATATGTGTTAGTGTAATACCAATAGTTACATCAAGTATTAAATCTGCTATACCAATTTCCCATATAAAAGTACCGCCAAAAAAAGCCGAAACACCCCAATACAAAGAAGTTGTAATCCAACCAATAAACTGAATTTTCCAGTATGTCGATATTCTGCTAATTATTTTCAATACTAAATTTTTAAGTGTTGAGTAAAGATATTCCTCTACTACAGATTGAGCAAATAAAAGTACATGAGCGCAAAATAATAGAGGATGAAGGAGGTATGCTATTTAAAAAGCCGAATCTTAAATTTAAGATTCGGCTTTTCTTTCGACTTTATGACTTTAAAACTTTCGACTAAAATTAAGCCTGAAACTTCAATGGCAAATGCACAACCTTTTTAGTTTCAAAAAACTCATCTTCAAAAATTGTCGATAAATCATATAAGGTCGCTTTCGGAAAATCTTTTAATTCTTCAGTCAAATCACCGCCTTTTAGATAAAGGATTCCATTTTTTAAAGTGTGTTTGTGCTGCTTTTTGATTTTATCATGAATCCACGAAACAAAATCCGGCATATTGGTTACGGCACGGCTTACTATAAAATCGAAATCACCTTTTACCAATTCGGCACGTTTTTGTTCAGCTTTTACGTTCTTTAATTCCAAAGCATCTACAACACCCTGAACTACCTTTATTTTTTTGGCAATCACATCAATTAAATAAAAACGGGTTTCCGGAAAAAGAATGGCAAGTGGAATTCCGGGGAAACCTCCTCCGGTTCCAACATCCAAAACTGTTGCTCCGGGTTCGAATTTCATGATTTTTGCAATTCCAAGAGAATGCAAAATATGTTTGGTATATAAGGCATCAATATCTTTTCTTGAAATAACATTGATTTTTTCATTCCAGTCATGATATAAAAAGTCTAATTTTTGAAACTGTTCGATTTGAATGTCGGTCAAATCCGGAAAATATTTCAATATCTCATCCATTGCTCTAAATTTTTAACAAAAGTACTACTTTACGATTGAAATATTTAACTCAATTTTGCAAATTGAAAATTTATAATAATTACCTTTGACAACTATTTAAAATTAATATGAATAATACCGCACCGACATTTTCAAAGCAGGATAATCTGAAGTTTTTCAGAACGCTTAACTCACGGGTAAACAATTACTTCAAGGAGAACAATATCCAAAAAACCGGAAACTGGAAGTTGCACTTAAAGGCGATTATTCTTTTCTCCATCTTCCTTACACCTTATTTTTTAATTTTAGCACTGGATACCATGCCTTTCTGGGCGCAGTTATTATTGAATATTTTGATGGGAATAGGAATGGCCGGAATCGGTATGAACGTAATGCATGATGGTAATCATGGTTCTTACTCTTCAAAATCATGGATTAATAAAATTATGGGCGGCAGTATATACGTTTTGGCGGGAAATGTTTACAACTGGCAAGTGCAGCACAATGTTTTGCATCATACTTATACAAATATTCATGGTCATGATGAAGATCTGGATGCAGGAAGAATTATCCGTTTTACACAAAATGCCGAGTGGCACCGTTTTCATAAATTCCAACATTATTATTCTTTTTTCTTATATGGTTTGCTGACTTTTAATTGGGCTTTAACAACCGATTTTAAGCAGATGAAAAATTATCTGAAAAGAAAATTATCATACGGAACTCCTCAAAGTCCAACTAAATTATGGACGGTTTTGGTGATCACAAAAATAATTTACGTTTTAATCTGGATGGTATTGCCAATGGCTTTGGGCGTAGAATGGTGGAAAGTTGTTATCGGATTTTTTGTAATGCATTATACTGCCGGATTAATTTTAAGTATCGTTTTTCAATTGGCACACGTTGTAGAAGAAACGACAAATCCTGTTCCGAATGAAGAAGGGGAAATCGAAAATACCTGGGCAATTCACCAATTATATACTACCGCTAATTTTGCACCAAAAAACAAAATTGTAAACTGGTTTACCGGTGGATTAAATCATCAGATTGAGCATCATATTTTTCCAAATATCAGTCACATCCATTACGGAAAAATTGCTGAAATTGTAAAACAAACAGCCAGAGAATGCAATTTGCCTTACCATGAATTCAGAACGATGAGGGGCGCTGTTTGGGCACATTACAAACACTTAAAAGATCTTGGGACAAAACCCGAATTAGCATAATCAAAAATCTATTAATAATTAACCTCTCTTAAATACACAGCAAATTAAGAGCAATTAAATTTTTTATAATGAACCATATTCTTTCAGACAGAATTAACAACTTAGCTACTTCGCAAACTTTAGCGATGGCCGCATTAGCCCGTGAGCTAAAAGCACAAGGAAAAGATATTATCAGTTTAAGTTTGGGGGAACCTGACTTTAATACACCTGATTTTATTAAGGAAGCGGTTAAAAAAGCAGTAGACGAAAACTATAGCACTTATTCTCCGGTAGAAGGATATTTAGAATTAAGAGAAGCTATTTCCAGAAAATTCACAAGAGATAACGGATTAGATTACAAACCTTCTCAAATCGTAGTTTCTACAGGAGCAAAACAATCTTTATACAACATCGCACAAGTAATGCTTAACGATGGTGACGAGGTTATTTTACCTGCACCATACTGGGTTTCGTATTTTGAAATCGTAAAACTTTCAGGAGGAGTTCCTGTAGAAGTTCCAACTTCTGTTGACACTGATTTCAAAATCACACCTGCTCAATTAGAAGCTGCCATCACACCAAAAACAAAAATGATGTGGTTCTCTTCTCCGTGTAATCCATCCGGTTCTGTTTACAGCAGAGAAGAGTTAACAGCATTGGCAAAAGTGTTAGAAAAACATCCAAATATTTATGTCGTTGCTGATGAAATTTATGAGCACATCAATTTCTCAGGAACTTTCTGCAGTATTGGTTCAATCCCTGGAATGTTAGAAAAAACAATTACTGTGAACGGAGTTGCAAAAGCATTCGCTATGACAGGTTACAGAATTGGTTATATAGGAGCACCGGAATTTATCGCAAAAGCGTGTACAAAAATTCAGGGTCAGGTAACTTCCGGAGCAAATTCAGTGGCACAACGCGCTACTATTACAGCTGTAGATGCTGATCCAAGCGTATTAAACCATATGGTTCAGGCATTCCACACTCGTAGAGATTTAGTGGTTGGATTATTAAAAGAAATTCCAGGAGTAAAAATCAACGTTCCGGAAGGAGCATTTTACGTATTCCCTGATGTTTCTTCTTTCTTTGGAAAAACATTAAAAGGTACCGAGATTAAAGACGCAAACGACGTTTCGATGTACCTTTTAGCAGAAGCAAACGTTGCAACTGTAACCGGAGACGCATTCGGAAACCCAAACTGTATTCGTTTCTCTTATGCTACTAGCGACGATATTTTAAAAGAAGCATTACGCAGAATCAAAGAAGCATTAGCTGCATAACAACATAATCGTTTTATTAAAACGGCTTAAGGTTTAAAGTTTCATCACTTTATACTTTGAGCTGTTTTTTTTGGCGTGTCCCAAAGGCCGGGGCTATTCGCTAAATCTTTTATGGCGAACACCACCATAAAAAGATATCGCTTCTATCCTAATGCCGTTAAGTTAAGAGATTTTAGATTGAGGATTAACGATTTTTGATTTAAGATTTGGTATGGCTAAATATTAGATTGTTGATTTTAGAAGGTTTTTACATCTGAAATCAAAAATCGTTAATCAAAAATCGTTAATCAAAAATCGTTAATCAAAAATCAGCAATCATTTTTATCATTTTATCCTTAACTTAATGACATTGGCTTCTATCCCTCACGCAAAACAGGATACCAGAAATATCATTTTTTTTGAGAAAGAGTCTGCTATCATCAGCATGAACCGTTTTTATAGTTTCAAAATTCCCATTCCATAATATTATAAAATAACTGCATAATCCTGTAAAAAAGAGCATGTTATAAACTCCATCTTTGTACTATATAAATTTTAAATCATATTTGTCATGATACATACAGATGAAACTACAAAAGAAGCAGTTAAAACTTTGGAAGGATTAATTTCAATTTTGGAAGATGGAAAACTGGGCTATACCAATGCAGCCGAACATGTAGAAAATCCGGTAATGAAAACAGATTTTCTGGAGTATGCCCGTGAAAGAGCCTTATTTATTGTAGAATTACAAGACGAAATCAATAAACTGGGAAAATCAACAGATACTTCCGGCGGAGGACCACTTGGAGCCTTACACCGAACCTGGATTGATATCAAATCATCTTTTACAGGTGGTGATACCGAAGCGATCATCAACGCATGTGTTACCGGTGAAGAAGCAGCTATCGAAAAATACAAAATGGCACTTGAAGAAAACCATCTTGAATACAATCAGGTTAACATCGTTTCAAAACAATTGAACAGTATTCAAAATACACTGGCACAAATTAAAATGAAAGCAAATTAATCGATCGATTCATGCTTTTTTTTTGAGAACTGTCTGGTCTTCGGATCAGGCAGTTTTTTATTCAAAAACAAAAAATAAACCTTATTTTAGACACCCAATACTATTCTTCAAAAATCTAAACAATAAATATGAACAGATTTATTTTGTCTTTGTTAATGTGTTTTTATTCATTTATTACAATTGCCCAGCAAAAAGTACCGGTAAAACCCCGAATTCTTATCAGCAGTGACATTGGCGGAACCGACCCGGATGACAATCAGTCGTTTGCTCATTTGTTTATGTATAGTGAGCTATTTAATATAGAAGGACTTGTTTCTTCTCCTTCTTTTGGTGAAGGAAATAAGAAAGAAATTTTACGAATGATAAGCCTTTATGAAAAAGACTTACCAAAATTAAAGAAACATCAAAAAGGACTGCTTTCTCCTGATTATTTACGCTCAGTTACAAAGCAGGGACGACATGGCGCAGCGCCTTACATTGGTTACACAACAGCAACTGAAGGATCAGAATGGATTGTAAAATGTGCCAAAAAAGAAAGCAAAGAGCCTCTTTGGGTATTAGTTTGGGGAGGACTCGAAGATGTGGCACAAGCCTTACACGATGCTCCTGAAATCCAAAACAAAATACGAATTGTCTGGATTGGTGGTCCAAACAAAAAATGGAGTGCCAACAGCTATGCTTACATCGTTGAGAATTTTCCAAACCTTTGGTTTATTGAAAACAACTCGTCTTACTATGGCTTTTTCTCAAACAACAACGAGCCTGACAGCGTAAAAACTACTGATTACTATGATAAATATATTGCTTCAGCCGGAAATCTGGGCAAAGATTTTAAAAATTATTATAACGGAAATGTCAAAATGGGAGACACTCCAACCCTTCTTTATATGATGGACGGCAACCCAAACGACCCGACACGCGAGAGCTGGGGAGGCAGTTTTGAAAAATTCAGTCATAGTCCAAGAGTCATCTATAATGACATAACAACCGTAAAAGATACTTTAGCATATTGCACTATTACAGAATTTCATTTAAAAGGACCAATTATTAATGTTCCACCAGATTCTCCATGTTTCTGGATGGAAACTACCCTTAAAGGAAAGGTCCAAAAGTGGCCCGGTTACTATCTTGGCAACGGAGAATACGCCATAAAATATGTTCCAAAACAAGCGGAACTTTTGAATTATAAATTTACCTCTGACATCCCAAATTTCCCTGCTCAGGAAGGAAAATTAGTGGTAGAAAACTTGTGGCCGGGAAAAAAACACAGTACAGATTATAAGTTAGGCATTAACTGGTACACCGACAAAACTGACCCAAATTTATATGATGGAAAAATACAGGGAGGAAAAACAATCTTAAAGTGGAGAAAAGAGATATTACTGGATTGGGCAAAACGCTGGAGTTGGCTGTCAGAAAAATAAAAATGAACTTCTTATATCATTTTAATATCATCAATATAAGTTAACAATTTCAAAAAAACTGCTCCAACGTTAGCAATCTCAAATAATTTATAAGACCTTTGCACACTTTTTTTCGTGAATACCACAAAAGCCTAAAGTTTTAAAAATGAAGAAGAAGATTGAAATATTAGCTCCGGCAAGAGATTTAATAGGCGGAATGGCTGCTATAAACAGCGGTGCAGATGCAGTATATATTGGTGCGCCGCAATTTGGAGCACGTTCTAATGCCAACAACTCAATCGAAGATGTTGCTGCTTTAGTAAAATATGCACACTTATTTAACGCTCAGGTTTTTGTGGTAATGAATACCATTTTGTACGACAACGAATTAGAAACTTGTCGCTCGATGATTTGGGAATTATACGATATTGGTGTCGATGCCCTGATTATTCAGGATATGGCGATTATGGAAATGGACTTACCTCCTATCGTACTTCACGCAAGCACGCAAGCCAATAACCGTGACGCAGACAAAATCAAATTCCTTAAAGATGCCGGAATTAAACGTGTAGTTTTGGCACGTGAGTTAAACCTGCACCAAATTAAGACTATCTACGACGAAGCTGATGTTGAATTAGAGTTTTTCGTGACTGGCGCATTATGTGTGTCCTTTAGCGGAAATTGTTATATGAGTGTGGCAAACGGAGAACGAAGCGCTAACCGTGGTTCCTGCGCTCAAAACTGTCGTTTACCTTATAACTTAATCGACGGAAATGGAGAAACTTTAATCAAAAACAGTCACCTGCTTTCGATTAAAGATTTAGACGTTTCAGATCAGATTCCGAATTTGATTGAAGCCGGAATAGTCTCTTTTAAAATCGAAGGAAGATTAAAAGACGTTGCTTACGTTAAAAACAACGTATCTTATTTACGTCAAAAATTAGACAGCTATTTAGAAGGAAGCGATAAATACACCAAAGCTTCTTCCGGGAAATGTACGTATACTTTCGATTCTACTCTAAACAGAACCTTCAACCGTGGTTATACCGATTATTTCGTAAATGAAAGACACGCCAGCATTGGTTCCTGGGAAAGTCCAAAATCAAAAGGGCAATATATTGGTAAATTAATCCGAACTGTCGGAAACGCTTACGAAATCGAAAACGGTGAATTGCTAAACAATGGTGACGGACTTTGTTTCATCAATGAAAACAACGAAGCCGACGGAATTTACGTAAACAAAGCAGAGAACGGAAAAGTATATCCAAACGTTTTAAAAGAAATCAAAGACGGGACTTTTATTTACCGAAACAACGATATTGCTTTCATCAAAATTGTTGAAAGAGAAGACAGCGCGATCCGTAAAATCGGAACGACCTTATTACTTACCGAAAACGAAAACGGTTTTGAATTAATCGCAACCGACGAAGACGGAAACGTAAGTACCGTAAAATTAGAACACGCAAAAGAACAAACCAAAAATGGCGAATCAATCGCAGAAAACTTCAAAGTTCAATTAGCAAAAACAGGTTTCACACCTTACAGCGCTGATGAAATCAATGTAATGTTCTCTCAAAACTGGTTTCTTCCTATTTCAAAAATCAACGAAATGCGAAGAAATGTTTTCGAACAGTTATCAGAAATTCGTTTAGCAAACTATAAACGCGAAGAACACCAATTGGTAAAAACGTCACATCCGTATCCGGAAACCAAACTGGATTTTATGTACAACGTTTCAAACAAAACCGCTCGTAAATTCTACGAACGCCACGGTGTTACTGAAATCGAAAAAGCATTCGAATTACAATGGGATCCGGGAAAATCCCGTGTAATGACCACAAAATATTGCATCAAATACGAATTAAAAAAATGCCCGATACACCAAAAAGACATTGTTGGTGTTAAGGTTAAAGAACCTTTAGTTTTAAAACAGGGCGAGTTAGAATACAAACTAAAATTCAACTGCAAACCCTGCGAAATGGAAATCTGGGAAAAAGATGCCGAATTTGAGATTGAAGAAGATCATTTTCACTAATACACAAACCGATGCTTTAAAAAAAAGTATCGGTTTTTTTTATGGGGTTGCCTCCGGCCGGGCTATCCGCTATATCTTTTGTTTTTTTCTTTAAAAAAACAAAAGGATGCCGCTTCTATCCCTAACCCAACGTAAAACGAGAAATTATCATTTTCAAAAGACATTTATTCACCTTTCCCTCAATCTTGTCATTTCGAGGAACGACACATCTCCGCGAGAAACTCTACAAAGATTGGCAATGTACAGAGCTACTTGTGGAGATTTGTCGTTCCTCAAAATGACAAACGTTGTGGTTACTGTATGTAAAAATTACAATTAAATAAAAATCAGCCAAATCTGTAAAATCTGCGAGAAAACCCTTTGCGCTTTCCCTATTAACTTAAAACAAAAACTTAGCGTTCTTTTCGTAAATCTTCGCGAACTTTGCGGTTAAAAACATTTTTACCTACTTTTACTACTCAACAATACACTACTCCAAAATGAAAATATTACTTCTCGGTTCAGGCGAATTAGGCAAAGAATTCACCATTGCAGCACAAAGAATCGGACAAACTATAATAGCAGTTGACAGTTACGAAAATGCTCCGGCTATGCAGGTTGCACACGGTTTTGAAGTCATCAACATGCTAGATGGCGAAGCGCTTGACCGTATTGTAGCCAAACATCAACCGGATTTTATTGTTCCGGAAATTGAAGCCATCAGAACTGAGCGTTTTTACGATTACGAAAAGCAGGGAATTACCGTTGTTCCTTCAGCGAAAGCGGCAAACTTTACCATGAACCGTAAAGCAATCCGAGATTTAGCATCCAAAGAATTAGGCTTAAAAACTGCCAAGTATCAATACGCCACTTCTGCCGAAGAACTGCAGAAAGCCGTTGAAGAAGTGGGAATTCCTTGTGTGGTAAAACCTTTAATGTCTTCATCTGGAAAAGGACAATCGACTATAAAATCTCAGGAAGATATTTTAAAAGCCTGGGAATATGCCGTTGCAGGTTCACGTGGTGATGTTATTGAAGTTATCGTAGAAGCTTTTGTAGACTTCCATTCTGAAATTACACTTTTAACGATTACTCAAAATAATAATCCAACTCTGTTCTGTTCGCCAATTGGTCACAGACAGGAAAGAGGCGATTATCAGGAAAGCTGGCAGCCTGCTCAGGTTTCAGAAAAAGATTTGTATGAAGCTCAGGATATGGCCGAAAAAATTACCGAAGCTCTTGGCGGTGCAGGACTTTTTGGTGTTGAATTTTTCCTGACGGATGAAGGCGTTTATTTCTCGGAACTTTCTCCTCGTCCACATGATACCGGAATGGTAACTTTAGCCGGAACACAGAATTTCAATGAATTTGAATTACATTTACGAGCCATTTTAAGTCTTCCAATTTTCGAAATCACTTTAGAAAAAGCCGGAGCAAGCGCTGTAATTTTAGCTTCTGAAGATTCTGCAAATCCAACTTTTAGCGGAATCGAAAAAGTAGCAGCTTTACCGAAAACTGATTTCAGGATTTTCGGAAAACCAACTTCAAGACCTTATCGAAGAATGGGCGTAGTTTTAAGCCACGATACACTTTCAACTCCAATAAACGAAATAACAAACCGCGCCAAAGAAACGGCAAAATTAATAACTGTAAATTCTTAACTATGAAAAACATATTATTGGCGACATTCCTTTTCATTGGAATCGCTGTACAAGCTCAAAGCAAAAAGAAATTTGACAAACCAACCATTGTTGAAGCTTCCTGCGGTGAATGCCAATTCGGAATGAAAGGAAAAAGTTGTGATTTAGCAGTTCGCATTGACGGAAAAAGCTATTTTGTGGATGGAACAACGATTCACGATCACGGAGACGCACATTCAGAAAAAGGTTTTTGCAATGCGATCAGCAAAGCTGCTGTTACCGGAGAAATAGTGGGTGACAGATTTAAAGCAACTTCATTTGCATTAATAGAAGATAAAAAATAATGGCATTGATTCTTGAAAATATTGCCAAACATGTTTCACTGACTCAGGAAGAACAGGAACTTTTTTTATCTAAATTAGAAACAAACACTTACAAAGCCAAAACGATTTTACTGAACGCCGGCGAAATCTGCAAACATTCGTATTTTGTAAATTCGGGAATTTTAAGAAGCTTCAATATCAACGATAATATTGTAGAACATGTGCTTTCCTTTGCTTGCGAAGGCTGGTGGATGAGTGATATGTACAGTTATTTTTCGCAAAAACCGGGGCAGCTTTTTATAGAGGTTTTGGAGGAAGCTGAAGTGGTTTCTTTATCCAAAGAAAATCAGGAGCAATTGTTCTTTGAAATTCCAAAACTGGAACGTTTTTTTAGAATTTTAATTGAAAATTCGTTAGTTGCCAATCAACAGCGATTGATGGACAATTTAAGTTTGCCTGCCGAAGAACGATTTGAAAAATTCACTAAAAAATACGGAACATTAGTTCATAAAGTCCCTCAAAAACAAATAGCTTCTTTTATTGGTGTAACTCCTGAATTTTTCAGTAAAATGAAAGCACGCCTTCTAAAAAAATAAGCTTACTTTTTTACTATTCAAAAAGCAAAAGTTTCAAAATCAATTATCAAATTGATTTTGAAACCTCTTATAATGTTTTATCAGCTATTTGCTGCTCTAATGGTAGCTGCTAAAGCAGTTGTTGCTGTACTATTACCACCTACAACAAACTTTAATTGATTTCCAGAAAGTATTTGGCTCTTTTTTATTTTTAGGCTGTCTAATGTAGTTGGTTTTACAAGTTGCTGTTTTTTACTTTTCATAATGTTAAGAATTGAGTTATGCTATATTTATTTTATTTACGTATACTTCAATTTTTAAATATACAAAAATAACTATCATGAAATAAATTATAAATAATATGATCTTTCATTTCTAATTTACAGGTGTAATTACACTTTAAAATAAAAGTAATAAGCTACAAGCATAAAATCCATTGTTCAGAAAAAATCTAATTTTTCATATCTAAAATCTTACATAAAACTTCTTAATCTACATTAAGTACGTTTTACTTACTACCATCGTAAATTTGTACTATAAAAATAACAAATACACAAAATCATGGAAAATATAGTATTGCACAAAGCAGAAACAAGAGGAAATGCAAATCACGGATGGTTAAATGCTTATCACAGCTTTAGTTTTGCTAGCTGGTACAATCCGGACAGAATTCAGTTTGGTGCACTTCGTGTTTTGAACGATGATACAATTGCCGGCGGAATGGGATTTGGAACACACCCGCACGATAATATGGAAATTATTACTATTCCGTTGGAAGGAGATTTAGCCCACAAAGACAGTATGGGGAATACCGAAGTGATCAAAAACGGCGATATTCAGGTAATGAGTGCCGGAACCGGAATTCAGCATAGTGAGTTTAACCCAAATGCTGATCAGCAAACTAAATTGTTGCAAATCTGGCTGTTTCCAAACAAAAGAAATGTTACGCCACGTTACCAGCAAATTACTTTAAATGTTGCTGACAGACACAATAAACTGGCTCAGGTTTTGTCTCCAAACCCAGATGATGAAGGCGTTTGGATTCATCAGGATGCCTGGTTTAATATGGGGAATTTTGATTCCGGAACTGAAACAGAATACAAAATCAAAAAAGAAGGAAACGGCGTTTATGCTTTCATTTTAAAAGGAAACGTAACGATTAACGGTCAGGAATTAAACTCTCGTGATGCGCTTGGAATTTCAGGAACTGATACTTTAAATATTAAAGCCAATACAGATGCCGAATTTTTATTGATGGATATTCCGATGAATTATTAATTTAAAAAATTAAACACATAGATACATAGGTTTTCTACTTTTGAAAAGGATATAAAAGAGAAACACATTTCTCAACACATAGCTATGTGTTTTTAGAAATAAGTGAAACGCCTTTTTACACTTACAAAACTATGTTTCTATGTGTTTAGATAATTGCACATTACAAACGACAAACAGGTTTCAAACGACTTGTTTGTCGTTTTTGTTTTTTGTAACAAACAATTAAATATCAAACAATTGCGGTTTAATTATTTCTTAATCTAGGTTAAGTGTGTTATGGTTACTGTCAACGTAACTTTGTCCTATCAAAATGAAATAAATTAATTATTAAAAAAATAAAATTATGGCAACTACAAAATGGTCAATTGACCCAACTCACTCAGAAATTGGTTTTAAAGTAAAACACATGATGTTTACTAATGTTTCAGGAAAATTTGGAACTTACGATGCAACAATCACTACAGAAGGTGATAATTTCGAAAATGCAGCGATTGAATTTTCAGGCGACATCAGTTCTATCGATACTGGAAATAACGACAGAGACAATCACTTAAGAAGCGCAGATTTCTTTGATGCAGAAAATCATCCAAAATTAACTTTTAAAGCTTCTTCATTCAAAAAAATTAATGAAGGAAGCTACGAAATCACGGGTAATTTAAACATTAAAGGTGTTTCTAAAACAGTAACTTTTCCGGTAGAATTTAGTGGAATCCTAACTGATCCATGGGGAAATACAAAAGTAGGTTTGAGCATTGAAGGGAAAATAAACCGTAAAGACTGGGGCTTGAACTGGAACTCTGCGCTTGAAACCGGTGGTGTTTTAGTTGGCGAAGAAGTGAAACTAAACATCGAATTACAATTTGCGAAACAGGCTTAATTATTATTTATTCTTTTGATTTTTTATTTTTATTAAGTCAGCTAAATATTTACATAAAACCCTTCTTAAACTATTGGTCTAAGAAGGGTTTGTTTATTTTAACCCAACAAAATATCAGGGATTTAAAACTAAATTTTAAGCATTTGCTGTAGCAGCTTCTTTGTCTATTTTATTGATTAAACCTGCTAATACTTTTCCAGGTCCAACTTCTGTGAATAATGTAGCGCCGTCAGCGATCATTTGCTGTACAGATTGTGTCCATTTTACAGGAGCAGTCAATTGGATGATTAGGTTCTTTTTAATTTCGCTGGCATCAGAAACCGCATTTGCCGTTACGTTTTGGTATACCGGACAAATTGGAGTAGAAAAAGTAGTCGCTTCAATAGCTGCAGCCAGTTCTTCTCTTGCAGGTTCCATCATTGGTGAGTGAAAAGCGCCTCCAACAGGTAAAATCAAAGCACGTTTTGCTCCTGCAGCCTTCATTGCCTCACAGGCTTTTTCAACTGCAGTAGTTTCTCCAGAAATTACCAATTGTCCAGGGCAGTTGTAATTTGCCGCAACCACAACTCCGTCTATAGAAGCGCAAACTTCTTCCACAATATTATCCGCAAGCCCTAAAACAGCAGCCATTGTAGAAGGGGTGATTTCACATGCTTTTTGCATTGCCAAAGCACGTTGTGAAACCAATTTCAGACCATCTTCAAAAGATAAAGTTCCGTTGGCAACCAAAGCTGAAAATTCTCCTAAAGAATGTCCTGCTACCATTTCTGGTTTAAAATCATCTCCTAAAGTTTTCGCCAGAATAACCGAATGTAAAAAAACAGCCGGCTGTGTAACTTTAGTTTCTTTTAGTTCTTCGGCAGTGCCTTCAAACATGATATCTGTAATTCTGAAACCTAAAATCTCATTTGCTTTTTCGAATAATTCTTTTGCCAATGGAGATGTTTCATATAAGTCTTTACCCATTCCTGTGAATTGAGCACCCTGACCCGGAAATACGTATGCTTTCATTTGTCTAATTTGTTTTTTATTTTTTGGAATTGAAATTAGCTTCAATTGAAAGGCAAAAATAGTATTTTTTTAGCTCGTATAATCCTTAAAAATGTAAATCCACGCTAATCTTGAGAATCGGAGATTAAAAGAAGTAAGCAGGATAATGACAACAGCAATAATTGGTATAATTCTTAAATCGAAATTTTTTTCAAAGAAAAACTGAGCAACACAATACGTTGCAATTCCCTGAGCTACTGTCAGACCATAATTTACATACATGGCACCAAAGAAAAACCCGGGCTCTTTTTGAAACTTATAATGACAATGACTGCAGGTTTCATTCATTTTCGGGAAGCCAAAATTCAGGAAAATATTCTTGTCTTTAAAAACTTTTCCTTTATGACAAACCGGACATTCGTTGCTTAAAATATGAGTTAATGCACTAAACATGATATTGTTGTTTTATATTTAGACAAAGGTAAATCAGATTCTGTCAAAACCTTTTTTATATCTTCGCCACTTATAGCACAATAAAGACATTCTTATAATGAAAAAATATCCGGTTTATAGTGTGGAAAATTTTAGCTGTAACGATATTCATCGTGAATTTTATGTGAATACGTTTAAGGAACATTTAAAAAGCCACAGCTTTGTAGAAGAACCGCACCGGCATGATTCGTATTTGATGGTCTTTTTTACAAACGGTTCAGGAATACATGAAATCGATTTTGACCGTTTTGAAATCAAGACAGGAAGTTTATTTGTCCTGCAGCCCGGGCAAATGCATCATTGGAGCTTATCTGAAGATATAGAAGGCTTTGTGATTATATTTTCGCAGGAACTTTATAATTTATATTTCGGACAGAAAAACATCAACGATTACAACTTTTATCATTCGATTCACAATCGTCCGGAAATGTTTTTTGAAGCTGAAGAAATTCCAAAAATTTTGCCTTATTTCAATCTTTTGATAAAAGAAAACGGTCAGCATAATAATTTTCAGCTGGATAAAATGCTGAATTTACTGGATTGCATTCATATTGAAATTTCACGAAAATACAGTGAAACTTATTCACATCAGGCACATTCGTACAACATTAAGATAAGCGCTTTTGAAAAACTTTTGGAACAACATTTTAAAGAAGAAAAATCACCGTCTTTTTATGCTGATAAATTAAACATCACCCTGAAACACCTCAACCGAATTTGTAATGAAATTTTACAAAAAACAGCCTCAGAAGTTATTATGGACCGGGTAATCCTTGAAATCAAACGAATGCTGACGGATAAACAACTTGCGGTAAACGAAGTTGCATCTTCTATTGGCTATGATGATTACTCTTATTTTTCAAGGGTTTTCAAAAAACAAACCGGAATTTCTCCGACAGCTTTTAGGGATTTAAAAAATTAAATCATATAAGTGATATAAGTTTATTTAAATTTGAGTCTATACGCTCCATTGTCAAAGTACTTCAGTTTTACTCAATGTAGCAAGAGAAATTATTTTTTCAATATTTCAATTCAATGTCAGGCTGATCGGAGTCGAAGCCCTTCTCATTTTCATAAGCCTTCGACTCCGCTCAGGGTGACAATTGTAAAACTAAACCACAAAGTTAAATGAGCTTATATAACTTATATGGTTCAAAAACATTTTAAGCAGTGACCGTTTCTAAAATTTTAAAGTTGCTTTTAGGCGCTTCGCATAATGAACAGCAATAGGTTTCTGCTAAATCTGTGAATAAAATACCTTTTGGAATGTTCTGACTTTCATCTCCGTATTCCGGATTATATGTTGTTAAACATTCCTGACATTGATAAATATCCAATTGCGGTTTTTCTTTTTTCTTTGTGTTTTCAATTGTTTCCGGTACTGAGTTTCCTAATTCTTCAAAATATTTTCTGCTCAGCTCAATCAAAATTGTTGGTAATTCCAATTTGTCTATATCTTGTGAATGCACAATATATTCACGCGTATTCGGATCGAAATTCTTTGCGTACAACACATTGTAAGTATCGCGAATTTTAATCGACTCCAAATCTTTGGGTAAATCATTTTTTTCAACTACAATCGAAGTAAAATAATGCCCGTCACGATTGTATTCAGATATTCCAAAATTTAATCCGTAGGTACTGATATCAAATTGATCAAGAGTTCTTACAAGGAATGTTTTCAGGTTCAAAGCCCATTCCATAGCTACGGGTAAATGCCAGTTCAACTCTAAAAGTGAATGCCGTACATTGATTCCTTTTTTTCCTAAAAATTTCTCCCACTCGAGTTTCCTGTCTTTTGGAATTCCTTTTACAATGAATGATTTCCATGGCGTAATACATATTTTACCAATTTTGCAATCAAAACATAAATCGCACATCTCTTTTAGGAAATCCAAATCGTAAAGATTATTTCTCCAGTACAAACCGAGCCAATACTGATCGATCCCCATTCGGTTCATTCCTTCGTAGTACGGAAAAGGATAAAAGGGTACATTCAAAGGTTTATCGATAGTTCTGTTGTTTGTATCCAAAGCTTCACTTACAAGACTAAAAATCATATCGATTCCACAAGATTCTTCAGAAACAATACGTTCGATTTCATAGTAAAAAGTTGCAATATCCCAACTGTAAATCAATACCGGATACACTTCCATACGCTGCCATTTAGGCAAACGAATGTACAGATACCAATAATCTTCATGTTCTGAAGCAATAAAATTAAGATGTCCCGTAAACAATGGAACCAACTGTTGTTTTGGGTCATTGATATTTACCTTTAGCTTTGGCTGCTCTTTAAATTGTTCTAAAATATATAAAAACTTATTTCCTGTAAGCCAATTTGTATTTCTAAAAATATCTGTAGACACATAAGAAGAAACGATATTATTACCGCTCTTTTCATCGGGAAAAACAAAATGATGTTTTCCCATTCTTTCTTTATCCAAAGCTTTAAAGCCTTTTGGAAAAATAATATCCTGTCTTGAACCAAATGAAATCGAATCTAACCCCTGATCCATTGCCATATTAACAACTTCTCTAAGTTCTCCCGGCGAAATAACGCCTCCCTTTACTATTAATCTCGTTAATTCCATGTCTTTAATTTTGTTTCAAGTTTCAAGTTTTTTTAGTTTCAAGTTTTATGTGCAGTTCCATCAACCTGAAACTTTAAACCTGAAACAAAAGAAACTAAAATACTATACTTTACACTTTGCTAAAATCTCTTTAACCTCCGTTTTACAGCTTCCACAGCCCAATCCGGCTCCGGTGTTTTTACATAAATCCGTAAAATTATTAACTCCGCTTTTAATGGTTTCTTCGATGTTTCCTGCTCCCACCTGACTGCAGGAACAAACTAATTTACCCAAAACCGGTTTTGCATTTGAACTTCCCCGAAGTAATGAATTTCGTTTTTCTGATAATTCAATTTTACTTTCGATCATCGTTTTGAATTCGGCAAATTCATTTTTGTCGCCCATCAAAATGGCACCAACCAATAAATCATTTTTAACGATGCATTTTTTGTAATAACGCTGTTTCAAATCGGCAAAAACAATTTCTTCATAGGAATCATCGTTTTCCGGAATTTCAACTTCTCCGATACTACACAAATTAATATCTTCTAATTTCAGAATGTTCATTAAAACAGAACCTTTGTAATAACTGCTGATATCGCCAGCTAAAAAGTTAGCGAGAATATCTGCCTGCTCTTCTGCAGCAGATGTGATTCCGAATAACTGGTTGTTGAATTCAGCTATTTCTCCAATAGCATAAATATCAGGATTTGACGATTGTAAATACTGATTTACCTTCACACCACGTCCACACGAAAGTCCTGTTTCTCTTGCGATTTCGATATTAGGGATTGTTCCAATCGTATACACAATGGCATTTGCCGTAATGATACGTCCACTTTTTAGTGCTATTTCCAGCTCATTATCGTTATCCGTTTCAAAAACAGTACTGACTTCATTATCAAAATAAATCTGTATATCCCGAAGCTGAACTTCTTCTGCCAATAATTTACTTGAAACACGGTCCAACTGGCGCTCCATCAAACGTGAAGCTCTTTGAATTATAGTGATTTTTACTTTTTTATGTTTTAAGGCTGCTGCCAATTCTAATCCCAACAATCCTCCACCAACGATTACTACATGTTGTTCTTCCTGAGGTAAATTAGTATTGTCAAGGTGTGCTTTTAAACGATCTGCATCCTCTTTTCTTCTCACTGTAAAACGTCCAGGCAAATGTAATTGTGCATTTTCCGGTACAAAAGGACGGCTTCCGGTAGCCAGAATCAATGAGTCGTAAAAATGTCTGTCGCCATTACTGTCGATTATTGATTTTTCGGCAGCATTTATTTTACCAACAGCAACACCTGCGTTCATGGTAATTTTTAATTTATTTAAGGCTTCTCCATCCTTAACCTTTAATAATTGCTGCCAGGTAAATTCGCCTGTCATATATTCAGGAAGCAATACACGATTGTAAAATGGATTTACTTCATTTGAAAAAACAATAATTTCATCAGTAGAATTGAACTCGCGATAATTCTGAATAAAACGGAAAGCAGCGGCTCCCGCCCCTACAATTGCAATTTTTTGAAAAGGTTTTACATACTTGGCAATAGAAACCGTTGTATATTTAAAATCAGGCTCTTTTGAAATTGGATCTACTAAAGTATTGGTCAAATTATTAGTCCTGTTCAAATCATTTTCAAGTTGTTTCCCCCAGTGCATGGGCAGAAAAACCACTTTTTCTTTGATAGAATCTGTAACTTTTGCTTTTACGCGAACTTCTCCGTTTTTACTCGTTACAATTACTATATCACCATCTTTAATATCTGCTTTAAAAGCATCAATTGGATTTATTTCTAAAACCGGACTTGGCGTATGGGTCATTAAACGTGATACTTTCCCGGTTTTTGTCATAGTGTGCCATTGGTCACGAACTCTTCCTGTGGTAAGAATAAATGGAAATTGAGGAGTTGGCTGTTCGGATGTATTTTCTATAGATACCGGTAAATTAAAAATGGCTTTTTGTGATGGTGTATAGAATTTTTTATCCGTAAAAAGACGCGGTGTCCCGGGATGTCCATAATCAGGAACCGGCCATTGAAAAGTACCTTCGGTTTTTAATCGGTTATAATTTAAGAATGAAATATCAATGTTTGTATTTTTGGTCAGTGCACAATGCTCTTTGTAAATCTCTTCGGCATTATTAAAATTAAAACCGTTAAAATTCATTTTTTTAGCAAAGCGAATTAAAATCTCAATGTCCGGAAGAGCTTCTCCTGGAGCATTTATTCCTTTTGGAAGATAAGCAATACGACGTTCTGAGTTCGTCATTGTACCTTCTTTTTCCAGCCATCCGGCTGCAGGTAATAATAAATCGGCATATTTAGCTGTATCCGCATTATGAGAGATATCCTGAACGACAACAAATTTGGCATTTTGCAATGCTTTTTCGATACGACGGGAATCAGGTAAACTTACTAACGGATTGGTGCAGATTATCCAAACAGCTTTCATTTTACCTGATTCCAATGCTTCGAACATTTCAGTTGCAGTTAAACCCGGTTTATCTGATATCGAGTCAACACCCCAAAAATCAGCTACTTCTTTTCGATGCTCCGGATTTGCAATGTCTTTGTGGGCTGCAAGCAAAGTTGCCATTCCGCCAACTTCTCTTCCTCCCATTGCATTAGGCTGCCCTGTTAGTGAAAAAGGTCCGGAACCCGGTTTACCAACCTGACCTGTTAAAAGTGATAAATTCAGTAAAGCGGTGTTTTTATCTACCCCAACTGCACTTTGATTTAATCCCATAGCCCATAACGAGATAAATCCTTTTGCTTTTCCGATGGTGTCAGCAGCAAGTTTAATGTCGTTTACTGAAATTCCGCATAATTTTGAAGCTTTTTCCAGTGAAGTTCCTAAAACTAAATCTTTATATTGTTTAAAATTTTCGGCATGATTTTTTACAAAATCGTGATCTACATATCCTTTTTCGATGATACGTTTTGCCATCGCATGATATAAAATAATATCAGAACCCGGAATAATCTGCAAATGCAAATCGGCGAATGCAGCTGTATCCGTTCTTCTTGGATCAACTACGATAATTTTTACTTTTGGATTATTTTCTTTGTGTTTTTCAAGTCTTCTAAACAAAATAGGATGACACCAGGCAGGGTTTGCACCTGTAATCAAAAATGTGTCGGCCAGTTCGATGTCATCATATGCAATTGGCACCGAGTCTTCACCAAATGTTTTTTTATATCCTACAACCGCAGAACTCATACAAAGTCTGGAATTGGTATCTATATTATTGGTCTTTAAAAAGCCTTTAACTAACTTATTTACCAGATAATATTCTTCGGTTAAACATTGTCCCGAAATATAAAAACCAACACTATCCGGTCCGTGTTTTTTTATAATTGAAGAAAAAACGGCTGCGGCACGATCAATTGCAGTATCCCAGCTTACCCGCTCCAAAGGATACGATTTGCTTCCGCGCATTTGCGGATACAAAATCCTGTCTGAAGTATCATTAACGACATAATGCAAATTCATTCCTTTAGAACACAACATTCCCCTGTTTACAGGATGATCTTTGTCTCCTTCAACCATTACACCGTTTTTTGCATCATTTGTAACGATAATTCCGCAGCCAACGCCACAATATGAACAGGTAGTTTTGATTTTTGTGTTTTGCATTCTAGATATTTTTTAAATACTACAATTATTATCTTTTTATAAGGTTTAGATAAAGCACTTATTTAAAGCTATACAAAAATAAGTATTTTTACGTATAAATACTTATTTTATCAATTTATTTTACTATTTTTGAATCAAAATAAATAAGGAACAGCAAATTCGTTTGTGAATAAGTAATTAGTGAATAATCGTGGGCTAATTATTCCTGAAAAAAAATCATAAGAATTGATTTAGGTTAAATACAAAATACTTTGCTTATTGGATTAAAAACCAAATCAATTTTCGCTAATTACTATTAACTAAACAGTTACAGTAAATAAAATTATCCCATGAAAGAAGAATTGGCCATTTGTTATACTTGTAAAAACGAAAACTGTTTCATAAAAAAACACCTGCATTTAGAGCAAATGAAGCAGTATGTTGCTAAAAAACACAGTTTTGTATGCAAAAAATCGCATCAGTTTATCATTGAAGGCGCTCCAATTCAGGGACTTTACTTTATTTGTAAAGGTAAGGCAAAAACCGTAAAAACAGGCATTAACGGCCGTGAACAGATTGTACGCCTCACCACAAACGGAGACACAATCGGATTCAGGGGTTTTGGAACCAGTAAACGATATTTAATTGGCGCCTATGCCCTGGAAGATACTGTTCTATGCAATTTCAGTAATGAAACGATGATGGAAATACTTCAAAACGTTCCGGAATTTACTTACGACCTAATGTTATTTTATGCTGATGAATTAAACAAAAGCGAAAATAACATTCGAAAAATTGCTCACATGAATGTTCGGGAACGTATAATTGATTTGCTTTTATATATCCATCGTAAGTTTGGTCAAACCAATGGGTTAATCGAAATTGAACTTTCCAGAAAAGAAATCGCAGACTTTGCCGGAACTACTGAAGAACAAGCCATTAGAATTCTTTCAAGCCTAAAAAAAGAAGCTCTTATAAAAACAGTTGGTAAAAGAATTGGTTTATTGGCACTTACAAAACTGCAATCGGAAATTATGGAACATAAATATTTCTAAAGTTCTAAGTTTCCTTCCTCCTTTTTAAAACAGCACTCTTCATAAAAATCTCCTTTTAAGTAATATCTACAAACACTTAGTAGAAATCTACGTATTATTTCTAAGCTATTTCGCTTTTCATCCTCAAAAACCCTTAAAAAGGATTGTTTTTTCTATTAAATCATACTACCATTCCGTCAGAACATCAATCGAAAATTTAAAAACCAATCTCCTAAACACCTTGATATGACTAGGATATTTTAAATTTTCTGCGATAACACAGCAAATAAATTGATTTTAAAACGTTTTTTTTAGCTAAAAAAAAATGTTCTAATATGGCAAAACCACACTACTTAAGTATTAATACGTATGTAAATTTGCTTCATACAAATCAAAAACAAATTATTATGCTACCATTAACCAACATCAAACTAACCAATCTAAATTCAAAAAAAGAAAACTTTTTTAACCTAAAGCTCTCAAAATCAATTTTATTAGGATTTGCCATTACATGTTTGTCTCAATATGAAGCAAAAGCACAATTTACACTTACTGGTCAGTTGAGAAATCGAGTTGAAATGCGTGCCGGCCAGGGAACACTGCAACAGAATGGCGATAAAGCGGCCTTGTTTACAAGTCAGAGAACAAGATTATCTGCAGGATATACAGGATATCGTTTTAAAATTTACACTTCATTACAGGATGTTCGTGTTTGGGGTCAGGATGCTTCTTCGATCAACAGAACAACTACTGAGGCTAATAACGGAATTTTATTGCACGAAGCCTGGGCAGAAATTTCATTAATAGACACACTAAGTACAATTCAAAACTTAAGCATTAAAGCAGGACGTCAGGAAATTGCTTATGATGATCAGAAAGTTTTAGGAAGCTTAGACTGGCTGCAGCAAGGAAGACGCCACGATGCAATCGTTTTTAAATATGCAAACAAAGGCTGGATTGCAGATGTTGGAGCAGCTTTCAATCAAAATAAAGAAAATAATACCGGAACAATTTATAACGGAACCAATTCAGCTTATGGTGCAGGAACAAACGGAATTGGAACTATGTACAAATCATTTCAATATGCTTATATAGGTAGAAAATTCTTCTTTGGTGATTTGTCTTTTCTATTCTTTAAAGATGACTTTAATAAATATACCAACGTAACGGCCGGCACTCCTCCTGTAACTACAAAAGTAAATGGTGAAGGCGTTTGGAGCAGAAACACAACCGGAATTTATTATAATGTAAATGCAACCCGAAAATTAAATTTCATGGGAAGCTTCTATCACCAGGGCGGTCATGATAAGGACGGAAGATCTTTAAGCGCAAACATGGCATCTATTACATCAACTTATCAAATTGGAAGAAAATTATTTGTAGGTCCGGGAGTTGATTACTTATCCGGTGATGACGGAACAAAAACTGTAACTGCTACTTCTGATAATAATCGTTTTGATCCACTATACGGAACGCCTCATAAATTCTGGGGAAGTATGGATTATTTTTATGCAGCCAATGGATTCGGAAAACAAGGTTTATTAAATTATTTCTTCAAAATAAAATACAATGCCAAAGACAATCTAAGTTTCTTTTTAGATGTACACGGTTTTGAATCGGCAAACAAAATAACTAATGGCGCAGGCGGTAAATTAAACTCTTATTTAGGTACCGAAGTTGATTTAACGGTAAGATACAATCTAACCAAAATTATCAATTTTGAAGCGGGTTACTCTATCATGAAAGCAACAAATTCACTGGCTTCTGCACCGGTTAAAAATGTCGCCAATGCAGATTTAACACCACAGTTTGCTTATGTAATGCTAAATATCAAACCAAATTTCCTTGCAAAGAAATAATTGAATAAAATAACTTTTAAAACTATTTAAAATGAAAAAAGGACTCATAAATACAAAAATGCTATTGACTTTATTATTAGTTATTATAGCTTCCTTCACAGAAATATCAGCTCAGAATGACCCTGTAAAACTAGGATTTATTCCACTAACAGACTGCTCACCAATTGTTATGGCAAAAGAATTAGGGTTGTTTAAAAAATACGGCGTTGAAGTAGTCGTTACCAAAGAATCTTCATGGGCAAATGTTCGTGATAAAATTTTAACCGGAGAATTAGACGGAGCGCACTGTCTGTATTCAATGCCATTTTCGGTTTACACAGGGGTAGGAGGAAAAGCAGGTTCTGAAATGAAAATCGCCATGATGCTTAACGTAAATGGTCAGGCAATTACACTTTCTAAAGATTTTTGCGGAAAAGTGGGTTTCAAGCAAATGAATAAAGTAGCCCCGGTTGTTGCAGCAAAATTAAAAGCCGAGAAAGAAGTGACTTTCGCTATGACTTTCCCGGGAGGAACGCACGATCTATGGTTGCGTAACTGGATGGCAATTGCGGGTGTAAATCAAAAAACATCTAAAATCATTACGATTCCGCCTCCACAAATGGTTGCAAACATGAAAGTAGGAAACATGGATGGTTTTTGTGTTGGAGAACCTTGGGGAGGAGTTGCAGTAAAACAAGGAATTGGCTTTACACAAGTTGCATCTCAGGATATCTGGAAAGACCACCCTGAAAAAGCTTTGGTAGTAAACAAAGAATTCAGTGAAAAACGCAGAACCGATCTTGTAAAAGTAATGAAAGCAGTTTTAGAAGCCTGCATCTGGTTAGACAATCCTGCCAACCGTAAAAAAGCGGCTGCTGTAATTGGAAAGGCGCCTTATGTAAACGCTCCTGCAGATGTGATCGAAAACAGATTAATGGGTAATTATGATTTAGGTTGTAATCAGGGTACTCAGGTTTATTCTAAAGATTATATGCTGTTTTACAAAGGCGGAATGGTAAATTATCCTCGTAAATCACATGCAATTTGGGCAATGGCACAATATGTACGTTTCGGAATGCTAAAAGAAGCACCAAATTACAAAGCTATTGCAGACAAACTGATTTTACAGGATTTATACGAAGAAGTTGCCAAAAGCATGAAAGTAAAAGTACCAAATGATGATATGAAACCTTTCTCTTTAACGATGGACAAAACGGTTTTTGACCCTTCAAATCCTGCAGCTTACCTAAAAGCAGTTAAATAATAAAGTTCTTTTTATTCCCGTACACATAAGTTTGTTTCTTGCCACAGATTTAATGTCTTTAAAGCATTATCCTTTACGCCTACTTAAAGTTTTAATCTGTTAGAATCATTTATCTGTGGCAAAATTTACTTACTCGGGAATTCATAAATCTAATTTTTAAATTTAAATTACAATATCATGTCTGATAAAGATACCTTAACACTAAGTGCTGTTTCCGGTCAAGCCGAAGTTTTGACACCAGGCACTTCAAATGATTCCGTAAAAAATGACAAAATAAAATTGATTATCAGTCAATTTGCAGGAAAATTAAAATCGACTGTATTCGCAGTAATCGGAGTTCTTGTTTTTATAGGCTTTTGGAGCTTACTCAGCATTTATACCAAAGATGCCCTTCCTGGACCTTTAGCAACTTTTACCGTTTTAAAAGAAATGCTAAGCGATCCGTTTTATGATTACGGACCAAACGATAAAGGAATCGGGTTGCAATTATTCAATTCAATCAAAACTGTTTTAACCGGATTTTTGCTGGGATCTTTAATCGCAATTCCAATTGGAATTCTGATGGGAGCCAGTACTATTTGCAAACAAATTTTCTACCCAATTGTACAGCTTTTAAAACCGGTTTCACCATTGGCGTGGTTTCCAATTGGGCTTGTTGTTTTTAAAGATACCGGAATGGCGACTATTTTTATTGTTTTTATAACCTCATTATGGTCAACTTTAATCAACACTTCTTTTGGAGTGGCTTCGATCCCTCAGGATCATAAAAATGTAGCAAAAGCTTTTGGGTTTTCAAAAATGCGTTATTTAACCAAAATTTTGATCCCATACAGTTTGCCTCATATCATCACCGGATTGCGTTTAAGTATTAGTGTGGCCTGGCTAGTAATCGTAGCCGGAGAAATGCTTTCGGGAGGCGCAGGAATTGGATTTTTTGTTTGGGACAGCTGGAATGCACTAAGCCTGGAAAAAGTAATCTCAGCCATTATCATTATCGGAATTGTGGGACTTCTTTTCGACAAATTATTCACTTTCATTGAAAGCAAAGTCGCTTATAAAGCCTGATGAAGGAACAAAGGTTCCTATAAACTAAGTTGCAAAGGCGCTAACTTGAAACTTTTCAAAAATTTAAAACTAAAACATCATGAGTTATTTAGAAATAAAAAATTTAGAAATATCATTCCCAACACCAAAAGGAAAATACATTGCAGTTCGGGATATTAATTTGTCTATTCAGAAAGGAGAAATAATCTCCATTATCGGACATTCAGGATGTGGAAAATCAACTATTATGAACGCCATTGGCGGAATGTTAACTCCAACTGGAGGTTCTGTTGAATTGGCTAACGAAAAAATAAAAGGACCAGGACCGGATCGCGGAATCGTTTTTCAGAACTATTCGCTTTTGCCTTGGTTAACCGTCGAAGAAAATATTTTTCAGGCTGTTGATTCGGTAATGAGTATTTCTAAAAAAGAAAAACACGAAATCGTAATTGAGAACCTTAAAATGGTGAATCTTTTTGAGCACAAAGACAAATTACCGGGACAGCTTTCAGGCGGAATGAAACAGCGTGTTGCTATTGCAAGAGCCTTCGCTATAAATCCGGGCGTATTGCTTTTGGATGAACCATTTGGTGCTTTGGATGCTTTAACAAAAGGTTCGATGCAGCTTGAAGTATTAAAGTTATGGAACTTAAACAATCGCGAAAAAACCATCGTTATGATTACACATGATATCGAAGAAGCATTGTTTTTATCAGATAGAATTGTGGTTTTAAATAACGGACCAGCCTCGACTATCCGCGAAATTGTCGAAGTACATCTGCCAAGGCCAAGAAATAAAATTGAAATTGTAAAAACCCCTGAATATATTGATTTAAGAGATCGTTTATTGCACTTGTTAACAGATAAATTCTCTATTGAAGATATGGGAATGGTATATAAAAGCTAATTCTCACTTATTTCTCAATAACATATCCTTGTAATAAATGGCATTACAAGGATTTCTTTGATTAAAAAAGAAGACAGAAAATATTTCAATAACTCAATCCTGAAACTATGACAAGTACTATTTTTGATTTCGTTGGAGACAATTCCGGTGAATGGGAAGTTACTTCAATGACAGCCCACAAAGGCAATCCTATCGAATCGGTTTCACATTTGACTAAAGTTCCTTTAGGAGATTTGAGTCAATCTGAAAAAGGAATCTGGTCTTTTAAAGGAATTATCAGCAATTTGCGTTACACTGAAAAAGAAGAAAAAGACAAATTAACTGCAATTCAGGAAGACCTTGGGAGAAAAAATGCTACCCTCGCAGCCTTTATTCCGATTCGAAAATCAGAAACCTGGTGGAATCTGGCGCAAGACGAACGCAGAAAAATAATGGAGAGCAAATCGAAGCATACCCAAACCGGAATGAAATACCTGCCTGCTATTGCCCGAAAATTATTCCACTCAAGAGATATTGGTGAGGCATTTGATTTTTTAACCTGGTTTGAATATGCTCCAGCTGATGCAGAAGCTTTTGAGGAACTTTTAGACACTTTAAGAAAAACAGAAGAATGGACTTATGTTAATCGGGAAATTGACATTCGATTAAAGAAAGTTTAGTAGAGACGCACAATTGTGTCTCTATTTGCTAATTTAATTTTTCCTCCCAACAAAACGAATCACAGAACCTTTTCCGTTATGAAACAAACCTTCGCTTAATTCAATTTCTTTTTCTTCTAATTCGATGATTTCATAATCCGGAAAATCGGACTGGATTTCTTCAATTGAGAATAAGGATTCAATATCTTTTGGACCGCCTACTTTATCATCCTTCGCCAGATATTCAAGATGTTTTTTGCTGAAGGCTTCAAAAATTATAATTCCGCCTTTGCGTAAATACTGGTGCAGTGTTTTATGAATAGCCGATTTTATTTCTGCCGGGAAATGTGCATAAATCAGAGCAATTACATCAAATTGTTGTGTTCGATAATCAAGAGATTCTAATTCACCAACCTGATAACCAATCGTTACATTATTAGCTTCAGCCAGTTTTAATGCTTTGTTTTTTCCTTCGGCACTAATATCAAAAGCCTCAGCATTCCAGCCTGATCTGGCTGCAAAAACAGCATTTCGTCCTTCTCCTTCTGCCGGAAAAAGTATGGTTCCGGGATTTAATTTTCCGAGTTGTTCTTTCAGGTAATTATTAGGTTCCTCGCCATACGCAAATTCTTCTTTGCTGTAGCGGTCATCCCATCTTTGGGTCCAGGGGTTTGTCATGTTATTGCGTTTATTTTTATCATGCACTACTCGTTTTAGTGTTATGACAATAAAAGTTTTGGGAGCGTTTTCATAAAATCGTATTTTTACTATTTCCCAGCGAAGTTATAATTTTAAAAGTATAATCTATACGAAATGCGGATATAATATCTGACAAAAAAGATGTTTTATCCGATATTTTTTTATCTTTGAGACTAAGACTTTTTAATCTAAATGGCTTTATCTTTGAGCCATTAGAAAATTGATACTCGTTATGGAACAGAAAATACATCAGGGAAGAAACGTAAAACGTTTTAGAGAAATGCTTAACATAAAGCAGGAAGCATTGGCTTATGATCTGGGTAAAGACTGGAACCAAAAGAAAATTTCTATGCTGGAGCAAAAAGATGTAATTGAAGACAGTTTGCTA